>CACIGF010000040.1 GCA_902586195.1 uncultured beta proteobacterium | reverse complement strand
GCAGAGAGGTATTTCTTTCTGGTCCAAAATGCGTTGGAACCGGAATTCAGAGTGGAGATGGTTAATATGAAAGGACAGGTAGGTAGCGGTTCTCTACCGGAAGATAAATTACCAAGCTTTGGATATAAAATCAGCAGTAACAGAAAAAAAAATCAAAGAAATAGTGGAATTACAAAACTAGAGCGAAGTTTTAGAAAACTTAGCATTCCCATCATCGGCAGAATTAAGGAAGACTCATTATTTTTAGATTTACGATGTCTTATGGATGAGGAAGAGTTTGCCAAATCTTTCAGTGAATTGAAATCTACTGACCTGTAGAAATGTCATTTCGTGTCGCATTCTCCTGCCACTCTCGATAGTCAATTGACCACGTACTTTTGATGTAGCTCAATGCCGAAATGATTTGGTCTACGTCTAGAATATTCTTAAAGGCAGGCATATTACTTTCATATTCTAATGGTTTATTTTTTCCTGGCGTGAAACCGTTCGTTACAACCTCAACTAAATATGAGTCAGGATGGTGCCAGGTGTGCCCACTTTCATCGTGGGGTGGCGCAGGAAGACGACCATCCGCTCCAAATGTCTCCCAATTAGGCTGACCTTCTAGATTTTTACCATGGCATACGGCACAATATGTCCCGTAAACCTTCTTACCTTCTTTAACGACAGAAATTTTAGTATCTTTTAAAAGAAAACGGGATTTTTCTTCGGCCAGAACGGTCGAATTCATAATAAATAAAATAGCAATTAGCTTTACTGATACCATGGTTATATGATGAGTAACATTCTTTTAAAGTTCAATATAATTATCACTTCCGTCTTCCTATTTGGTTGTGTGGAAAGTGGATCGATAGGCAATAATAAAAACTCGGAGCGGATAATCGCAGATAAAAAAAAAGTGGATGCCTTTTTTGATTCTAGTTTCAAGGCATTTGACAGATCTATGCAGCCGTTGGCAAAGTATGAGGGTAAGGTTGTGGTCGCCTACTTTTGGGCTACATGGTGCGCATCTTGTGTGAGAGAAACAACTATGTTGAAGGAACTGGAGGAGCAATATAGGGATAAAAATGTGTCATTTCTTGGCATCGCTGTAGATAATACGGACAAAGTGGAAAATTTTGTTAAAAAAAACGGTATCACATTTGAAATACTCATAGGCGGCAACGATGCCATCGATCTTTCAAAACAAATGGGAAATTTGCGCAAGGGACTTCCTTATATGGTTGTTATTGATGCCGACAATAATTTTATTGCAAAGTTTTTGGGGGAAACGTCAAAGGAAAAATTGGAAGAGGCGATAATTAAAGCAGTTTTATAAGCCAAATGTATCTATGCAGGAAAGCACAAACGAAATATCTTACTAAAATTAAATGGGAATCGTAAAAAAATTTTATGATGAAAATGTTTTACCTCATTTAATCAACTGCGCATGTAATAATAAAGCATCCAATGTACAGCGGTCAATTATAGTGCCAAAAGTTAGTGGCACTGTTCTTGAAATTGGGTTTGGCTCGGGTCTAAATTTGCCATTTTATAACAAGGATAAAGTCCATCATTTGTGGGCGCTTGAGCCCTCGAAAAAACTATTGCAGCTCGCAAAACGGAATATTAAAAACACTAGCTTTTCAATGGATATTTTAAACTGCTTCGCTGAGGATATTCCCCTACCTAACGACTCAGTCGATAATGTTTTAATTACTTACACGATGTGTACTATTGTCGAACCTATCAAAGCTAATATTGAGATAGGGAGGGTTTTGAAAAAAAACGGTAATTTATTATTTTGCGAACACGGGATTGCCACCAACGATAAAGATGCGAAATTACAGAAGATGATTAATCCCTATTGGGAAAAAATAGTCGGGGGTTGTCAATTGACCCGAGATATTCCCGCAATCATTTCGCAGTCTGGATTTAAAATTGATCAACTGTCTCATGGGCACCTTAAAGGTATTCCAAAATTTGCTGGATATAACTATTTGGGGCTGGCAAAGCACCATTAATTTAAATATTTATCACGCCCTCAGTTACACAGTGTTATTTTTACTTTTTGGAAAAAATTTGTCACCCTTTTTTGTTTGAACAGGTTCTGCTAAGGCGATGTTAAGACAAATGCATAAATATTTTGCGAATAAATTACTTCAAGGTTGTACGTGGCTTGTTTTGCAACGGAGCTAAGGATATATTTTAGGTCACGGGTGCTTGTTATAATGTCGTTG
>CACIGF010000039.1 GCA_902586195.1 uncultured beta proteobacterium | reverse complement strand
TTTTTTTAATACTAATGGTTAGATCTGTAACTTCGGGTAAAAATAAATAGTTTTCGATGAAAACTCTTAGTCTATTGAAGTTAGAGATTTTTGAAGAAATGAAAATTTTTATTGATAAACTTAAAAAGTTGAAACCGTGGTATCAGGATATTACGATTTAAAAAATATATTTCAGTGTTGACAAAAAAATTAATTTCACAACATCAAATGTACCGGGTCTAGATAAATAATTGATATTATCTCGTATAATTGGATTTAGAAAAAATCAGAGTATGTGATAAGGAGGTGATTAAATCATGGAAAAATCAATTTTCGAAAAAATTCTTTCTAAAGAAATTCCCTCAGAAATAATATACGAAACGCAACATGTTTTTGCGATTAATGATATTAACCCCGTTGCTCCTGTTCATATCCTTGTTATTCCGAAGATGAAAATAGCTACTATAAATGATTTAGAAGACAAGGATATGGATCTGATCGGTGAAATTGTACTAACAGCGAAAAAACTAGCGTTTGAACGAGGAATTCAAGATAGTGGATACAGACTTATTTGGAACACTAACGGTCATGGCCAACAAACTGTCTACCATATTCATTTGCATTTAATTGGTGGGAAGCAACTTTCCTGGAGTTTTTAAGTTAACTTAGCTTTTTATACAAACAGTAATTTATCAATATCCCCATTAAACATGCGCTTATGAGTTCCAATATTAAAAAAAGAAAGAGAGCTTTGTATTTCTGGCTAACATTTTGTCTTTTTTTTCTTCTTTATTTGATGTTCTATGGTAGTTTGGCTTATGAATTTGGCTTTCTGTACATCTGGGGTGTAGGGTTAGTAGCGTCATTCTTATTCGCATGGTTTTTGTCAATTATTGCAATTGTTTTAAAGAACGGGAGTTCTAAGAGGGGCTAGGGCTACCCTGGAAATAATCAATTTGTTGTGAATCCAATTCCTAAGTCCTGTTAATTTGAATTTACGACAAAAAAATTTGTTTATCGTAGAAATCGGTTAGAGCATATATACGTGATTTACGAAAATTAGAAGCATGCCAAAAAAGTAGGAAACTTTTTCCATATTTGTGAATCCGAGTTAATATTTTGGGAGAGTTCTATTTCATATCACAGTTACAGCACACCGGTTAGTAATAGTAGTCCTAATGTTGACTACGAGGTATCAGTTTTTCACACCGAACAGGGACATAAATATCAGTTTAATTCCTCGGGAGAGGCCGCTGAAACGATTGAACTTATTTCTGGCCAGACCTACACGTTTTCGCTGGCCAACTCAGCATTAAATCATCCATTTAAGTTCTCTGAAATTTCAGATGGAGTTCACGCAGGGGGTCTTTCATACGACACTGGGGTTACCTACACGCAGGGAACAAATGCATTTAGCTTTGTTCCAGAAAATGGTGCTTCGGATCTTTACTACTATTGTTCCGTTCACCCCGGAATGGGGGGTAAGATACGGATTCTCGATTACAATAATACAAGTGCGGATGAATCCTTTATTGCGGAAGGTTCTGGATATACTTTTGAAACCTCTGGAAATTATGAGTTATACAGTTTGAGGAATGAGGGTGGACCATGGTATCTGACTTCATCATCCTATGGAACAGATACGTTAAATGGGTTTAAAAGAATCGAATTTAACAATGGTACTCTTGCTCTCGATATTGATGCTGGTGAAACTGCAGGCCAGGCATACAGACTTTATCAGGCTGCTTTCGCACGCACTCCGGATATGCCCGGCGTAGCCTATCATATGAATGATATGGAAAATAATGGTTTATCAATACAACAAATCGCATCCAATTTTATGGCATCCCCAGAATTTAAAACGCAATACGGAGAAAACTTAAGTGATGATGCTTATATAAATGCGTTATACCAAAATGTTTTAGGTAGAGGTGCTAGTGAGGATGAAGTCGCGTATTATCAGGACCATTTTGATAGAGGAATATGGGATAGACCACAAGTTATGATTAACTTTGCAGAGTCACCAGAAAACCTGGCGTTAGTCGGGCCAGATATAACTAGTGGAATCTGGATGCCTTTTTGATTGTATCTAGTATACTTAACTGGACTACTCTCTGAAACGACTTTTTTGTTAGCACCTTCCGTCATAGTGCTCCTGAGATTAAAATTAATGTTAGATTACACTATTATTTGTTACCGTGTACTGTATTGGTTTTTAAACAGATAGCCTTGTACTAATTAATAAAAAGAGATGATAGTTAAAATGAAGCACCTTTTTATCTTGCCTTTACTCGCTGTTGTGACTAG
>CACIGF010000038.1 GCA_902586195.1 uncultured beta proteobacterium | reverse complement strand
GTTTAATATTCTTGACGCAACAATGATGGCTATGGCTCGAGCTATCAATCAGTGTGTTTTAATCGCAAAACGTTGCTTGCTAAGAAATAATCTAGATAACCAGGTTTTTTATGATATTGCTGTCGATGGAATTAGTAATCCAAAAAACTTTGGTGTCCCATGCTCTGGTAATTATCATTACAGGACGATAAAGTCGGGCGACACATACATACCAGAGATTTCTTGCGAGCCACGGATGCCACGTCTTGTATTGCAGTTATTTGAGGAACCCCTACTCCCGCTACAACTCTGGTTGTACAAATTGAACCAGGACCAATACCTACTTTTACAGAATCAACCCCTGCCTCTATTAAAGCCTCAGCACCTTCTGCAGTGGCAATGTTTCCTCCTATCAACTGAATACTAGAATGGTGATGTTTAATCCACTTGATTTTCTCCAACACTCCTGTTGAATGCCCGTGTGCCGTCATCTATCTTTACATGGTCACCTATTACTGTATAAGGTCCAATGGTAGCACTGGATGATATTTCAGCGTTCTTGCCAACAGTTGCAGTCGGATGAATATTCAATTTATCTTAATTTTCTATTTTACGAAGAGCACACATTAAATCAGCTTGAGCACAGATACTTTCCTCAACAGTGGCTATCGCTTTATATTTCCATACCCCACCTCTGACTTTCTCAATAGACACATTTAGATTCAAAACATCACCAGGGACTACAGGCTTCTTGAATCTACAATTATCAATACCTACAAAAAAATAAAGCGTGTCGTCATCAGCAGTTTTATTCATCGATTTAAATGATAGAATTCCAGCCGTTTGCGCTAGGGACTCTATGATTAACACTCCAGGCATTACAGGATAGTTAGGAAAGTGCCCCTGAAAAAATTCTTCATTAATCGTAACATTTTTTATGGCTGTGATCGTTTCGTTTGGAACCCAAGAAATTACCTTATCAACTAAAATAAAGGGGTACCGGTGAGGTAGTGTATCTAGAATTTTTCTAATATCAAGAGTGTTGTCGCTCATTATTTTTACAACCTAAATTTTTTAAAAATACTGCGGACTTTTTCCATCTCATTTTTTCTTGCAAAGGATATACACCAACATAACTACCGGATGTCTTTATACTCGACATAACAAGAGTCATTGGACCGATAATACTATTATCTGGAATTTTTACATGGTCTAAAATTCCAGCCGCACCACCAATTTGACAACCCTCACCAATGTGAGCACTACCAGCAATACCGACACAACCAGCAATTATTGTATTTTCACAAACTGTTACGTTATGCGCAATATGAACTAAATTATCGATTTTCACCCCTTTTCCAATAGTAGTTGGATTAAATGTCCCTGAGTCAATAGTCGTATTTGCACCTATTTCAACATTCTCGGAAATCACTACTCCGCCACATTGGGGAATTTTATGCCAAGCTTTTGCACTATCTTGACAAAAACCAAAACCCCCTCCACCAATAACTGAACCGGAGTTAATTATTGAAGAATCACCCACTACAACATCCTTATTAATTGTTACATTAGGGTGTATCACACAATCACTCCCGATCTCAACTCCATTTCCAATAAACGCGCCTGCTTTTATTTCACTTTGTGAGCCAATAATCGATCCCTTCTCTATGACGACATTAGGACCTATTTTTACACCCTTTCCCAAAACAACAGAGTTATGTATAGTTGCTTTAGAGTGGATACTACTTTCCTCTGTTCGACTGACTGTGGTTAATAATAACGAGCACCTAGCAAAAACCAATTTTGGATTCTTATGAACTAGAGTTGCATATTCTTGAGTATTACGCTTTTTTAATAATGTGTTCAAACCTTGCAATGATGGAGAAACTATTAAAAGAGTTGATCTACAATTATTTACGTCATCATTTAGACTGTGATTGGTAAAAAAAGAAGCTGAATGGCTAGAACCGTCAACTATGCTTTTAAACCCTTTAATACGGAGGGTCTCGTTACCAAATAATTCCCCGCCAAATAAAGCTGCCAAATCCTTAACAGATATTTCATTTTTGGTCATTGAGAGCTTTAATGACCTTTTGAGTTATGTCAATATTAGGGGAAGCATATACAGAATTTTCCAAAATCAAATCAAACTTTTCTTCAACAGCAATTTTCTTTATCACAGCGCGAGCTTTTTCAACAACAGCAGCAAGTTCTTCATTCTTTCTTTGTGTTAAATCTTCTCTGGCTTGCCTCTGCTTTCTCTGAATTTCCTTTTCCAAGTTGCTAATTTCTCTTTGAACTTTTTGTTTATCAGAATTAGTCATCACAGACTGTTCTTTATCAAATTTACCAGCTAGATTTTTTAATT
>CACIGF010000037.1 GCA_902586195.1 uncultured beta proteobacterium | reverse complement strand
ACGCTGTAAAAGTCTTAGAAGACAAAGGTGATATGGGGGCATTCTACGGAAAGATTGCTATCGGTATTCTAGTCATGCAAGATATCTTTGCTGTTATATTTTTAGCAGTCAGCGAAGGAAAGTATCCCAGTTTTTATGCATTACTGGTTTTATTATTATTTTTGCCTTCCGTGAAGAAGCTAATTTATAAGCTTATTGATCATGCTGGCTATGGTGAATTGCTGGTTGTTACCGGGCTTTTTTTTGCTTTGGTCGCAGGTTATGAATTTTTCTATTCAGTTGATCTTAAAGGTGATCTCGGCGCTCTTATTCTTGGAATTGTAATTTCAAATCATCCGAAGTCTAAAGCATTGGCAAAATCATTGTTTAGCTTTAAAGAATTAATGCTAGTCGGTTTTTTCTTATCTGTGGGAATGCAGGGGTTGCCAACTATTCCAATAATTTTAACTGCAATAGGGTTGGTGTTAATACTTCCTGCCAAAACGTGGCTGTACTTCTTCATTACATCGCGTTTTGGTTTGAGATCGAGGACAAGCTTACTAAATGCGATAACATTGGGAAATTTTTCTGAATTCGGATTAATTGTGGCTGCACTTGGTGTTTCACAGGGATTCCTATCGGTTGAATGGTTATTAGTTATTGCAATTGCAGTGAGTATTAGTTTTGCCACTGCCTCGCCATTTAGTAAAAATGCGGAAGAGATTTATCAAAGGTATAAAGAGGCACTATATTCTTTTCAGAAAGATACTCTTCATCCCAAAGATAAGGTTTTGGATACGGGTGAAGCTACAATACTGATTATCGGTATGGGAAGAGTTGGAACTGGAGCTTATAGAGTCCTAGAGCAAGCCAGGCCGGGAAAAGTTCTTGGAATTGAGTTAAATGACGACCGCGCTGCAGATTTAAGGAATCAGGGTTTTAATGTAGAGGTAGCTGATGCTACGGATACGGACTTTTGGAACATGGTACATCAGGCGAAATCGATAGAAGAGATGATCATTCTTGCTATGCCAAATCATATGAGTAATGTCTATGCTGCAGAAAGGATTCAGGCGAGCGACGTAGATTGCAAAGTAGTCGCAATAGCGAAGCATGAAACTGAAGTTGATGGTTTATCTAAAATGGGTATTCCTTCCTTCAATCTGTACCGAGAGGCTGGAGAGGGGCTAGCAGGCGAAGCTCTAAATCAATTGGGCTTGAAAAATCAGTAATTCTCTATTTTTAATTTACCACTAGTATTGAGTAACAATAAATAGCCCATACGCGAGCAGACGATTAACGTTATCTCTGATAGAAAAGTAATAATGTTTGAATTTGGGCAGACCTGATAATCTGTCATCTACATTAAAAAATCTTATCCCTGTTGCTAGGCTCATCCCAGTCAATGTTTGGCAAGATTGGTACTATGCGTGTTGGATTGATCGTCTCGTGACTTTCGTAATAGTGGTGACGTGCATGCTTCATGTTGACGGTTTGTAAAATGCCAGGCCACTGGTACAGATCACGAGTATATCCCCATAAGTTTGGATAATCTACTATACGCTTAATTGAGCATTTGAAATGACTGTGGTAGATGCTATCAAAACGATAAAGCGTCGGGAACAACCTCCAATCAGACTCATAAGGCGTATTCCCGTGCAAAAAGCGCACATTTCCTAGACGGTTCTCTAACCAATTCAGAGTTTCAAATAAAGGATAAACCGCCTCCTCATAAGCTTCCCGAGTGGTAGAAAAGCCTGATTTGTAGACACCGTTATTTACGGTGTGATAAATACGATCGTTAATTTTATCAATTTCATCATGAAGATGTTCGGGATAGTAATCGCCATTATCAGCTCCAATTTCATCAAAAGCAGAGTTCAACATACGGATGATTTCCGAGGACTCATTTGAAACGATCGTATTTTGATCTTTATCCCAAAGAATTGGAACGGTAACGCGCCCAGTATAATTTTTGTCTGCCATGGTATAAATTTGATGCGCAAATTCAAGATCGAATAAATGATCACCTACTATTCCTTGCTCATCTTTGTTAAACGTCCAGCCTTGCTCAGCCATGTACCAATGGACAAACGAAACATCAATCGCTTTTTCCAAACCTTTAAGCTTTCGATAAATTAAAACGCGATGTACCCAAGGGCAAGCGTAGCTCGCATAAAGATGGTAGCGTCCAGTCTCCGCTTTAAAGCCAGCCTTGCCTGTTGGACCAGCAGAGCCGTCTTTCGTAATCCAGTTGCGGAACTGTGCGATACTGCGTTCGAATTTACCACCAGTTGATACGGTGTCGTACCACTGATCAAGCCATTTACCTTCGATGAGAAGCCCCATTTTTATCCTCTATAGTAATGTATCCATGTTATGTGTCCGTATGAATCAATATCGTATTAGTAAT
>CACIGF010000036.1 GCA_902586195.1 uncultured beta proteobacterium | reverse complement strand
TACAAGCTTGACTGCTTCTAGATATTTTTTAGGATCCTCATTCTGTATATCAAAGAAGGGTATATATTCCTCAACTTTTGTTTCTGAGTATGCTTTCTCTAATATAAATAAAGTCTGAAATACGATATTTTTATCTATTAGATTTTCAATTACTTTTCTTTCATATATCTCAAAGGATGGCATGCTTGAGACAAGCTCTGAATCCTTAATTTTTTTTAAAGATTCAATCTGCTTAATTATATTACTGTCCCAGAAATTTACCGAATCATTCAATATGAAAGGTTTTTTAACTTCATCCAAGCTAATCTGTAGCATGTCTTTTCTTGCAGCAGCATCATTCAAAATGAGCTTTTTCAATCTCTTTATATCAGCATACTGACCCATTTCCTGCATAAAGACAATTATCTCTTTTAATTTAGATAGAGAATCGATGTACTGATAGAGATTTTTGTTTCCAGAATCGAAATTTATAACATATGAATCTTTGCCCGTACTATTAAACGATCTTCCCACTAAAGATAATAACTTTTTCTCAGTCTGATTATCGATACTCTCTAAAATACGTTTTCTATACCCTCTCGGAAAAAGCATCAAGTCCTTATCTAAATATTTCTCTCTAGATTCTCGTAGAGCTAGTGCATCATCCAAAGAATCAAGTCTCCATTTAATAAAAGGTCTCTCCCGATCAACCTTGAATTGAGAATCATTAGAAATTGACATGATTGGATCAGATAACAATACCTCAATTGCTTTCTGTAAATTTTTTCTCTTTTCAGAAGTGGTAAGTATTTTTTTTCCATCTTCATTACGAACTACCTCAATACCCTCTTCTGTTCCTCTTTCAAAAACTAAAGATTCATAATTCACTCGTAATTTTGCGAAATCTTTATTTACCTTAAGCTTGATATTAGATGATAAATTAGGACCTAGAAGAGAGTTGCTTTCCACTTCCTGTAAAAATGTTTTATATCTTTCTCCTAAATCTAGCTGCTCCTGGAGCATCCATAAGCCTCCACCCTTTGCTAAAAGAATCTCCTGGTCCTTAATGTTTAAAAGAATATCCTTAAGAAGATTAATAATTTGCTCACCGCTAAGTTTTATGTAATCTGCCCTAAGGAACTTTTCCTGTGCCTCCACTATTTTTCTTTCATCCTCAAGTAACGAGTTATAGGTAAATAATTCATCGGTTAAACTAATAATTCCTTCGGTAAGAGAACATATTAAAGCTTTAGAGAAAATTGTCGAATCTATCACCTCTGTATTTCTATTAACCGTCTTACTGAATAATGTGGTTACACCCGATAAATCTCCATATAAATCCGCTTGTAACGCAAAGCTTGCTAGGTATCGGAAGTCATCATTACTAGTTCTACCAGCATATCGCAAACGGTTCATTGCCAGAACCGCTCTTTCTATTTCTTTTGCTCTAATTAAAAAATTTTCTAATGATATAAAATTTGGTGAATCAGAAAGTATCAGTGATCGACCTTCAGGAGGAGATAACTTACCGTTATCAGTTACAGGTGCCTTACACGCATTGTCCCTGTATATCAAGTTGCCAGTTATAGTGTCATAAGGCAATCCTGTTAAATTAGCTGTCTTTAGCTCAAGCGATCTCTTAAAGGTATTGACAACCAATTCCCCAAATCCTTCCTTGACTCTTACGTTAGCTCTTAAAAATACATCATCGAAAATGGGCAAGGATCCTGGCATAAAAACTGTACCGTATTCATTTAACTTGCCTTTGAATCGTATCCTGTCTAACTCCTCTAATCCGACAATCAAAGCTACAGCGGTATTCCTATACCAATCGAAGTCCAAATTATTACCTGACTTACTTGCCTCATACCTCTGCTTAGCATCCTCATTTAATCCTGAGATTCCCTCCGTAAGACGTGTAACGATTTGGTGACCCTTTATTGCGGAAAAAACCAGTCCAATCGACCAGAACGAAATAAATGAGATAAATATCCACTTAAAAAATCTGTTAGGGGCTGAGTTTTTAAATCTTTGATTGTTTGATGGTCTAAGTAGTCCCAATTCACCAATAATTTTTTTCTCAAATAAATCTTTACAAAAGGTCGGTTTTTCATGGTTTGTTACCATGTATATTCCTCGAAAGAAGAATGGTTCATAGAACCCACTAGACTCTACGAGTGCTTCCGTATAGTCCATAAGCCCTTCTTGTAAATGTTTAATTTCTACGGGTAAAAGGAACTCACTCACCCTATTTTTTTTCTTTGTGGCCGAGGTTGCCACATCTACCACTAAACTAGCAACTGTCTCACTAATTCCGTTTATTGCCTGAACAACCCACTCTTTCAAAAATGTTGAAGAGAGATCATGGGGATTAGACCACCCTAGAATACTATCTCGCATAGATGCGGGCAGGCTCTTCGAAAAA
>CACIGF010000035.1 GCA_902586195.1 uncultured beta proteobacterium | reverse complement strand
GCGTTTGATTACAAATTAATAGATCACTCGGCGTTGGAAATTGTGGATACCGCTAAAAGGACGGGAGCTGTTGTAAAGGGTCCTTTGCCATTGCCCACCAGGATTCGGCGCCTTGATGTTTTGAGGAGCCCGCACGTGAACAAAAAATCCAGGGACCAGTTTGAGTTGAGGACACATTTGCGGTTAATGGATATTATAGAGCCTACAGATAAAACGGTTGATGCCCTTATGAAGTTAGATTTGCCAGCTGGCGTCGATGTTGAAATAAAATTGCAGTAGGCGGAACTATGAGTTTTGTGATAGGATTATTGGCTTTGGTTGAGAGGATTGGGTAAAAAATATTAATATGACAGAGAATGTTACTTCCCCAGAAAATAATAATGCCTTTGGGCTAATTGGTACAAAGATAGGTATGTCTCGAGTGTTTGGGTCCGATGGAGAGTCTATTCCTGTCACAGTAATCAATATTGGGTTAAATGTAGTGTCTTCGCTAAAGTCCTCCGACAAGCATGGTTACAGTGCAGTTCAAATAGGATACAGAGAAGTTAAAAAAACTAGACTTAATAAGCCTTTTTTGGGGTACTGTTCGAAAATAGGTATACAGGCTGTGTCGAGACTCAAAGAGTTTAGGGTGAGCTCGGAAGATTCTTTGCCATCTGTTGGCTCCACCCTGCCTATCGACACTTTTGCTGTTGGTGAGTTTGTTAACGTAACCGGGATATCCAAAGGAAAGGGATATGCAGGTGCGATCAAAAGACACGGTTTTTCTTCTCAAAGGACGTCGCATGGTAACTCTGTGAGCCATCGCGCCATAGGATCAACGGGAATGTGTCAAGATCCCGGAAGAGTATTTAAGGGCAAGAAAATGTCCGGTCATTTAGGGGCTGTTAAGAGAACAACTCGAAATTTACAGGTTATTGAAATTGATGGGGCAAATATGCTACTCATGGTTAAAGGTTCTGTACCTGGCAATAATGGGTCAGAGGTCGTACTAAAGCCTTCTGTTAAAAAAGCTAAAAATAATGGTAAGTGAATGTGATGGAGCTTAAATTTTTAGATAAAAAGGGAGTTATAACGGAGTCTAGAAAAGTGTTAGAATCCGTATTCTCCAGAGATTACTCAGGCGCACTTGTGCATCAACTTGTTGAGTCTTATCGCTCAAATGGTAGAGGCGGCAATCGTGCTCAAAAAAATCGAAGCAGCGTGAGATTTTCTACCCGTAAACCATGGAAGCAAAAGGGCACAGGCAGGGCTCGGGCAGGAAGAGCCTCCAGCCCATTATGGAGATCGGGCGGAGTAACGTTCCCTAGTTCTCCCGAAGAAAATTTCTCAAAACGAATGAACAAAAAAATGTATAAAGCTGCTATGCAATGCATATTTTCTCAATTGGCTAGGGAAGAAAGGCTATTTATCATTGATGAGCCTTCCGTAGCTAAACCGAAAACCAAAGAGCTTATACAGGAATTAAAGGGTTATAAAGGGGAAAGGCGTCTGATAATTTCACGTGACATTGGTGATATGTTAGAACTGGCCAGTAGAAATGTTAGGGATTTGAAAATTCTTTGCTCGGGGCGGGTCGATCCATTATCTTTGCTTAATGCTGATTTCACATACGTGTCTGAGAAGGCTTTAAAAAATATTGAAGAAAGATTGGCATGAGCATTGATAAATATTATAACGTATTACTTGCTCCAGTTGTTTCTGAAAAATCTACACTAGTTGGGGAACAAGCGAACCAGTATGTTTTTAAAGTTTCTAAACGGGCAAATAAAGAAGATGTGAAGAACGCCATAGAGCTTTTCTTTAATGTGACCGTAACAGCTGTTCAAATTTTAAACAGAAAAGGCAAAGAAAAACGTTATGGGAAAAGCGTGGGAAGACGAGTAAATGAAAAAAAAGCCTACGTTTCATTAAAAGAAGGTCAAAGCATTCAGTTTGGAGCGGAGGCTTAGCTATATGGGTACTGTAAAGCTAAAACCTACATCACCTGGACGACGTGGTACCGTAAAAGTCCTCAGAGAAGGGCTTTATAAGGGTCGACCCTTTAAAGATTTGGTAGAGCCGAAAACAAAAATATCTGGAAGAAATAATACTGGTAGGATTACCGTTCGACACAGAGGCGGTGCTCACAAAAGACACTATAGATTTATCGACTTTAAGCGTACAAAAGATGGGATTCCCGGCAAAGTGGAACGAATCGAGTATGACCCAAATAGAAGCGCGCATATCGCATTAATACTTTACAAAGACGGAGAACGGCGGTACATAATTTGCCCGAGAAATTTAACTGTTGGGAGCCTAATTGAGTCTGGTCCTGATGTGCAAATTAGTACAGGAAATTGTCTGCCCATAAGAAATATACCCGTCGGTTCGGTGATACACTGTATAGAAATGATGCCCGCTAAGGGAGCTCAGATCGCAAGGTCTGCTGGGGCTTATGCTCAACTCCTGGCTAAAGATGGCCAATACGCTCAAATTAGGA
>CACIGF010000034.1 GCA_902586195.1 uncultured beta proteobacterium | reverse complement strand
TTAAAAATACAATAAGCAATGAAAGACAAAAGAAACCATCTCTAAATAAATTGGGATAGTCCGGTAAAGAGAAAATAAATCCTTCTTTGCTTAACTCTAAAGCATATAAGAAAAAGGAAATTAGAACCACTATGAGCAAAACAAACCTTTCGTTTTTTTCGACAATTCTGTTAAGAATTCCTCCCAGGTAGAAAAAGACAACACACATGAAAAGTGCCTTTAGTTCAAGAATATACATCGAAATTAAGATAACAAATATTGCTAGAATATTGTGGCGAATACTAAGTTTGAGGGTTGTAAAAAAGAAAATAAAATAAATTAACACCTCAGCGGATACTGACCAAACGGGGCCATTGAAACTGTATCCATTTTCAAAGCCCCAGTAGTTTATAAAGAATAAATTTAAAATTAAATGATATACATCATTATTTTGATAAATAAAATATTCTTGTTGATTTGAAAAAAAAGAAAATTGCATGAAAAGAAGAACAAGTAAGGTAAACAAATGCAGAGGATATAGTCGTGAGAATCGGTCTATAAAAAACGCATATATAGTAAGTTTGTAGGTTTTAATTTTCGTGTAGTAATTATAAAAAAATATATATCCGCTAAGTGCCCAAAAAAGATAAACGGCTTTCGCTCCATTAAGGTAAAAAAAAGAAAGATAGTTGTAAAAAGGTTGTTGCTGAGGCTCGAAATTGTGTGTATTAGGAAGCATTGCAAAATGTTGGTAATGCCAGATCAAAATCGCTAGTGCTAAGATAAATCGAAGCAATTCAAACCCTACTAAAATCTCTCTTGAGTTTTTATTGATTATCTGAAATTCGCCCATTCGTAAATTTGGTCAGATTTATGTTTCAAGCGCATTAATAACGGTACCTATATTTTTTAGTAGATCACTTGCAATTAGTCTTGAGGATTTTTGAGCTATAATTTTTCTCGCTGATTCAGAATGAATATGGGTAGCTAATGCACCTGCTTTTGAATAACCATGAGCAATCATACCTCCAGCAATTCCCGCAAGTACGTCCCCCGTTCCTGCAGTTGCAAGAATACCATCGGCAAAGTTATTGACATATGTGGGATTTGGACCCACTAATGTTCCTGGTCCTTTTAGGATCCATTGGCCTCCGTAAATTCCATTTAATAGGGTTAGCTGGACAAATCTATTGCTCTCTGTTCTGTATTTTCCCAAGAGCTCAACAGTCTCACCATGATGAGGTGTGCCGATCCAATTAGTTGTTCTTTTGGGCGGATTGTTCTGGGCAAGCCATCGCAATCCATACGCGTCTAAAACTAAAGGTAAATTACTTTTCCAAATTAAGTGCAAATGCTCATCCGCTTTTTCGTTAAGACCTGGTCCAGCCACAACAACATTTACTTGTTTTAAGCAACTTTTCAAGTCTTCCAAAGTGGGATCGATCCCAATTAATTCCATTGGTCTGAATTTGGAGTTAGGGGTACAAATAAAAACTTTGCCTACTCCAGTTCTTGCAGCTGCTAACCCAGCTAAAAAACCTGCACCCTGCATATTGCCCCAGCCGCCCAGAATTAAAACACTCCCGTTGGTTCCTTTATGACTAATTTTGGGAATTTTTTCAATACGAAATAAATTCGGCTTTATTAATTCGGATGTTTTTGTCCCATACTTATGATAATTCGTTATTCCTAAGTCAGTGAACAATAAAGTTCCGACGTGTTTCGATGCGTGCCCAGTGTAACAGGCTTGTTTCGGTGACAATAGCATTATCGTTTTGTCTGCTTTGACAGCACTTTGCCCGAGTACTTGCCCACTACATGGATCCAGACCAGAGGGGAGGTCGATAGAAATTACAAATACTTTCTTTTTCGCCCTTACCTCATTGATAAAGTTTATGGCACCTAATAATCGACCCTTCGGAGATCTTGATGCACCGAGACCTAAAACTCCGTCTATGAGGACATCAGAACCAGTTTTTAGTTCTTTAATGTTAGGCAACCGCTTGTGAATCTCTAAACCAATTGTTTTGGAAAATTCCAATGCGGCTAGAGCATCGCCCTTAGGTTGCCCGAGAACACTACAGGAAACGTCATAACGATCCAGTAGAGCAAAGCAAGCCGTCATGATAGCATCGCCTCCGTTATTTCCAGGACCGGCTATAGCCCAGACTTTTCGTGGCCTATGTTTTTTCGCTATTTTCCAAGTTTCCAGTGCTGCTCTTGCCATTAGTCGAAAACCTGGTCCCTCGTATTTTATTACTTTCCTTTCGAGTAACTGGGCACTTTGTTTATCAAAAAGTTTCATAACGAATTTGTAAATTTAGTTTCATCGGACTTTGAGAAATTAAATTCACAGTCACTTAAAATTTTGACAATATAATATTAGAGGTAAAGCCAATAAATCCACCAAACACTCCCCCCCATAAAACCAACCATCCTAAATGCTTATCAATCATTTTTTTTAAAATTATCTTTACTTCATTTGGTCCAATTTGATCTAGACGATCGTCAATAAGTTTTTCCAGCTGCTTTTTTAATGCTCCATACCCTTCATTATTATTCAGGCTATTTTTTTCAAATTGTTCAGATAATGCCATTAATAATTTTTCCTTGATTGGTTCTTTTAGAGGGTTCAAAGCCTCTTTACCGCCAATTATTCCTAGTAATCCTCCAAGGCTAGACTCTTCGATTGCCTCTGTAAGCTTAAGAAACACTTTTTCAAAATTCAAATTTGCTTCTACTTTAGTTTTTAATGATTCATTATTTTGTTTTACAAATGTCTCAAAATTATCTCCAGCAAAAAACTCGTTTACTACTATATTTCGTATCCCCGCTTTAAACATAACAAAGTTGCGGGGTATTACACCAGAACCATATA
>CACIGF010000033.1 GCA_902586195.1 uncultured beta proteobacterium | reverse complement strand
ATCAATCGATAAAAGCAAGGTTTTCCCCTAATTTTAAGCATTCAAAGGAACCTGTTCGAGACAGTCAGTTAGGGCAGCCCATAAGAGTCGAATCTCTTTCGTCGGACGAATTTTCAGTAATTCTGGAGCGGAGTAATAATCTACGCTTTGTATTGTTTTTGAGTGATGACTACTACAAAAATCTTACCCTTTTGAAAATAGAAAAAAAGAAGTTAGTTAAGTTTTCAATCAGTTTTCTGTTACAAAGGTTGACTGCTGATTCTATAAGACACGTGTTTGATGTGTCTTTGATACGTAAGCATTTTCCTGAATTTGAGTCAGAAGTGAAAGCGTACTGCAACCGTCAGTTAGATTTTAAGGTTTGACGAATTTTAACGTCATTCGGTCTGATTCACCTATCTTCGCATAGACGCTTTTTTCCTTATCAGATAAGCCTCGTTGGACAGGAAGTAGCGTCCAAACTCCATTTTTGTGGTCTTTAGTATCAAGAGAATTGTTATTAATATTAGAGCTCGAATTGAATACAAAACCAGCTTTCTCAGCGGTTTTGATTACAAATTGTTCGGTCATATAGCCCGATTTAATTTGTTCAGAAAGAGGGGTTCCAACCTCGGCCCGATGTTCAACAACTCCAAGAACTCCTCCGACTTTCAAAGCTTTATAAAAACTTCGAAACATTTCGTCTGTTGTGCCCGACTTTGCCCAGTTGTGTACGTTTCTGAAAGTAAGCACAAAATCAGCGGAGTTATCCAAATCGAAAACTGGAGATTTGTGGTTAATCTCTTCTAGTTGGACGTTTGAGTATATTTCTGGATTGTCACCAAGTTTTGTTTTGTAAAACCCATTCAACTTTTTTAAGTACGCATTATCAGTTAAGTCAGCATCATAAATAACAGCAGTGAATATTCCGTTGGCCTTTAGCAGGGGAGCCAGAATCTCGCTGTACCAACCTCGTCCGGGGGTTATTTCCACAACATTAGAGTTAGGCTTTACGCCAAAAAAGGTGAGTGTCTCAACTGGTCGCCTATATTTGTCCCTGAGTCGGTTTGCCTCACTACGATGACTACCCTGTAATGACCGATCTAATACCTCTTTATACTGGACATCGTCACTGTAACCAGGACTACTGGCGAAAAATGCCAAGCTGATAACCAAAATTGTGTTAATAATTGCGTTTTTGATAAGCATTGTAGAATGAGAAGTAATTATAATGAATACTATGACCAATAACTTGTAAAAAAGTTTTCTGAGATGGATGGTATGGCTGATTTTATTTTATTTCTACACCTTATTATTGCGATTTTTATTTCTGCTGGAATGGTGATATTCCCTATCGGCGGGCTACTGAGCTGGCGTTGGTGTAATAATTTCAAATTAAGGGTAACCCACTTTGGGTTAATTGTTATTGTATTTATTGAAACCTTAATCGGAGTAAGTTGTCCTTTAACTGTGGCGGAAAACTATTTCAGAGCACAGACTACCCACCAATCTTTTATAGGCTCGTTGATGAACAATTTGTTGTATTGGAATGTGTCAGAAAGTTTATTTTTTTATTTGTACGGTATCTGTGTTGTTTGGGCTGGGCTTTTATGGGTATTGTTTCCACCTTCTAGAAATTTTGTAAGGGGATGATATGAATATGCGCATGATCTTGTTTTGGGCGGTACTTCAAATACCGATAACCGGAATTTGTTCTGAGTGGATTTTCGTTACTAGGGATACCGTGGGGGACGAATTTTTCGTAGATAGAGCCAGTTTTGAGCAAGACGAATATAAAATTTTTTATCGGGGCTTGAGAAATTATTCCAGTCCCGAGAAACGTTTCGGAAGTTTTTCCAGTGTCGGAAAATTCGAAGCTGATTGTCAAACTGGGGGGATACGGTTACATCAATTTGATTATTTATCGGGAAAAATGGGAGAAGGCGAAGTTATCAATTCTTTTCCTATTACCGATAAAGAATGGTTTAACCCCCGGCAAGGGACCGTTGGGAGTAAGCAGCTCGATTTAGTTTGTTTTGAAATGGGTAAAGTAAATGAGTAGTCATTCGTTCCAAATAAAACCGCAAGTAAAATGCTAAGAAACAATAATAAGATGTAGTCTAACCAGTCTTTTTTGAGAATAGAAATAATCTTCTTATAAGAATACATAACTTGCCTCCTCTTGATAGAGTTAGTTCCAATAGGAATGAAGCAAGTTTTATGCCTAAGACAACCACGGTAACAAAGTTTGATAACTGACTAGAACAACGAGACAAGATATAGCATGGTTACAACTAAACCGTTATCACTTTCTCCTCTCTCTCCTGGTACAACTTTAATTGGCGTTCCATTAACGGTATAAAAACAAAAGGAAAGAACGCTATAACAATCATTGCTGGATATCCAAATGGCATTTGGGGAGCATTATCGATTGGCTCTAATTCATGAAAGGCCTTATTCATTGATTTATGATGATGCGAATGCCACGGAAGATGAAACAGTATCCAATTGCTTATTGCATGGTTAGAATTCCATGAATGCTTATAGGAAACTGATTCATATTTTCCTGATTTATTTTTGGACCGAAGAAGCCCATAATGTTCGATATAATTAGTTGCTTCTAACAACAAAACTGCCCAAATTGCTTGCAAAACAAAAAGAAGCAAACCATAAAATCCAAAAAAGAACCACGACACTGAAATAAAGAAAAGAGAGCATAATAGAGTTACGAATAATTCATTTTTAAAAGAAATCATTTTAATATTGTGCTCTTCCAAAAATAGTTTTTGCAAACTAAAGGAGTGTAAGAGAGTGCCACTGATCGATTGGAGAAAAAAACCGTAAAGGGATTGTCCACGTTTGGCCGTTGCCGGATCGTTAGGAGTTGCTACCCTTACATGATGACCTTTGACATGCTCAATGCAAAAATGTCCATACAAAACAGATGCCATAATTAATTTCGACAAAAACCTATCAACTTTTTTTGGTCGGTGCATCAACTCGTGAGCAATTGTTATACCGATACCTCCGGTGATTGTCCCTAAAGCTAATCCGGTTAAAAATAGCTCCAAAAAGTTGGTGAATTCAAATGACGAAAGGACTGTAAACAATAAATAAAAATGTAACAAAAAATAAAGCCTTGGTACCCAATGAGCAAAGGTCCCAAAAGACGCTAAAGATGGAAATTTCCTTGCGCCTGCTAACGAATCTAATATAGGAATAGCCAAAAAACTCACGATCAAAGTCATCCAAACAAGATCTGTGCTCTGCCAAAAGCTGACCTGTAAAGTAAAACAGATTCCAATGATTAAAAAAAAGATTGAATACGAAAATTTTCGAAGGTTAACCCACATTTTTATTAAAAGCCCACATTTTTATTAAAAAATCAAAGTTTTTATTTAAACGTTGCCTGATTATTATAACTTTTTTCAATCGCTTGATTGTCGGCAAATAAT
>CACIGF010000032.1 GCA_902586195.1 uncultured beta proteobacterium | reverse complement strand
AGCTTTAAAATATCGAATAACACTCACGTAAAAGCCGGTGATTTAAATTTTTATGACAAAGTACAAAGCAAGTTTTCCGGATACAATTCTGAAAATTTTAAAAACTTAAAGACAAGAGTGGTTCCAACAGCCTCTGTCCGTTTTGGCAGCTTCATAGGGGAAAATACGGTTTTAATGCCTTCATTTGTAAATATTGGAGCTTATGTTGGGAACGGGACAATGGTAGATACTTGGGCTACTGTAGGTTCATGCGCTCAAATCGGTGAAAATGTTCACTTATCCGGCGGAGTTGGAATTGGAGGTGTGTTAGAACCTCTTCAAGCTACACCAACGATTATCGAAGATAATTGTTTCATAGGAGCACGAAGTGAGGTTGTTGAGGGAGTTGTAATTAAAAAAAACTCGGTCATATCTATGGGAGTTTTTATCGGAAAATCGACAAAAATTCTCGACCGGGATACAGGGGATATAATTTACGGCACTGTTCCAGAGGGTAGCGTTGTGGTCTCAGGTTCCTTGCCTGGAAAGGGCGGTGTACACCTATATTGCGCAGTGATAGTGAAAAAAGTCGACGAGAAAACTAGAAAAAAGACAGCTATCAACGATTTATTAAGAGAAGAATAAGGCTTTTATTGAATACTCTTCGGCTTTTTTTTAACACCGCCAACTGGTATCGAAAAGATTTCTATTCCCTCCTCCCTAAGCTCTTTCGATTCCTCGGTTGTAACAGTCCCATAAATCGAGCGTTCTTCAGCTTCTTTCCTGTGAATTTTTCTCGCTTCTTTTGCAAACTGATTGCCAACATTTTCAGCATTTTCCAAAATGTGTTTCGCAACCTCTAAAAGTTTTCTGTTAACTTCACTTTGGAGAACACTATTCTTGCCTACATCAGACGGCGCCTTTGAGCTAAATGAAGCAGAAGTTTTTTGTGCTTGAATATGTGCAGCAGATGGTAGTCGAGTTACAACATTGTCGTCACATACTGGACATGACAAAATACCCTTATCACTTTGATGCAAAAACTCGTCATTCGAGCGAAACCAACCTTCGAAAGAGTGACCATATTGACACTGTAGGTTATAAACTTTCATAATGACGATACTGTACCAACTTTTACGCTCTAAAGCCACGGATATTTACTCAGTTATAGAAAAGCCTGACCGATTTTCAGAAATTATTGACGTTAGGTCCCCTTGCGAATTTCATGATGATCACATTCCAGGTGCAATTAATTTACCTGTACTTTCGGATGAAGAGCGTAGCCTAGTTGGCGCACTTTACAAACAAGATTCATTTGAAGGAAAAAAATTAGGTGCCGGATTAATATGTAAGAACATATCCAAAATGTTTGAAAGCGTACTCAAATACAAAAATAAGGATTGGCAGCCCTTGATATATTGTCAACGGGGAGGGGAAAGAAGTAAATCCGTAGCAACGGTTTTACTTCGAACAGGTTTTAAGACTAATATATTGAGCGGAGGATACAAGGCCTACCGGCGATACGTACTAAACGAATTGGAAAAGTTAGGGAACAAAATTGAGTTTCAAGTTATATGTGGGCTGACCGGTTCCGGAAAAACTAAACTACTAAGTGAACTAAATAAGCGTGGACTACAAACGTTAGATTTGGAAGCAGTAGCGAAGCACTATGGCTCACTGCTAGGCCAATATCCATCAGTTACTCAACCCAGTCAAAAACAATTCGAGTCTAACTTATTAGTCGCTATGTTAAGGCTCAATCCTGAACAACGTGTTTTCGTAGAATCCGAGAGCAGAAAAATTGGAAACAGGCAAATTCCTACAGTAATTATCAGAAAAATGCGGAACTCGAAGTGTTTGTGGATTGAGATGACGATGGAAGAAAGAATAAACTTTCTCTTGAAAGAATACACTCACTTCGTAGAAAACCCGGAGAGATTCTTAAACATTATTGCAAAATTTGAAAACTATTTAGATAAAAATAACTTTACTCAATTAGTTGACGCTTACAACAAAAGGCAATGGGAAGAATTCGTAAAAATACTTTTACGGGAACATTATGATCCTTCCTATCTGAAGTCAATAAACAAGAATTTCACCAATTTCAAAACGGCTCAAATATTTAAAGCAGAGAATTACTCGGAAATCCCAGAATTTCACTGCACAATGGCTGAGTCTGTAAGTAAAACATTTAAGTAACGATCAACCTCCATTTGCTCCTCGTAATCACGAAGCCAGGCCTTAACGACAAGATCAGTCTCCGCACTATTAAATATTCCAAAGATATCTTGAAGTGTTTCAACCACTTTTTTACTGGAGGCTTCTTCAAGTTCAGAGGAGAGAAAAAAAACTAACGCGGCACCACTTGAGCCCAAGTTTAAAACTTTTCCTTGATTTATTTGCAATTCATGTGAAAACAGCTCTCCCTTGAATTGTTGCAAAAGCTGATAATATTGATCACTATTTTGATCTTCACTACTACCAAAAGGTAATACTACTTTTCGTAAAGATTTTTTCAACTTGTCATCCGACTTAACTTCCTCGAAAACAGTATCTGCCTCCTCTTTCGCCAACTTATTCATTTTTTGCAACAAAATTTCCGACTTAATTTGATCTTTTACCACGTCAAACTGCATAGGAACCGCTTCATGTTTTTTAACTAAGTTTGCGGCGATATGAATTCCCTTTGCTACTTGAATCAGTTCCGTATTATAGTTTTCTATCAAAAAATCGTCAGAAAATAATTCTGACCTGAATCTCGCATCATTGAGAGCTCGCAAAGAATTATTATTAAGTTTTCCACCTCCTATAGCGGGTGCGTTTAAATCTAATCTAGTAATTCTTTGAACCTTCAAACTAAACTTCTCAGCAACAGGATCTAAACTGGAGTTCTCCTCATAAAGCAGGTTCCCTATTTCATCGACCTTATCATCCCCTTCTAAAATGATAAAATCTATATCGTACGTGGCAGGTATCACAAACCTTGCCCCATTATCATCAAAGAAACTTTTTATTTCTGCATCCGACGCCGTTACTCTCTTTTTGTACGATAGCGGAGAAAATAGCTTTACCCCAAACGTTCTTTTTTCATTTTCTGCACGGGCTAGTTTTCTGACAATGGTTCTGGGTACAAAATTTGAGGAATTTAAAATCTCAGGAATCAAAGCTAAAGATAAGTCGGCTTTAAGGCGATTCTCAAAATCAACTGTAGACATTCCCTGGCGACCTAAAACTTTTTTTGCTTGATCTAAATTGAAAACACCTTTCTCATCATGAAACTCAGGTATTCCTAAAATTATAGTTTTTACATCTTTGTCTGAAACCGCTATTCTAGAGGTCGAAACAACCTTCTGTAGAATAAATTGGTTAATCATATTATCGAGAGTTGCTCTCTTTACCTCATCTGAATTCAACATATCATCAGGTATATTATTCCCAACCCTATTTTTAAAGTTTGTAACAAAATCCTGATGAACATTCTCCCAATTTCGTTTATATATATCGACTCCATCTATACTCGCAACCACAGGTTCCCTGTTAGGACTGAACTGATCCCAAGCACCAACAACTATAAAAGGCGGTATTACTAGCGCTAACAAAACAAACAAAAGAACCTTCTTTTTTTCTCTGATAATTTCAAACATGGAACACTTTCAAACTAATTGACGTTTCGGAAGAAAGGATAGAAATGTACTTTTACACATAGTTTTCCTTCCACCCTATTATTATTTTAAACCGTATTTTTTTCTGTGTA
>CACIGF010000031.1 GCA_902586195.1 uncultured beta proteobacterium | reverse complement strand
TTACTAAATTGGATTTGTCAGACGTGACTATTGCCGGAGAGTCTATAGGTGGCATTTTGCCTACAACAGTTTCTCTTAAAATTCCTAATAGGATAAAAAAACTACTTTGCATTAATCCTTACGATTACGATACTAAATTTGCAGAGGGTATACGCCGTGGTAACTTTTTTGCAAATTTTATACTTTTTCATGTTGGACTCCCAATAATAGGAAGTTTTTTTTTAATGCTTGAAAATAAATTTATTTTAAAAAATATCCTTGCAGGCGGATTCGTAGATAAATCGAAGCTGCCTAACGATTATCTAAATCTTCTAACTTCAACCATCAGGAAAAGAGGCTATACATATCATTTCAAAAACGTACTATCAAACTTTCAAACATGCATTAATTGTAAAAATATTTACGAGGCCGTCACTCATCCTACAGTCCTGGTCTACGGAGAAGCTGACTGGTCGACATCTAAGGAACGGCTGGACACGCAAACTAAATTAAAGTTAGATTCGTATCACACTATAAAAGAATGTGGCCACTTCTCATTTTTAGAGCAGCCCAAAAAAATAGCGGAAATTATTAGGCTGGCGTGACAAATCCCTCCAATATACTTCCTGGCGTATAGAGCAGGATTCCATACCTGAGCGCCCAAGTCATTACCTTTATTTAGGACTCTGAGCCTTTTTTTGTTGTTACTAACACTGTCACCTACAATCATTATCCTCTTCAAATGTCTTTTATATTTCTGCTTAGTCACCGCATTAGATGTTAGCATTTTTAGTTCTAATTATTATATTTTCACCAGTGAAATTAATTATTGGTTTTTTTATTAAATGAAAAAAGTTACTGTCATAATCCTGCTTACCTATTCCATTTGTGGATTTGCAATTAAATGGGAGAAAATTACCGAGGACTATGATGGAAATCCAATATATATTGATCTTGATAGTATAGAAAAAAAAGAAAGTCGTGTTTATTACTCGAACTTGATTGACTTTCTTAAAACTAAACAAAAAAGTTATTCAGTTGTTAGTAAATTTAAGGTTGATTGTGGAGAGGAACAAATGAGTTGGTTAAGTACAACTTTTTACAGTCAACCAATGGGTAAAGGAGAAATTACCTTAAAATCTACCGTTAAACAAATTCGACTTCCACAAACAGATGCAATTGCTCGTGCGGAATTATTATTCGTCTGTAGATGATCTAAGTTATCTAGTCTGGATTCTCTACTCTGACAAGCATTTTTTTTGAAATAATATTTCCCTTATTAAAAAAATATAAATACATAGTTACATTAAGGTACCTTCTTGCCCTTTGATCATTGTTTCTATAGTCTGATTTGGTTCTGTAAAAAAAATTTCCGTAGCCGAACATACACTGTTGAAAATCACAAAAAAATCGACGAGAGAAAAATGAAAATATTCTGTTTTACTTTAAAATCAATTCTTATAAGTTTTATGATCTTCTATTTAGGCACGGTTACTGCCGCTGACGCAAAAAATGATAATGCTCCGAAATTAGAATATTTTGGCTCGCTAACGTATCGAGATATCGGTGAAGTCAAGAATTTTTCGCGAAATTTTGTAGCCAATCTTGGTAGTGGAACTTTAACTCTTGCAAATGGTGACATTGGAAAAGTTTCAGCACCGTGTGCCGACTTCGGAAACGCTCAAAAAGAGCTATGGCTTGATCTAGATGTAAGATGCACTTTTACTATGGATGATGGCTCACTTTTGTACATATTCTACGGCGGCAAAATGATCATGGATGATAAAGCCATGAAACTCATGGACGAAGGGAAGCCATGGAAGCCTAAAAGCGGTATTGACTATTGGATAAATGCTCCCCTAATAAGAACATCTAGTCAGAAGTATGATTACATGAATTACATACAACTCATCGGCAAAGGAGTCATGGCAGATTTGTCAGCCGGGTATGTAACTTATAATCTTTATAAAGTACTTTATTCTAAATAGAGATTTTAAATCAAACCTCTTTATGAACTTTTATTCTAGTAGTAAGTTGGACTAGGTTTCACGATATTAGATACATTACAGAAGTAAATTTGTTAAATTTGTAAGCAAGCGTTTTATATTGAAAAATCAACGACTTTTGAGCTGGCGGAGAGAGCGAGATTCGAACTGAGCAACTCAAACATTAATTCTATTTAATATTCTGAATCACTTTTTTCCGGTTACTTACAGTTCATACTGAAACTAGTGATACTAGGAATAGTCGCTAAGGCACAAAGAAGGGCTCAAAAGCGGCAAGCACTGCCTCTGGATTCTCTTCCATTACAAAATGGCCAGCATCGCAAATACTCGCCTCCACACGTTGTGCCCAACCACGCCAAACCTCAACAGCATTACCGCTTTTAGCTGGAAAACCATGGGCACCACAGAGTAACCGTAATGGAGCGACAATCTGTTTGCCAGCGATCTTGTCTTTCTCATCCAACTCTCGGTCAAAACTCGCCCCAGCCCGGTAGTCTGCACACATAGCGTGAACCCGTGCAGGGTTTTGAATCTGCTCTCGGTAGCTCGCTAAAGCAGCCGGTGAGAAAGTGTCTAAGCTTTTGCTCAGAGTCCATTGCGCCAATGTCCAATCTAGATAAGCAACTGGATCAGCTCCGATCATCTGCTCCGGTAGCGGAGCGGGTTGAGCCAAAAACGTCCAATGATAGGCCGCAATAGCCAAATCAGCAGTCCAACTGGCCCAAAAATCGGCTGTCGGAACAATTTCAATAATTCCCAGCTTATTAATCCGTTCCGGATGATCTAGCGCAAAACGATAAGCAACACGCGCGCCTCTATCATGACCCAAAACATTAGCGCGTTTTACAGCTAGAGCGGTAAGTAAATCCGCAATATCCTGTGCCATAGTACGTTTTGAATAGGTAACATTACCAGATTCATTGGGCGGAGCCTCACTCTCACCATAGCCTCGTAGATCGGGTATAATAATGTCGTAATGCCGTGCCAATTGGGGAGCGACTCTCTCCCAACACATATGATTTTGCGGAAATCCGTGGAGCAGAAGTAGAGGTTCTCCTTGACCAGCGCGGTGCACAGATAGGACTACACCGTTGCAGCATACCGTGGATTTTCTAAAACCTGCAATCATGTCCAAATCTTAAGGCGTTGGTTATCGGAAAAAGAATATTGATCTCGGTTTCTATTTTAAATCACTTTTCTATCGATGCGCTAATTATGAACACAGTACGAGGTTTACTCTAATAGTTAATAATCACCATGCGTAAACGAACTTTTTTTGGAAATTGTAGCTCCCTCCTCTTAAGGTATTTTCTGTACTTTCAAATACAAAAATTGCTCTTTGATTAGTCAGCGGCTTAAATGTAAGCATTATATAAATTTTGCGAAAAAGTAAGATGTTTAAAAAGACTTTCTTTCAAAATAAAAGAGAACGAAAGTGGTATTATAACTTGCAGTAGATTCTTTAAACTTATGAGCCTTACTTTTTTGAAGGTCAAAATTATTATAAAAACTATTACCTAATGTACCTAAAAATAAATTTTACAAAGTTTAAAAAAGTTCTGACAGTGTTTGCTTCGATTGTAGTTTTGTCCTCAGGCTCCTGGTTTATTTTTAATGAAATCGAAGAGTCTTCAAAACCCAAAGAAATGATTCAAGCAACGATTCATCTTGTAAATTATTGTTCAGTATCCAATAATTCTTTCATGATGCAATCTATTCCTGAGGGTCCTCGAGCTTTCTTTGGTGGCAGCAAAGTAAATTTAAGAGCACCTAAAGGACAAAAAATGCAACTTGTAGCTAGTAGTCGTTATCCTGACTTCAGTTTTGAAGGACCAATCATTTTTCTTACAGAAGAAAACACAGTGATAGCTGACTGTGAAGGAAAAGGTCCTTCGACTTTGGAAGGGTTGAAAGGAAAATTTTAGCAGGTGCCATTATTTAAAATCTAATAAAATTGTTTTTTGACCTGCCGGAGACAGCGGAATTCCAATTGAGCACTTAATTTATTTATTCTATTTAATATTTTGAGTCACTTTTTTAGCGTTACTTACACTAAAG
>CACIGF010000030.1 GCA_902586195.1 uncultured beta proteobacterium | reverse complement strand
TTAATAAATTGGAAAAGGAATTTTATGCTCAGATATGTTATCAACGAAGCGATTCCTATCAATCCATTACATCACAAAGGTTTTAGTAGTATAGGGTGCGCTCCTTGTACACGTCCTATCAAATCTTATGAGAAAGAGAGGGATGGGAGATGGTGGTGGGAAAACGAATTAGAACCAAAGGAGTGTGGATTACATGCAAAATAATTTCTTGGACTCCTCTTATATAGAGCAATTAGAAAATGAAGCTATCTATATTTTGAGAGAAGTTGCAGCAACAGCAAAAAAATCTGCCCTTCTTTTTTCCGGCGGTAAAGATTCAGTTGTACTGCTACGACTTGCTGAAAAAGCATTCCGGCCCATGAGATTCCCTTTTCCACTTTTACATATAGATACAAGTCATAACTTTCCCGAGGTAATTGCATTTAGAGATAAACGGGTTGAAGAACTTAATGAAAAGCTCATTGTAGGATATGTTGAGGACTCGATTGCTAGGGGATCCGTAACTTTAAAAAATAAAGACGATTCGAGAAATGCAGCACAATCTGTAACTCTTCTGGAAACTATCGAGGAATACCAATTTGATGCCCTTATAGGTGGTGCCAGAAGAGATGAGGAAAAAGCACGAGCAAAGGAACGAATTTTTTCTTTTAGAGATGAGTTTGGCCAGTGGGACCCAAAAAATCAACGTCCTGAGCTATGGGACCTTTTTAATACTCATATTGATAAAGGGGAGCATATCCGAGTATTTCCAATATCTAATTGGACAGAGATGGATGTCTGGCATTACATCATGATAGAAGAACTAGAACTTCCGTCAATATACTTTACCCACGAAAGAGAAGTGTTTTCAAAAAATAATCTACTTGTTCCAGTAACTGAATACACGCCACCTCCTAGCGATGTAACCGTGGAAAAAAGGAACGTGAGGTTTAGAACTGTCGGAGATATATCATGTACCTGCCCTGTACTGAGTTCTGCCAAAAATCCTGAAGAAATAATTTTAGAAACAGCTGCTTCTTCTCTTAGCGAAAGGGGTGCTACAAGATTAGACGATCAAACGAATGAAGCCTCTATGGAACGGAGAAAAAAAGAGGGGTACTTCTAAAAATGAAACGGCATGGATTAATACGATTTATAACTGCTGGAAATGTTGATGATGGAAAAAGTACACTCATAGGTAGGCTATTATACGACTCAAAATTAGTCTTAACCGATCAATTACATAACCTTGTCAATGCAAAAAGTAGTAGAGCATCAGAGAATGAAATTGATTTTTCTTTTTTGACAGACGGACTTGAATCTGAACGTGAACAAGGAATCACGATAGATGTAGCCTACCGATATTTTTCAACAAAAAACAATAAATTCATAATTGCAGACTGTCCAGGTCACACACAGTACACGAGAAATATGATTACTGGAGCATCTAATGCCGACTGTGTCATTCTGCTAATTGATGTAACAAAAGCCTTGGATGGAAATCTTCTAGAGCAGACGAAAAGGCATGCGCTTGTTTCCTCTGTATTAGATATACCGAATGTTATTCTTGCGGTAAACAAAATGGACCTTGTTGATTTTGACCAAAATATTTTTCAAAAAGTTACTAACTCATTCAAAAAATTTACACAGACCTTAAATTGGGAAGTGAACTTCATATCAATACCAATTTCAGCTCTCAAAGGCGATAATATCGTAAAAAAATCGGAACAGATGTCTTGGTATAGAGGTGAACCGATTATACGTGCCCTGGAAGAATTGGACCTTAACGAGCATAATACAGCCTCTGATTTTAAATTTCCCATTCAGTATGTGATGCGCTGGGATGGTGAAAAAGAAAAAGCCCAAAGAGCTTACTGCGGAAAAATTGAAGACGGAGTCCTTAATCAAGGTCAAGAACTTAAGATAATGGGGACAAATCAACTCGTAAAAATAAAAAAAATCATTTATGGAGGAAAGGAAGTTTCTCAAGTAGAAAAAAACAGTTGCATTATGGTTTGGTTATCTGACGACGTAGACCTTGCTAGAGGTGATGTATTGTTGAATAGAGACAGTCGCCTAGAAGCGTCTTCAAGTTTGAATGTAAATATCGCATGGCTTGACAGAGACGAGTTTAATCCAAAAAAAAAATATATTCTTCGACAAGGAACTACCGAGACATTTGCAAAATTAACAGTTGATTCAAAAGTGGATTTAGAAACACTAGAAAACTACAAATCATCCGAGATGAGAATGAATGAAATTGGTTCTGCAACGTTGAAACTGGCTAAACCGATTTTGAATGATGACTATACATATATAAATAAACTGGGGGCGTTAGTATTAATTGATCCGATCACCCATCAAACTTCTGCCGCTTTAATGATCAAAGGATAAAATACTTTTCCATGAAAATACGAGACCCCGATCTTAGTAATGATCCATTACAAAAAGAGCATGCAGAAGTAGGTTTACCTCAACTTGAAGCTGGTACATTTCAAGGAGAGAAACATCCTTTTTTGTTCCTCTTCTGTTGGATTGCAGGCTTTTGCATGCTGCTTGTGTTGGTGTTTTTGGTCTCAAAATTTATTCAGTCGAATGGTACAAATTCCTTTTCAACATTACTAGATATTTTCGTGACTCCAGAATTTTGGAAAGCATTGGTCATAGGGTTTTTAGCCCAAGTTATTGATGGGGCCCTTGGAATGGCGTACGGCATTTCAGCAACATCTTTTCTTTTATCTACGGGGTCGTCTCCAGCAGTTGCTAGTGCTAGCGTGCATATCGCTGCTGTTTTCACGACTGGTTTATCCGGAATCTCACACGTTAACCTAGGTAACGTTTCAAAGGATCTTTTTATCAGACTGCTTATTCCTGGAATAATTGGCGCATTATTCGGCGTTCTTTTAGTTACTCAAATCGATATGAATATTTTTAAGCCCATAATGTGCGCATATCTTCTTATGATGGGATTAATCATTGTTAAAAAAGCTTTCAAAAAGAAAAGCCAGCAATTATCAAGTAACACTTCAAATATTGGAAAGCTCGCATTTTTTGGCGGTTTTGTTGACTCTGCAGGTGGTGGAGGCTGGGGTCCAATTGTTACCACAAACTTAATTGGAAAAGGGCAAGACCCCCGTTCAACAATTGGTTCGGTTAATTTTGCAGAATTTTTTTTAACGCTTTCTACTGCCGGTTTTTTTACAATTTTTGTTACCGCAAGTCCATGGATAAGTGTCGCCGGACTAGTGGTCGGGGGACTTTTTGCAGCTCCATTTGCGGCACTGCTTTGTAGAAAAATTCCGCCGAAAATTTTGATGATAATTGTAGGATTGGTAGTTTGTGTGGTGAGCATGTTTACCCTAGTTCAAGTTCTTTAATTTGTTGTATCATTAAGAGACTAAAAAAATAATTGAGAAAAAATATGAATGATTTATCTTCACCCTTTGCCTCCAGAGATGCGCAAAACAATATCATTAATAACCCAGATATTCCAACGTCCGAAAAATTCTCAGATCCCATAGAAGAGCAAAAACATCGAAAAAAAAGATTGGTCGTTAGCCTAAAACTTTTCTCTTCCTTTGGCTTTGATGAAGGAGTAGCGGGTCATATTACAGTACGAGACCCTGTAGATCCTGAAAGCTTCTGGGTGAATCCGTTTGGTATACATTTCAGCGAAGTTGGAATAACTGATCTAATCAGAGTTACTCATGATGGAAAGATTGTGGAAGGAACTAATCCAGTTAATGCAGCTGCGTTTGCGATCCATTCAAGAATCCATATGGCTCAACCCAATATAAATGCTGCATGCCATGCACATTCTTTATATGGAAAAACATGGTCCACGTTTGGGCAATGCCTGGATCCAATTACGCAAGATTCTTGTGCATTCTACGAACACCATGATGTATTTAAACAATACTCAGGACTTGTGCTTGAAACAAGTGAAGGTGACGAGATTGCAAAATTACTATCCAATAAAAAAGCATTAATTCTTCAAAACCATGGCTTACTAACAGTAGGGAGGTTTGTTGAATCAGCAGCATGGTGGTTCATTACTATGGAAAGAAGTTGTCAGGCACAATTAATGGCAAATTCTGTAAATGGAAAAGATATTATAAGGATTTCCAATGATGCTGCAAGAAAAGCATTTGATATAATCGGAAACGAAGAGGCTGGTTGGTTTGGCTTTCAACCTTTATTGCAGAAGATTATTAAAAAGCACCCTGAATTAAAATAGCGGTAGCAGGATATTGAATTTCGTTGAAGATTTTCGAGTTCCTGTATGGTTATTTAACGGTCATTTGCAAACAATTTGGCCAGCTACGCTCGGTAAAAAACACTTACGAAGAGAGGTTCGTCCGTCTTATTTTCGAGAAAAATGGAAAACTCCAGATAATGATTTCATTGAGATCGACTTTAACCAGAATTTTTACAAGGAACGAAACCCGATTGTTGTTCTTTTTCACGGTTTAGAAGGGTCTTCTTCAAGTTATTACTCTTTAGCTTTTTACCAGGCATGCAAAGAATTGAAATTTTCATTGTCTATCCCACATTTCAGAGGTTGTTCAGGTTTACCAAATGAACTTCCACGTTCATATCATGCCGGAGATAGCGAAGAGATAAACTGGATACTTGAAAAGTATTCTAAGATTTGCGCAGAACAAAATAGAGAATTATATGTTTTTGGGGTTTCCCTCGGCGGCAATGCTTTGCTTCACTGGGCAGGGACATATGTCTCAAACTCTCTACTCATTTCCAATCTTCGTTGTATTGTATCAATTTGCGCTCCTATAAATTTACGTTCATCCGGCCTTGCAATAGACAGGAAAATTAATCGGCTTGTTTATGCAAGTTACTTTCTTCGATCAATGAAAAGAA
>CACIGF010000029.1 GCA_902586195.1 uncultured beta proteobacterium | reverse complement strand
CCTCAAAAAAGTTACTTGAGAGGCAAAAAGTTTTCCTGGAAAAAATTGAATTAATAGCAGAAGATTTCTCTTCAATGGGAAAGGCTCTTGAGGAGGATGGTTACAAATCGGATACATATCTCAATTGTCAGGACAAAATAAAAAATCAATTGATGTCCATAAGATTTTCAGCTAAGACGGTTGAAAGTCTTGCAGCTTTTCTCCGCTACGAAATGGAAGAGGTTCGGAATGTCGAGCGTAAAGTGAGACATCTCGTTGTTGATAGGGTAGGTTTGTCTCTCGAATGGTTAGTTAAAGATTGGGCCGGAAATGAAACTAATTTGAGTTTATTCGAAAGCAAAAGAGAAACGGTGCCAAATGAGAGGAGAGCTGCTTATGATAGAAATTTGGCTGCTTTGAAGGAATTACAACAAACCTTAATTGATGTACAGACAAAAGTTGTTTTACCCCTAAGAGATCTTAGAGAAGTTAATAAGATGATGACTAAGGGCGAACGAGCTGCAAGGGAAGCAAAAAGAGAGATGACAGAGGCAAATTTGCGCTTAGTAATCTCTATTGCAAAAAAATATACTAATAGAGGACTGCAGTTTCTCGACCTCATACAAGAGGGAAATATCGGATTAATGAAGGCTGTTGATAAATTTGAATATCGACGTGGTTATAAATTCTCTACATATGCGACTTGGTGGATTAGGCAGGCGATTACAAGATCAATTGCTGATCAGGCTAGGACTATTCGAATACCAGTCCATATGATTGAGACTATTAATAAGATGAACAGGATCTCCAGACAAATTTTGCAGGAGACAGGAAAGGAACCAGATCCTCATGTGCTCGCTGAGAAAATGGAAATGGTTGAAGAAAAAGTTCGAAAGATAATGAAAATTGCTAAGGAGCCCATTTCCATGGAAACACCGATCGGTGATGATGAAGACTCTCATTTGGGAGACTTTATAGAAGATCTTAATACACTACTACCAATGGAAATTGCTCTACAAGATTCTATGAAAGATGTTGTCAAGGAGGTCCTTGACTCTCTCACCCCTCGTGAGGCAAAAGTCTTACGAATGAGATTTGGGGTTGAAATGTCTACAGACCACACCCTTGAGGAGGTTGGCAAACAATTTGATGTTACTAGGGAAAGAATTAGACAGATTGAGGCTAAAGCTCTTCGGAAACTGAGACACCCAAGCCGCAGTGACAAGCTAAAAAGTTTCCTTGATAGTCTTTGATTTTTTGATTAACTGGATTAAGCTTGACTAATATTTTAGGGCCCATAGCTCAGTTGGTTAGAGCAGTCGACTCATAATCGATTGGTCACAGGTTCGAGTCCTGTTGGGCCCACCAAGTTGGGAGAGTCGATGGTAAAGTTTTGGGTATGTGGTTTAACACTCTTTCTTTTTCTTTTTAGCAAAGCTCTCGCGGTTGAAAAGAGGGATTATGAGTTTGAAACCTTACTGATCCATGATAGCCCCGATCAAAAAATTTATCTTGCTTTTGAAAAGACTGGGTACCTCAAGAATGTTTCTACAGAAGCAGGGGTCAACTCTCTTGTTGTTGTAAAAAAAAATGGTACTTTTGTTATGGACCCTGGTCCTCACCGCGGATACGTAGATAAGCTCTTTAAAACTATTACATCGAAATACAGAATAGAGTTACCTCCCGTAAAATGGGTATTTAATTCCTCCGCTAAGCCAGAAAAAGTGATGGGCAACTACACGTTTTTAAAAAGCAGTCCGACTTTTATAAGTTCTAGGAAAACTGCAGCATATATGGAAAGAAAATGCGAGGAGTGTAGAGAAGACATGATGCGAGAAGTGAACCCTAGGGAACTGGTTGGTAGCGAGATTGTAATCCCGAATTATATAATTAAGGAAAATTCTCTTCTACATCCAGAGTTGCTGGATTGGAAAGCAATCTCATTTTCTTGTATTAAACAAACAGGAGACACCCTACTTTGGAATGAGAATTTAAAAATTCTTTATGCGAGCGAGGTTGTTTTTAATAACTCGATTCCTAGTTTAGCAAAAGGCCATACAAAACCATGGGCTCGTGGACTTGAATTTCTCCGAACATTAAAACCGACACATGTTATTGGGAGTGGTACGGTTTCTTCTTTTGGCGACTTTGAATCAAAAGCTCTAGATTTCAATATAACGTACCTAAATTTGATTTATGAGATTGCTAAGGAAGACTACTTGCTGGGTATTTTTAGAGATGGTGATAGTTTACCTAAGGGACTAGCAAATTTTATAAATACTCCTGGATTTGATAGAAGACATAATCTTAATTATCAAAAAGTATCGAGAGAAATAGAGCTTGAGGCATTTAATCAAAATGTGAAATGCCCTCCATTAAGTAAAGATTTTGTAGAGAAGGAAAATAAACAGAAATTTGAAGGAAAATTAAATGGTGCAGTCCCTCTTGTATTGGATTTAACCTCTCCTGGAGTCTATACCTTCCAGGGAAATATTGCAGAGTTTTCCACTAAAAACAGAGGGTTAATATCGAATTTTTCATTTATCGAAGGGGCTGACTGCATAGCGGTTATTGATACAGGAGGAAGTTTACATGCTGGAAAATCTTTTATTTCTGCGATAAGAAAAATAAGTAGTAAACCCGTATGTTATGTAATAAACACGCATGTTCACCCCGATCACACCGGTGGCAATAAAGCGTTTTCAAAGTTGAATCCCCCGCCAGAATTCATTGCACACAAGAATTTTACACCTGCTTATGTAAATCGGTTCAACACTTACAATAAAAGATTGCTAGAACTACTCGGTGAAAAAAATGTGTTAGAGCCCTACACAGTAACAAAAGAGGTTAAAGATTTCTTGCAATTGGACCTAGGCAACAGGAAGCTAACGCTCACTGCATGGGAAACGGCTCATACCAACCACGACTTAACTGTGTTTGATCATTCGTCTAAAACACTGATTACTGGTGATTTATTGTTTGTAAAACACATTCCGGTTATAGACGGCAGCCTCAATGGTTGGATCAAAGTTACTCGACAATTAATAGACTTCTTTGAAAGATTATCAAACGAACGATATGGGATGAAAATAATTCCTGGTCACGGGCCTTTGCAAAATGACGAAAGGGGTCTGAAAAACCAGCTAAATTATTTGGTGAGTTTGAAAAGATCTGTAAAAGAGGCTCTTCGTGATAACATTAGTCTACAAGAGGCCATGAAAAGTATTAATTCCGAATTGACTGAGGTTTGGCAAATCAGTGCAAATTATTCAAAACGGAATATATCAGCAGCATACGCTGAATTAGAGTGGGAGGACTAAGGTTATGAATAAGTCATTGCAAAGAAGTATATCTAAGGTTTTATCGCTTTGCTTATTTTTAGGCTTTTCTCTCCAATTAGCTGGGAAAGAGCTCCCTAACCCTTCTACTGCTGAATGGAAGAATTTGAAATCAAGTCTTTTTGGCGATAAAAAAGTAGTAGGCTCGAATAATATCATCGAAATAGAGGCTCCTTTTCGAGCAGAGGATGCTGCGGTGGTTCCAATATCGATCAAAAGTCAAATTCCGCAGAGTCAGAAGAAATATATAAAAAAAATCTATCTTTTGATAGATAAAAATCCAACACCTGTTGCGGGCATCTTTACATTAAGCCAGAAGGCGGGTAGAGCTGATATAGAAACTCGCGTCCGGCTTGAGGAGTATACCTTTGTAAGAGCCGTGGCTGAATTAAACAACGGGGACTTACATATGGCTCACAAATATGTAAGAGCATCAGGCGGTTGTTCTGCTCCTGCCGGCAAAGACCAGGAAGCGGCTTTGGCTAGACTCGGTAGAATGAAATTAAGGACTGAGTCGGGCATAGAGGTTGGGAAACCAGCTAGAGCTCAAGTTATGGTGTCCCATCCAAATTTTTCTGGAATGCAGATGGATCAGGTTACTCGGCTTTATGTTCCTCCCAGATTTGTAAAAGAAATAAAAGTTTTTCATAGTGAAGAAAAGCTGTTGACTGCAAAACTGGATTTCGCGATCAGCGAGAATCCTAATATCCGCTTTTTCTTCACACCAACTGGGAAGGATAATCTTAGAGCTGTGGTATTGGATTCAGAGAATATGACATTTGAAAAAGCGTTGGCCGTTCAAAATTAATATAATTTGGTCAAAAGCATGATTTGATGGGTAACTTAAGCCTACAACTCCAGTCCTCAATTTCATTTCTGTGTTTGGGAGAATACTTGTACATAAGGGTCGGTTCAGCCAAAATTCGATCGTCTAAAGGTAACCTTTCTGGGGCATTTTCTGAATTTGTGAAAAAATTTAAAAAGCACGTTTCACCTTTAATACATATCTTCTTTACAATTTTTCTGTGGAACTCAACATCACTTTGTTTTTCTGCAGGAATAATTACGAATTTCATTAATCCCATTTGGCCAGCTACTTTAAAACTATTTTCAAATGTATCGGCAGCAAAATTTCCACTGTGTGTAAACAAAAAACAGGTACAAAGAAGGAAAGCCAAAGGTAATCTTATAGGGTTCATTTGATATTAGACCTGTACACTATATTATCTTATCTATACGCAAAGGAACTTGCGCGGAATTCAAACCTCCAAATAACATGATATCGCAACATACAAGGACTTTGAAGTGTCTACTAATAATCGGGGCATTTACAATTTTGTCAAAAGGGGTATTGGCAGACGGAGACCCAGGGTCTTTTTTGAAGTTTTCCACAGATTTTGATGCAAAATGTGTTGTTAGAGGCGGGGTAATGATTTATATTTCTAACACTCACTCTACCGGGAAAATTAAAGTTTTGTTGGAAAGATGGTATATGGATAATCGAACTGCGGATCGAGGAAGGTCAGTTCTTATGCCAGGCGCTGAACCAGAGGCACTAGGTTGTTCGCTAGTGTCAAAGGGTAAGCAGGAGTGGAAAGTGTTAAAAAGCGAATGGGTAAAATAAAATGGTAGACCGAATAACGAATTACACTAAAGTTTTGGTTCAAATTCTCTTCAGTTTGCCATTCGCAGCGTCTGCAGACGTTCTTGAGGAACCGAAACTGTCTTCTGAGTTTTATGCAAAGTTGTCGGTAAGTGTTGTGAAGATTCTGGCCCCCGCTGGAGGTAAGCTTTAC
>CACIGF010000028.1 GCA_902586195.1 uncultured beta proteobacterium | reverse complement strand
AGAGCGTCGGTCTCCAAAACCGAAGGTTGGGGGTTCGAGGCCCTCTGCCCCTGCCAATCGTATTTTTGGGAAATGAAGCGGTTATGAGTAAAAAATTATCAACAAAAGAGGGTTCTAGTTTTGCTTCCAAGTTATTGGTCCCTCTTTCAGCGACCCTTGCATTTATTTCGATTTTGAGTTTTCAAATTTATGCTGAAGAGGGTATGGTTTTTAGAGTTCTTCTTCTGTGTATCGGCCTAGCAATTTCTCTTACGTTCTTGTTTTTATCACCTGCTGGTAGGAATTTTATTACTTACTTTAAGGACTCGATTCAGGAGGCTAAACGGGTGGTTTGGCCTACAAAAAAAGAAACTTTCCAGACTGTTGTAATGGTTTTTTTATTTGTTTTACTCTCCGCGATTTTTTTGTGGTTAGCGGATAAGTTTTTTGAGTGGGTTCTGTATTCAATTGTATTGGGATGGAAGTGAAGGTGGCTCAAACAAATAAGCAGTGGTATGTTGTTCATGCATTTTCGGGCATGGAAAAGACGGTTTTAAAAAATTTAGAGGAACGTATTAAACAGGCTGGCATGGCTGATTCATTTGGTAGAATACTTGTGCCTGTCGAAGAGGTGGTGGAAATTAGAAAAGGTCAAAAGTCTATTTCGGAAAGAAGGTTCTTCCCTGGTTACGTTTTAGTCGAAATGGAGATGAATGAACAAACTTGGCACTTAGTCAAGAATACTGATAAGGTAACTGGCTTTGTTGGAGGTAGTTCAAGTAAGCCTTCTCCAATATCAGAGCGTGAAGTTAATAAAATTATGGCGCAAATGAAAGAGGGAGTTGAAAAACCTAAGCCAAAGGTATTATTCGAAGTTGGCGAAATTATTCGCGTTAAGGAAGGACCTTTTACAGATTTTAATGGAAATGTTGAAGAAGTGAATTATGAGAAAAATAAAATTAGGGTATCGGTAACGATATTTGGCAGGTCAACTCCCGTTGAGTTGGACTTCGGACAGGTGGAAAAGCTCTAGCAACGGATGCAGTTTTAGGAGAATTATATGGCAAAAAAAATAGTCGGATATATTAAATTACAAATTCCTGCTGGAAAGGCCAATCCATCGCCACCGGTAGGGCCTGCGCTGGGTCAAAAGGGGCTAAATATTATGGAATTTTGCAAAGCTTTTAATGCAAAAACCCAATCGATGGAGGCAGGGTTACCAGTACCTGTTGTTATTACTGCCTTTGCAGATAAAAGCTTCAGCTTCATAATGAAGACTCCTCCGGCGTCAATCCTCATTAAAAAAGCAGCAAAGGTTGAAAAAGGTGCGGCAAACCCCCTAACTACAAAAGTCGGTTCCATTTCAAAGGCCCAATGTGAAGAGATAGCAAAGGCAAAGGAGCCCGACCTAACTGCTGGGGATTTAGAGGCTGCAGTTCGAACTATTGCTGGAAGTGCTAGAAGCATGGGAATTACCGTGGAGGGAGTTTAAGTGGGAAAGATTTCTAAAAGAGCTAAAGAAATAAAGTCTTATGTGGATAAATCTAAGTTATATAATTTAGAGGCTGCAGTTGAGCTTGTGAAAAAATGTGCAACGGCGAAATTTAAGGAATCTGTGGATGTATCAATTCAATTAGGTATCGATGCTAAAAAATCAGATCAAACCGTTAGAGGTTCCTTAGTTTTGCCTGAGGGCACCGGGAAAAATGTTCGAGTTGCAGTGTTTGCTCAAAATGAAAAAGTTGAAGAGGCAAAGAAGGCTGGAGCTGATATTGTCGGCCTCGAAGATTTAGCTTCCGACATAAAGTCCGGTAAATTGGATTTTGATTTGCTCATTGCTACTCCGGATACGATGCGGGTTGTAGGAACTTTAGGCCAAGTTTTAGGGCCTAGGGGCTTGATGCCTAACCCTAAAGTTGGCACCGTTACGTCGGATGTTGCCGAGGCGGTTAAAAATGGAAAAGCAGGGCAAATCCAGTTTAGGACTGATAAGTCTGGAATCGTGCACTGTTCAGTGGGGAAGGCGGAGTTTTCTGCCGAAAAACTTAAATCCAACATTAGGGCATTAGTAGAGGGATTAAATAAGGCCAAACCAGCATCATCAAAAGGCGTTTATTTAAAGAAAGTTGCTTTGTCTACAACAATGGGCCCCGGTGTGCGTGTTGAGCCAAGTAGCTTAGTATAATTTTTTGTAGTTTTGTCCCGTTGGTTTTTCCGGGATAGGTTGTCTTAGACCGTTGGGGCTTATTGCTTAAATGGGTGTATTACCCCCCCAGCGTAGGCGGCGAAATTAGTCATTTTTGTTTGTGTTTTGCAACTTCTCTGACTTCGCCGGTATTTAACCAGCTTAGCTGAGAGGAGAGGAGGTATAAATGGCAAAAAGTAGGGAGTTGAAGTCGGAAATGCTTATCGATGCTCAACAATCTATCGAAAATGCTTCATCGATAGTATATGGTGAGTATAGAGGTCTGGATGTCGAGAGTATGACCCAACTAAGAAAAACATCCAGAAGCGTTGGAGTAAAATTAAAAATTTATAAGAACACAATCTTTAAAAAAGCTCTTACAGGATCAAAATTTGAGTCATTAAACGGTCATCTGGAGGGGCCTCTTGTTTATGGAATTTCCTCTGATGCAGTTGCTCCGGCAAAGTTGTTGGTAGATTTTTCAAAAGAAAACGAAGGTTTGGTTGTTAAAGGAGGAGCTTTGGATGGGTCTATTCTTGATTTAAATAGTGTGAAGGCTTTGGCGTCCATTCCACCAAGAGACGAGTTAATTGGGAAGCTTTTAGGGGTGGCGAATGGTCCTATTCAGGGCTTTGTTAGGACGTTAAACGAGGTGCCTTCAAGATTAGTAAGAGTTTTGTCAGCGGTTAGAGATCAAAAATAAATTCTTTTTTAGGAGAAACAGAAATGGCAATATCAAGAGAAGAAGTTTTAGAAGCAATCAGTTCGATGAGCGTTTTAGATTTATCGGAATTAATTAAAGAAATGGAAGAGAAATTTGGTGTTTCAGCTGCAGCAATGACAGTAGCCGCCGCTCCAGCATCCGGGGCTGGAGGTGCTGCGTCTGCCGATTCAGTAGAGGAACAAACCGAATTTACGGTAATTCTGGCTGCGGCTGGTGAAAAAAAGGTCGAATCCATCAAAGCTGTGCGTGCAATAACAGGTTTAGGTTTAAAGGAAGCCAAGGAATTGGTAGATGGGGCTCCGAAGCCATTAAAAGAAGGTGTTTCTAAAGAAGAAAAGGACGATATTGTAAAACAACTAGAGGCGGCTGGAGCTAAAGCTGAGGTTAAGTAAGTTTGGAACAATTTTTTAGTTTGCGCAACTAAGGAAAAATCGTCTTGAGTTTTTCAAATGTTAACCTTAACTTTAGGAGTTAATTTCATATGGGTTATAACTTTACTGAGAAAAAAAGAATCAGAAAAAGTTTTGCAAAAAAAACCTCTCTTTTAGATGTTCCATACTTGCTAAAAACGCAGTTAGCGTCTTATAAAACGTTTCTTCAAAAGAACAATCTTAACGGAGCTCGAAAAACTGAAGGGCTGCAGGCGGCATTTGAGTCGGTTTTTCCAATTTCAAGTCACAACGGTTTTGCTAGACTTGATTTTGTCGAGTATTCTCTTGGCGAGAGTATGTTTGATGTAAGAGAATGCCAGCAGCGAGGATTGACCTTTGCGTCACCTCTTCGAGCTAAGGTTAGACTGGTTCTCATGGATAGAGAAGCAGCGCAGCCGACTGTTAAAGAAGTAAAAGAACAAGAAGTTTATATGGGAGAAATCCCACTCATTACTGACAACGGTTCATTTGTTATTAATGGAACAGAGAGAGTTATAGTTAGCCAGCTTCATCGTTCTCCTGGTGTTTTTTTTGAACATGACAAGGGAAAAACCCACAGTTCTGGAAAATTAATATTTTCGGCAAGGATAATACCCTACAGAGGTTCATGGCTTGATTTTGAGTTTGACCCAAAGGATTTTTTATACTTCAGGGTAGATCGTCGCAGAAAAATGCCTGTAACGATCTTGCTAAAGGCTTTGGGCTACTCTGATGATGAAATACTCTCTGAGTTTTTTGATTTCGACAATTTTGTTTTCATAAAAGATAAGATCGAAATGGATTTGGTAGTTGAAAGATTACGAGGAGAGATTGCAAGGTTTGATATAAAAGATAAAGCTGGTCGCGTAATAGTTGCAAAAGATAAGAGAATTAATGCTAAACACTTAAAAGAGATTAAACAATCTAAGGTCAGCAAAATTTTTGTCCCTGCGGACTTCCTCTTGGGCCGTGCTTTGGCTGAAACGATAGTCGTTCAGGATACCGGAGAGGTGCTTGCCAAAGCTAATGAGGAAATAACCGAAGAGCTTCTTGTTAAGCTTAAGTCCGAAAATGTTTCAAAGATAAAAACAATATACGTTAACGATTTAGACTATGGTGATTATGTTTCCTCAACATTAAGAATAGATGAAACACCAGATAGGCTTTCTGCTCGAATTGCAATTTATAGAATGATGCGACCTGGAGAGCCTCCTACTGAAGATTCTGTAGAGGCTTTATTTCAACGACTTTTCTTTAATTCTGATACCTATGATTTGTCAGGTGTTGGAAGAATGAAATTCAACAAAAGACTTGGTAGAGATAATTCTGATGGTCCGGTTACATTAACAAAAGAAGATATTTTGGAGGCTATTAAGCTATTGGTAGAACTTCGGAACGGGCGCGGAGCTATTGATGACATTGATCATTTAGGGAATAGAAGGGTTAGATGTGTAGGTGAGTTAGCGGAAAACCAGTTTCGTTCAGGTCTTGTCAGGGTGGAGAGGGCAGTCAAGGAACGGTTGGCCCAGGCAGAAACTGAGAATTTGATGCCCCACGATCTAATAAACAGTAAGCCTATCTCTGCAGCTATCCGTGAGTTTTTCGGTTCATCGCAATTGTCTCAATTTATGGACCAGACAAATCCATTATCAGAAATTACTCACAAAAGGAGAATTTCGGCTCTCGGTCCTGGTGGGTTAACCCGGGAAAGAGCAGGTTTTGAGGTACGGGACGTCCATCCAACACATTACGGGAGAGTGTGTCCAATTGAAACTCCAGAGGGCCCAAACATAGGGCTTATCAATTCACTTGCTTTATATGCTAGCTTGAATAGGTATGGGTTTTTGGAAACTCCCTATCTCAAAGTTGTTGACAAAAAATTGGCAGGAGAAATTTCCTATCTTTCTGCTATAGAAGAGGGCAGGTATGTAATTGCGCAAGCCAATGCTTTAATGGATTCGCAGGGGCGGCTTTCGGGAGATTTAGTCTCTGTTAGAGTAAATGGTGAAGCTACGCTTTCGTCTCCTGACAAAGTTCAATACATGGACGTTACCACATCCCAAATTGTATCCGTTGCTGCCTCGTTAATTCCTTTTCTTGAGCATGATGATGCCAACAGGGCTCTCATGGGTTCTAATATGCAAAGACAAGCTGTTCCATGCTTAAGGCCCGAAAAGGCTTTTGTTGGTACAGGAATTGAAAGGACTTGTGCGATAGACTCGGGAACTGTTGTTAGGGCTAGGCGTGGAGGAAAGATTGATTTTATTGATTGTAGACGTATCGTAATTAGAGTGAATGATCAAGAGACTAGTGAAGGGGAGGCCGGAGTTGACATTTACAACCTTATTAAGTATATGCGTTCAAACCAAAATACAAACATTAACCAAAGACCGTTGGTTGAAACTGGAGATGTGGTTTGCCAAGGAGATGT
>CACIGF010000027.1 GCA_902586195.1 uncultured beta proteobacterium | reverse complement strand
AGATTGCTTCGGCAATACGATTTTAACTCATCAACGTTAAAATTGTGCTCGCCATCAACTACATAAAATAGCTTCACTAACTCTCCTGTGTCTCTGTCCGGCATGCCCACGACTGCACATTCAACTATTCCCTCAAAACTTGAAACCACATCCTCAATTTCGTTAGGATAAACATTAAACCCGCTGACAATAATCATATCTTTTTTTCGGTCTACAATTTTAAGGTATCCGCTTGAGTCCATGACTCCTAAATCTCCAGTCTTGAAAAACCCATCTTTTGTAAAAACCCTCTTTGTTTCTTCCGCGTTTTTCCAATACTCTCGCATAACTTGCGGCCCCGAAACAGCAATTTCTCCGATCTTACCTACTCCTAAATCCTGAGAACTCTCACCCAAAATCTTAACTAGGGTAGATGGAACAGGGAGGCCAACATTTCCAGTGTAAACCCTTGACGTTACCGGAACAACGCTTACACATGGTGCAGTCTCAGACAGACCATAACCCTCAATTAAACTACAACCTGTTTTTTCTTGCCATCGCTCAGCCACGGATCTGGTAACAGCCATACCTCCGCCGAGTGATACTTTTAATTCTGCAAAATCCAAATCAGAAAATTTTTGTTCATTCATCAAATAGTTAAATAGTGTATTCACACCAGGAAAAATATGAAAATTTTCTTTTGACAAAGTTTTCACAAAACCCTTGAAATCTCTAGGGTTAGGAATTAGCAAATTCCTGAGAGACACGCGAAGCCCTAAAAACAGGCATGCAGTTAGAGCAAAGATATGATATAAGGGTAGCGCACAGACCATAGTGCCTACATTTTCTGTTTTTGAGTTTTTACTTTTCGACAGTTCTTTTAAAACTGGCTGAAACCATGCCTCAGCTTGAAGGCAATTAGCTATGATATTTCTGTGTGTGAGGACTGCAGCCTTAGATGTTCCTGTTGTACCACCTGTGTACTGCAAAAAAGCTATTTCAGACGAATCTAGCCGAACTGTTTTTGAGTCGGTTGGGTAATGCCTTTTCATCAAAGAAGCAAACCGAAAAGTACTAACTCCACTAAATGAAACCATCGGAACAACCTTCTTTACAAAGCGTAAATAAAAATTGATAAATTTACCTTTTAGGCCCAAAAGATCGCCAACATTAGTTTGGATAACATAATTAATTTGTGTTTTTGAAATAATGTCTGCTAGCTTGTCACAAAAATTTCCGAGAATAATTATTGCCTTAGCTTCCGAATCACATAACTGATGACATAGTTCTCGGGCAGTATATAGCGGGTTAACGTTGACGACAACCAGTCCGGCTCTTAAAACCCCCAGTATTGCAACTGGGTTTTGAAGTATATTCGGTAGCATGACGGCGACTCTGTCGCCCTTCTCAAACCCCTCTTCTATCAGGAACTGTGAAACCTTCTCGGCATACTGTTTTACTTCAAAAAATGTTACGGAACGACTTAGGCATGTATAAGCAGTTGCCTGAGGATGATTGTCAAACGCTTCATCAATAAGAGCAATTAAATTTGGATATTTGTCCGGGTCAATATCTGCTGGAACCCCTTCAGGGTAATTATCTGTCCAAAACCGATCTCTGAAACTGTGCATACTTCCAATATACGGTTAGAGATATTTTTAATCTACAAAAAATTGCGTTTCTTCAAAAAACCCTTTATTATTTAAACAAACGTTTGAATGAAAAATGTACCCAAAAGATAAAAAAACTTACGAAAAACTCATGGATTGTGCAGAAAAGATCTTCGCAGAGAAAGGTTACGACAAAGCTTCTGTACGTGAAATTACAGCTGCTGCTAACGTAAATTTAGCATCAATACATTATCATTTCGGGTCTAAAGAGAACCTTTTGCAAGAACTTTTAAACCGAAAATTGGAATGGCTCAATCAACAAAGGCTCCATGCTTTAAAGAATTTGGAAAACAAATCAAAAAACAAACCTTTAAAACCATCTCAAATTCTCGAAGCATTTTTTGGAACTCTGCTCGATATGCTAGATGAAAAGAATTATGGTGGAGAGATGTTCTTACGACTCTTGGGCAGGTCTACACTTGAGCCTAACTGTTTAATTTCTTCTATTTCTAGTGGAAAAAACAACGCTGTAACAGAAAAGTTCAGAGATGCCTTATTTAAAGCACTGCCAAATGTTCCAAAAAATGAAATAGTCTGGCGGTTTCATTTTATGGTTGGAGCTACTTCATATGCAATCTCAGGAAGTGGTTTAAATAAACTTTTTGTTACGGCTGAAGTCTCAGAGGAAAAGTCTGTTAGCAAAAGGCTCCTAAAAAAAAGATTGATGTCATTCTTGCTTGGAGGCCTCAGATCTCCAATGAACTCTTTTTTAATTGGAAGTAATAAATGAATACCACAGCTATTTCAAATTTTATATTAAATAAAATTCGTATGTCCCTACCGACCATGTCTGATACTGAACGGACAGCTTTGGATGCAGGTACAGTTTGGTGGGATAAAGAGCTTTTAAGCGGCAATCCTGATTGGGACGTTTTATTAAATACTCCACGACCAAATTTGAATAAAAAAGAGCAAGACTTTATCGACAACGAAGTAAACACTCTCTGTTCCATGGCTAATGAGTGGGTAACAAACCATGAAGAAAAAGCATATCCAAAGTTAGCATGGGATTTCGCCAGAAAGAATCGCTTCCTCGGAATGATTATTCCCGAAAAGTTTGGTGGTTTAGAATTTTCAGCGTATGCCCAGTCTGAAATACTCGCAAAAATTTCGTCGCGTAGTTCCGTTCTCTCTGCAATGATAATGGTGCCGAATTCTCTCGGCCCGGGTGAATTATTAATACATTATGGAACTGATGAACAACGGAAACAATATTTACCTGGACTGGCTTCCGGAAAAGAAATTCCAGCATTCGCTCTAACAAGTCCTTGGGCAGGCTCAGATGCATCATCGATACCGGATATTGGGATTATTTGTAAAGGAAAGTGGAAAGGAGAAGAGTGCATCGGGTTGAAAGTTACATGGGATAAACGTTACATAACACTTGCACCAATTTGCACCGTTCTAGGCCTTGCTTTTCGAGCCTTCGATCCTGATAACTTACTCGGACCGAAAACAGATCTCGGAATTACCTGTGCCTTAATTCCCGCAAAACATCCGGGAGTTAGCATTGGAGACCGACACATGCCTCTGACAGTACAGTGGCCAAACGGCCCAACGAGGGGCAAAGATGTATTTATTCCACTTTCTTTCGTTATCGGTGAAAAAAATGGCTTGGGTAATGGCTGGCGGATGCTGATGGAGTGTTTATCAGCGGGAAGAGCTATATCGTTACCCTCTTCGAACGCGGGAATCGCGCAATTATCAGCAAAGACAGTGGGAGCATACTCAAGAATCCGAACGCAATTTAACACCTCAATTTCTAATTTTGAGGGTGTGGCAGAAAAATTAGGAAAAATTGCCATCGGATGTTATGCAATTGACTCAACCAGAAAACTAGCAGCTTCGGCGATCGATCTTGGGGAAAAACCTTCGGTAATTTCTGCGATAGCGAAGGTACACTCCACAGAAAAAGCTCGCGAGATAGTTACTATGGGTATGGATGTTATTGGCGGTAAAGGAATTTGCCATGGGCCTTCAAACTTTCTCGCTGAGGCACATATTCAAACTCCGATCAGCATAACCGTCGAAGGAGCGAATATATTGACCAAAAGCCTCATAATATTTGGCCAGGGTTCAGTTCGATGCCACCCTTATCTTTATGAGATCATCAAAGCAGCGGAAAATCCTGATCAGGAGAAAGGGCTAGAAACTTTTGATTCGTTATTTAAAAAACAGTCTATTAATTTAATTAAGAATCTGTCCTTTAATCTTCTCTCAGGCTTGTCAGGATACGTATCCTTTGAGAACAAATCGATGGTTGGAGATGAATGTCTCAGTCTTTACAAAGGCGTTAACCGATATAGCCGTATCCTCAGTACAGTAGCAGACGTTTGTTTGTTCTCAATGGCGGGTAATTTAAAAAGGAAAGAATTAATCTCAGGAAGGTTAGGCGATATATTATCAAATCTTTTCATCGCATCAGCCTGCCTTAAGCAATATCATGATGGGGCAAAGTCTGCAGACGATATTAGATTAACAAAAGCAGCTTGTGAGACATGTTTTTACAAAATTGAGAAATCGTTCGCAAGTATATTTGCAAATCTTTCTAATCCTTTTATTCGTTATGGACTGAGATTAGTAACATTTCCGTTGGGATTTCATAAAAAACCGCCAAAAGATACAGATGTTATTGCAATTGCTGGCCTTATCACTGCAAAAACAAATCTACGAGAGAACTTAACATCCTCTGTTTTTGTACCCGAAAAAGTACTGAAAAGTAAGACAAGATATGAGCCGGTATTCTGTATTGAAAAAGCTCTTGATGCTGTCATTTCCTGTGAACCAATTGATAAAAAAAATTAAACAGGCTGAAAAAAAAGGACGTTTTGTTAACAACCCAAATGCAAATGTTAGGGATATCGCAGAGGAGGCCTTTAAGCTTGGCATTATCTCGGATGAAGAGTTAGCTCTTGTGAAAAAACGTGATGAATTAAGAAACGTTGTTATACATGTCGATGAATTTGACAATAGTTTAAGTAAAATAAAAAAACCTAATCAAAAATCTACAAAAAAGAACACATAAAAATATGAAAACCCTAAAACCGATTTATATAGTCGATGGTAATAGAACACCTTTTTTGAAAGCTCAATCAAAGGTGGGGCCTGGGCCTTTTCCAGCAGCAGAATTGGGAGTGCAGTGTGCAAGGAGTTTACTACTGCGTCAAACTTGCGATACCTCGGTCATAGATGAAGTAATCGTTGGATGTACCACGCCCAGTGAGAGTGAAATGAATATCGCAAGGGTTATTAGCTTACGATCTGGAATCGTAAATTCTACACCTGCCTGGACTGTCCACCGAAATTGCGCCAGCGGTCTTCAAGCTATTGATAGTGGATTACAGTCTATTTCATTAGGAAGGAGCAATGTGGTTCTGTGCGGAGGCGTAGATTCTTTGTCTCAAGCTCCATTCATTTATTCAAAGAATGCTACCAAATGGTTTACCCAACTAAGTTCAAGTAAAAACCTCTCTGCGAAGATTAAAAAACTTTTGGAGTTTCGTCCGCAATTCTTTAAACCAATTATCGGTATATTAAAAGGACTTACAGATCCTGTTGAAGGGATTGGCATGGGACAAACCGCAGAAAATCTTGTGAAAAAATTTGGTTTATCAAGAGAAATGATCGATGAATATTCTGTACAAAGCCACAAACGTGCGACACAGTATTTAGAAACTGTCCACTTTCAGCAAATAAATGCTATTTTTGATGAGAATGGGAATGGATATTCCAAAGACGATGGTATCCGCGAAGATATCAGTTTAGAAAAGTTACTGTCTTTAAAACCAGTTTTCGATAGGCCAGACGGAAACATCACAGCTGGGAATAGTTCACAGATTACGGACGGCGCATCAATGCTAATACTTTCCTCTGAGGAAGGATTAAAAACAATGAATACTGAACCATTGGCTGAAATAACTCAGATTAATTGGGCAGGACTAGACCCGAAAGAGATGGGATTGGGTCCGGTTCATGCGTTTATGCCGATCCTGCAACAACAGAAGATGAAAAAATCAGATATAGATTTGTGGGAAATAAATGAAGCATTTGCAGCGCAAGTACTTGGTTGTCAAAGAGCACTTAATGATCAAAATTACTGTAAAGAACAACTATCTATTGATAGTACATTTGGAGAAATAGATAATGAGAGTTTAAATGTAGCTGGTGGGGCGATTGCAATAGGACATCCCGTAGCTGCTAGCGGACCTAGAATCTTGCTAAATATCATTCACTTATTAAAAAATAAAAAACTGAAGACTGGTATGGTTTCAATTTGTATAGGCGGAGGGATGGGCGGAGCTGCTCATGTTAACTTATGTTGATAGACGAATTAAAGAATCTTAAATTAAAAAACTGGAGTGCTGTTTTAAAAGAGGATGAGATTCTTTGGCTTGAACTGAATAAAGTTCACAAATCAACCAATACCTTGTCTGCTGAAGTAAGAGAAGAGTTCGGAGAAATTCTCAGTGTTTTTGAAAAAGGAATTTCAGGAAAATTTGGTGAAAAAATTCCAGCTGGATTGGTTATTCACTCAAAAAAGAAAACAGGTTTTTGTGCTGGAGCAGATGTTAATGAATTCGTTGAGACAGCAGAAAAGGAAAACTGGGAAATTGCCAGTCGGAAAATTGTTTACGACGGTTGGTATATGTTCGAAAAACTAGAGCAGCTTAGTAAAAAAATTCCAACAATTGCTTTAGTGCGTGGCTTTTGTTTTGGGGGAGCTCTTGAGCTAGCTTTATCCTGTAGGTATATAGTTGCTATAGACGAAGAAACGACAAGCTTTTCCCTCCCTGAGGTAAAGTTGGGCATTTACCCAGGATGGGGAGGAATAAAAAGGTTGCCGCAGAAAATCGGACCAATTAATGCAATGAATATGATGCTCAGTGGGAGTTTTGTTAATGCAAGAAAAGCCTATCGAATCGGACTGGC
>CACIGF010000026.1 GCA_902586195.1 uncultured beta proteobacterium | reverse complement strand
GAACCGACAAACCCTTCGGAGTCAACTTCACTATTTCTACAGAGCCCTCCTCCAAAAGATAGGCATATCCTCCAGTTTCTCCCTCTTTAAAAATATAATCGCCAGGTTGAAAATTTTTTGTAGTGGGCATTACCTAACCTTTAGCCTTTGTATAATTATCAAGCGCCCACAGCTTTTTATATAAATCGCATGTTTCAAGCAACTTCGAAGGTTCATCTAAACCTGCTACCTCACCATCTTCCATCACCAGAACACGGGACATAGTATTTGCAACTCTAATATCATGTGTTACAAAAAAAAGAGTTTTATTTTTCGCAATCGCCTCCACTTTATCCAATAATTCACTTTGAAGCGATTTGTCCAAATTTGCAAAAATTTCATCAAACAATAATATTTTTGGGTCTGAAACTAGAGCTCTTGCCAATGCAATTATGCCTCTATATGAACTGGGCAAGGAATTAGTTGCGTTATCTAAACGATATGCAAGACCTCCCTCGATATTTGAAATTATTGAATCCAGCCCAGAGAGCATAGTGGCTTCCCTCAATTCCCTTTCGCTAATATTTCTTCGTGCCCTTCTAAGATTTTCCTCAATTGTTCCGGTGAAAAAACTAGGATTAGCAGTTACCATCGAAACCTGTGAACGGTAATTTTCCAGATCAAGACTCAGCAGAGAACGTCCGTCTATTAAAACTGAACCTACTGTGGGTTTTATAAACCCCTGAATAACTTTTAGAAGAGTTGTTTTTCCAGATGCTGCAGGACCAACTACAGCAACGATCGAATTAGCCGGAACTGAAAAACTTACATTTTTTAAGATCTCCTTACCCCCTAAAGTTAGGGCTAAATCCTTGCACTCTACCTGTCCCTGGACATTAACTGACGTGCCTATGCTTTTTCGTTCAGGTGAGGCATTCCATATCTCGGCAATCTTATTTAAGCTGCCCTTCGCACCTTCCATCTCACCGAACGAAGAAATGAGGATGCCAACCGGTCTAATTACTCTAGCAGCAACCATATTTACTGCGATAATAGCACCCGCTGAGAGCGAACCTGCAAAAACTAGTTGAATACCAACAAAAATAACAGCAATAGTCATAAACTGTTGGATAGTAGCATTGAAATTCGTCGAAACTGCTGTTATGTCATCTCTTGCTCTGGATGACTCAATACTTTTAAAACTTGCCTCTCTCCATGCCCTTCTTTGAATTGACTCCTGTGACAACGCTTTTACGTTATCTATACCCGCCACAGTTTCTCTGAGCACAGTAAGTTTATTTCGTTCTTCTCGATAATATTCAGTGGATCGCTTTTTTTCTATATTTTTAAAAATATAACTAGATGTCCCTAAAAAAATTGCAAATCCGAGTACGATAAATCCTAGAAAAGTGCTGTAAAGAAAAAGAATTGGAAGAAACACCAGCAGGCCAGCAGCTTCAAATGTTGCGGATAGAACGTTTCGTGAAATGAACATTTTCAGACCCGTTAGTGATTGAACGGATTCCTCTAATCTTGTGTTACTGTTTGCATCCATTTGATGAATTGGGAGCGCCAGCATCTTATCAAATAAGTCTCCCGACATACGGGCCTCCAGAGAAGCAGCAAAAACATTTACAATGTAATCTCTCAAATACCCCATTATTCCACTAAAAACTAGGGCAAAGAAAACGCCTATGGTCAAAACATATAGAGTTGACATAGCCTGATACCCAACAACTTTGTCAAGTGCGATTTGAATGAATATTATTGGCGCAAATGCGATCCCATGTAATATTAAAGACATCAAAAACGCTACAAAAAATAACCATTTAAATCGAACGAATTCGGGTAAAAACCAATCAAAATCAAACAATCTTTCTTTAGATGGTTGATCAGACTTTTTTCCAACTATAACGATGGTGCCTGACCACCTCTCAATCACCTCTTCAATACTTTTATTTTCAGCGCCAAGAGTAGATGAGAAAACGTCCATAACCTTGAATGATTTTTTCCCAGTGCCTTGTTCACTGTGCAAACCAATCAAAACGGATGAGCTTCCGTCCTTATTTATCAGAACACACGGGTATAAAAATTGTTTTTTTTCCAAATCTGTTTTTTTTAACTTTTTAAAATAAACAGAAACGTCGTAACGAGAAAAATAATCTGTTAACGCAATCTCATCTCTACAGCCTCCCGAAGTGTATTCTTCTCCAATTTGCTCATTAGAGACAACAGCTCCAAGCTGACGAGCTATCAATGCTACTGAAGAGGCAGTTTCTAATGAAACGGACCTTGTCATGAATTAACCTACATCAACACCAATAGGATTTTTTTTAAGCGTGCTTGCACTTACCCCAAATTTCTTTCTGAAAGATACAGAGAACCTACCGAAATGTGTGAACCCACATTCTTTAGCGATTGCTGATACCGGCCTCTCTTCATTTTTACTGATTAGCAACTGATGAGCTCTCAAAAGCCTTTGTTCTCTAAGCCAACACAAGGGGGAAAGTTGAAAGCGCTTTTTAAATTCTATTTGCAAACTTCTTACTGAAATCCCGGCAACTGCCTCTAAACCGGTCAAAGTTAAAGGTTCTCCAAGATTTTCGTACATATACGCGCACACTTGATCAATAACATTGGATTTGTGTGCTAAAACTTTAGTGGACAAATTGTAACCCTGGTTTTCAAGAATGATGTATGCACAGTGCCGCATAATCATATCTTGAGTTACTTCGTTATATGCGCCGAGAGTTCCCACTGCATTAAGCGAATAAAAAAAACGTTCCAAAATAAATCTTGTCTTTCCACGAGAAAAATTTATATCAAAAGAATGCTCGGGTAGCGAAATACTCGGATTGCCTGCAACGCTTCTCAAAACCTCCAGTAATTTTTCCGGTTTAAAACCTAAAGCAATCGCTTCTACCGGTCCTGTTTTGCTGTATGCGAACTGTTTGCTCGTGAAGTAGCAACCAGTGCTATCCCTAGCAGAGTTTCGAATCATGTTTCCATCACTTTCGATAATTTCGGTTAAACCCTTAATCGGGAGAATGAGGTTTGGCACATCGGACTGGTCCGCAAAAATATGATAAGGATCGTGCGTTCCAAATAAAATTCCCATATCGGGAAATTTGATACCAGATAATTTGTCCCCTATGGTGGATTGACTTCTTCGGAGATTAGACTCCATGCTTTGAAATCCCGGAAAAGCTGTTTTAAAAAGCTGCGCAAGATTGTCAGATGTCATTGGACTTTTTCTGTCTATGCCGAGATGGTTACTTAATGCAGGGGGCAACTTTAATTTCATACTTGAGCTTCACCTTTATCAAATGATATAGTGTCACATTACTAGTGGTTTAACCTTATCTGTTTTTTTTTTCGCTTTTTGGATAATATAGTACTACAAAGAAGGTTGAAATGCTTGATAATAGAATATGAGAAGGGTTGAAATCCAAGATGAGTGACGAGCATATTTTACGAAAAAGGATTGAATGTAAATTGGAACTAGATCACGTTTCTAGGGAAACCGGCATAAGTATGAAGCTAATCCAGGCAGTTGAACAAGCGGATAAAAAACCTTTCTCATCAGTACTTTCTTACAAAATGACTGAGCGAAAGCTAGATACCTATTACACGATAAAGTTAAATATGACGCACAAGGAGAAAAAAATTCCGTCTTTTTTAAGATCAAAAATAGGCGCCAAATAATATGATTCGATATTTCCTAAACAGAAAAAGAGCTTCGAGATTCTCAAAGCAGATTAGTAGTAGAGCCCACGAAGTCACTCAGATAAATAAATTGACTTCTCTCGTTGGAGATGTGTCGTTTAGCGGTTTTCTCGGAATAAATGGTGAAATAAAAGGCAACATAATTTCTACGAATAAAAAAAAATCAATTGTAGTGGTTTTTGGGGACGCAAAGGTTGATGGGAAAATTAAGAGTCACACAGTGGTAGTTTTTGGGAGTGTGTTAGGCGATATAGAGGCTGTAGATTTGACTATCGAAGATGGTTCAAAAATTATCGGAAATTGTGCTTATTCCTCTATTGAAATCCATCGCGGTTCAAGAGTTGTTGGTGGGTTGTCTTTGAATGTTGATGGACTGAAAGATGAAGATTTCGAAGACCTAAAAATACTTGACCCTAACGTTATTACCAGTCAATCTGTAGATTTTCCCTCGACTAATCAAGTGAAAAAAATGTCGAGAAAAGACGTTAATGTTTAGTTGATCTATAGTCTTCACAGAGATTCTTATGGTCGAAAAATGGACGAGAGTAAATTAAAAGCAATTAAAAACAGGCCGTTAAAAGTTTTGGTGGTGAGTCAAAAAGGGGGAGTGGGTAAAAGCACCCTATCAGCAAATTTTTCCGCTTATTGTGGAAGAATGCTAAAAAAAAAGACCCTGCTTTTAGACTGCGATCCCCATGCTTCGGCTAGCAGTTGGTTGAAAGCGTTAAAGCCCGAAAATGTTGAAGTGAAACACCACCTAATAAACGACTTTACTGCCCAAAGATGGTACATAGGCATGCGGAATATAATACGGAAAAACTTACAAGGGTTTGACTTTCTTATATGCGATCTGACTTGGACAAAATCAATGAGTGCTGAGTTTGTAAAAGAGTTTGATTTAATAGTCATCCCTACTAGTGTGTCTCTCATTGAAATTGATGCGACCAATATATTTATTGAGGAAAATTTAAAAAAATTGGCGAAGACAAATACTTTACCCGACCTTTTGATTTGCCCTTCTCAAGTAATAGATGACGAGTTAAAATCTAATCCCTTTGATTCTCGAACCTTCAATTTTCCTTTTTTCCTTTTACCCCCCATTCCGAGCGACCCTCAGGTGAGAGCCATGTTTGAAAAAGGGTACACTTTCGAATCCAAAGATTTTATAGCTAATTCCTTTAAAAAAGTTTTTAGAGCAATCTTACAGGCTGGGAGGATGAGGAGAGAAAGGATAAGTGAAGAGAGATGGATTCCTAGTAATATGAATAAAAGTTTTAGTGCGTCTAATAATCAAGATCATCTAAACAAGAATATGTTGGCAAAAGACATCAACGGAAAGCAACCTCATAAGTCACAAAATGATAATGTAGTACCTTTAAAAAATCATAACCAGCTTGACAAAGTAAAGCGAATCTTGGGAGAAAAGAAAAAACAAAAAAGTTCATGGATAAGGAGATTGGTCTCATGGTAAGAGCCACTTTATTTACTTTGTTAACTTGCTTCACTTTTTTATTTACTGTAAGTAAGTTAAATGCAAGTCAATGGACCAAAGTTGCTAAAGGATCTAATTTTTTTGAGTACTACGGCAACGTTTCTAAAAGTGGAAGAATAGCCTCTGTGGATTGTTTGCGGGATTATGTAAAAAAATCAGTAAAAAAAACTCAAAATTACTTATCAAAAAAACATTCACTAAAATTTGATTGTGCGCGAAAAAAATTTCGGGAAACCTCTGTTGAATATTTTGAAGAGAATATGATGACAGGAGCGTTGCTAAAGAAACAAAGGTTAACGATGGATTGGAAATTAGTTCGCCCAAACTCCTTGACTGAGTTGTTATTTAAAAAAGCTTGTAAGTAGGTTTTTCGGTTTCTGACTGTTTTTGTGCTTTTTGAACACGAAAACCTGATAGCATAAAGAGAGCATTCTACATAAATTCAGAGAGGGCTGAAAACTACCATGCAGCAGAGAAAAAATAGTAACGTTTTTATTGATTTTTTTTGGGGACGCTATTTTGTTTTATTCTACTCAACGATTTTGTTCGGTATCAGCGTGTTTTCCTTTCTTTACAGTGTTTGGTTCTTTATCCCAGCAGCCATATTTGGCTTACTAAGCTTCATAGGATGGAAAGATTTTTGCCAAAAAAAACATGGAGTTCTGGCTAACTATCCAGTTCTGGGACGATTTCGATATTTATTGGAAAGTGTCCGACCTGAACTCAGACAATATTTTTGGGAAGATGACACTGACGAACTTCCGTACTCAAGAAACCAAAGAGCGATGGTTTATCAGAGAGCAAAGGATGAAATGGCTGCCCGACCTTTTGGATCTGTTAATAAAATGTATGAAGAAGACTTTAGTTGGCTTAACCACTCAATGCGTCCATGCCATATAGAAGATAAAAACTTCAGAATAAAGGTTGGAAATGGGGAAAAGACATACGACATGTCGGTTTTAAATATTTCAGGCACGTCGTTTGGAGCATTGTCGCCCCCGGCAATAGAAGCACTAAATGTTGGAGCTAAATTAGCAGGTTGCGCTCATAACACAGGTGAGGGATCAATTTCTCCTTTTCACATAGCAGGAGGCGGAGATCTTATATGGCAAATAGGCACTGGTTATTATGGGTGCAGAACATTAGATGGAAAATTCGACCCGGTTAAATTCTCAGAGAAAGCAACACAACCTCAAGTAAAAATGATTGAAATTAAACTTAGTCAGGGAGCAAAGCCGGGACATGGGGGAATGCTGCTTGCGCCTAAGGTAACTCCAATAATAGCGGAAACTCGTGGGGTAGAGGCATACAAAGACTGTATGTCTCCATGCGGCCATTCTGAATTTGAAACACCGAATCAGTTACTTGAATTTGTGGAAAAACTAAAGCATTTATCGGGTGACAAACCAGTCGGGATTAAAATGTGTATAGGTCATCCTTGGGAATTTATCGCTATCGTTAAAGCAATGACGGAAACAAAAAAATTAGTAGATTTTATTACAGTCGATGGTGCTGAAGGAGGAACCGGTGCCGCTCCGGTAGAATTCTCTGACCATATTGGCTCTCCTCTTGCCGACGGTGTAGTATTTGTTGACAATGCATTACTAGGTGCCGATTTGAGAGAAAAAGTAAAAATAGGGGCCTCGGGTAAAGTGGTAAGTGCTTATGATATTGTTAGGCTATGTGCCCTCGGAGCAGATTGGATAAATATGGCTAGAC
>CACIGF010000025.1 GCA_902586195.1 uncultured beta proteobacterium | reverse complement strand
TACAAGACGACCTAATTCGCGATTTTGGACAATAACTTTTCTTATAATACCTTTCGGGCTTAAGTAAAGAACTATATCAGACGAAAGACTCAGTATCGTATCAGTTAGCTCAACACTTACATGTTGAGAAAAGGCATGCTGTGGGTCAATTACAGTTTCCATATAAAAATGATTGCTTAGTTGCGAAATGTAACCGTGTCAATAAGAAAACGTGTTCGATAATAGTATTTTCTCCTTGACGAACGAAACAGTCAATGAAAATGTACAATTACTGCTATGAATTTTTTTTTGTTAGGATTTAACAGGTTTTTTCTTTTTTCTAACTAAGGAATTAGCAAGTAAAACTGCCTCTCTAGCGTCTGCTGCCTGTCCATCAGCTTTGAGTTCGCGAAACAAATTGTTTTCACAAAAGGCTAAAGGGCCACCAATAATAATCTTAAGTGCTGGTCCATACATTCGTCTGATATCACTTATTAGTTTTTTTGTAGATTTCTTTTGGTCATGGGACCCAATTGAGATACCTACAATCTGAAAATCTTGTTCTTCTATGGTACTGAAGATATCCTGCTCACTAAGGGCGGGATCCGCAAAAACCTCCCAACCAGACTTTCTAAAAAACTCGGCCAGCATAAAGAGGCCAAGGGTATGCTGGGAGCCTAGACTCGGAAATAGTAAAATCCTTCCTTTTGATTTCCCCAGGTCAATTGGATTTTGAAGAAACTCCGGGCTTAGGTAGTACATCAATTGATTTATATGCCAAACAGCAAGAGTTATCGTCGCAAAGTCTAGGGAGTCGTTTTCCCAGCAAACTCCCAGTTTCCTCGCTGTTGGTTGCAAAAGATCTAGATAGATCTGTTCTACGCTGACCCCCTCTTCGATCAGTATTCGCAAATAAGATTTGCATACGGATAGTTCTCCGTTTAGCAACATTTGACTAAGCTCCTCGACGTTCCTCGCTGTAATCGAAACGATCTTGCAAGCATTTTCGAATTCGGTCTTTTTTATATTCCCTGCTTTATGCCTGTGGGCCATTAAAAGCCGGGGAATAATTTCCTCATGCAGTGCCACCGGTATAGGGGAGGGATTTGCATTTTGGTGCTTAGGCCCTTCTCTTTCTTCGTTACCCATAAAAGACTTTCCTGAACGTTAAGCGAAACCAAAGTTCATCATGCTCTTTTTTTTAAAAAATTGCTACAAATTTCAATCTTTTATTAGGTGTAATTTTAAATTTACTATCCAAAAAAATTTTTTGTCAATTAAAGTTGACATCCTTTTTTCATAACCGTAGAGTGGTAAATCTAGGAGGAGAATTTCTGCTGATTATGCTATACAACGAAGAAGAGAGAATAAAGCGGGATAACACAAAATGGACTTTGGTCCAGGGTGTTTTGGCTCCACTCCAGTTTGTGGTATTCCTTATTAGCCTAGGTTTTGTATTTAATTACCTGCTCTACGGCACATATGAAAATGCAGCCTCTATTTCAGTTGTAGTAAAAACGGCTATTCTCTGTTTAATAATGGTCACCGGCTCTATTTGGGAAAAATTGATCAATTGCTTAGGTTTTCCGATAAATCTCTAAAAAATGATAGTCGTCATGTTAACCACCATTTATCTGATGGCGGTTATTTGCCAGTTTCTTATGCAACTCTTAATTGTGAAAGCGAAGGTTTTGTAGTTGCAGTCGGACAAGAGTTAAGCCAACTCACGGCATTACAACAAAAACTTGTTTCAGCTCAACAAACATTGGAGAGGGACTACGTGCAGTTGAGACATGTTGAGCCTCGTTACAGATCTTTATTCAATTTAGTTGAAACACCAGTTCTTGTTTGCAAAGCAGACTCGACTGAAATCTTAGAAATTAACCCCGCAGCAATTCGCTTACTCAATTGCGACACAAATGCAGCATTAGGCAAAAAATTGGACCTTTTTTTCTGTGAAGATGACAAACTAAAAGTTAATAACTTTTTGAGAAAAACTCAGCTGGGGGAGAGAAACATATTTGAAACTAAGCTCGAAAATGATAAGCCTATCTGTATCAACTTATCGTCTTTTAGGCAAGAAAATGAAACCTACTCTTTGATACAATTTCAGCTTGAAACTAGAAATACCTCTAAAAGAAAACACTCTCCAGAAACTTCTCTCCAAAAAGCAATTGGAAAGATTCCCGATGCAATAGTTATTTGTGATACTAACGGCAAAGTATCATATATCAATGAAGCCTTTCTAGACTTAACGGCTCTGCCTAATAAAGATCATGTCTTCGGTAGTAATTTAATGACATGGCTGGCAAGAGGCAGAGTTGATTTCAGTATTATGAGAAATACTCTTCTAGATAGTGGCGTTCTGAAACTTTTTACCACACAAATCATTGGACAAGGGAGTTCGATCGAAGTGGAAATTTCTGGTATTGAATTAGACCATAGAACGCACAAAGAACTGATTTTTTCTTTACGAAATATTAGTCGACGAATCAAAAATGAAAGTGCAAGAGGACAGTTGTCAAAATCAGCAGAGCAACTATCTGAGCTTGTTGGCCAACTTCCATTAAAAAACATAGTCAGCGAGACAACAGATCTTATTGAGAAACTTTGTATCGAAGCAGCTCTAGATCTATCTTTGAATAATCGTGTCTCTGCTGCAGAGATGCTCGGGCTTTCAAGACAAAGCTTGTATGTCAAGATGAAAAAATTAAATATACAGGACAATGGCGAGCGCAGTTAGTATTACAAAGATAAATGGCTCAGCAACAAACAACAGTAATCGCACTAGTGAAATTTAAACGGGAATGCTTGCATTGGGGAGTCCCGCAACTGGCATTAAGAAAGTATTTTATTCCAGAAGTTCCTGGCCTTATTTTTTTTAAGGTCTTAGGGAGTGGTTACAACGGTGGGTTCGGAATGCTTCCAGGGCTTAATTATCAAGGTCTTTGTTTTCACTTCGACAGAGAGGAACATGCACAAAATTTTTTAAATCATAGTGATTTGTTAAAGCAATACGAATTGAGGTCAGATGAGTTTTTTGTTTCTGAATTGGTACCTTATGATTCTAGAGGTAGTTGGAGCGGAGAAAAAATTATTGTAAGTGAAAAGGCAAAAAACTTTGAGCTTGATAAAGAACCTATCGCGTCACTCACCCGGGCGTCAATTCGAATACAAAAAATGATAAGCTTCTGGTCGCATACACCACAGACTGAAGATGCGTTAGCAGATGTACGAGGTTGTATGTTATCTGTAGGATTAGGAGAAGCTCCACTACTTCGTCAAGCAACATTCACAATTTGGGAAAATTTAAAGAGTTTGGAATTGTATTCAAAAAAAGGGGCGCATTTAGATGCATTGAGGAAGGCCTACCAGGGAAACTACTTTAGTGAGTCAATGTTTGTCAGATTTCGAGCGAAATCAATGAGAGGAACTTGGAAGGGGAAAAATTTTGACTAAAGTTGTTGTTATAGGAGGTGGTTTTGGTGGACTATCTGCAGCAATTGAATTAGCTAACAAGGGGTTTGAAGTTGATCTACTGGACCCGAAAAGTGAGTTAGGAGGTAAAGTAGCTAGAGTAGAGGACAGTGACGGTAATAGCTTCGATTGCGGACCGACGGTAGTTACGTTAAAAGATGTATTCTCAAATCTGTTTACAAAATCGAACGAAAATATTGATGAATATGTCAAATTCAATAAATTGGATATCATAGCTCGACATGCATGGTCTTCTGATGAGACTCTTGATTTGTTCGCTGACCCTAAGAAATCCTTTGAAGCTGTTGCGAAATTTGCTGGTATTGCCGAGGCGAAAAACTTCCATGAGTTTTCAACATTGGCTCACGAACTTTTCACAGTATTAGAAAAAACCTACATGAAATGTCAGAAACCAGGAATGCTGAAAATGATTAATGCAATTGGTTTACGTGGATCAAAATGTTTATTGCAAGCAGGAGCCTTCAATAGCCTTTGGGAAAAGCTTGAAAGAACTTTTCAGGATGAAAGGTTACGCCAACTTTTTGGTAGATATGCGACATATTGCGGATCTTCTCCCTGGGAAGCACCTTCAACACTCATGTTGATTTGGGATGTAGAAATGCAAGGAGTGTGGAGTGTTGAAGGCGGGGTAATCAATCTCGCTAGAGCATTAAAAAAACTTGCAATAAAAAAAGGGGTAAATATCTATAAAAACCTGTGTGAAGAAATACTCTCATACAACGGAGAAATAACAGGAGTTAGGCTTGATAATGGTAGTCACATCCTCACAGATAAAATCATATTTAATGGAGATTTTAATGATTTAGACAACTATCTAATTAATCAAAGAATTCGTAACAAAAGGGTTGTGAATTATTCTCGGAAGAATCGCTCATTGTCAGCAATAACATGGATGATGAAACATAAAACGGCTGGATTTGAACTTTGTCGGCACAATATATTTTTCAATTCACCTTATCGTAAAGAGTTTTCTGATATCTTCAAGAAGGGTAAAATCCCTTCTGACCCAACAGTTTATGTTTGTGCCCAGGACCGGTTAAACAGCGGCTCACTTTTGCCAGGTAAGGAAGAACGTCTTTTTCTGTTAATTAATGCGCCGGCAAATGGGGATTTTGCCAAAATATCAAAAACGGAGATGAAAACATGTCAAGCATCAGTATTTTCCCTTTTAAAAAAATGTGGCCTGGAAATAGATGCCCCACAGAAGGTGTCGATTTCGATGACTCCTCAAAACTTTTACCAGAGGTTCCCAGGAAGCGGAGGAGCTCTGTACGGAAGACCAACCCATGGATGGTTGAGCCCGTTTACTCGACCCTCCTCACGCAGCAAGATATCGGGTCTTTACCTTTCGGGTGGAACAGTGCATCCGGGACCGGGGTTGCCGATGGCGACGATATCGGGCCAATTGGCGGCAGAGGCATTGATGGAGGACCTAGGTTTAATCAACCAGTAACCCCTGGAGGTTATTTATGGTGGTATATAGACGGAACAAGTGAAAATGGCACTCAAGCGTTTTCACTCATCATTTTTGTGGGTAGCGTTTTTTCGCCATACTACTCACTCGCAAAAACAAAAGATTTAGAGAGTGCTGATCCCGAAAATTTTTGCTCATTTAATTTAGCCCTGTACAATCAAGACAAAAAAATTTGGACAATGACGGAGTTCAGCAGAAAACATATCAACCGGAAAAATTATTCTTTTGAAGTAGCGAACAGCAAAATTGAATGGAAAAATAATCGTATAGAGATCGAAATTGACGAAATTGCAACACCCTTTCCAAAAAGAATTAACGGGAAAATTACGGTATCTGCTAACAAATTCTTTCTGTACAGTACATGGCTGGATGATGACAAGAAACACCGGTGGGGACCTTTGGCACCCCATGCAGATGTAACTGTTGAGTTTCCGAGTCTGAATCTGAATTGGAGTGGTCATGGATATTGCGACTCCAACGAAGGAGATGAGCCATTAGAGAATCCTTTTTATGGTTGGAATTGGGCTAAAACACATCTTGAAGACGATACCGTACTGGTGTTTTACGACATAAAGCAGAAAAAAGGAAGAGAAAGAGTTTTGCCGTTGCGTTTTTTCCCAGATGGAAGCGTAAAAAGAATCGCTCCTCCACCTCGAGAGGATTTGCCTGCGACAAAATGGTTTATTCCAAGATTTATGCGAGCTGAACCCGCTCGTCCAGCTCATATACTTAAAAGCCTGGAAGATACGCCTTTTTATTCGCGAAGTATGTTATCCGCTGGTCTTTTGGGGGACAGACAACTTGTAATGCATGAAACTTTGAACTTAGATAGATATTCTAGTTCCGTAGTTAAAACTTTACTGCCTTGGCGGATGCCGAGAATCGACTAGTTGATATTTATCTCTTTCTGCTTGTTTTAGAAGAAGGTCAATGACCCAGTTTAACCGCTGTAAAAAATTTAATGGTCTCGTTGAGCAGCGCCTGCCTCTAAATTTAATTCCAATCGGATTTAGCATGAAATAGAGATTGGATTGCAATGAAGATTTATCACTAAATTCTTTTTTAAAATATGGTAGTAACATTGATTGAGTCGCATCTTTAGCGGATGTCATTATTAACAAAAGTTTTTTTGATAAGGATACGTGTGCTCTATAGTTAATTGAGTTAAAAGAATGCTTTTTTAACTCATTCCCAATTTCTTCGTAAATATAGCGTGCGGACAATATTGATACTCTGCAATCCTTAGGAAGTAAAAAGATAGCTTCAGCGGAAGCCCGATAGTGGGAAGAAGCTTTCTCCAATAATTTTTTTATTAATGACCGAATCCTTATATCGTCAACCGGATTTTCTAACCACTTATCAGGATTTAAGCCAACTTGTCTCATCCAACTTTCAGGGAGATATAATCGAGAATTTCTTGCGTCTTCACCAACATCTCTTGCAATATTTGTGAATTGCATTGCTATTCCCAGTTTACATGCGGCTTCCAGTACTTTACTATCCCGAACTCCCATCAATACTGAAATCATAGCTCCAACTGATCCTGCAACGCGAGCAGCATAATCTGTTAATTCATCTAGACTTTCATAACGCCTTCCGTCGAGATCCCACTCGAACCCTTCCAGCAGAGCTAACGGTAATTCTTTAGGGATATCATATTTCATGACTACTTTTGCAAATTCCCTATCAACTCCTTCATCAGCTGGTTTTCCGAGATAAATTCTATCTAATCTTTTCCTCAAGGATTCTAAAGTTTTTTTTGTACCTCCTTTATCGATTAAATCATCTGCCAATCGGCAGTAGGTGTAGATAATCGTTGCAGCACCCCTTAATCTTGCCGGAAAAAGTCTCGATGCAGCGTAAAATGATTTTGAACCAGCAGCCATAATTTGGCTACAGTTTAATGGTTTATACGCTTTTTGCATTTGATTCATATTACGCATTTCCATAAGCTTGTTCTCCGGTTTTTTTATCTGCAACCTTACCTTTAGAAAAACTCTCTGGTATAACTTTATCCAAAAGCTTAGCTGAGGTTAAGACTCCCGGAATGCCCGCTCCAGGATGAGTACTTGCTCCGACCATATACAGACCTTTTATGTCTTCACTTTTATTGTGCGGTCTGAACCACGCACTTTGTAAAAGTAGAGGCTCCATCCCAAAAGCCGCCCCATTAAAGGCCAAATATCTTTGCTCAAAATCGTTCGGCGTGAAAACTTTTGATGTAACTATGGACTTTGTCAAGCCAGGTAAAACTGTATTCTCCAAATATGTTTCAATTTTTTGCCTGTAACTTTCTTTTTCTTTTTCCCAATCAATCTTCCCTAAAAGATTTGGAACTGGGGACAAAACGTAAAAAGTATCGTGGTTAGGAGGTGCCATACTTTTATCTGTTGCAGTAGGTCTATGTAAATACAGACTAAAATCCTCTGAGAGTTTTTTCGTTCTAAAAATTTCTCGCAACAAAGGCAAATAACTTTTCCC
>CACIGF010000024.1 GCA_902586195.1 uncultured beta proteobacterium | reverse complement strand
CAGCTAAAGTCATCGTCAAACTTACAATCCCTAGATTACTCATACCAAAAAGCAAGGTTGAAATAACAAACGTATTGAAATCCTCAAAAAATACAACCAAAAGAAGAGATAAGGCGTGCATCATTATCGCAGAAAATAATGCAAGAAACATGGATACCCTCTTCTCCAAATAATCCCAAAAAAATAAGCTTGGGATACTTACCACACCGACTAATAACCAGGCTAAAAGACTATCTTCCTGAACAAATCCTCTCTCTACAGCTAAAGCTAATGTAAACGTTGCACTTACAACAAAACCAAGGCCAGCGAAAAAATACATGAAGAGGATACAAATAAAATCAATTAATAGATTTTTGTTTTTAGCCTTACCGATAATTGAGTCCCGTTTTGTAATGAGCTTCTCGTTGATTACTGGTCTTAAAAACCAGGCCGGAAACAATAGCAGTAAAGATAAAGCTCCAAAGCCCAGCCAGTGTTCACTCCACTGCAATTCATTTTTAGAAAAAAAAATACTCGCCAACCCAGAAAAAATTATACCAAACCCAATTCCGGAAAAATAAAACCCTAACTGTGGAGGACGATTAGATTTGTGCCGTAGCCACTGCATAGTAAGACCTGCTCCAATGATTACACCAGCAGCTCCACTTAACCCAGCAAAAAATCGAATTATTGACCAATATAAAAATGATGTCGTAACTGCCATTAATAGCGTAGATAAAACGCTACTTAACAAACCAAACATTAAAAATTGCTCTTTTTGTTTAGTAGTTACTAAAGTATAAGAAATTATTACTCCTACTAGGTAGCCGAAATAGTGAGCTGACGCCACCCAGCCTCCCTCAGCAACTCCCAAACCCGCCTCCGCTTGCATAATAGGCAAGATAGGCGTGAAACCAAACCTTGAGACACCTAGGGTAATTGTAAGAATGCAAACACTCGAAACAAAAATTTTTACCATCTTTTTAGATTATTTAATATGACTCCTACAACACCAATATTTGTTGAGTTTAACAGAACATGACTTTTTTAATAATGCCTAACCAGTTATACTCATCGAAACTTTTTATTTTCTAGTAAACGTGTAGCTATTTTTATAGAATAGTTTTCTGTTCGGTTAAATCTCGCAAGGAAAAATAAATGAAAAAATCAGTAGCTTTGTCTGGCGTACATGCCGGAAATACCAGCATATGCACGGTTGGCGAAAAGGGAAACGATTTATTTTACCGCGGATATAAAATTGAAGACTTAACGATGTCATGCTGTTTTGAGGAAGTTTTTTTCCTCTTAATAAAAGGAAAACTACCAACAGAAGAGGAATTGAATAGATTCTCTGACCAACTGCTTGAGCAACGAAATCTCCCATCTAGTTTAATTAAAATACTCGAACAACTTCCCAAATCCGCCCACCCAATGAATGTCATGCAAACGATAGTATCATTTATGGGGTGCATAGAAAATAAATTTGAGATTATAAATACCGCTGAAACATTACAAAATCATTCAAAAAGACTGTTATCAGTTCTTACTCCAGCCCTTCTATATTGGTATCAGTTTTCACATAAGGGAATAAGACTTTCTCTAAAATCCCCAGAAAAAAGAATTAGTAGCTACTTTTTGGATCTTCTTCACCAAGGCAATTTTGATACAGACTGGGTTCAAACTATGGAAGCCTCTTTGATTTTATATGCTGAACATGAGTTTAATGCTTCCACTTTTGCTAGTAGGGTGATAGCGGGAACTAATTCAGATTTTTTTTCTTGTATCGCGGGGGCTATTGGGGCTCTGAGAGGTTCAAAACACGGGGGTGCTAACGAAGAAGCACTAAGAATCCAAGAAGACTACCCTGATAGGAATTTAGCAAAAAAGAGTATTATGGATAAGCTCAAAAGAAAAGAGATAATCATTGGTTTTGGGCATCCCGTTTACACGGAGAGAGACCCTCGAAATGAAATTATCAAAAAATATGCAAAAGCATTATCAGAAGGAAATCCAAATTCAAATTTATTTGAAGTAGCTGAGGTTATCGAGATCACCATGCTTCAAAAAAAGAATATGTTTGCTAATCTCGACTGGTATAGTGCTGTTTGTTTTTCCCATCTAAATATTCCAGTGAAACTTTTCACTCCTTTATTCGCAATTGCGAGAACGGCGGGTTGGAGCGCACATATTATCGAGCAACATGAAGAGAATAAGATAATAAGACCCTCTGCTAATTATGTAGGGCCAAAACCAAAAGAATTTATTTTTATAAAGGAGAGAGAATCACGTGAGCCTTCAAAACACACCTAAAAGGGAATTTGATAAAATCTTGCGGGATATAACAAACTACGCAAGCGAGGAGAAACACTTCAGTGAAGGAAGTTTACAGATCGCATCGTACTGTCTCATGGATTCAATTGGTTGTGCGATTCAGGCACTCGACTATCCTGCTTGCAAAAGAGTTCTAGGACCTTTTTATGATAATGGTTGTGAGAATGGCGTTAGAATTCCGGGAACGACTTTTTCATTAAATCCTCTAGAAGGTGCATTTAATCTAGCTACGATGATCCGCTGGCTAGACTTTAATGACACCTGGTTAGCCAAAGAATGGGGACATCCGTCGGATAACTTAGGTGCCATATTAGCCCTAACAGACTGGGTCTCGCAGAGAGAAAAAAAAATTCGTGCTATTTCGATCTTAGATAACTTGATTAAGGCGCACGAAATTCAAGGAGTAATCGCATTAGAAAATTCCTTCAACGCCGTTGGCTTAGATCATGTGATTCTCGTAAAATTAGCTTCAACCGCTGTGGGTGCAAATATTCTAGACCTTCCTATGGAACAAAGACTAAATTCGCTTTCACATGTTTTTCTGGATGGGAACCCACTAAGAACATACAGACACTTTCCAAACACAGGTTCCCGAAAATCGTGGGCTGCAGGCGATGCCTCCGCCCGGTCCGTATTTTTAAATTTATTATGTTCGAGAGGTGAGATGGGATATCCTACAGCTCTTAGTGCTCCAAAATGGGGATTCATTGATGCCCTATTCAAAGGAAAAGAGTTTATCCTTAATCAGCCTTTTTCATCATATGTAATCGATAATATATTATTTAAAATATCCTACCCTGCCGAATTTCACGCTCAAACTGCTATTGAAGCAGCTATTATCCTCCACAATAAACTGGAAGGAGATACTAGAAAAATAAAGAAAGTAACCGTTCGTACTCATGAGTCCGCTATTCGAATAATCGATAAAACAGGACCTTTGAATAACCCTGCGGACAGAGACCATTGTATACAATACATGGTTGCAATTGGACTACTTTATGGCAACCTGGAAGCTAAACATTATGAAGACTCCATTGCTAAAGACCCACGAATAGATGAACTACGAAACAAAATTGTTTGTATTGAAGACAAACAGTTTTCTCGAGACTACTTGCTTCCTAGTAAGCGCTCAATTGCAAATGGAGTTCAGATTGACTTAATCGGAGGTGTAAAATTACCAGAAGTGATAGTAGAATATCCGTTGGGACATAAAAACAGACGGGGCGAAGGGATTCCTATTTTGATTGAAAAATTTAGAACTAATATGAAATCCTTATACAACGAAGAGGAAATTGATATACTAGTCGACTTTTTTAGTAATATCGACAACTTCCAAAAACACAATTCTGACTTTTTATTTGAGATATTATGGAAACGGGATCCTAATCCCAATATTTGATTTGATACAGTCACCATACGAAATTTTAAACAATTATCACAAACTATCTATTGCTAGGCCAAAAGAATTTTGGAAAGCGCAGGCAAAACTAATTAGTTGGTTTAAGAGTCCTGAAGACATTTGTAATTTCACAAATCCACCATACTGCGATTGGTTCTCTGATGGAAAAACAAACCTCTGTCTCAATGCCGTCGATAGGCATCTCGCAGAAAGGGGAAAACAAAAAGCTGTCATTTTCAAATCGACTGAGACAAACGAAGAGGAAACATATTCTTACAATCAGTTATACCAGCGCATTCAAATATTTGCAAAAATTTTAATTCAACAAAAGGTTCAAAGAAATGACAGAGTAATTATTTATATGCCAATGATTCCAGAGGCGATTTTTGTAATGCTGGCATGCGTAAGGATTGGGGCAATACATTCTGTCGTTTTTGGTGGCTTTTCAGCAAATGCACTCGCCATTAGGATCAAGGACGCAAATCCAAAATTGATTGTTACTTGCGATGCGGGACTTAGAAATGGACGAGTTATAAATTACAAGGAAATTTCTGATCAAGCACAACTGCAAATTGATAAAGAAAGAGTGGGAACATTGGTAGTAGATAGAAAGTTAGCTTCCTTCGACAGTATGGAGAGTGATTTTATCATCGAGAGGAACACAGTACCTCAAGATTTATACGATAATACTGTCGCATGCATTGAGATGAAATCTACAGAGCCTAGCTATATATTGTATACCTCTGGCACAACGGGTTCCCCTAAAGGTATTCAGAGAGATACTGGAGGATATGCAGTTGCCCTTGCCTCATCGATGCGTCTAATTTACGGATGTAGACCTGGGGAAGTATTTTTCTGCGCATCTGATATTGGATGGGTTGTTGGACATTCATATTTAGTCTATGGCCCTCTTATAAATGGTTGTACTACTGTAATGTATGAGGGACTACCAACCAAACCTCACTCAAATATTTGGTGGGATATAGTCGAAAAATATTCTGTCTCAGTTATGTTTACCTCGCCAACCGCAATTAGAATTCTGAAAAAAGAAAAATCTTATAACGAGAAACAACTTAAAAATAATTCTCTCCGATCACTTTTTCTCGCTGGCGAACCCTTAGATACAGGAACCAGTTCTTGGGTAAACGAGAGACTTCCAAACGTAACAGTTATAGATAATTACTGGCAAACCGAAACAGGATGGCCAATATTATCTGCTCAACTTGAAATTCAAAAAACAAAGATTAAGCCGGGCAGTCCAAGCTTCCCCGTTTTTGGTTATGATCTCGTCTTAGCTGACGATAACAAGCTGATAAACGAAAGAGAAAAAAAAGGTATGTTATGTTTGAAAGCACCCCTTCCACCTGGTTCATTGCAAACTATTTGGAGAGATGACGACAGATTTATAAATACTTATTTTTTTAAAAATAATGCCTCGTATTTCTACAAGACTTTTGATTTTGCTGAAATAGATAACGAAGGCTATTACTACATGTTGGGCAGAACTGATGATGTGATAAATGTTGCTGGCCACAGAATTGGAACTAGAGAAATAGAAGAAGCACTTCAACTGCATGAAAGAGTAGCCGAAACAGCTGTTATCGGCGTTCAGAACAGAATAAAAGGTCAGGTTCCTTTAGCATTTATAGTCAAGAAAGAGATCGCAGACGTAAGTGAAGATGATGACAATACCCTCAGGGAAGAACTGGACGCTTTGGTAACCGAGGAATTAGGCCGTTTCGCAAAACCAAACAAAATGTACTTTGTACCTAATCTACCAAAAACTCGATCAGGAAAATTACTACGGAGGGCTTTACAAGCAATTTGCGAAGGGATAGACCCAGGCGACTTAACAACAATAGAGGACAATAACGTACTGGAACCAATAAAAAAAATATTTAATTCTTAAATGAGTCAAGGTATTACTTTCATTTTAATAATGTTCTAAAATCTCCACTGCCTGGTTTCTGGTACAGCCTGAGTCCGAATTCTGGTAATACTGCAAAAAAATGTTCGAAAATATCGCTTTGAATGTTTTCATAATCTTTCCACTTAGTCGTTGTGGTAAAACAATAGACTTCTAATGGAATCCCTTCCGCCGAAGATTCCATCACCCTTACAATCCTAGTCATATCATCGTGAACTAAAGGGTGCTCATTCAAATACAGATCCACGTATGCCCTGAAAGTACCAAGGTTAGTAAGAGAGCGTCTATTCAACCTATCATGGGATAGACTGCCAATGCGACTTTCCACTTCATTATGATAAAGCTTAATACTCTCTTCTCTAGATTCAAGATACAATTTTATGCGCTCTGCACGCTTAAGTCTCTTCAAATCATCCTCAGATAAAAATCTTACTGAACTACTATCAATCACCAAAACTTTCTTGATTCTCCTTCCTCCCGACTCAGCCATTCCTCGCCAGTTTTTAAAACTTTCAGACATTAATCTCCATGTAGGAACAGCAGTAATAGTTTTATCCCAATTCTGGACTCTCACGGTATGCAAAGCTATCTCCGTCACTTCTCCATCTGCTCCAACTTGCGGCATTTCTATCCAATCCCCGACTCTTAACATATCTGTCGCAGTTAACTGAATACCAGCAACAAAAGAAGTTAATGTATCTTTGAAAACGATTAATAAAACTGCAGACATGGCACCAATACCCGACAAAAAGATTAAAGGTGACCGGTCGATTAAAGTAGAAATAATTACTATCGTGCCAAGTATTATCAATAAAATTTTGGATAGCTGTACATAACTTTTAATAGCTTTTGGACGTTTTTCCTTTAACGCGTTTTGAACCTGGAGGTTCTCAAAAATATCTAGTAGTGCAAGTAAAACTCGCAAAAGGTAGAAAATAGTAACGGAAACAGCGATATTTTTAATAATTGACGTGACATCTTTACTTACATACGGAACCAATCCAATCGCTATTTGAATAATCAGAGACGGAGCAATCAACGCCACCTTTCTGGTTAAATTTGTATGAAAAAACGCTTTAGTCCATTCGGATTCAGCATACTTGTACCAATTATTGAAACTCTTTTGAACTAACCAGTTAGTCAACGGAAATGATATGTATGCGGAAAATATTAGCAAAGATCCTCCGACTAACATTTCAATTATCTGCGCTGTATTTAACTCTGAAATAGATAAGATTTCCATCTACACGAAGCTTTCGTATTAAAAAACTTAAAAAAAACCTGATGACTAATTTGTCACAAAGAATAAAAGTATAATACGTTTATGTAAATTTAAAAAATAAAAGGTTATGATGATGCTAACATTAATAATATCAACAATATTTGCCCTAAACCTTCCATTTGTTATGGCTAATGATGCCAACGAAAGAGTAATTAACATATCTGGTGGGTATACTAACGTTATTAGGCCTGGACAAAGTACGATTGCTGTTTATCTTGACACCATCAAGAATTCCTCTAATAAGGACGTTGACTTAATCATAGTATCCTCCCCATTTGCTAAAAATATTGAAATTCACAGTATGCAAATTGTGGATAACGTAATGAAAATGAAAAAGGAAGAGAAAATTACTATACCAGCAAAATCCAAGGTTTCGCTCGGCAAAAAAAACCCTAACAATTACCATTTGATGGTCTTTGATATATCGCCTCAAATTACAGAAAAAAATAAATTTGCGATAAATCTTTCTTTTTCAAATGGAGAAAAACTACAAACCGAAATAAGTGTAAAAAAACATACAGAGATTCAACACAAGCATCATTAAAAAATGAAAAAGACTTTTACAATATGTATTTTATTTCTGACAATTTTAACGATTTCTCTGGGATTATTCCTAAAGATTTTTTTGCCAGATATTCTAAAAAATCAATTAATGTCCAATGGAAAATTACTTCTAAAAACGGACGTCTATATTTCAAGTGTAGATATTAACCTTGATGGTAGTTTGAATATCAAGGATATCAGAATAAAAAACCCTTCTGATTTTTCTCAAAATGATTTCTTAAAATTTAAAAATTTGTCCCTCAAAATAAGACCTGGAACGCTTTTCAAAGAAAACATCTATGTCGAAAATGTTAATTTTAACAATGCCAATATTTTGGTAGAACTAAATGACAAGATGCAGATCAATATCACAGAACTTTCAAAGAAAATAAATACGCCCATGGAGAAATCCTCAGAAATAACGAAAAGATCTAAATTCGAAAAAAAATTTATTATTGAAAACTTCTCTATTATGAGTCCCACACTTTTATTAAGTTCTAAGAAACTCAG
>CACIGF010000023.1 GCA_902586195.1 uncultured beta proteobacterium | reverse complement strand
AACAGGGAACGTGTTGGTCTCGTTGGTCGTAATGGAGCAGGAAAATCTTCTTTATTAAAAATTATTCAACAAAATATTGAGCCCGATAGCGGGAAAATTGTTTATAAAGATAACTTGAGAATCGGTTTTCTCACGCAAGAGTTGCCAAAAAAAACAGTTCTAACTAGCAAAGAAATTGTGACTAAGGGGCTAGGAGAGATAGGACATTTACTAGTTGAATATGAAAGACTTTCAGTTTGCCATTCGCATGAAAAGGCTATTGATGAGCAAAGATTACACTCTGTCCATAAAGAAATTGATAATAAAAATGGTTGGATACATTATCAAAAAGTAAATAAGATATTATCGCGGTTAGCTATCAACCCAGGTGATGATTTCGATACTTTGTCTGGAGGGCAAAAAAAGAGAATAATGCTTGCAAAAGCAATTGTTTCAGAACCAGATCTCCTTATACTCGATGAACCAACAAATCATTTAGATATTCCTTCTATTCTTTGGCTAGAAACTTTTCTTTGCTCACTAGAGGTTGCATTATTATTTGTCACTCATGACAGATTTCTTTTGGAATCTGTAGCAACAAAAATTATAGAGCTAGATCGAAATGAATTATATGTATACCCATCGGGATATGCTTCTTTTGTTAAGTTGCGGAACAAGCGGTGGCAAGATGAGGAATTAAAAGTCCGTGAATTTAATAAGAAGCTTGCAAAAGAGGAAATATGGATCCGTCAGGGTATTAAAGCAAGAAGAACGCGCAATGAGGGACGTATTCGTGCTCTTAAAAAACTTCGGCTGCAAAAAAAAGATCGAATTTCAATACAATCAAAACCGTCATTAACAATAAACGAAGCAGAGATGTCAGGAAAAACGGTCATAGAGGTAGAAAATCTGACGTTAGAACTACCTAACAAAAAACCATTAATTAATAATTTCTCCGTTACCATTCAAAGAGGTGACAAGATAGGAATTATTGGAAACAATGGGATTGGAAAGACTACACTCATTGAAGGACTTCTCGGAAACCTTAAACCTATATCAGGAAAAATCATTACAGGAACCAAATTATCAATCGCGTATTTCGACCAAATGCGAGATGTATTAAAAACAAATAAATCGTTACTATCAACTATCTCTGAAGGAAGAGACTTTATTACCATAAACGGGAGTGAGAAGCATGTTTCATCCTATTTACAAGATTTTTTATTTACTCCTGACAAATTTAGAATCCCAGTTGGCTCACTGTCTGGGGGAGAAAAAAATAGGCTCCTGTTAGCATTACTGTTTTCTAGGCCTGCAAATTTATTAGTTCTCGATGAACCAACAAATGATTTGGATATTGACACGCTAGAACTGCTTGAGGAAAATCTTCAGTCCTATAAAGGAACCATATTAGTTGTCAGTCACGATAGATATTTTCTAGATAATATCGTAACGCACATATTGTATTTAGATAACAATACAATTGACTTTTGTATCGGTGGATATTCTGATTGGAAAGCAAGAGAAGATCTTAAAGAAAAAAATTATAAAACAAGAAATAAAAATAATTCCAGCAGCATCAAAAAAAAATCTGGTCAAAGAAAACTTACCTACAACGAAGAAAATCGATTACGCTCAATGCCCGAAGAGGTGACAATTTTAGAAAATAAAATCCATCGAATTCATAAAATGCTAAATGAAGAGAATTTATATAAAGAAGATCCCATGAAAGCTAAAAAAGCTGAGCAAGAATTACAGATTATGGAACATAGTTTGAAAGCTCTCTTTGAGGAATGGGAGTCACTCGAGACAAAGAAAAGTATGTTTTCAAAAACTAATTGAAAAAGTATTACGTAAGAATGTCTATAAAAACAGAAGTATTACTGGTAATCTTAATATTCAATCGCTTCAAAAGCGATTCTATTTCCTCTTTAATCTCGTCGATGCTTTTTTCTTCCATCTTCATTTCAGAGACTCGATCAAGAATTTTATTCAAATTTTTTGCATCAATTTTTGAGATTATTCCTCTATCTCGTATTGATCGAACATTCACCAACTGACTAGGAGGAATGATGCCATTGTCCTCAAAAAAATGATCGACAACATACTGGATTTCTTCTACAGATTCACCAGATGCCTGAAGATTTCTCACAGTCTCAATTATCGAGTCGCGCTTTTCTTTTGATAGATGCTGAGCATGTTTGTGGATTACTTGCTCATGGGTTGACCGCTGCTTCGACTTTATTGGCGAAACTGTAGTTGGTCCGACTCTGTTGTTAACACTCGAAATATTCATAGCTTCCTCTCAAAATCAAATCGGAACTTATCGCGACAGGTTTAGCAAAAAAAAAGAGTTCATGCAATTTTATATTAAATAAAATCGGTATAATTCTCTCATGGCAAAATTTATCCTCTTACTAACCATTTTCGGCTACTTATTGCCGACATGTAGCCATGCGCAAGTTGCGGACACTTTTACGAGATTAAAATTAAAAGGGTTCCCGGGTTGTGTTTTGAAAATTCTCAATAAGTACCCTGGAGCAATTCTATCGGTGGAGGCAGAAAGAACAAAAAAACTAGGCCCAAAACCTGAGCTTTTTTATGAGTTCGATGTCGAGCTAAGACTAGATGGAAAGATTATCGAAATTGAATGCAACCCAAATTCATTAGAACTTTTGGATTATGAGGAAGAAGTCCATATTTCAGATAAAAGATTTTCCGAGAATGCCTTAATTTCTCTTAAGAAGGCGAAATTACTTTTAAAGGAGAAAACAAAAGGAGAAATTATTGAGTTCGAAACATCTCTTCAAAATGGGAGACCAGTATACGAATTCGATGTATTTGAAAAAGAACAGGGAATTGAGGTTGAATATGAAATCGATGGAGTTACGGGCCTTTTCCTAGAGTCGGAAATTGAACTGTTTGAAATTGGTAAAAGTAAGCCCTAGAAGACTTTTAATACGGAATCTTGCACTATATTTTGTGTTATCCACACGTATTTAGTATAATACAGTATGGAAATGTGTGTGAAAATTTCTAAATTACAAAATAAAAGTATTATTGTGTCTACAATTATCACCATGATTGTGTCTGCTTTCTTTGGATTGATAAAGGCTAATAATAATACGTTGAATAATTTTGACCAATCTATTGAAATGTTCAACAAAACGATTCCCCTTTCTCTGAAAGTCGTATGTGTGGAAGCTGAGGGATTTTGTGAATTGAAAAAAGTACTGTCCGAACAACCGGATGAGACATCATTTACGATCCCTAATATATCAATCTTATACAAGTATTTTCATTATCCAACGTTCGTAAAAATATATTCTCTTCGTAAGGAAGAAAATCTTTCAATGCGATCACACATAAAGATAGCCGACTCTCCTCCTCCAATTTTCAGTTAAGCGCTTAACCAGCAACAATTAATAGGTAGTAGAATGCTTCCTTGATTAGAATAAAGGTAGGTTTACTGCCACCAGTGGTTTAACTTAATGAGAATAGATTATGAAAAAAAATATTTTTATTTATGGAGCAATTTTAGCTTCACTTTCAATGCCCGCAAAAGCTATTGAGGAATTATCCGAAATAGAGGTGGTAGGAACTTCCCTATTACCTGGACTTGAGATAGAGGAAGAAAAACTTCCTTATGAAGTTCGATCATTCGATTCGGAAAACATTGGAAACGAAACCTCACTGGGAATTACTGATGTTTTAAATCAGAGTGTTCCTGGTGTCTTTACAAATGATGTGCAAGGCAGTCCTTATCAAGGAGATGTGACTTTTCGAGGCTTTCGAGCATCTTCTATTCTCGGTGCAGCTCAGGGTCTTTCTGTCTACATTGATGGGATAAGAATTAACGAGCCTTTTGGAGATGTCGTAAATTGGGATATGATTCCCGAATTCGCGCTTGATAATGTTTCTTTAATTCCAGGCTCTAACCCAATGTATGGATTAAATACACTAGGTGGAGCACTTTCGCTTACTACAAAGTCTGGTCTCTCGTATCCTGGAAAGGTTGCTAGAATTTCTTTTGGAAGTTTTAATAGAAAAAAAATTGATGTTTCTGTAGGTGGAGAATTTGCAAACGGAGAGGGCGGGAATTACTTTTTATCTGCAAGTCACTTTGATGAATCTGGTTGGCGGAATTATTCTGACGGAAAAGTCTCGAATATCTTCGGAAAAGCCACGAGAAATACTAACTTTGGCAGTGTCGGATTAATGGCTTATTTTGGCGATAGTGATCTTCTCGGTAACGGGCTTCTTCCTAGCACAAACTACGGAGTTGAAGATGACGTCGGAGAAATTCAAGAGGAGGGTTTATATGAGGCTAATAGAGAGGCAGTTTATTCGCACCCAGATCAAACGAAAAATGAAGTTGGTCTTCTAAGCTTGAATTTTCAGAATTACATCGATGATGAGACACAAATAAACGGTCTTATTTATTCTCGGTACGGACGTCAAAAACGTCTTGGAGGAGATGTCGAAGCGGAATTTGAAACAGCCGAAAATGAATGGGAGTTTGAAGGTGAGTTTAACAATTCCAAGACTCGTCAAAATAGTAGCGGACTTGGTCTGAATCTCTCAAAAATTCTTGATAATCATCAAATCACGGCAGGTTTTACTTTTGACCAGAATAAAGTTTCTTACCACGCAACAGAAACTGAAGATTGCGAAGTAAATGCTATTCGCAAAGTTATTTGTGACGATGATTCTGAGACAGAGGATTCTGCGAAAGTGAGTGGCAAATCTAAAACGTACTCCTTATTTGCATCTGATACAGCAGAAGTTGCTGATGGAATTTTCGTTACTGGTTCTCTTAGGTATAACCATACAAAGGTTTCAAATACCTTATCAACGCCAGATGAGATAACAGAAGAGCTTGAGGCACAACCTAAAGAAACGTTCAAATATACGAAAATGAATCCTGCAATTGGCGTATCTGCCAAGCTTGATAATGGAATGAACGTATTTGCCAATGCATCACAGGGAAACAGAGTTCCAACTGTCATTGAACTGGGTTGTGCAGACAAAAACAATCCTTGTTTACTTCCCACAGGATTACAAGCTGATCCCTATCTTGAACAAGTTATCTCAAGAACTTACGAGATAGGGGCCCGTGGCCGGATCGGTCAAGGCTTTGGAATTATGAGCGTTTACAATACCGACAACAAAGACGATATTATATTCGTCTCGACAGATGTAAATTCCGGAGAAGGATTTTTTACCAATTTTGGTAAGACTAGGAATCGAGGAGTCGATCTACAAATTGTGCAGGAATTCAACAATGTGAGGTTGACAAGTACATATAGTTATCTTGAAGCTACTTACGAAGAAAATGGATTGCTGTTTGGAGAAAGGTCAGTTCAAGCAAGACCTGGAATGCGCATACCTGGCATTCCCGAAAATGTATTTCGACTCGGAGTTGATTGGATCCCTCAAGATACTTTAAAAATTGGTGTGACGTTAATCGCTACATCAGATCTAGTTACACAAGGTAATGAAGACGGCTTAATCGGAGGTGATGATGACGTAGTAGTTAGGGATGCCAGTGTTGATGGGTACCAGCTTGTTAATGTGAATATGCGGTATGAGCAGTCTAATAATCTAACAATCTTTGCCCGAATAACGAATCTATTCGATGAAAAGTATGAAACTTATGGGGCAATGGCAGAGTCTGTATTTACAAGAAATGGAAGCTTTGTGGATGATGATGAAGGCCCTACTGTAAATCGTTTTGTTGCCCCTGGTGCTCCACGTGGTATCTTTGTTGGACTGAATTATTCATTTTAAAAGCTTTATTAAATTGGTTGTTGTACGCGGACATACTGCTCGTGCAGTGTGTCTATTTTTTTGGAGGATCTATGAAACTGAATCTCGTTATGCTGTTAGTAGCAGCGTTGTCAATAAACCATCTTGTAATTGCTAAGGAACCCGAGGTACCTAATACGGGGTTTGCTGGATGTGCTACCAAGGTGTTAGCTAAATATCCTGGATATTTACTGTCGGTTGAAGCCGAAGGTAATAATAAAGGAGATTTTTTTTACGAATTTGATGTATTCATGAAAGACAGATCGAACCCTAAAAATTCAAAAGAGGTAGAGGTCGAATGCAATCCAAAGACAGTTGAGCTGACAGATGCAGAAGAAGAGGTCAACGTTACCGATGAGAGATTTAAAAAGCTTAGTAAATTATCAAAAAACCAGGCGGAAAAAATTGCATCAGACAGTATTTCTGGGAAAATAGTAGATCGTGAGTATGCCATTGAAAATGGTAAACCAGTCTATGAGTTTGATGTTATAGATGAAAAGACCAAAAAAGAAATAGAGATTGAAATTGACGGAATAACCGGGAAAATTCTCGAGAAGGAATTCGAGTATTTCGAAGTAGGGGTAAATTCTTAATATCTGTATTTTTCAAACGCGATAAAATTTTGTTGGCTATGAATTTTAATATCGATAAAGGTAACGGCGGTTTATGATTTGATATTTCACAACACTTTTTCAAGTACAAACACCGCTTTTCCTAACCCATCGAGTGGAAAATCTCTTGAGTTTTGATAATTGCTAATGTTTTATTTTTTTATCAAATACAGAAGAAAGTGTAGGAGAATATAATTTGTAAGAATTCTAAGCCACTAGCTTGCGCGAGATTTATAAATGAAAAAGCCGTCCTAAAAAGTAACCTTAGAGAGATATCTAATGGTTACCAGAACAACCTGCCGAGCAGGTCACGCTAATCTCTGTGTATTGCTCCAATTAATTTAAACAAGACAATAAATTGTTTTCGAGAGGCTTCTGAGCTTTTTTAAGAGTGTCATACCCCTCTAGGAACCAACTTGCTACTTCCTCAGGCGTACTCAAAATGACGGGCATTGATTTGGGATGATAAGGTTTTACAACATCGTTTGGAAAAGTTGTAAGAAATGCGAAAAGGTCCCAGTTTCTTGCTGTTTTAACACGGTTGCGTTTTTCAGAAATTTTCAACAGACGTTCTCCATACCATGGTCTCCAGATACCTGCAAAAAAACTCAAGGATCTATTTTTTATACAGAACCATGTTGGTTTTCGAGGAGGTTCTGCAAACTTCAAAAAAGGAATAACGCATCTATATTCCTTCTTTGTTAAATACTCACCATTGCAGTCTTTCCACCACCATGAATCTAAATTCCTAATATTAGTTATTGGACGATTTCCAACTCTAACCGGCGGAAATCCCCAACGCGCTTTTTTCTCTACGAAGATATTGTTCACACTAATGAAGATATTCGCATTATGATCAGGAAAAATATCTCGGATACCTTCCTTTTCACGTTGAGCAACAACATTTCTCTTGAATAACTCCTCTATATTGAATCCATCAGTGCTAATAGCACTTGAAGATTGGTGAAATCGACTACACACAATTACTGGCTTTATCTACTTTTTAAAAACTTTATTAACGTACTCGCGCTAGCTCTCTCATAGTCTGGCGGAGCATCCTCTGCCTCAATATAAGTCACTATGGTTTCTTCTATGACAGCAGTAAATCTTTTGGACCTTAACCCCAATCCAGCACCAGATAAATCAATATCCAAACCAGTCTCTCTGGTGAAACTACCGTCTGGGTCTCCAATCATACGGATTGAATCTGACTTATTATATTGCTGTCCCCAATATGCCATAACAAAAGGGTCGTTGACCGCCATAAAAAATATCTCATCAATACCTAGGGCACGAACTTCATTTTCTTTTTCAATAAAATCGGGTAAATGCTTTTCTGAACACGTTGGGGTAAAAGCACCGGGCACACCCGTCAACACAACTTTCTTCCCCTCAAAAAGTTTATGTGAGTCATGCTTATTCACCCCAACAGAACAACCATGCGCATCAGATAAAAAATACTCAAAAAACTCACTCTTCGGAATTTTGTCTTTTACATTTATTTTCACACTTGTACTCCATATTTTTTATTACGGGACCACCCAGCATCCCTTCCAGGAATCTCTCGATTCATATACTGCCCTAAAATGTTTTTCTTTATCTAGCAGTAATATATCAAATTTATTAGCAAGCAATTTTAAAACTGTAAAGCTTGATATCTCCGGCTTGTTGTCATATTCCCAACGTTCCAGTATAGGCATTGAAGGAGATGGTTGATTTCCGTAACTCTTCTTCGCCAAATCTCCTAATCTATTCCAATACCGGACAATATCCGGATCGAAAACAAATTCACCTCTGATTCTAATTTGAAGATTGTTTTTTCTATCCCATACAGTCAAACTTCCTCTTGGATTAAGTTCTATTAGCTTACATTTTTGAGAATTGCTATCACTAAAAAAGGTAAATGACTTTTCCCTAACATTTACCTCTCTCAAAACCATAATCCTGGAACTAGGATACTCTCCATCAGAAATACTTACCACAACATTGCGTGCATCCGACTTCTTATCAACGCTTGCTCTGATTAGCGTATTAAAAGCTGTCTCAAAAAAGTTCGGTAGATTCAATTTGAAACCCTCATACAACTATAAAAATAAGCTGCGACATGATCACCCGATAATAGTTCGGTAAACACCATTGTTTGCTTTTCTAATGAAAAAAAAGTTGAAAACTTTTGCTCCTCATTCCAGCCAATAATCGACTGATCATTGGCCTCTATAATTTTGAAGGTTAACTTATTTTCTCTGTTGTAAACTTTTACTCTATAAATAAGCTCAGACTTACCAACCATCACAGAAACTGGAGCACCAATAATTTGAATAAGCTCCTTATTACTATAAGTCGAATCTGTAGTTTGTTCCTCCGCAGAAAAATCTTTCATCACTTCGCTTTTCTTCTCAAAATAACAAATATAATCACCACTCTCGGCCTTTGAACTAAAAATAACCAGAAGAAGTAACACTAAA
>CACIGF010000022.1 GCA_902586195.1 uncultured beta proteobacterium | reverse complement strand
CGCTCCGTTTGTTATCCTTCCATTCACCAACGTATTTTCCTCCATTAGAAAAAGTCAAGGTGCCTTGACCGTGACGTTTGTCATCTTTGTAGCCCCCTAGATACGTATCTCCATTAGGGTAAGCTTCGGTACCGTGTCCGCTCCGTTTGTTATCTTTGTAGCCCCCTACATACTTTCCTCCAGTAGGCCAAGTGTAAGTACCTTGTCCGTGCTTTTGGCCATCCTTTAATTCACCAACGTATTTATCTCCATTTGCGAAGGAAAATTTTCCATGGCCATGCGGTCTTCCCAAAACAAAATCACCAATGTATCTATCTCCATTGTAATAAATCGCTTCGCCTGAGCAATTATTATATCTTTTTACAACACCACCCTTACAAGGTGGCAAAGCAAAACACCCAACGGAAAAGAAAAGTAAGATTGAACCAACGATAGCTTTCATGTTTCCTATTTTACCCAATCATTTGAGCATTTCCGAGTGAATATAACTAGCGGGACTCCTAAACAGTTTTAGGGGGGTACCCCATGGGTGGGGGTCTGGTTTCAAGGATTTGTTATGAGGGTGGTGCCTAACAAAGAGTTTGTGTGGGCAAAAGTGTGGGCAAAAATCTGTGCTCTTTAATAGATTGGCTTAGCTAAGCCACAAAACACTTGACAGTGGCGGAGAGAGCGGGATTCGAACCCGCGGTAGGCTATTAACCTACACACGCTTTCCAAGCGTGCGACTTAAACCACTCATCCACCTCTCCTATCTTTACGTTCCACTAAGTTGCTCTAAAATAGCGGGGTTTTCAAGCGTAGAAACATCCTGCTGAATTTTTTCTCCTTTCGCAAGGGCTCTCAATAATCGCCTCATTATCTTTCCAGAACGAGTTTTTGGCAAATTATCACCAAACCTTATCTCTTTAGGCTTAGCTATCGGGCCTATCTCCTTAGCCACCCAGTTTTGGAGAACCTTCGCTTTCTCAGAAATTTCTTTAACATTTTCGGGTCTTTTAGATTTTAGAACTACAAATGCAACGATTGACTCACCAGTTACCTCATCTGGTTTGCCAACGACCGCGGCCTCGGCAACATCTTCGTAAGCAACCAAAGCGGATTCAATTTCCATAGTTCCTAACCTATGACCTGAAATATTCAAAACATCGTCAATTCTTCCCATAATTGTGAAGTAACCATTCTTTTCGTCTCGGATAGACCCATCGCCTGCTAGATAAAACTTACCTCCTAATTCTTTAGGGAAATAAGTTTTTTTAAATCTTTCAGCATCGCCCCATATGGTTCTAATCATTGAGGGCCATGGCTTTCTTATTACGAGCATACCACCTTTTCCATTTGGTAATTCCTGACCAGTTTCGTCTACTACTGCGGCATCTATACCCGGAAATGGTAATGTACAAGATCCAGGTATCAAGGGCGTAGCCCCTGGCATGGGGGTAATCACATGCCCACCCGTCTCAGTCTGCCAAAAAGTATCTACAATAGGACATCTTGATCCGCCGACATTTTTATAATACCAAACCCATGCCTCAGGATTGATCGGTTCTCCAACAGTGCCCAAAAGCCGTAAGCTTTTTAAGTTGTAATTTTCGGGAGCAACCCTTTGATTCAGACTTGATGCTTTTATAAGTGCCCTTATAGCAGTTGGCGCGGTATAGAAAATACTTACGCCGTGCTTTTCAATCATCTGCCAAAACCTACCTGCATCTGGAAACGTTGGAACACCTTCAAAAATAATTTGAGTATTTCCAGTTGCCAGGGGCCCATAAGCAACATATGTATGACCTGTAATCCAACCAATATCTGCAGTACACCAAAAAATATCATCAGGCTTGATGTCAAATGTATAAAACATTGTCAATGCTGAATGTAGAAGATAACCTCCCGTTGAATGTTGAATTCCTTTTGGTCTCCCTGTGGAGCCAGATGTATACAGAACAAATAGTGGATGCTCTGATTCTACATAAACAGGCTCACAGTAATCCTCCTCAGACTCAATTATTTCATCAAGAAAGACATCACGAGGGGACATTTCAATCTCTATGCCAGTTCTACGATAGACAATAACGTCTTTAACAATTTTAGACGCCTCCCCAGTCAAAGCCTCATCAACAGCCTTTTTTAATGGGATGTTCTTACCTCCTCTTACCTGCACGTCCGCAGTAATAATTAACTTCGCGCCAACGTCTATAATCCGTTCTTCCAAACTTTTAGCTGAAAAACCTCCAAATACCACGGAGTGAGTAATACCTAACCTAGCGCACGCCTGCATTGACACCACTCCTTCTATTGACATTGGCATATAGATTATTGCTCTGTCTCCCTTTTTGTAGCCCTTTCTAATCAAAGCATTTGCGAATTTACAGACTTTTACCAAAAGAGTTTTATAAGAGACTTTTTCTATTTTTCCATCATCACTCTCGAAAACCAAAGCAACCTTGTCGCCGTTACCTGACCGTACATGTCGATCTATACAGTTATATGACGCATTTAACATTCCGTCTTCAAACCACCTGTAAAAAGGGGGGTTTTGATCGTTAAGAATTGACGTAAATGGACTATGCCATATTAGAAACTCACGAGCTAATTCAGCCCAAAATTGTTCGTAACCTTCATTTGATAATTGGCACATTGCCATATACTCCGACATGTCTGAAAGTTTGGCGTTCTTTGCGAAGTCAGCATTAGGAAAAAAAACCCGATTTTCGATTAACCTTGACTCAATTTCTGACATAAATTCTCCTCAGCGAGTCTTTTAGACTATTAATGTAATAAAATGATAACAAATATTATCGGTGATTAAATATGATAAAGGCACAAGATATTGTTGAAAGTATCGCTGATGCTTTCCAGTTTATTAGTTATTACCACCCCAAGGACTTCATCGACGCCGTTTTTACGGCCTACAAAAAAGAACAATCTCTGGCAGCGAAAGATGCACTTGCGCAAATCCTTACTAATAGCAAATTATGCGCAATAGGAAAGCGTCCAATTTGTCAGGATACTGGAATAGCAACAATCTTTGTAAAAATTGGTCAGAAATGTAAATTTGATTTCAACAATGAGGCTTTAACTGACTTACTAAATGAAGGAGTCAGGCTAGCCTACACTAACAAGAATAACCCACTTCGAGCCTCCGTTTTAGCGGACCCGGCCTCTCATAGAATAAATACCAGGGACAATACACCCGCTGTAATTCATTTCGAATTTTGTTCAGGGACAAACCTAGATATTATTTGTGCAGCGAAAGGAGGAGGGTCAGAGGCTAAATCGAAACTATTTATGCTGAATCCAAGCGACTCTGTTGCTGACACTATTATTAATGCTATACCCGCAATGGGGGCAGGATGGTGCCCTCCAGGAATTTTAGGAATTGGAATTGGCGGTACACCCGAGAAGGCTCTTCTTCTTGCAAAAAAATCGTTAATGGATAGTATTAATATCCAACATTTGATAACAAGCGGGCCACAAAATAAAATTGAAGAACTCCGTCTTGAAATTTACCAACGAGCTAACGAGCTAGGTATCGGCGCTCAGGGGTTGGGAGGATTAACGACAGTTCTCGATGTTAAGATTTTAGAGTATCCAACGCATGCTGCGAATCTACCGGTTGGCCTCATTCCAAATTGTGCAGCTACCCGACATATTCACTTCAAGTTAGATGGAAGCGGTCCAGCCAAATTAATACCTCCTGTATTGACTGATTATCCTGACGTGAACTGGCAACCTGACGAGGAATCTGCTATCAGAGTTAATTTGGATAATCTGACTAAGAATGATTTGTCGAAATGGAAAATGGGCGAAAGGCTTTTGCTAACTGGTCATTTGCTAACTGGCAGAGACGCCGCTCACAAGCGACTTTGTGACATGATAAAAAAGAAAGAGAAGCTACCTGTGAATCTTCAAAATCGAGTAATTTATTATGTTGGGCCAGTTGATGCCGTTCGCTCAGAAGTTGTAGGACCCGCTGGGCCGACAACAGCAACACGAATGGACAAATTTACTTCGATGATACTAGAAGAAACTGGACTATTAGCTATGATTGGTAAAGCCGAACGTGGTCAGGATGCAATTTTGGCCATAAAAGAGAATAGGTCCGCGTATCTAATGGGCGTCGGTGGTGCTGCTTATTTAGTTAGCAAAGCAATAAAAAAATCTAAGGTTGTTGCCTTTGAAGAGTTAGGAATGGAAGCCATCTATGAATTTTTCGTTGAGGACATGCCTGTTACCGTCGCAGTCGACTCACAAGGAAACTCAATCCACAACTGTGGACCAAAGGAATGGAAAGTTAAGATAGCAGACCTGTCCTAAGCAGAGTAGTTGGCTAAGAAGTAGTCTAACCCAGAATTTGCAACTTCTTCATCTTGGTCCGGCTTTAAGTTTGAGACCCCGACAGCGCCTACACACGTATTTACCAAAATTATCGGAACACCTCCTGTCATAAGTCCAGCAATATCAGGTGCACTCAGTAATGCATGCCTACCGTTATTTATTTGCTCCTCATAAATACGCGAAGCTCTCCTACCTAAAGCAGCAGTTCGGGCTTTATTTATTGCGATATTGGCAGATACAGGGGGAACATCCGGCGCTCTTTCCATAGCGATGACATGGCCGCCATCATCACAAACCGCGACAGCAACTGGCGGGTAATCTTTTCTGTTAACAAACTTATAACAGGCTGAAATTATACAGCGAGCATCTTCCAATGATAAATAAGGTTTTTTGTTCAAAATAGCACCTTTTATATTTACAAACAGCTTTAGTGTAATATAATTCAACTAAATTAGATGAAAGTGATTATCACTTCGAATGTAAAAAAAATGTATTTAATAAAAAGAGGTTGTTCAATGAGATTCAAACTACTCATTTATTTTCTCGTTTTTTTAGGTTTAACAAACGGAATTTTCGCAAGGGATGTCGTTAACATTTATACATCTAGACACTATACAACCGACAAAGAAATTTATAAAAGATTTACAGAGCAAACTGGTGTCATAGTTAGAGAAATATCTGCGAAAGATCAGATTTTATTAGAGCGGTTAAAAAACGAAGGCTATAATAGTCCTGCTGACGTCTTAATTCTATCAGATGCGGCTAGATTATGGAGAGCCACCCAGGCTGGACTATTCCAAAAGTATAAGAGTAGATTAATAGATCAGAGAATCCCCAAATCACTCCGATCACAAGATAATTGGATCGGTTTAACGATTCGGGCTCGAATCATTGCCTACGATAAACGTAAATTTAACGAAAATGACTTTTCGACATATAGCGATTTAGGAAAACCATTATTTAAAAACGAATTTTGCAGTAGGTCTATAACCCACCCTTATATGTTATCTCTACTTTCAAGCCTAATTCTTAATCTAGGCGAAATGGAGGCAAAAACTTTATCTAAAAATTTGGTCTTAAACCAGGCCAGAAAGCCTCAGGGTGGAGATACTGATCAAATCAGGGCAGTTGGGTCCGGCGAGTGCGGTGTAGCACTGACAAATAGTTACTACTTAATTAGACTTATGCGATCAACCAGAGCCAGAGATATCGAAATCATGAAAAATGTCGGTTTTTTGTTTCCAAATCAAAAGGGTACTGGAACACATGTCAATGTAACCGGAGCTGGCATTTTAAAAAGTGCTCCTAATCCAAAAAATGCTCAATTATTTTTAACGTTTTTGACTGAAGCTGATACTCAGAAAATGTTCGCTTACGGTAATAACGAGTGGCCTGCGGTCAAAGGGTTAAAAACAGACAACCAAATTTTAGACAATCTCAGTGACTTTAAAAAAGACGAGCTAAATATCGAAGCGATAGGATCCAAGCAATTTACAGCACAAAAAATTGCTGATCAAGTTGGTTGGCAATAAACGTTCACAAATCCCTAATTTTGTTCTAAAAACTTCTCTAGTATTCTTAGCTGGTGTAGTTGAATTAAAGTAGGTGCGTGACCAACTCCTTTAAATTCTACTAACCTAGGCCTCGGTCCACGTTTTGTCATGTCTTCGGCAAGTTTCTTGCCTAAGATCTGACTATTCATTCCTCTCATCAATAATGTAGGGATAGAAATATTATCGTAAAAACCATATAAGTTTAATTCGGGAATAGACCCAATTCCGAATTTGGAAAAATTATATAATAACTCTGGAAGATCGTATGGGTTGAGGATAGCTGGGTCATAGTGAGGTCTGAAACATTTTCCTTTATAATCGTAGCGTGTATAAAACGAAGCTAATAATTTCCACTCTGAATAAGAATGCTGCCCCAAAGATGCTTCCATTGCTAATCTAATTTTTTTTTCTGCATCTTCAATACTGGAATATGTGGTGGAACTTATATTTACTTCCTCATGAAGTTTTACAAGATCACCAAAATTGACTACTGGACCCACATCATTAAGAACGAGTGCTTTAAGTATTTCAGGTTCCCATGCCGTTAAAATTTTCTCCGACATATCAAAGGAACTCAAAACTCTCATATATTTATCAGGGTTGGACGCTAAAAGAATCCCTAGCAATCCCCCTAGAGAGGTCCCAATTATTCTTACATCTTTCAGATTCAATTCAGCGCACAAAAAGAGAATATCCTGAATATAAAAAGGCAGTTGATATAAAAACTTATTTTCTAACCATGAGGACTGACCTCTTCCAACAAGATCTGGACAAATAACTCGATAATTTTTTGAGAAAAAACTAGCTAGAACAGAAAAATCTAGGCTGCATTGTGTAAAACCGTGTAGGCATAAAATAGTTTTAGGGTTTTTAGCAAACCCCCACTCGTTTACGTGTAAATTGTGAACTTCCCCACCGGAAATTATCTTTATTTCGTATGCACGACTTGAGCCATAACTTCCCTTCATAGTATTTTTGGAGATAGTCTTTGCATATTTTGTAAAACATCAATAGATATATCCTCCTTATTTTGATTTCGCAATTCCGCCACAAAATCAAAAATCCTTACTATATTTTTTGGGGAGTTTTCTGCTCCTTTTCCTAACCAGGACGGGTTCATATCAGGAGCATCTGTTTCAACAACGAAGGATTCTTTCGGAGCAAATTTTAGTAAGCTGCGAATATTTCTCGATCGTTCATAGGTTATAGTTCCGCCAAATCCCAATAATAATCCACAATTCAAATAATTCTTCGCTTGCTGCTTGCTTCCATTAAAAGCATGTGCAACTCCACCCACCAAATTGAATGACCGAAAATATTTCAAAATAATATCCTGCGCCTTTCTAATATGTAGAATAACGGGCAGTCTATATTTTTCAGCTAAGCTTAGTTGTGCATGAAAAAATGATTCCATTTTTTCCTTGTCATAATCTTCTATGTGAAAATCAAGACCAATCTCGCCAATCCCTATAAACTTATTGTCTGAAAGACATCCTAATATAGTTTCCTCTAATATCTTCAAAGCATCTGCAGATGTTTTTGCAACGAAACAAGGATGGATGCCCAATGTATAATAAATTCCCTTATATCTACCTGCTAACTCGATTACCTTTAAAAAATTTTTAGGATGAACTGAAGGTACCAATATACGATTCACCCCACACGCTCTTGCTTCCCCTACCGCTAAATCTGTATTAGAAAGGAAATCTAAATGGCAATGTGTATCAAAATAGGTTTGCATATAAAGCTTAGTTCAAAACTTTACGATTATTACATAGTGCGGCTAACTCAAGGTCATGAGTGGCGACGATCAATGATGACCCATGATCATTTACTAACGACAAAATCAATCGAAAAACTTTGTGGGCATTATTCCTATCAAGATTTCCAGTTGGTTCGTCTGCAAGGATAAGACTCGGCATCGAGACCATCGCTCTAGCAATAGCAACTCGTTGTCTCTCCCCTCCAGAAAGTGTTGCTGGCTGATCCTTAACTTTGTGTGCTAACCCAACTTTCTCTAAAATTTCGAAAGCCTCCTTCTTAGCAGTGATGTAGGGTACTCTTTTTATTCGAAGTGGCATCATCACATTTTCTAAAACATTAAACTCGGGCAACAAGTGGTGAAACTGATAGATTACCCCAACATTTTCTTTTCGAAATTTGGCCCTATCACCATCAGACATTTTGCTAACTAAAGATTTTTTTACTCGAACCTCGCCGGAGCTAGGTCTTTCTAACCCTGCAATTAAATGAATTAAAGTACTTTTTCCTGTACCAGATGAGCCCAGTATGGCTAGCGTTTCACCTGGCACCAAAGAAAGAGAACACTTTTTTAGAGCATGTATTGAATGTTTCCCTACTTGTACCTTCTTTTCAACGTTTTTAATAAATACCATTCTATCAGTAGGTTCTTTAATATCCGATCTTCCTCGAAAATTTGAGTCAATCATATCTCAGAGCTTCTGCCGGTTCCATATTCATAGCCTTATAACAAGGATATAAAGCAGCTCCTACTGTCATTAAAAATGCAATCAATGTTACTGCGAGAACATCTTCTAGCAGTAGCTCAGAGGGAATAGTATCAATCAAATATATTCCCTTCGGCAACACATCCAACCCGAATATTATTTCTAAAGCATTTACGATTAAACCAATATTAGAGGCACCTACTGTCCCTAAAATAACACCTGTTCCTACTCCAATGATTCCCAAACCGATAGCCAAGATAAAAAAAATCGAAACTATAGAATTTTTAGAGGCACCCATTGTTCTTAATATTGCAACAGTATATTTTTTTTCGTTAACCGTCATCACAAGCATCGATATCAAATTAAAAGCAGCAACTCCAATAATTAAAAATAGGATAAGAGTCATCATTTTTTTTTCCACCTGAACCGCCGCAAACCAATTTTTATTTTCCTGAGTCCAATCCCTTACAAATGATTTCTCCCCAGACTCTTCAACGATTTTTTGACTTACTGCTGGAGCACTAAACATATCGCTTAATTTAACTCGAACTCCGTTAAGCGATGATAATCGAAAAAAATTATTTACATCATTATAATTAGCTAATACCAAATTTCTATCGTATTGATAATGACCTGATTTGAATACTCCAACTATATTGAACTTTTTCATCCTCGGTAAAACCCCGATTATAGATTGTGGAATCTCTGTGCTCATTATGGTAACGGCATCCCCAACATTCAAATTCAATTCTTTCGCAAAATCAACACCTACCACGATAGGAAATCTTTCACTGCTGAGTCTCATAAAATCCCCTGCCACAATCTGCTTTGGTATGTCACTTACATTTGCTTCCGTTTCGGGTACAATCCCGCGCACCGAGACTCCCTCCATCCTCTTTCCTGCTATCGCAACCGCAGTAGCTGACGAAAACTTGGAAGTTCCCTCAATATCCTTCCTCTGGTTCAATACTTCCATGATGTCTTTTGATACATCTTCATCCAGGGATTGCGAAAAGATTTCAATATGTGATAGCACACTAAGCATTTTGTCTCTTACTTCCTTTTGAAAACCATTCATGACTGACAAAACTATAATTAGAGTAGCAACTCCTAATGCTATACCCAAAGTGGACAAAATTGATATAAAACTGAGAAACT
>CACIGF010000021.1 GCA_902586195.1 uncultured beta proteobacterium | reverse complement strand
TCAACTGCCCCAACCGCCTTTCCAAAACCTAGTCCCATTGCGAGTACAAGTGGCACCGTGATTGGCCCAGTTGTAACTCCAGCACTGTCCCAGCCTACATTTACAAACTCTTCAGTAGACAAATAAGTAAGCACAATTCCGAGAATGTAACCTGGAACAAGAATATATAAAATGCTAAAGCCAAAGATAAGCTTCATTATCCCGAGTGTTATTCCGACAGCAACTCCCGTGGATACTGAGTACATGAGCATCGATTTTTTGAATGAACCGTTAGTAAGATCTTGAACCGTCAATCCTAAGGCATTTAAAGCTGGCTCGGCTAATGTCGCACCAAATCCAAGTAAAAAGCAAAACAATGCTGTTATTGCAATACCAATACCAGCGTTGTATAAAGGTGCTGCTGGCATCAAACTATCATCCATATCTACAAAGAGACCAGGAACCAACCCTCCTGTCCCTGCGCCAAGCTGGGCTAACCCGTATGTTAACCCAATGCTGAAAATACACATTCCAACAACGGAAAGGAAAAGACCCCAAACTACGATGCCTGCATTTGGAAGCTTCTCGCGCAACACTACGAATAAAACAATCATTAAGAATATAACCAAAGGAACAATGGCTCGAACCCCGCCGACAACTTCGGCATAAGGAGATTGTGTGTGCCATGCGGCCTCCGCACTCGCCGCAGCAGCTGCCATATTGAGTTCCGCTTCGGCCAAAATGGTTTCTACTGGAACTGTAAACTTCCAGAATATTGCCAATAACAAGACCGCCAAAATTGGATTTAAAGAGGCAAGTGTTACAATCCCGAAACCTTGTAATTTACTCTCCTTACCGGTTTGGCCTCCTGCATTAGCAACCCCAATCCCGAGGGCTAGAACAAGAGGCACAGTAACTGGACCCGTTGTTACGGCTCCACAATCCCAGGCCAAGCCTATCATGGTTACTAAGTCGGGATCAAAGAAACAATACCCAGTTAATATAACAACAGGTATAAGGTGTATGTAAATTAGAGGCTTTAAGCTCCAGTCATAGAGAAACCTAAGAGTACCAACAACCGCGGCAACCCCTACTCCCGCGCCAACAAATAATACGGTGTATGTAACCCTTTGAGGACTAAGCAATGTGTACAAATATGGAGCTTGTTTTGGGTCAACTATAGAACCAACTGCCTGTAAAGCCCCGATCGCCGGTTCTGCAAAAGTTACGCCGATCCCGAGAAGGAAAGCAATAACCAAAACGCCAATTAATGGCAACTTCAGCGGTAACTTCGATCCTATCGTTTCGCCGAACGGCATTAAACCAAGCTTGAGGCCTTCCATAAATAGCATCAATCCAAACATTACGGCTAACAATCCAACTCCAAGCAGAGCAGCCTCAGGAATAGGTACGCCTAGAACAAGTATCTGAAAAAGTGCTAAATATGCGGCAAGAGGGACCACTGCATTCACCTGGTCCATAAATCTAACGCTTACGTAAGGCTTTATTACGTTGTAAACGTCCATACCACTCATACGAAGCTTGTCAGGCTTTTGAGGAATCTCGTTACCATTCGAGTCCAGTTGAACAGATGGCATAAGTTTCGAATAACTTATCTTTTCTTCATCAACCGTTACAGCTTGAACATAATCTCCATATCTTACGTGCCGGGGCATAACTCCTCCTCAAAGCCAAAATTCAGAATTTCACTACATTCTATACGTTTTTAGAGACTATTCAACTAAAACTGATAAAATTCGCAAAATTATCAAAAAACCTGCTCTTTTAGCCATTTGCGAAAGTTTTCTCCCTCTTCATCGTGCCTCACTCCTATTTCCACATTTGCCTGAAGATAACCCCCTTTTGAACCGCAATCATAACGACGCCCATCAAAGGTATACCCATGAAATTCTTTTTTCTCTTTTAAAAGTAGTGCTATTGCATCTGTAAGCTGGATTTCCCCGCCTCTACCAGGACCAATCTCGTCTAAAGCCTTGAAAATTTCGTCAGAAAATATATAACGTCCTACAACAGCAAGATTTGACGGCGCCTCTTTTGCTTTTGGTTTTTCGCAAATCTGCTCAATTCTAGTGAATTTTTGTGAAATAGAAGTACCCCCAATAACCCCATAATTTTCAATCTCCGTACCCTCAATGCGCTCAACAGCTAGCATCCCAGAGGTCTCACTAGATAAATTGTTCACCATCTGAGCTAAAACCCCTTGCCCTCCCTCAGTAGGAACCATTAAATCGTCGGCTAAGATTACTGCGAAATCTTCTTGGCCAATGACAGGTTTAGCGCAGCGAACTGCATGCCCTAGCCCAAGCGGCTCAGCTTGTCTGATAAAGATACATGAGACGCCTTTAGGAGGGATATTAAGGACCATCTCATAAAGATCCTCTTTAGATTTTTTCCTTAATGTTCTCTCGAGCTCTGGAACCCTATCGAAATGGTCTTCAATTGCCCTCTTTGACATGCCAGTAACAAATATCATTTCGGTTATTCCTGCATCAACTGCCTCCTCTACAGCGTATTGAATAAGTGGCTTATCCACAACCGGTAACATCTCTTTCGGGCAAGCTTTCGTTGCGGGCAAAAAACGAGTTCCTAATCCTGCTACGGGAAAAACAGCTTTTTTTACCATATTCTTCCTCTCACTAAATATTTTTATCTATCATGGCCAGAAACTCTTCTTCAGCTATTACTTTAATCTTCATTTTTTGAGCTTCTCTAGCTTTACTACCTGCTTTTTCCCCAGCTACACATAAGTCTGTCTTTTTAGTTATTATTCCAGAGCACGTACCCCCGTTTTTTTGTACTAGTTCTTGAGCCAATGCTCTCTTCAACGTTCTAAGGGTTCCCGTAAAAACGATATTTTTCCCAGCGAAGACTCCTTTTTTATTAAAAACTTCTTTTTTGAAACTTACCTCATTTAATAACCGCTTAGTAAGCTCTAAATTTTCTCTGGTTTCAAAAAAACTTGAGACAGAAAACATTACAACTGGACCTATGTCATCTATAAGAGCTAACTTTTCTGGTGCCAGGGAAAACAATTCTTCAAAACATGTTAACGCATCACAAATTGCTTTCGCCGTTTGCAAGCCAACGTGTCTGATGCCTAAGGCATAAAGCAACTTAGCCGGAGTTGTTACTCTTGACTTATCTATACTACTAATTAAATTTTGCGCAGATTTTGCACCAAACCTATCCAATTTTTCCAATTGAAAATACTTTAAATTGTATATGTCATCAAGAGCGTTTACTAGGTTCTCCCTTATTAATTGTTGTATTAATTTTGTACCTAAGCCGTCAATATTCATAGCCTTTTTGCTGACAAAATGAACAAACGCCTGCTCAAATTGAGCAGGACATTTTTTTCCGCTAATACACCTCCGTGCAACCTCTCCTTCCAACCTCTCAGTTTTACCTCCGCACGACGGACAAAATTTTGGTATCTCAAAAGACAAACTGTTATCACTCTTTCTAATCGATGTATTTACCGTTCGAACAACCTCTGGGATAACATCACCTGCCCTTCGAACCTCCACTCTGTCCCCGATTTTCACTCCTTTTTTTCTGAGTTCATCCTCATTGTGCAATGTCGCATTGGAAATATTTACCCCTCCTATACTTACAGTTTTTAGCCTTGCGACAGGTGTCAATGTTCCAAATCTACCAACCTGGATATCGATACCAATAACCTCAGTAATAGCAGTTTCAGATGGTAGTTTATAAGCTATGGCAAACCGTGGAGCTCGCACAGTAGATCCCAACATACTTTGTAACTCATAGTTTTCTATCTTCACAACAATCCCATCGATTTCGACTGGCAGTGATTCCCTGATATTTAAAATTTGATTTATGTAATCCTTAATAATATTCGGGTGTCCGTTTTTAATTCTAGGCCGAATAATTTTGAACCCAACACTTTCCATCAATTCCAAAAATGATGAATGAGTTATAAGATCATCAGTAATACTCCCACTCGTTTTCCCGACTCCGTGGACAATGAAAGTAAGCGGTCGGGACTTAGTGATAGCCGCGTCTAATTGTCGTAAACTGCCAGCGGCAGCATTTCTGGGATTAGAAAAAAGTTTCTCCGAAGCCCTTTCCTGATACTTATTAAACCTTTCGAAATCCTTTTTAGAAAAAATAACTTCTCCCCTAATTTCAATAATGCTATTTTCGAAATATGTAATGTTACTTTTATTCTTACTTTTCAAATTCAGAACTTCTGGCACCCCATTCATAGACTTTACGTTATCAGTTATATCCTCGCCCACCAATCCGTCACCCCTTGTTGCTGCAGTTTTTAACTCACCGTCCATATATGTCAGCGATACCGCTACACCATCAAGCTTTATTTCAGCAGAATATTTTGGTACAAAATCGATCCTATTTTTTTTTATGAAATCTGTAACTCTTTTAAAAAAGAGATCAAGTTCATCAAAACTGAATGCATTGTCAAGGGATAGCATTGGTGTAGAATGCTCGACCGAAAAGAATTCATCACGTTTTTTGTGGCCCACCCCTAAAGTTTTTTCTGTAGAGGAGCGCGGAATATTTAATTCATGGTCCAGAGAAAATAGCTCTGCTACTAGTTGATCATAGGCTTCATCGCTTATTTTAGGTTGGTCTTTTGAATAGTAAGCCTCCTGATGTCTCTTAATAGTAGTTATGAGATCATTTCTTTTTTTTTTTAACGTACTACTCATCTCAATTTAAACACTTCTCTAGACAATCTACTTCCAGGGAATAAGCCTTCGGTTTTTAACTTACTAACTCTAATTTCAACTTGGTTTAAGATATTTTCGAAGGACTGTTCGCCCACCTCATTATGATTTTTATCCAGAATCTGACATTGAAAATGATCCGCAATCCATCGCAAACCATCAAACATGTCCTTGAAGTTCTGAATCGGATTATTCGAGATAGCTATATTAAACAAAAATTTAAAAATATTTTTTGAATTACTAAATTCGGCAACGGACAATTTAGTTTCAGTGGTATCGAACAACACAAACTTCGATGGGAAGGTTTCCATGTAACCAAGTTTCTCCATGTAATTTCGAAATAAATTCAAGTCAATGATATCAGAAGACTTAAGGGAAAATTCAAGTATCGAATCAAGACTTTTTACTTTTCGATAAGTCTCTGCGGATGCCTTGAGAATATCTGAATAAACTGGGATTGGCTCTTTTAGAACTGCTTTACTTCCCAGTTTAGCTTTTACTCCCTTAACATAGTCAATGAAACTACGATACTCGCTATGCGTAATGTGACCAAAACGATCAGCTAAGACGATAGAGATCGACATCTGAGAATTATTGGTTTGAATGTTGTTTAAACTAGACGAAATGAAAACCCGTTTTGATCCTACTTTTTTCTTTTGATTCTTTTTATTTAAAAAAATGTCAAGCGCTTGCCTACCGAGAATCAAAAATTTTATGCTGCATTCATATCTCGCATCTGGTTCAAACTTGTATAAATCTAAAGGTGTGTCCGGCTTCTCTCCTCTAGTTTTTCCTGGCAAAAATATGCGGGTAAACTTATATGATGGTTTTTTTTTCCGCAAATAATCACAGATCACTGCAATGCTCAATATTGCAAAGGTAGCCAACGCAAAGACCCCAGCTTCGCCAACTTCCGTCCATAAAAAATCTAACCAAATCAAACGAGCTGCACAGAATCTTTCTCTGTAAATGAGAGAGCTGACTCGATATCTACCGAGACAATCCGAGAGACACCAGGCTCTCTCATTGTAACCCCAACCAATTGATCGGCGATTTCCATCGAAATTTTATTGTGTGTTATAAAGATAAATTGTGTTTTTTTTGAAAGTTCGACAACCAAAGTGCTTAATTTAGTTGCATTAGAGTCATCCAATGCAGCATCTACCTCGTCAAGTAAGCAAAAAGGCGCAGGGTTGAGTAAGAAAAAAGCAAATATTAATGTCGCAGCAGCCATTGACTTCTCCCCTCCAGAAAGCGACTGTATGGACATAGTTTTTTTGCCAGGCAAACGTGCCTCTATTGCCATACCAGCAGTTAGGATATCTTCCTCAAGAAGAACAAGGTCTGCCTGTCCACCCCCGAACATTCTAGGAAACAAAAATTTCAAATTTTGATTAATCTGTTCCATTGTTTTATCAAGGAGATCTTTTGTTTCGGAATCAATTTTTTTTATAGCTTGACTCAGTTCTGACTCGGCCGTTCTAATATCATCTACTTGAGAAACCAATCCTTCCCTTCTTTGATTAATGGAGGCAATTTCTGTTTCCGCGGCTAAATTTACCGGTCCGATCCCTTCCAACTCTTTATTAAGGTTATTTAATTCTTTTTCAAGTTGCCGCAAATTCTTTCCCCGACTTTCATTCTCATACTGAGTGGTGCCATTCCTAGTAACTTCTGCATATTTTAATTCTTTGTCATTTTTTATTTGCTCAAACAAACTATTTTTCTCTGTCAAAACAATTTCTTTGCTATGAGCTTCTTCTTTTTTCTTCTCGATCAAATCTTGTAATATTGCAATTTCTCCCTCGACAACTTGCTCTTGAGTTTTAGTTGTCTCTGTGTCACTCCTTAACCTTATCAGTTCTTTTTCAACTTTTGCCTTAACTTGAAGAGAATCTGCTATAACCGACTCTTTTAATGCATTTTCTTTTTCCAGTTTTGTACTGGAATATTCTCTCTTACGATTCAATAACTCCACTTTGCGTTTTTGTAGGTCATTTAATTTTTCATTTTTAGCAGAAATATATTCCTGTCGACCTATTTGCTCAAACTGTTTTTCATTTTTTTCAGCAGTTTTTCTTTCGAATTTCTCTTTGTGGCGTTTTAATTCTTCAAGGATTTTTTGTCTGTCCTGTATATTTTTTTCTTTCAATAAATGAAGCTCTTTCATTTCTTCTTCATTCCTTTGCAAATCTTTTTTTTGTAACAAGGAACGATCCAAGACACGCTGTTTGTCAAATTCAAGCTTTTCTATATTGTCCGTTAGCGATTTCTCTCTGGAAATGAGATTTTCATTTTTTTCCATTAGAACGGCCAATGAAAGTTCCTTTTGATGCAGGAGATCTTGATTCTTTTCACATAAATCTAAAAGGTCTTGTACAAGCTTTTTTTTCTCATCAAATTTTCTCTTTAATTTATCTACTTGTATCCGAAGTTTGTTACAACTCTCATTCGATTCATCAACTTTTTCAGCTAACCTCTGTATCTCTTTTTCTCTTGATAAAATACTTGTTTCCTGGTTGCTTGAATTTAAAAAAACCAAGTCTTGCCCATACATATTTCCTGTTCTTGTTATATAGTAGGAGCCGTTAGGTAAAGAATTTACATTGTCTCTTGCAAAACCATCAGTATCCGCAAGTAAAAAATTTTTTAACCAATTTTTGACTGCCCGGGAAGCGTGACAATCAGAGGATATTACCGACGATAAGTCTCGATTATCATGATTGATTTTGTTTTGCTTCTCAAAACCCTTAGGAATAAAATAAGTGCCAAACGGAGCATTTAACCCATGTACAGCAGTATTTTGCAGTTCAGATTCGAAGACAACGGCCGCTAACTTTCTATCCAAGACTGTTTCAACAGCTAGATTCCATTTTTCATCTACGATCAGTCTTGAAATAAGCTTTTCACACTCGCCCAGGCCAACTTCGGAAAGCCACTCGTTAATCTTTTCTGAACCTAACTCTTTTTCTTGTACGTGAGACAAAGCTTCAAGAGACGCTTTTGCTGAGAGCAGTATACTCTCCTCTTCCGCAAGCTCACTGTTTTTCTTCACAAGAGCGTCTTCAATACTAACAAGGCTCTCTCTCTCATCCCTGAGAAGTTCGGAGTCACGGTCGGCAGAGATCTTCAATTTCTCAAGCTCCTGCTTTAAAGCTTCTAATTTAATAGTTTCCTGCTTACCGACACCCGTCAATTCATTTTTTGACACCAATAGTCGTTCCTCGAAATCTTTCATAAGATCGAGATCTTGTCGTGATTTTTGTTCAATATTTGCTTGTTCCGCTTTTAGCAAAGCTATCTGGGTATTACCCTCGCTCAAGTCAATATCTATGACTTCCAAATCTTTTTCAAGAGGTTTAATCGTCTGTCCCAGAAGCGTCATCTCCGCGATAAACTTAGAAACCAACGAATCTATTTCTGCTAAATGATTTTCCGCATTCGTTAATTCGATCGCCTCGTTGTTAAAAGCTGAGTCTAAGTTTATGAGTTCGGTAGAAATTTCAGAAATCTGCCTAGTCAGTTGCTCGACGCTTTGTAGTATCAGCTTGCTTTCACTTTCTTTTTTAATTATTTCAGAGTTTAATTCATGAAACTCTTCCGTTACTTTGCTAAGTAGACTTTGTTTTTGAAAGGTTTTGTTTTTGCAGTTGGTTAATTCAACATTTTTTGTTTTGTACTCATATTCAAGATCTTTCAATTTTGTCGTATCTGCATCAAACGCAGTTCTCAGTGTTAGAACTTTACCCTTTATATCTCCTTCTTTACAATTCAGGATTTCGTACTCTAACTCAACTTTTTTCCGAACTTTTTCTTGATACTTTGCTGCAGATTCGGCCTGTACAGTAAGCGCTTCAATCTGTTTGTCCAGTTCTTGAATAAGATCATCAACCCTTAAAAGGTTTGCCTTACTATCTCTGAGGCGACTTTCCGTTTCTCTCCTGCGTGTTCGATACTTTGATACCCCGGCTGCCTCTTCAACAAAAAACCTTAATTCCTCAGGCCGTGCTTCAATTATATTTTTTATAGAACCCTGTCCAACAATGGCGTAGGCCCTTGGGCCAAGGCCTGTTCCTGAAAATAAATCCTGAACATCCCTTTTTCTAACAGGTTGACCATTAATAGAAAGGGTAGAAGATCCATCCGAGGTAATAGTTCTTTGCACAGAGACCTCACTAAAACCGCCCCACATCCCCTTCAATGAACTATCTGAGTTATCAAATACTAATTCGACACTCGCTCGCCCGGCCGCTGCTCGTGACCCGGACCCATTGAAAATAATGTCTTTTGCCTGCCCGCTTCTTAATTCAGAGACTCTAGATTCTCCTAAAACCCATTTAACCGCATCAACAACGTTAGATTTTCCACAACCATTGGGTCCAACAATTCCTGTCAAACCGTTCGACAATTTTATCTCCGCAGAATCTACGAAAGATTTAAATCCAGAAAGTCTAATTTTTGTTAATAGCACGAATTTTTTATAACTTTAGTAAAAACAGCCGATAGGAGTCGAATCTGTATTATATTAACCGTAAGTTTAACTAATTAGAAATATCCTGTCAGCGGAAAACCAGTTTATGGCCCTAAAAAAAGAAAAAAATCTCCAGACATTTCCTAACCCAAACTTAACAAGCGGTTACACTGTCAAATTTGAGATTCCAGAGTTTACTTGTATTTGCCCATTAACTTCCCAACCAGATTTTGCGGTGATTCAGATAGAATATGTACCTGACCTGGTTAACGTGGAATTGAAATCCCTTAAGAGCTATTTCTGGGCGTATAGAGATGAAGCAGGATTCCATGAAGCTGTAACAAACAGAATCTTCGATGATTTATTTGGTCTTTTGACCCCGCGTTATATGAAAATTGTAGCAAAATGGAATGTTCGTGGAGGAATTTACACCAATGTTGAAATTGAAAAATTCAACAATAAGAAAAAGGAAAATAATGCAAATGAACCCTGATTTACAAACTAAGATTGAATATC
>CACIGF010000020.1 GCA_902586195.1 uncultured beta proteobacterium | reverse complement strand
ATTACTAAAAAAGCAGATAAAAATGAAGTAATAAAACCAATAGAAAAAATCTTTATGTTTTCAATATTAATTTCTTCAAATTTTAAATAGAGCGAATAAATAGTTGCTGAAAGGATAACCGGAACAGCAAGTAAGAATGAAAAGTTAGTAGCTGTGGAACGATCTAATCCAAAATACATTCCACCGATAATGGCAGCACCTGACCTGCTAAAGCCCGGTATTAAGGCTAAGGTTTGTACCAAACCTATTTTCAGGGCACTGTTAGATGATACATTCCGGACATTGCTAATCCTATGTTTTTCTTGTCGATGTATAAATTCAACATGAAGCATTAATAATGCACCAACTATGAATGACAAACCGACAAAAAGAGTATCAAAAAGATTTTCTATTATAAATTCCCCGAATAATAACCCAAAAGTTCCTATTGGAAGAAATGCTAGGATAAGGCATTTGAGAAGATTACGATCTTTAAACGTTACGATGTCTACAAAATCTTTTCTATAAAATAACAAGACTGCTAAAAGTGCTCCGGACTGAATCGAAATATCGAACACTTCTGAATATGCCTCGTCAAATCCGATTAAATTACCAAAAAAAATTAAGTGGCCTGTTGAAGAGATAGGTAAAAACTCTGTAGCTCCTTCGATTAAACCAAGTAAAAGTGCGTTAAGGGAACTACTAATATCCAATAAATCCTCCTGAATTAATGTTAATACCCCTGAATATACTTGAAAGACCCTAAGCTAACAATCTATAACTAAGACTTTAAAAGCTATCCATGCAATAATAAAAATCAAATTACTTTTTACACAAAAAATTGGAAGAAAGATGAAAAAAGCCGTTATTATAATGACCGTGTTGGCATTTACAACAAGTCTGTCAGCAATGGATCTCTACAGTGCTGTTGATCTTGCATTAAAAAGTGATCCCCAGTTTTTAAGAGACAAGAACTTGCTCGATAAGCAAAAAGAATTAATTAATCAGGCCCGCGCTCCTCTTATGCCAAATATTTTTATCTCAGGATCATATGCTGATACAGAAAACTCAACGAGTACTAACACAAATACCAAAAATATGGGTATCACTTTGTCGCAAACAATATTCGATAGACAAAAATTCTTAAATTTAGATCAAAGCCAACTTAACCTTGATGTTGCGGAATTAAATTTTTTAATTTCTAAAGAACAAACAATCCTCAGAATAGTCGATGCTTATTTTAGTATTCTAATTGCGCAGAATAATTTGATAACAATTGAAGCAGAAAAAGACGCTGTCAAAGAACAACTGGAGTTTGCAAAGCGTAATTTTGAAGTAGGGACATCGACGATAACAGATCAACAAGAGGCACAGGCTAGATTTGATTTAATTAGAGCTTCTGAGATTAGAGCAAATAATAATTTAGCTATAGCAAGGACGAACCTTGAAAAATCATTACTTGTTGTGTTACCAGACAATTTGCCAGGTATCAACAAAAAGATAAAATTGAAAAATCCTGAATTATCTGCACCGAGAGAATGGATGCAAATTGCGAGGGATAACAATTTGAATGTTAAGGTAGCAAGAATTAGGACAAAACTTGCAACCCTTGAACTTAAGAAAAGAAAAATTGCGAGGATGCCCAATCTAAATCTCAGCTTAAGTGCAAACAATTCGACTATAGATTCCACTGCCAGTATCACGCAAGACGTTAAGACTGCAACATTAAGTATTTCAGCTCCTATTTATTCTGGCGGGAGCATCTCCGCGTCCGAACGCCAGGCTGTTGCCGAGCTGAAGAGGGAGGAAAATACCCTTGAATTTGAGATGTTGAATGCCGATCGATTGGCTGGAAAATCTTTCAGAAACTTTATCGCAGGACTATCTCAAGTCGAGGCGTTAGAGGCGGCCGAGGAGTCCAGCAAGGTGGCGTTAGAATCTAACAAACTAGGGTATGAAGTTGGCGTTCGCATAAATATCGATGTTCTTAACGCCCAGAGACAACTATTTTCTACCCAGAGAGACTTAGCTATCGCTAGGTACGAGGTTTTAAAAGCAAAATTGGAACTACTCAGTGCAGTTGGTGATTTGGATTTATCTGAAGTTGAGCAAATGAGCAAATTAATTAGTGATTCGAATTAAAACTTTGCTGATCATTTAAAATTAAATCTGCATATTTTTCTGAGGAACCACCTCTCCTAGAAATAAAATCAAAAGCATTATCACGAAGACTTTTCCATCTATTTTCGTCATTTAAAATTTTTTCTCCCTCTGAAAACCATTCATGGTAAGTTTTTATCAAAACTGCTCCCTTTTCATTAATCAGATCATTAGATATGTTTTCGAAATTAAACATATAACTACCGAAAAAAATAATCTTTTTTTGGATACATGCTTCTAGGGGATTCTGACCCCCTCTACTTATGACGCTCCCTCCTATAAGCACCATATCGGAAGCAGCCAAATACATTTGTACCTCACCAATACTATCTCCTATCAAAATGCTGGGGCATCCCTTCGAATAAGTATTTTTCTGTCTAAGAAAATTCGTCTTAGTGTCTGCAGTGCACCCACCCAGTTCAACTTCTCTCAAAACTTTGTAAAATCGCTCAGGATGCCTTGGTACGATAATCAATACTTCATCTTTTTCTGAAAACATTCTTTGTCTCCATGAAGTGGTAATTTCTTTTTCTTCCCCTTCTCTAGTACTTAAGGCCAACCAGACAGTTTTTTTTGCTAAACGACTGCGTAGTTTCCCACCATTAAGCAGGTGATGCTTCTTAGGGCGAACGTCAAATTTCAAATTACCAAAAACAGGTACCTCCTTTTCATATCCTAATTCTTTAAATCGGTCACTATCCTTATCTGATTGCGCCACTACTACATCAATTTTATTTAAAATTCCTCTAAAAAACCTTTTACCCATTTTGTAAGCACGAAACGAATCTGGAGATAATCGTCCATTCACGAGAATAACTCTAGTTTTATTGATTTTGCAAAACCGAATTAAATTTGGCCATATTTCAGTTTCCATGAGAACAAGAACGGATGGTTCTAAATCTTTGCAGAATCTTTTGATGGCCCATGGAAAATCTAAAGGTAAGACCTCCATTTTAAATTTTTGCGCATCCAATAAAATAACCGTTTTCACGTACTGCTGCATATAATCCCAGGCAGTCTTAGTAGTAACGGTAAGAAAGATCATCCGATCAGGTTCAATCTCATGAAGCCTTTCTAATAACGGAGTAACTCCTTGAACCTCTCCTAAAGATACAGCATGAACCCATACTAGATTTTTTTTTAATATCTTATTACTTTCTTGTATTACATTAGAATATCCAAAAAATTGAAGCATGAATTGCTCTTTAAAACCTTTAATTTTTTTCTTACATAAAAATTGTAGAAACAAAAAAGGTACCATGAACAAAAGTAAAACCTGGTAAAAGATATAAAAAAGTCGAAACATTATTAAACAATCTATATTTCAAAACGGTAGTGCAACATTTTTCATTATTGTACTTAATAAATTTCTAAAATCCTGCTTTATACTTTCTAATGCTACTTTTGAGTCTCCTTCAAAGCGAAAGACAATAACTGGAGTTGTATTGGATAACCTTGCTAGTCCGAAACCATCTTCATACTCTACACGAACTCCATCCAAAAAATAAAAATTAGTTGCACGGGGAAAGAGTTTTTTATTTTTTAATTTATTTAATAGATTGTCAGCTGAGAAACCCTTGATCTCAAGTTTAATCTCAGGGGTGCAGAACGAATCCGGAAGCTCTCTAAAAAAGTGAGTTATATTGTCCTCATCGGCTAGTATTGAAAGTAACCTTGCACCTGCGTAGATAGCATCATCAAAGCCAAACCAATTATCATTAAAAAAAATATGACCACTCATTTCTCCCGCCAAAGATGCTCCAGTTTCCTTTAACTTAGATTTCATGAACGAGTGCCCCGTTTTCCACATTATAGGGCAACCACCATGATCTATTATCCATTTATGAAGGTTTCGCGAACATTTAACATCATAAATAATGGATGCTCCTGGATTATCTTCTAATACATCTCTGGAAAAAATCATCATTTGTCGGTCGGGCCAAATAATATTTGAATCGCTATCAACCAACCCTAGCCTATCTCCGTCACCGTCAAAAGCAATACCCAGATCCAATTTTTTGGATCTTACGAGCTCAATTAAGTCTTCTAGATTTTTTGGGTCGGCTGGGTCGGGATGGTGATTGGGAAAACTCCCATCAGGTTCGCAGAAAAGATTAAACACTTCACAACCCATAGCCTCATATATTGAACTTGCAATGGGCCCAGCAATCCCGTTTCCCGCATCCAAACCAACTCTCAAGGGCCGGTTTAAGTTCTGTTTAGCCATAACAGCATTTTTATAACGATCTATTATTGAAGTGTTATCGTGCTTTTTTATTGTATTGGTAGTTTTAAAACAAATATCATTTGATTCTATTCTTTCATACAACAACTGCAGATCGTCTCCCCAAAATGGTAAGGCCTTGATCATAATCTTTAACCCGTTGTATTCCGGTGGATTATGACTACCAGTGATCATAACCCCCGTTTGTCCTTCCTGTGAAAAAGCTCCAAAATATAAAACGGGTGTTGGAATTTCTCCATAATCTTTTACGACAATATTTCTCTCTTGAAGGGCAGACTTTAATGTCCTTGAGAACTCTAAACTTGAGTCCCTCATATCTCTTCCTAAACCGCAAATATTAACTTTCCTCTGGCTCAAGATTTCACCTAAAGCCAATCCAATAAGATAAATTGATTCACTAGATAAATCTCTACCAACTACACCCCTTACGTCGTAAGCTCTAAATATTGACTTGGAAACCTTCATATTTGCTCAATTATTGTTAAAATTTACACATGGCCACATACGTTATCGGAGACATTCATGGATGCATAGAAACCTTAGTCTCACTGGTTGACCGCCTTGATTTAAAAAAAAATGATGAACTATGGTTTTGTGGCGATCTCGTCAACCGTGGTCCCTCTCCTGCTAATTGTATTAGATTTATTAAATCTCTCAAAATTAAAACTGTGTGTGTTTTGGGAAACCATGACTTGTATTTACTCAGGCTAATAGGTGAAAACTTGAAAAATAGCAGTGATTTGGGCATCAAAGCCCTGTTAGATGCTCCCGATAAAAATGAATTGATCGATTGGCTAAGGCATCGTCCATTAGTTCATGTCTCTGGAAAATATATTTTAGTGCATGCTGGAGTATATCCCACGTGGGACACCGATACTATAAAAGAACTATCGGGCGAAATAGAGAGAGAACTGCAATGTGAGAATTGGCAGAGATTTATTTCTAATTTGTGGGGAAATTGCCCTGAAGTTTGGCACTCTGAGCTCAAAGGCGATGATCGTAACCGAGCTATCATCAATATATTTACCAGGATGAGATATTTAAAACCTAGCGGGGATCTAGATTTTTCGGTGAAAGATGCACCCTCTTCACAAAACTCCGGATTAATCCCATGGTTCAATTTTAAAGGATCATTAAAGAGAAAGGAGAGAATACTTTTTGGTCACTGGTCATCCCTTGGCCTAATTATAAGAAAAGAGTTCGTTTCCCTCGATACGGGTTGCGGCAGGGGAGATCTGCTAACTGCTATCAGATTAGGTGACAATCGCGTGTACACTAAACAAGTTATTGATGATATACCTCGGCCATCCTTTGTCTGATTTGAGAAGCTAAGAATTTTCTTCCTGTACTCGGTATTTTATCACCTTCATTCTTAATTACACTTGCTGGCATTAGATGCACTTCAGCCGATAAGTTGGAATTCTTTATTATTTTAACTACAGACTCAAATAAAGTCATATCTCCGACATATGCACATACCTCAGTAAACACATCGTTCTTCTTGTATTTTATGAGGACCGGCAGCAAAGTAAATTCCTGATTTTCAAAAAATAGCGAGAATAAACCCGAATGAAACTTCTGTATTGTCTTGCCAGAAGAAGTCTTACCTTCCGGGAAAAAAGCGAATGACTTCTTCTGATCTACAGATTTCTGAATAATTTTCTTCGCAACTTCACTTAAACTTTTACGACGATTTCTATCAATAAAAATTGTCCCAGCCATCTCTACTAAATAACCAAGAAAAAACCACTTTTTAATTTCTATTTTTGCTATGAATGATATCGGTAAAACAGAGAGTAAAACAAAAATATCTACCCATGAAATATGATTAGCTACTACGATGAAAGGATACTCAGGTAGTTCGTTTTTTCCCCCTTTGCATATAACCCGAAGACGGATTAACAAAAGAAGAATCTTTGACCAATATCTGATAACTTTTTTTTTTATATTTGCCATACGAAGTGGGAACATCAACAGTAGTGCAAGAAAACCTATTACGACCCATACAATTAGAAAAGTGAATCTAAAAAAGAAGTTTAAATGGACCATCCGCTAATCCTTCAAAAAAACCAAATTTCCATTCATTATTGTCGCATGTACTTTTCCATGCATCTCATAACCCAGAAACGGCGAGTTTTTACCCTGAGATAACAGCGCTTGATCTTCTACGATCCATCTATCATTCACTCCAAACACAGTCAAGTTTGCTACTGCTCCGACTTCAACTTTAGAAACTTTTTCGTTTAAAACGGTGGCAGCCTTAGTGCTTATTAAATTTAATGCTTCATGCATCTCTATTTTGTGCCTTTTGGCCCAGCTTAAAATTAGCGGTAGCAATAATTCAGTACCAGTTTGCCCCTCTGCAGCCTCAGAGAACGGTACCGTCTTCTCCTCTATATCAACGGGAGTATGGTCAGAGCATATAAAATCTATCGTACCATCAAGTAATCCCTCCGTAAGCGCATCCCGGTCTCTCAGTCCACGAAATGGCGGGATAGCCTTACAATTTGTATTAAAAGCTCCAATATCCAAATCGGTGAGATGTAAATAATGTACTCCAACATCAGCTGTAATTCTCAAGCCTTGTTTCTTCGCCTCCCTTACAATTTTCACACTTTCAAGAGAAGACAAACGGCATAAGTGTAATCTTGCGTTTGTCATTTCAGCAATTCTAAGCAATGTTACTAACGAGAGTGTTTCGGCACAGTTAGGCACACCTCTTAATCCTAACCTAGTACAGGTCAGACCACTATGCATATCTCCATCTCGTCCGATCCATGGGTCTCTGGGTGATAACCAGATTGGAAAATCAAAATTAGATGCATATTGAAACGCATTCAGTAGCACTTGATTATCACGTATAGGGTTATTTGCTTGCGAGAACCCTATACAACCGGCTTCGAATAATTCGCCCATTTCTGTGATGTGCTGTCCCCCCAACCTTCGAGTAAGTGCCCCCAAGGGAGTTACTATAGCTTTTTTAAATTCTACAGATTTATTAATCAACATTTTTACCAATCCAGGTTCATCTAGAACTGGATCAGTATCTGGCGGGCATACTAATCTAGTGATTCCTCCCCCTACAGCGGATTTTAACTCCGAATACATAGTTCCTTTGTATTCAGAGCCTGGCTCTCTGATTCTTACTGCACAATCTGTGAAAGAGCTTGTCACAATACAATTTTTCGCATCTATTTTAAAGGAAGATGGTGAAACAGGATCCGACTTTGTGTTTAAGTCTATTCTTTTAATTTTTCCTGAAGAAATTGTAATATTTTTTGGAATATATTTTTTAGCTGTATTGCAATATACGAGTCCGTTTAGAATTTCTATCGTTTTAAATTCTTCTTCCTTATCCATTATCTCTTTCTCGTTTTTCCTGATGTAGTAAATCCATTACAGCCATTCTGATAGCTATTCCAAAAGTAACCTGCTTCAAAATAACTGAACTAGCTGAGTCTGCTACTTTTGAATCGATTTCTACACCTCTATTCATAGGCCCAGGATGAAGAATAATTGCATTTTCATCGCAATTCTTCATTGCATTTTCGGTTAGTCCGTAAAACTTAAAATACTCCTGTGCACTCGGTAAAACTGGACTTGATATTCGTTCATTTTGTAATCTCAAAACAATGACTACATCAACATCTTTTAATCCCTTATTTAAGTCCGAAAAAACCGTAACACCCATCTGTTCTATATCCATAGGTAATAGTGTTTTAGGAGATATCACTCGGATCTCGGGTACTCCTAAGATCGACAAAGCCCAGATATCTGATCTAGCTACCCTTGAGTGAGAAATATCCCCAATGATTGCTACCCTTAAATTACGAAAATTCTTTTTATAGAACCTTATAGTGTACATATCGAGTAGAGCCTGGGTCGGATGAGAATGACAACCATCGCCGGCATTTAATACCTGTATATTCGGAGAAACCCGATTTATGTGATTTGCGATAAGGTGCACAGCTCCACTACATGAGTGACGAACAATAAACATATCAGCTTGCATTGCGACTAGATTATCAACTGTATCTAGGAGAGACTCCCCCTTTGACGAACTTGACCCAGAAATATTTAACTTCATTATATCCGCTGAGAGCCTTCGTGCGGCAATTTCAAATGTTGAACTAGTTCGTGTTGAATTCTCAAAAAAAATATTAAAGACACAACGGCCTTTTAATACCGGATAGTTTTTTAAAACAATATTTTCCCCGAAAGAGAGAAATCTATTTGCACGATCGAGAATTGTAATCAAATAATCTCGCGAAATACCCTCTATAGTTAAGAGATGATTCAAACCACCATATTTATTTATTTGCGTAGAATAACTCATCTAAAACCACTTGTAATATTAACGCCGCCGCCCTTGCATCATCCTGGCCCTTACCTTTTGACAAGACAGAGGTGTACGACTCGTCTACTAATCGTACCTTTTTACCTGTTTCGAAGCTAATATTTCTGGCAAATCTTTTACAATTATTTGCCAAAGGGTGTGTCCTTCCGTCAAAGTGGGATGGAAAACCAACTACTATTAATTCAGGATCCCAAAAAAAAATCTCTTCCTTAGCTGCCTTAAACCCTTCGATTTTTGACTTGCTGTATAAAATTTTAAGTGGAGAAGCGACTCCACTGACTGTATTCCCGATGGAGACACCTATTTTTTTGAGTCCGTAGTCAAATCCTATGAGCGTCGAGTTAATTTTCTCTTGCAAAAGTCTGTATTCTCTTTCTAAGCATGCCCAATAACATTCGATAAGTTATCTGGATGAATTCCGAGTATTTTAAAAGCCTCATCAAAACGCACATCAGCTGGAGTATCGAACAAAAGCTTATTATCCTTCAACGGAATAGTCAACCATGAGTTTGAAGCCAACTCCGTATCCAATTGACCCGGACCCCAGCCCGAATATCCTAGAGACACAAGTATCTTCTTGGGACCGACCCCTTTCGCTGTGGCTTCAAGAATATCCTTGGATGAGGTCAGGGCTAATGCCTCATTTATTTTTAAAGTTGATGCCCACGTGCTGGCTGGCTCATGCAAAACAAAGCCTCGGTCCTGTTGTATAGGCCCTCCGTAATATACGGGCTCTGAAACCCCTTGACTTTTCTGACCGTCTTGACTTCTTAAGTTTAGTTTTGTCAACAGTGCTCTTAGATCTAGTTCACATGGCTTGTTAATGACTATTCCCATAGCTCCGTCTCCGCTGTGCTCAGCAAGGTAAACAACGGATTTAGAAAAAATCGGATCTAAGAGCCCAGGCATTGCAACTAAAAGATGGTGGCTTATGTACGAAAAACCTGTAGTATCATTAGGCATAATATATAGTTTACTGGAAATTTTATTCATCGCAAACTGTCTTAATATGAAACTGAATTTATATGGAGGTTCTCTCATTTGGTTACGTAGAGACCTACGAATCATGGAGAATGACCTTGTCAAGAATGCTCTTTTAAAAGGTAAAAAAATTTTTTTCTGTTTTGTGTTTGATGATGTAATTCTTGATAGTATAAAAAGTAGTCCCTTTAGGATCCTGGACGGTAAATCATTAAATGTGGACAAGAGATTGGGGTTCATTTATCTAACCCTCAGTGACCTTAAAAAAAAACTACAGGAGTTTGGGTCTGATCTTTTGATCTTAAAGGGAGATCCAGTCAAATTAATTCCCAAAGCTGCTGAAACAGTCAATGCAGGTTGTGTATTCTGGTCAAAAGACTATGAACAATACGCCATAAAAAGAGACAAAAAAATCTCCCAGTCACTTGAAATACTCAACATTAAATCATCACAAATAAAAAGTCAGTGTGTTTTTGAAGAATTCGAAGTTTTAACTAACGAAGGCAATCCTTATACAGTATTTACCCCGTATAAAAAAAAATGGTTAGCAAATTATTCAAACCTGAATAATCCTTGGGCTGATTACAGCATGAAACAACTAGGTGAATGTTTGGGAAAAGTGGATTATATAAATAAAATGCCGGAAATCGAAGAGCTTGGTTTTTCATCAAATAGCAAACAAATTAAAATCCAAACCGGTTCCGAAGGGGCTAAAAAATTACTAGATGATTTTTTCAAAGTAATCAAACATTACGACCATTACAGAAATTTTCCCGCGAAAAAAGGAGTTTCTTATTTATCTACTCATTTTCGTTTCGGGACAATTTCTGTAGAAAAAGTTGTTCATTCAATTTTTACAAAAATACAGGAGTTCAAACGAAACGGTATTGACACAGAGGGGATGCAGTCATGGTTATCAGAGTTAATTTGGAGAGATTTTTACATGCAAATCTTATTCCACTTTCCTCATGTGG
>CACIGF010000019.1 GCA_902586195.1 uncultured beta proteobacterium | reverse complement strand
CTGAATTTGCTTGCATTTGTTTTTCTATATTTAAAAAATATTCTCGAGATTTCTCCATGTAGTCTCCAAAAAAATTTTGGACAGACTGTGGATTAGAGGAAAAAAATTCTGAAACTTTTTCATTAGGAGTAAAGCCATTATCAAAAAACGTCTTAGAGTTATCTTTAAATTTTTCTTGTGCTTCTGAAAAGATTTGGACATTTTTTTCTAAGAATGAACCCATAAAGCTTTGCATCGCATTACCATAAAGTCGGATTATCTGAGCCAACACCGGTTCAGTAAACATGGGAATCCCACCTGATTCCTCCTCTAAAATTATTTGAAGAAGTATCGTTCGCGTAATATCATCATTTGTTTTTGCATCAACGACAGTAAAATTTTCGCACTCTAATACCAGAGCTTTGATGTCTGCCAATGTCACGTAAGAACTTGTGTGAGTGTCGTAAAGTCGTCTATTTGGATATTTTTTAATAAGCCTTTGTGTTTTTTTATTCATTATTTTTTTAACCCATGTGAAGACCACCATTTAAAGAAAAGTCAGCGCCTGTCGCAAAACCACCATCATCGGAGCAAAGCCAGGCAACTATAGAAGCGATTTCTTCTGTGTTACCAAGTCGTTTAATTGGTATTGTATTGACAATCTTTTCTAGTACATCAGGTCGTATTTTCTTTACCATTTCGGTACCAATATATCCAGGAGAGACTGTATTCACTGTTATACCTTTTGTAGCAAGTTCCTGCGCAAGTGACATAGAAAAACCATGGATTCCAGCTTTAGCTGTCGAGTAATTTGTTTGTCCAAATTGGCCTTTTTGTCCATTTACGGAGGAGATATTAATTATACGTCCCCATTTTTTTGTGATCATTCCATCTACAACTTGTTTGGTAACATTAAAAAGACTATTCAAATTAGTGTCTAGTACTGAACGCCATTGTTCCAAAGTCATCTTAGCAAAGGTAGTATCTCTTGTAATGCCGGCGTTATTGACTAGAATATCTACATCTCCTACGTTATCCCGTACATTTTCGAATGCCGTTTTTGTTGACTCCCAATCTGACACATTTCCAACGCTGTAGAGAAAATCATACCCATCTTCTCTCTGTGTAGTTAACCAACTAGTAAAATCTCTGTTCGGGCCACAACCTGCAACTACGACATAATCTAGACTGTAAAGCTTCCTGCAAATTGCTGTCCCAATACCGCCCATTCCTCCTGTAACGTATGCGATCTTTTTTTCTTTTTCCATGGATATTCTTTCGCTAGCTAATGTTAAAACCTTTTCGCAACTTCTCGAACATATCTCCCGGGCGCCTTCTCAATTACTTTATTATTTTTGTTACCGTATTTTTTTTGTCTAGGAATTAATTTTCCGTTGTTTTTACTTAGCCATTGGTCCCAATCTATCCACCAACTCCCCTTTATTTCTTTTGTATTTTTAGTCCAGTCAGAAAACTTTAGAGCAGCAATTGTATCGTAATCATTGTTTATCCAATAGCTTCGTTTATTTTTCGAAGCAGAATTTATGCATCCAGCAATATGACCACTTGCTCCTAAAACAAATCTTATTCTTCCACCAAAAAGACTAGCTGAAGTAAAGGCTGACTTGCAGGGAACAATATGGTCCTCCTTTGCCCCCATTGCATAAATTGGGCACGTAACCCCTTGTAAATCAATTTTCTTACCACAAACGGAAAGATTATTTGGTTTTTTGAGTCGGTCTTTTAAATAAAAGTTTTTTAAATACCAGCAATAAAATGGTCCTGGGAGGTTCGCGCTATCCCCGTTCCAGTAAAGGAGATCAAAGGGAACGGGTTTTTCTCCTTTGAGGTAATTAGAAACGTAGTAGTTCCAAATGAGGTCATCTGGCCTTAAAAATGAAAAGGTTGATGCAAGTTCAGATCCAGGCATGACACCTTTTTGTCCGATTGAGCTTTCTCGCATTGATATCGATGAATCATCGATGAAAATTTTTAATATTCCCGGGTCAGAAAATTCAAGAAGACTTGCCATCAAGGTTATGGAATTAATAATGTCTCTCTTTTGTTTTTCAATCACTCCAGCAGCACAACTCAAAAGAGTTCCTCCAATACAAAACCCGAGCGTATTTATTTTCTCAACATTTGAGATTTCACGCACTTTATCTATGGCTGTTATAACACCAGTTTCTACATAATCATCCCAAGTTAATGTGCACTCAGGGTCATTAATATTTTTCCAGGATACAAGAAAAACCTGGTTTTTATTTTCTAATGCAAAATTAACCAAAGAGTTCGACTCAGTCAGATCCAAAATGTAGTATTTATTTATACAAGGAGGCACAAAAAGAATCGGAGTCTGCTTAACTTCGCTAAATTTATTTTTATATTGAATAAGTTGAAAAATAGAATTTTCAAATACAACTGCCCCTTCAGTTACTGCTAAATTAGTCCCAACCTCAAAGGCCGCTTCATCGGTTTGAGAAATTTTTCCTTTGCCGATATCAGATAAAAAGTTTTCCAAACCGGATGCCATACTTTTTCCTTTAGATTGAAAAAACTTTTTTTGTACCTCAGGGTTCGTCGCCATGAAATTTGCTGGGGACATTGTACTCATAAAATTATCCAGGAAGAAATTCATCTTTTGCCTTTGATCATCTTCTAAAGACATTTTTTCTGTCAAATCAGAAAGTGTTTTAGCATTCAACAAATAAGTAGCTGCAAAAGACGAGTATAATCCGGCTGTTGCCCAGTCATTTGAAGAAAAACGGCGATCGGTGGCTAAAACCTCTTTGGCTTTTTCGGGTTTTGACCAAATTTGGAAAAATTCAGAAAGGTATTTCTCTTGAATTTGAGTTAAGTCGCTGGGTTCTATAAATTCTTGTAACTTATTTTTTTTTTTCATAATTATCCAATCAGATAATACTGTACTTCGATATGTGTCCGTTTATCAAGTTTTATTTTTAAAAATAAGCGAGGCATGTCTTCCAGTTCGACTTTCTCGTCGATGAGAGAAAAATAAGTTCTCATTCCCATAGGTGCACATATTATTAGAGTTAAATACACCTTTAACTTTATACAGCTCAAGTACTTCTTTTATTTGATGTTGTGCTATATGTCGGATGTCCATGAAAATTTGTTTTTCAAACACCTTAAATGCAGTTTTAAATTTAGGGTTAGAATTAGTAAATTGTTCTTCTAATTCGGGCCCTACGGCATAAAATTCTTGGCTTATACAAGGACCTAACCAAACATAGACACTCTTTCCAATCGGTTTTTTTAGGTGATTAAGTTTATTGAAAAAACTTTCGAAAAAAATACTAATAATCTTATTTAACAAACCTTTCCATCCACAATGTATGGAGCCGATCAAAGTCCCTTCCTGACTACTAACTAAAATTGGCAAGCAGTCAGCAGTCATCACAACTGAACATCGATACACCTTAGAAGTGATACTGGAATCAGCAACGGGTAAATCTAATGTAGTATCCAAAAACTCTTGCTCAATAATTGTATCCATATCGAATACTTTATTGCTATGTACTTGTCTTAGCCACACAACTTTACTTTTTATGTAATTTTTTAGAAATTTTCTGTTTCGTTCCACAAAATTCGGATTGTCTCCTATATTATCAGCCAAATTGAAATACGAATATGAGTGTTTTGAGAATCCGCCAGTTCGAGTTGTATAAAAAGCCGTAACGTTTTCAGGGAAAAAATTTTTTATCGCAATAATTGATGGAGACATATTCCTGCTTCACTTATCTGTTTTTTCAAATCATCCGGTGGCAATACTTTAAAAGTCATGGGATATTTCTTTATTGGCTCTAAGAAAGCTAGTGAAAAAGCATGTAGTGCCTGCCTTGGCATAACTTCCTCCCTAAGATGTCGAGGAGAGCCCCGTTTGTATAAAACATCTCCCACGATTGGGTACCCAAAACCTTCCAGGTGTACTCTGATCTGGTGGGTTCTACCGGTATTTAAAATACATTTCACAAGAGTAACTTTTTGGTTTTTTACCTGTCCTGTTTGAATCGGGATTACAGTTGTGTGAGCAAATTTTCCTTTGTCTGTTTTTGAGATCATGAAACGCAATCGGTTCGCTTTGTCTCTCTCTATTTTTCCCTCTATTTCAATCTTTTTCGGGACATTTCCCCAGACCAATGCCAGATAATTTCTTTGAATGTTTCTTCGTAAAATTTGCATAGTTAAAGAGTCAAAGGCAATCCTATTTTTTGCCACAACAACAAGGCCTGTAGTATCCTTGTCCAATCTATGTACGATACCTGCCCGCGGTAGTTTTCTGGATTTAGGGTACCTAAAAAGTAGACCATTTAATATTGTATTCTCGTAGTTTCCATTACCGGGATGCATTACTAAGTTTGCTCTTTTGTTCATAACTAAAAGATTATCATCTTCATAAATTTGATCAAAAGGAATTTTCTGTGGTCTTAAATTAACAAGCTCTGGTTCTGGCAAACGAATCTGTATTATTTCCCCAATTTTTGTAATGTGGCTCGGTTCGGTACGCCCTCCATTCAAGCGAATAAACTCTGAATCGATTAATTTCTTCAACCTTGACCTTGAGACGCCTTCGATTGTATCTGAAAGTAGCCGATCTATCCTTTTATTGGAATATGGTTTAGTCACAACTATCTCAAAATAATCAATATCTGTATACTCAATGTCTAAATTTTCCATTACCATATGAACTTAATTGAGTTTTCAAACAATTATGCAGATTTACACACATATAATATTAGCCTCATTTTTACTAGTTGGGTGCGCATCTAAGGGTCTCGATAAGACGAGTGGGTGGAGCGCTCAGAAATTGTATAAGGAGGCTCGCTCCGAATTAAATGTAGGTAACTATGAAACGGCTGTCTCCGTTTATCAAAAATTATCGTCTAGGTTTCCATTTGGAAAATATGCCCAACAAGGATCCCTCGATATTGCGTATGCTCACTGGAAAAATGGAGACTCCGGCATTGCCCTTGCAAGTTTGGACCGATACAACAAGCTTTATCCAAACCAGGAAGGATCAGACTATGCGCTTTATTTGCGTGGTTTGATTAATTTTAATGAAAATCAAACTCTTTTCAGTTCTATTACCGGAGAGGATATGGCAGAAAGAGATGCGGAAGCCGGAAGAATAGCGTTTGCATCTTTTAAGCTGTTAGTTGAAAAATTTCCAAAAACCGCCTACAGAGAAGATGCGATGAAACGCATGCGATTTTTACGTAATGTACTTGCTGAAAACGAAGCGCACGTGGCTAGATTTTATATGCGCCGGAAGGCCTATGTTGCATCATTAAATAGATCTAAAGTAATTCTTAGTCAGTATCACGGAACACCAGCGACAGAAGAGGCACTTGCGCTCATGGCTACCATCTATGGGATTCTCGGACTACAAGATTTATCAAATGATTCGCTGAGAGTTTTAAAACTCAACTATCCCTCGAGTCCATATTTAGAATATGAATATGACTCCCGAGAACGAGGTGGTTTGCCAAAAAGTGTTAGACGAAAAACAAATACAACCTGGAATGAGTTCAACTTTATTAAAAGTTTGAAAGATATCGTACCTAAAGGCCTTATTGAGAAGTAGTTTTGTCCCGTTTTTCCTTTCTCCTTAACCTTTTTTTCTCTCGCACATCAGCGCGAAATTGTCGCCTCTTAAGAAGGATACTCTGATGCCTTAATTCGAAGTCCCGCATTCCAGTCTCATAATCAATATCAAGATTTTCTAAGCATTTTCCAGAAAAAAATCTAGCCAAGCATTCGCTCTCTCTTAAAGAAATTTTGTTTAAAAATTCTCCTCTTTCTTTTTTTAGTGCATTGAGTTCTTCCAAAAATTGTTCCTCAATTGGATTTGCATTGGCAACTAAATTCAAGCCCATAAATATAAAAAATAAAAAAAGAATTGGTTTCATATTCGTAACGCAGTAATCTCATGAAGTCTGCTTTTTGTTCTATCGAAATCCATTGCTTTAATAGTTTTAGAGAATAATAGATCTAGATCAACATCAGCAGAAAGAATTAAATTTATTTTTCGGTCATAAATGATATCTATAAACCATGTAAAACGTGTAGCCGCAGATAAATTATCCTTTGTTAGCATTGGAATTCTTTCAATGATAAATACCTTAAAAAGTTCACTTAAATCCAAATATTCTTCCTTAGATCGGAAAGAAGAGCATAATGCATCAAATTTGAACCAACATACATTTTCTGCCATGGCAACTATGCTAATTCGCCTGTTATTGAGCGTAATATAATCGGCAGACTGCACAGGACCGTTAGTTATAGCGTTAAATTGTGCCTGTAGAAGTTGTTGACATGAATTATTATGAGGGTAATGGTATTTCTTTTGTAATAAGTTTTTTCGTTGGAACAAGGGATTAGTCGATTTCATAAATCGTGCTCTTCTGTGATCCGGTCCGTCCGGGATTCGAATTACTTCTAATATTGTTTTAAGCAACAAAATCGCAGGAATAAAAGTTTCTCTTTGGAGACCATCCTTGTACAAATCATCTGGATGAAAATTTGATGTAATGACAAATGACACATTAAATTGGTTTAGATACTTGAAAAGTGACTCAAATATCATAGCGTGAGCAATATCTTGAACATGAAACTCATCGAAACAAATTAAGTCGTATTTCTGGGACAATTTTTTTGATATCTTTATTAAAGGTTCTTTGTGACCTTTCAAAATAATAAGCTCATCCTGAATGTCTTGCATAAATTCATGTAAGTGGATTCTTAATTTTTTCTTTATTGGAAGAGATCTATAAAACAGATCCATGAGAAAAGTTTTTCCTCGACCAACCCCTCCATAAATATACAAGCCCTTAGGAACGACAGGATTAGGTAGTAATAACTTATTTTGTTTTTCTGAAAATATTTCCCATTCAATGATTAGCTGATAGAGAAACCCTAAAACATTTTTTTGACCCTTATCGCTAGAATAACCATGTTTTTTTCGTTCGTTCTCGTAGTGCTCTAGGATATTCAAACTCGAGTAGCGGCTCAATTGAATAATTTATAACTAACGAATTTTTAACGGTTTAACATCACGTTTTATAGAACCGACAAACGATTGCCTAGGACGACCAATCTTGTATTCTGAATCAGTAATCATTTCTTTCCATTGTGATATCCAACCAATAGTTCGTGCCAACGCAAAAATACATGTAAACATTTCTTTAGGTACCCCCAAGGCACGTAAGGTGATCCCAGAGTAAAAATCAACATTTGGATAAAGCTTTCTCTCAACGAAATAAGGATCCTCAAGAGCAATTTTTTCGAGCTCAAGCGCTAGTTTAAACAGAGGATCGTTTTCCAAGCCCAACTCTGCCAGTACCTGTCGACACGTCTCCTGCATTATTTTTGCCCTCGGATCGAAATTTTTATAAACTCTGTGACCAAAACCCATCAGTCTTACGCCTGAGTCCTTATCTTTGACCTTTTCCATAAATTCGCCAACTTTGTTTACACCGCCATCCTCGTGTATTTTTTCTAACATCTCTAAACAAGCTTGATTAGCCCCGCCATGCGCAGGGCCCCATAGACAAGCTATTCCGCTAGCTACTGCAGCGTATGGACTGGTTCCAGAGGAACCACAAAGCCTAACAGTGGACGTAGAAGCATTTTGCTCGTGGTCTGCATGTAAAATAAAGATTCTATCCAAAGCTCGAGTGAGTATCTTTTTTTCCTGGAATTCACTTAGGGGAGTGCCAAACATCATTCGCAAAAAGTTTCCTGTATAGGACAAGTCAGATCTTGGGAACATAAATGGTCTACCTTTAGAGTACGTATGTATCATCGCAATTAAGGTAGGCATTTTTGCTATTAGCCTAAGCAAACTTAACTCGTGTTGCTCCTCTGAATTTACATCTAAACTGTCCGGATAAAATGCAGCCATTCCGCCTATTAACCCCGTTAAAACAGCCATTGGATGAGCGTTCCTTGGATACCCGTTCATAAATTGCGCCATGGACTCATGGACTATTGAATATGATTTGACTAATTTTTCAAACTCGTCTTTTTGAAAGGCATTGGGTAGTTCTCCATTTTGTAATAAAAAACATACCTCTAGAAAGTCACATTCGAGAGCAAGTTGTTCTATCGGATAGCCACGATAGAGTAGAATTCCCTTGTCACCATCAATATACGTAATATTCGATTGACAAGAGGCTGTTGAGAGAAAGCCAGGGTCATAAGTAAACTTGCCAGTAGTCTTATACAAACTACGAATGTCAATGACATCGGGACCCGCTGTTCCCGCCAGGACAGGCAGTTCAACAGGGTCACTTCCGTCAGAAAAAGATATAGTAGCTCTATTATCTTCTACCACCATATGCCTCCTTTTCTACAGATTGCGGATCAGCAAGATCTTAGTTTAGATAATAAAGAAAGTGTTTCCGGAGAAAGATCATTTTCATTTAGCTTCTCGATATCTAAAATGATATCAAGTAACTCATTGTCAGTTTTGTCGAGAAGTTTTTCCAAAGCTAACCACTCCCCTTCACTTAAAACCTTCTGATACCTTGAAAAAAAACGTTTTAAGATTATATCATTTTCAAGAAGTCCGCGACGAGCTCTCCATATTATTTTTTTTTTTATCAACCATTTCTTTTAACCATGAGATCTTTAATTTTTCCTATCGCCTTTGTCGGATTCAAACCCTTTGGACAAACATCAACACAATTCATTATTGTGTGACATCTAAACAACCGATAAGGATCTTCAAGGTTATTCAATCTTTCAGCGGTATTCTCGTCTCTGCTGTCCGCAATAAATCTGTATGCCTGTAATAGTCCCGCAGGACCCACAAATTTGTCAGGGTTCCACCAAAATGAAGGGCAGCTAGTTGAACAACATGCACACAAAATACACTCATAAAGACCATCAAGTTCTTCCCGTTGTTGCGGACTTTGTTTACGCTCTTTTTCCGGAGGAACAGAAGTGTTTTGTAGGTAAGGCTTGATAGATTCGTATTGCTTAAAGAATTGAGTCATATCAACTATCAAGTCTCTGATTACAGGAAGACCCGGGAGCGGCTTTAAAACAATAGGTTCTCTCAAATCATTAAGGTTCGTTATACAAGCCAATCCATTTTTGCCGTTTATATTCATTGCGTCAGAACCGCAAACACCTTCCCGACAGGATTTTCTGAGAGCTATTGAATCATCGACTGTTCCTTTAATCTTTAACAATGCATCAAGTAGCATACGGTCTGTACTTTCAAGCCCAACTTTTACGTCTTGCATATAAGGTTTCTTATCCTTCTCAGGATCGTATCTAAAAATTTTAAATTTAGTTTCTCTAACTGCTGACATACATATTACCTTCCGTTAAAAAGTTCTCTTTTTTGGTGCAAAAGACTCAACTGAAGAAGGTTTCAAAACAACAGGTTTGTAGTCAAGTCTGTTATCTTCTGAGAACCATAAGGTATGTTTCATCCAACCTGAGTCATCCCTCTCAGCAAAGTTGTCGTGTGAATGTGCCCCTCTACTTTCTTTTCTGGCATCGGCTGAGATTATGGTAGCTTTTGCAACTTCTATCATATTGAAAACTTCTATTGCTTCAATTCTAGCCGTGTTAAACACTGATGATTTGTCTTTTATGAAGAGGCTATCCATCGAACTATCTATATCCAATATTTTTTCTACGCCTTTTTTTAATAATTCCTCATTCCGAAAAACTCCGCAATATTTTTGAGTTGTTTCCCTAATGAGATTCCCAGTTTCCATGACATCCTCTCCCGATTTGTTACTATCGAGCCGCTTAATGCGTTCAATGGTTTTATCGGCTCCATCCGACGGAACTTTTTTATGACCTTCGGATGAAATATTTTTGTTAACTAGGTATCTACCAGTCGCTCGACCAAAAACGATAAGATCTAATAATGAATTCGTTCCTAGTCGATTCGCTCCATGCACGGACACACAAGCACATTCGCCAATAGCATAAAGCCCCTCAACAACTGAGTGACTCCCCTGCATCCCATCCAGTGAATCCGGTATAACTACCTGGCCGTTTATGTCTGTAGGTATTCCCCCCATCTGGTAATGAATAGTCGGAACAACTGGTATTGGGTCTTTAATAGGATCAACATTGGCGAATTTTATTGCTATTTCCCTTATAGAGGGTAGTTTTTTTAATATCTTCTCTTCGCCGAGATGATCTAACTTTAGCAGAACGTGATCATTGTTTTCACCACATCCTCTTCCCTCATTAATTTCTTGACCCATGGAGCGAGAAACGAAATCTCTGGGAGCTAAATCTTTCAAGGTGGGCGCATAACGCTCCATAAATCGTTCGCCATCACTATTTAAGAGTACTCCGCCTTCACCCCTTACACCCTCTGTAATCAAAACACCAGCGCCGGCAACCCCAGTTGGATGAAACTGCCAAAATTCCATATCCTGTAACGGTATGTCTGCCCTCGCTGCCATCCCTGCTCCGTCACCTGTGTTGATAAACGCATTCGTAGATGCTGCCCAAATTCTACCTGCACCACCCGTGGCCAAGACAGTGGCTTTACTCTCAAAAAACATTAAGTTCCCAGTTTCCATTTCCAAGGCTACAACTCCAACACAATCCCCATCATTGTTTCGTACGAGGTCGAGTGCCATCCACTCTATGAAAAATTGGGTTTTTGATTCGACATTTTTCTGGTACAAAGTGTGCAACAGAGCGTGACCGGTTCTGTCAGCAGCGGCGCAAGCTCTTTGGACAGGCTTTTCTCCAAGATTTGCGGTGTGGCCACCGAACGGTCTTTGATAAATAGTTCCATCTTCATTTCTGTCAAAGGGCATACCGAAATGCTCAAGCTCATAAACAGCGCTGGTCGCTTCCCTGCACATAAATTCAATGGCATCTTGATCTCCCAGATAATCAGAACCCTTTACTGTATCGAACATATGCCAATACCAGTTATCCTCACTCATGTTACCCAAAGAGGCACCTATTCCACCCTGAGCGGCTACCGTATGGGAACGAGTTGGAAAAACCTTAGACAACACCGCTACCTTCGCGTTTGACTGAGCCAACTGCAATGAACAACGCATTCCAGCTCCACCAGCTCCAACTATTACCGAATCGAATCTCCTTCGCGGCATGCCTGATATATTGTGTGAGA
>CACIGF010000018.1 GCA_902586195.1 uncultured beta proteobacterium | reverse complement strand
TGGCGATATAATCCAAAATTTCATTACTACCATTTCCTACAAAAATTTGGCTCAGTTCAACCCTGTTCTTTTCAGATAATTTTTTTTTTAATTCAAAACAGTCAGAATCTGGATAGCGATTCAATTGGTCCCATCCATCTTTTAAAAACTTTTTAACAAATGGACTACAACCATAAGGATTCTCATTCGAGGCTAATTTCACTAAGCTCTCCGAAGACATTCTATTTTCGTCTACAACGTCCGAATAGGAACGTCCTAGACTATAGGCGGGCATTTCGGCAACCCATGGGAGAAATTTTTCGCTTTTAATCAATTTTTACTCCCTCAAGTTAGTTGACTCGGTAAACCTAATTTTTCAAATAAGGGATAAGAACCCAAGTTTTTAAAAAAAACAGAATTCTCTTCAACATCATCTAGGGCTTTTTTTACTTTTGTATCATTTATGTGCCCTTCTAAATCAATGTAAAACAAATACTCCCATGCATGAACGCGATTTGTCCGCGCTGGCCTGGATTCAAATCTACGTAAAGAGACACAATTTTTTGCAAATGATTCAACTACCTTGTGCATAGCTCCAACCTGATCACGCACTCCCACGATTACAGAAGTTTGGTCTGTACCACATCCATCAGGCTCAAACTTTCCTAGTGCAGCAAATCTGGTCCTATTGAACTTCTCATTTTGAATATCGTTAGCCAGAGACTCTAAATCATATTTTTCCTGTGCTAATTTACCTGCAATAGCGACAATTTTTTCGTCTTGTTGAGCCATCTGGGCGGCGACTCCATTACTCTCTACGGCTAACCTTGGAACAGATGGTAATCTTAGATCAAGCCATTTTTGGCATTGTAAGAGTGCTTGGGAATGCGCCACCACTTTTGTTATATGATTGAACCCACCAACTTTTCTCAGTAAAAGGTGGTTTATAGGAATAGAAATTTCCGCTGATATCTTGACTTTAGCTGTGACAAGCAGATCAAGGGTGCGTCCGACAGTGCCCTCAATAGAATTCTCAACTGGTAATAAGGAAATATCTGATTCACCCCTTTCGCCTCTTTCCAAAACCTCCTCTAATGAATCACATGGAACAAGATCAACCATGTGACCAAAGAGCACGCGGGCAGCCAATTCACTGTAAGTTCCTTGCGGACCTAGATAAGCTATCTCCAGCTTTTTTTCCAACGCTCTACATCCGGATATAATCTCCAGCCAAAATGTAGCAATACTTTCACATGGCAGGCCCGAATTAAGCAGCTTGTTTCTCTCACACATCCGTTCGATAATTTCTACTTCTCTTTCGGGACGAAATTCCGGCAATTTTGCAGCCTTTTTTCTTTTTCCAACCTCTTTTACATAACTAGCCCTTTCTGCCAGCAATTCAACAATCTGATCATCTACAGCGTCAATTTTTTCCCTAAATCCTTTGAGCTCAGTGGGCTTCATAATAATACTCTTTCTCAAACAAGGACATCCAATCTAATAATCTCAAAACACCCTCCATCGGCATACTATTATATAAGCTTGCCCTGATTCCTCCTACTGATGGATGGCCCTTAAGATTAATAAGGCCTCTTTCTTCCGCACCTAATAAAAAATTTGTCTCCAGATTAGACTGCTTTATAAAAAATTTTATGTTCACTAATGACCTGCAAGACGCATCAACATCATTCGAATAAAGACTACTATTATCTATAAAATCATACATTGCTTTTGCTTTTTTCTCATTCTGTTCTCCAACTGCTGCCACTCCACCCATTTCGCTAATCCACTCAAGCATCAATTTAGTAGTGAGGATAGCCAGTGTAGGGGGCGTGTTGTAACAAGAATTATTTAGGAAAGCATTTCTATAAGAAAATACACTAGGACAAATCGTTAAGCAGTCTTGAGACTCAACGTCAACAATTTTTTTGTTCAAAAGAATTACCGTTAAGCCTGCAATTCCAATATTTTTTTGAGCTCCTGCATATAAAAGTCCAACATTTTTTAAATTTATTTTTCTTGTAAACAAGTTTGAGGACGCATCGATCACCAACGGAATTGTACCTCTTCCTATTGCGGTTAGATCGGGAATCTCTCGAAACTCTATACCATCAACTGTCTCGTTAGCACATAAATGTAAATAGGACGAATCAGGTCTAACCTCCCATTCGGACACAGTCTGAATACTTTTCAATCCGGTTGTTGGAATTTTATTTGCTACCCATACGTTTGCGTACTTTAAAGCCTCCGAAGCGGAAATTCTCGACCAAAAACCAGTTACAACGTGATCACATTTTTTGTTTTCGTTTAACAAATTCATCGGAATTATCGCATTTTGACCTCTCGCTCCACCTTGCATAAACATGACCTCAAAGCTATCTGGCAAGCCAAGCAATGATGCGGTCAATAGTTTCGTCTCCTCTATTATTTCTTGAAAAAGCTTACCTCTATGGGGCAACTCGGCGACAGCCATACCGCTTCCTTTCCAATTAATAGCCTCTACAGAGAGTCGCCTAAGAACTTGTTCAGGCAACTGTGCAGGACCAGCACCAAAGTTAAAAGGACGCTTCAAATCACAATCCTATCCAGTCCGTGACTTTTACGGGCCAATTAAATTCAATCAACTGGTTCCTCTTCTATTCTTTGTAAAGTTATCAATGACTGATCTTTGTCAAGACTAATTAGCCGCACTCCTTGTGTCGACCTGCCCATCTCTCTTACTTCTGATACTCTAGTGCGAACAATAACTCCGTTGTTCGTTATTAACATAATTTCATCTTTTTCACTAACCAAACAAGCTCCTACAGCTTGACCATTTCTTTCACTCGTTTGTATGCCAATTACGCCTTTTACTCCTCTACTATGCCTGGAGAACTCACTAATTCTAGTCCTTTTCCCATAACCATTCTCAGTAGCCAGAAAAACAGCACTTCTTTCATAATTCCCCTCTTCCTTATTTTTTGATCTCGGCGCCGCCAACATGCTAATGACTTTTTGACCAGAAGCTAAATTCATTCCCTTAACGCCGCGTGAACCTCGTCCCATGGATCTAACCTGTGATTCATCAAATCTTATTGCTTTGCCAGAATTGGAGAAAAGCATAATGTCATTATTTCCATCCGTAATGGTAGCCCCAACAAGCTTATCTCCATCTCCAAGCAATGCGGCAATAATTCCTTTTTTCATAGGTCTGGCGAACCTTGCTAATGCTGTCTTTTTTACAAAGCCCTTACTAGTAGCCAAAAAAACGTAGTGGTTTTCATCGAATGTTTTGACGGAAAGCACTGTAGTTATTTTCTCATCTGATAATAGAGGCCAATAGTTGACAAGCGGTCTTCCTCTCGCAGTTCGCGACCCCTGCGGTACTTCCCAAACTTTCTTCCAATAAACTCGGCCTTTGTCTGAAAACCCTAGTAGCGTCTCGTGTGTATTAGCAATAAACAACTGCTCAATCCAATCATCTTCCTTTGTTGTTGCTGCTTGCTTACCTTTACCTCCCTTGCGTTGTGTTCGATACTCAGACACAGGTTGTCTTTTGATATACCCTGAATGTGAAAGAGTTACCACCATATCAGTGGGTGTTATCAAATCCTCAGTTTGAAGTTCTTCTACGTTTTCTTCGATTACTGACTTTCTCTGATCTCCAAATTTTTCTTTTAAAAAATTAAAGTCGTCATCAATGATACTAAGCACTCTGTCAGGCTTACTGAGAATATCCAATAGATCAGCGATATAGAGAATTATTTCATTATACTCACTGATAATTTTGTCCTGCTCCATACTAGTGAGCCTTTGAAGCCTCATTTGCAAAATCTCGACTGCCTGCTTTTCAGACAATTTATAGAATCCTTCTTGAAAACCAATATTCTCCCCCACGTCAGAAGGTCTAAAAGCTTCGATGGGAGTTTTCTCCGCAGCCCTAGTCAACATTTGATTTACTTGCCCACTTTCCCACTTTCTCTCAATTAAGCGAGCCTTTGCATCCGCTGGGGAGACTGATTGTTTTATCAATTGAACCACTTCTTCCATGTTGCCCACAGCCACAGCAAGTCCCTCAAGCAAAAATGACTTATCTCTGGCCTTTCTTAATTCAAAAATAACTCTTCGCGTTATGACCTCACGGCGATGTTTCAAAAAAGCTTCTAAGATCTCTTTTAGGTTTAGCACCTTCGGTTGCCCATCAATTAACGCAACCAGGTTCATTCCGAAACTATCTTGAAGCTGCGTCATTTTGTATAAATTGTTGAGAACTATTTCAGCCGATTCATTTTTTTTCAATTCAATTACAACTCGCATCCCTTGTTTGTCGGATTCATCGCGAACATCCGATATTCCCTCCAACCGTTTTTCATTTACTAATTCTGCAATTTTTTCAAGCAATGCTTTCTTGTTGACCTGAAACGGAAGCTCTTCAATAATAATGGCTTCTCTCCCTTTCCCCTTGTGCACCTGTTCAATCTTTGTTTTTGCACGTATCAGAACTCTGCCTTTACCAGTTTTATATCCTTGTATAACTCCTGCCTTTCCGTAAATGATTCCCCCAGTGGGAAAATCAGGGGCCGGAATCATTTTTAATAGATCATCTATGGTAACTGTTGGATTATGCAAAAGTAATCTGCAACCTTCTATTATTTCGCATAGATTATGGGGCGGAATATTGGTTGCCATACCTACAGCGATTCCCGATGAACCGTTAACAAGCAAGTTAGGCAGTTTTGCCGGCAAAACTAGTGGTTCGCTTTCGCTACCATCATAGTTATCTCCGAAATCAACTGTTTCTTTTTCTAAATCTTCCAGTAATTCATGCGCTATCCTCGACAGCCTCACCTCTGTATATCTCATTGCAGCAGCATTATCACCGTCAATCGAACCAAAATTACCCTGCCCATCGATTAACATATACCTTAAAGAAAAATACTGAGCCATCCTGACAATTGTTTCGTATACCGCAGAATCCCCATGAGGGTGATATTTTCCTATAACATCCCCAACAATTCGAGCTGACTTTTTGAAAGGTTTATTCCAATCATTTTTCAATTGATGCATGGCAAATAAAACCCTTCGGTGGACCGGTTTTAAACCATCCCGTACATCTGGTAGTGCCCTTCCAACGATTACGCTCATAGCATAATCTAAATAGGAATTCTTCATCTCTTCCTCAAGAGAAATTGGTAAAGTCTCTTTCGCTGTTTGATCCATGTTTTTTTCAAAAAAAGTATCTTGTACCCCAATTTTACAACCAACAACGGATTAATACGCGTTCTGGACACAAACTATGCAAAAAAATTTTAATACTTTGGTAAACTGGTAGCATTAGGTATAAATTATTAACAAATGGAGAGGTTTTAGTCGTGAATATTCTTACTGCAATAAAAAACACAATTCTAATTTTCAGTTTAACTTTTTCATTAGCTCAGGCCGACGAAACTGGTTACGTATTGCAAAATGGCTCAGCTGTCACGGACTCCAGCAAAAAATGCGTTAGAACTGCAGCTAGTAATCCAGAAAGCGTGCCTGCAGAATGTTCTGATGCGTCTGTGTCAGTTGTCTCAGATAACGACCCAGGTTCTGATGGAACATTTGATGGTTGTGCCAATATACAGTGTGCTCCAGCAATCTCGACTGATGTCCAGACTCGAGGTGGCAATGAGTTGATCTCCGCCGAAATTCCATTCATGTTTGACCGCAGTGATTTAACATCTCAAGCGACTGGAAAGCTCGACTCATTCATATCTTCGATCCGCCAGAGGGTGTCCAATATAATTAGCATCTTCGGACATACAGATTCACTGGGAACTGACCCTTACAATGATGCTTTATCTGAGAGAAGGGCTAATAGGGTGCGGGATTACCTTTTAAACTCGGGTATACCGGGAAGAGAAATTTCTGTTAAAGGCATGGGTGAAGGCTCTCCTATTGCAGACAATAACACGCGCAGTGGTCGTGCAAAGAATCGAAGAGTCGTTATTGAGGCAAAATAGCTGGATCATTAAATAGTGGAAATTGACCGCGAAGAAATAAAAAAATTTGAAGAACTTGCAGAACGTTGGTGGGACCCCGAAAGTGAGTTCAAGCCTCTACACCAGATAAACCCTTTAAGGCTTACTTGGATAGATAATACAGTCAACGGGTTGCATGGTAGGTCCGTTCTTGACTTAGGCTGTGGTGGAGGTATTCTTTCCGAAGCAATGGCAAAACTAGGAGCTAAAGTTACTGGAGTTGACCCCGCTGAGAGATCAATCAAAGTTGCGAAGATTCATGCCGAAAAATCGCAGAATGACGTAAATTATCTTTGTGGGTCTTCGGAGACTCTTACTAAATCTATGTATGAGTCATATGACGTAGTGACGTGTATGGAAATGCTTGAGCACGTTATTAGCCCTGAAAAAGAAATCGAAGCATGTTCCTCATTATTAAAGCCAGGTGGTACGTTGATTGTCGCGACAATTAACAGAAATCTCAAAAGTTTTCTTTTTGCGATAGTTGGAGCGGAATATATTTTACAGCTTTTACCAAAAGGGACGCACAGCTATGAAAAGTTTTTAAAACCATCTGAAATTGCAATGTTTGCCAGAAAAAGCGAGCTGTCTGAGCTTGATATTATTGGCATGACTTATAATCCTTTCACGAAGATTTACAAACTAGGAAATGATACTGATGTAAATTACATCATGGCGTTTAAAAAAAAATAGATCTTGAAAAACACGTCAGAAAAATATAACCCAGATATTCAAGCAAAAATACTACCAGCGCCAGTAGGCAGGTCTTTTTGGTCCGAAAAATGGAGTTCATGTTCCAAAAAATTGGTCTTACTGGACCTTGATGGCACAATACTGGATACAGCAGGAGATTTGGGAAGTGCTGCGAACCAGCTTAGGAACCGAAGGGGATTAGACTCGCTAGACATAGATTTATATAGACCTGAGGTTTCACGCGGCGCTCGAGGTATGATTCACGTAGCTTTAAACAAAGATTGGACTGATCCAGACTTTGAACAGCTTCGACTCGAATTTTTAAATGCTTATTACAATAACTTGTTAAACCAAACAGACTTCATTCCAGGAATGGAAGAATTTCTGAGCGAATTAATTGACCAAAATATCAAATGGGGGATAGTAACTAATAAATACCAAAAATACGCTAAGCCCATCATTGAGGGAATCAAAATATTAAATAAACATTGTTCGGTTTTGGTTTGTGGTGATACTACTAATCATGCCAAACCACACCCCGAGCCTATTTTACACGCGCTTAAATTACTTATGTTTGAAGGAGAGGAAACTATTTACATCGGCGATGATCCCAGAGATATCCAGGCCGGATTTAATGCTGGTTGCTGGACTCACGCCGTAAACTTTTTTGTCGAGAATAACAAAAAACCTCATTTGTCGGATTGGGGAAGTGACGATTTCTCTGTAACGGTACAAGAATTAGGAAACAAGTTGGGGTTGGACCTTGCGTAAAGTGTAAATTAACGTCAAACTACAAATTGGGGCCGCCATGGTTTCGACGTAATTCAAGAAGGAGAGCAGGGCATGCCGAGGTCCGATTACCTCGTTAATACACTCGGAAAAAAATAAACGCCAACGACGAGCGTTTCGCACTCGCAGCTTAAATTGCACGCGAGCGCTGCACTAGCACTCTGATGGGCTAGGTGATTTATATCACAGCAGTGTCATTTACATCAGATCGATGTTTATGAGTTCGTGGCATTGACATCTAAATTTTAGCGAATCGTCGCAGACAAGTTCGTTTAACTACTTAACCTGCGATTAAAACATAATGTTAAACTAAGCATGTAGATCTGTCTTTGGATGTGTTGCGGACGCGGGTTCGATTCCCGCCGGCTCCACCATTATACGGTTTTATACTGTGTCATACAGTATAACCACACACCTTAAGTCTTTATTTCTATTGCATTTTTTGGTTATCTAAGAACAATATCATTTTATACCAGCCATGTACTGATGGGGGTAACTTTGGGGGTAACTCTTCAAGGCCACATTCAGGCATGTAAGGAGTGATTCTTAGATGTCTTTAACGGTTACTGCAATTAAAGCTTTCAAACCTCAATCGAAACCTACTAAGTATTTCGATGAAAAAGGTCTGTACATTCTCGTAAATCCAAGTGGAGCGAAATGGTGGAGAATGAAATACCGTATCCATGGAAAAGAAAAACTTTTATCGCTCGGAACCTACCCGGAAGTTGGACTTGCTCAGGCAAGAGAAAACCGAGATGAACTCAGAAAACAAATTGCAAAAGATATTGACCCCTCTACCCAGAGAAAGCAGCAAAAAGAACTCCTTCAGAAGAGACAAGAGAACTCTTTTGAGACAGTGGCAGAGAGTGGTTAGCTAAGCAATCCCAAACTTGGGCAAAGTCTCATCTGAGCAGAAATACCAGCAGACTTGAAAGAGATATCTTTCCAAAACTCGGCAAACAGGCAGTTGATGAGATCACTCCTCAAGAGATTCTCAAGGCACTTAGAAAGATTGAAGAACGTGGAGCCGTAGAAAGTGCTCATCGTACGTTATCTCTTTGCAGTCAAATTTTCCGATATGCAGTACAAACTGCCAGAGCGCATCCAAGAAGATGGTAATACTCTTGAGTTTGCAGATAAGTCCTTACAAAAGGATAAAGAAGTGGTGTTAGCTGCAGTTCAACAAAATGGTCTTGCTCTTGAGTATGCAGATAAGTCTTTACAGAAGGATAAAGAGGTGGTTTTGGCTGCTGTTAAAGAAAATGAAGATGGTTATGCTAATTTTGATTCTGCTCTTCAGTATGCAGATAAGTCCTTACAGAAAGATAAAGAAGTGGTGTTAGCTGCAGTTCAACAAAATGGTGATGCTTTTCGGTTTGCTGACAAATCTTTACAAAAAGATAAAGAGATTAAAGAGATAAGTGAAGCAAGTACACCGCTGAAAGATTGGCCTTTTCCATTATCCTAACGCTAAATACTATTTAAAGGATAAAACGCTTTTATTCTTAGAGACTCTTAACTTTACACTTTTTATCTCTAACTATTACAATTTATCCATGATTCCGTAATCATCGCCATAGCCAATGTATCTAGTTCACAGTATCGAAGCAGACTATTTCTCAAATCCTCCTCCTCTGCAGGAGTCAAATCCCCAAATAACAGTTGAGAAAACGCGCCTGCTGCCTCTCCACCTTGATTTATGTTCTTTTGTAAACCATCTTCATCATTAATTATCTCGTAAGGATTGAAGTACTCATTATTGTTTTCGTTTTTAACGACCCATTGTTTGTTCCTATAATTACGACTTTTAATTTCATTTTCCTTCCCATAAATTGGATTCGAGTACTTTTGCTGAAGAAATTTTGAGTGCCTAATTACTGCTAATAAAGTTTGTTTAATCGAAAGACTGCCATTGATATTGGGATAAAAAGTGCAATCTCTAGCAATTTTATAAAGATCAATTAACTCTCTTTCTCCTTTGTCCAGCAAGGAATCCACAAATTTTAATTCGCGGTGATACTGATTTTCACGTTTTGATCGAAGTATTTGTTTTTTAATCCCCTCCAGAGTCGAACTTTCATAGGGAGACCACATAAAGATGGAACCATTATTTCCCGATAAATCTACATACAACTGTTTTAAGAATTCAAAACTAGGGTTCTCATTTTTAGAAGAAAATATATGTTCTGCACTATGCTCCACTCTGCCATCTTCACTTAATGAATGAATTGAATACTGAAAGGCTATACGCTCGTTAGATTCCAGGCCCTCGTAAGGTGATATAGAAAGGTTTGTCGCTTCAAAATCAATAAAATTAAAAGGGTATATCCAGTTCCTTGTTTGTTTCTTAAAATACCCAGCGTTAAATATATATCCCTCTTTATTTTGAAATTCTGAGATCGAGAAACATTGAAAGTATTGCCGGTCTTCAACTGAGAATGGCTTATCTCCAACTATTGGCTTTTTCCCCGATTGGAATTTTTCATGAAGGTCTTCCGGTGATAAAGAGTCAATAAAATACTTATTAGATTTGATAAGTTCTGACGCTTTTCTGAAATTCCAAATGTCAATTATCTTTCGATTCTTAAATTTTTCCTCCGAAAACCCCTCTAACGATTTCCAGCATTCATACACTCCGCTTTTGTTGTTATCGTTGTCTCGGTATGTGCAAGTCTTACATTCCCTAGAAATGTCTGGAGGCACTTGCTCTTTTCCGCTCTTTACCTTTAAAAAGCTTTCCGCATTTTCTTCAACTTCCTGTACTCTTTTCTCAATATCTTCCGTAACCATCTCTTCGACAAGAATCTGATTATTTATGATTTGCTCTGTCAATTCGTTTTGGGATACCCGAAAATCAATTTCTCTATTTTTAAAATGAAACTTTCCCACTAAATTATCTTCCGGGGATCCATTTTTATTTGGCATGCAGAGAAAACAATTAACTTTAAAATTAGGATAGGCCTTTCTCGTAACAAAATATTGAAATGCTAAATCCCTAATGTACCTGGCCCAACTTTTATCCTCGCTTCTGTTCTTTTGAAATTTCTTTTCATCATAGCTTTTTGCCTTTACTTCTATTAAATCAATCTGGTTTTGTTTTTTTCTTAGAATATCAACTCTGATAAAAAATCCACTGTTTTCAATGGCGGCTTCAAAAATGACAGTCTCCTCCTTTAGTAAAAGATTTTTTGTTTCCTTTAGGGCAATATTATTATCGCTATTTACCTTTTCAGCATTTCCATATTTCAATTCGGCTAATCGCTGAACAAGATAGCCAGCATCTGCTAGAATTTTCTGAAAGTTGTCATCCTGAGAGCTATCTGGATATTTTTTGGGTTCGCGAATATAGTTGAGTCGTGTTTTACAAGATAAGGCAGCAATAAAATCCGTTTTTGTAAGCCATATGGACATTAAATAAGCTCCAAAAATATCAAATTCACTTCATAAGTTTATCAGAATAAAGACTAACCTTAACTAAAGACGGTTAAAACCAAACTCTGTTAAGTAATCAGAACATAAGCATGGTATATTTATCACGGTGCGGATCAACAAAGCAGAGAAACTGAAGATTTTATGAATGAAGCGAATATTTACATCATTACATGGAAGCCAGAGCAAACCTCATATGGAGAGGATCAGTACAAAAAAGATTATATGGCATGGTGGAATAAACCAGAATCAAAATTTACCTGGAGCTTTAATACGAAAAAATGTGTAAACGGGGATCTCTTTCTTTTAGTTCAACAGGGTATTAGTTCTGGACTATTAGGGTTTGGAATTATCGATGATTCTGAACTAGAATCTAAAAAAAGTGGGGAATCCCTGGATTTCTTTTTTGGAGTGCAATTTACCCAGTGGCGTGACTGCGGAGAAGAATTCTTTTTAAACAGAAAAGAATTAGTTACAGCTATACCAAAAAACAAATTAAACACTCAGCAAAGCGGAGTTTTGACTTTAAATCAAGATGAGATTTCCAGATTAGATACTCTACTATTACAAAAATTTAACAAGGAACTTGCGATTTTTTTCGAAAGGCAGCAAGGAAACATGAGAGGAAAAGCTATTGTTTAGCATTCTTTCACCTGGTTTGTTATAGAGCTTTTATGTCATAAAATTCTTCCCCAACTTCCTCTAACTTAATTACCAAACAGTAAATTTCATTTTTTTGTTTGCAAATTTTTTTTTAAAATTTCCTGCAAATTTTTCTCTGTCAGAATTTTATCTTTTAATAATCGTTCTTGAACTAGTTTCACCAAAGTTTTATTTTTTATTAAAATAGCTTTTGCCTCTTCATAGAGTCTATCTAATATTTTTCGGGCCTCAACATCTATTCTTTCACTTTCTATACTTGAATCACATTCAATGGGCTGATAAATATCTCTACCTTTCGTACCGCTTTCATAATAGTCTTTCAAAAATCCGTTTTTGACCATTTTTGTTGCGCAAAAAGAAGCATATCTAATATCTGATCTTGCACTCTCTAACCCTACATTTTCATTACCAAGAAATAATTCCTCCGCTGCCCTACCTCCTAGATACGTTTTTATCTCACGTTCTACGTCTTTAAATCTCTTCACTAGTGTCACTTGTTCAAAAAAACTATTATCTCTGACAAGTCCAAGATACTCTCCATTTTCCACGATACTTACAAATTCCGGAATAATTTTAAATTCCGATGAAACTAGACCAACAACAGCATGACCAGCTTCATGAATAGCAATTGACTCTAATGATGTTTTATCTCCATACCCACCTCCATCGAGAGATCCTTGTAGTAGATGTATTAATTCTCCGCAATTCAAAGACCTTTTCCCGGACAGAAATAATTTTCTCTTATAATTTACGACGAATAATCGTAAAATTCTGAGATCATCTCGCCCATGATCAAGAAGAATTGCTCCCAGTCTCTTCTTGTCTCCTTGTAATTCTTTATCAACACCTTCAGTCCCAACCAGTCTAATAAATTCAGTCGCAACATTAACCATTTTTGGTCGGGTCCACCGTATAAATCTATCAAAACGACCTACACATCTTAGAGAGGTAGGCACTTTCATATAGTCCTCGTAATGAACACACAATATGATGTTTTTCCCTTGAATGGAATCAAAACATTCTTCGATAATGTTTCTAATCTCCAAAGCTTCTTCGGAATCTTTTTCCTTATCCAACCAATCTCCCTCTCCTAGAAAAATAATCTTTAATTTTTCATCTTCTGAGGGAGATTTATTTTTTTTTAGATCTGATTCTTTCAAATAATCAACGTCAACGATATTCATATCTTGCATCAATTTAAGCGTCTCCTTGATTCTTAAAACATCGCAGTTTTCAAAGATCACTCCATGACCTAACAGACTTTCTCTTTTGTAGTCTCTAGAGTCTTTAAAAAAGATAATTTCCTCAATCCAGTTTTTTATAGCATCTTGATCGTATATATAACTAAATAAGGAATTGTAATTATTTTCAATGAGTTTTAATTCAATTGCATTAGCCATATTCACTCCTATTTTTTTATGAGTGAATTATACAAAAAAGAAGCGACATTACTTGTCGCATAAGGATTATTAAATCAAATATAATTAGGGCAGAACAGATACATCTCAATCCTACGTTTTTGTACTTGCTCAGACAAAATCTTTTTCATATTTGAAATAATCTCGTTTTTGAAATTTTCTGGAAATTTGCATTTATCAGTATTGCATTCTCGTGTTATCCCAAACTCTAGGAATTCGAGAATTTTTTTTGAAATAAATATTTCCAGATTCTCACCTCCCTTATGATTGCAATAAGGAGGTTCTGCAATAAATGGCGACTGAGTTTTTATAAGCAGGCACTCTCCCAGGACTGGGAACTGTCCACCAACCATACACATGCTATATACACTAAGGGTAGCAATAATTTTATTCATAGACCCTCTTATTTTAAAAGCTCATCATTCAGAAATATTTGCACTCCCGAAAAGTATTTTTTTACCTTTTCAGCATCATTATGTAGATTTTTCCATAATTCCTGTTCCACCATCTTTTTGATTGAACTTGTATCTTCCTTATTCAAATCGGCTTCTTCTGAATTAATTTCTACGGTTATGACGAAATTATTTTCATTATCAGAATCTGGTTCAGGGAAAATTCCCATCTCAAAATTTTCACCACATATATCAATAAAAAATCCATTGAGATCGTTATCAATTTCGGGACAAATATCTGTAATTTCATATTCCTCCATTAACTCATCATAAGTCATAATCTTCTCCTAAAGATAGTAAATAACTTCGTTTCATAAATTTTATATACTTTATAAGTGTGCTTTTTTCTTAATTTAGTTTCGAAACAAAATTTCAAAGGGGAAATTTCTTTGCAATAGATACTTTTATATTAGCTTCAAAATATATTTTTGTATCCTCTATTTCCCACCCCTCATTTTCAAACATTGCCTCTGCATCCTTTTGGAAAAGCTTAGATAGCCTTTTAGATTCTTTCTCTGACATTTCCTCAGGACAATACAGGTCATCTGAAACACAATCCTGTAGTTTTTTATCAAGAAGATCAAACTTGTCAGTAATACAAACTCGATCGTAGGAATCTCGCTCTCTTATAAGATTCTCAATCTCTTTTTTACTTCCTCCCGATACGATAACTTTTCCGTATCTCCATAAAAGAGCCCGTTCAATAGTGTGTTCTCCTTTGGACCAAAATTCACATTCAGTTACACACTTTTGATATTCTGTTTCCAGAACATATTCTTTCCCACTCATATACTAACTACTCCTTTTTTCCCAAAATTCACACGATTTATTCAACCCGGGGATAACCGGAAGAACCCGCTTTACTTCCCCAACAAAAATTCTATTTGCATTTTTTGGATTACTGCAACGAATTCCCTGGCCAACGCCTACGAGGTGAGCTTTATATTTACAGTATTCACAGGTATTTAATATTTTTTCCATAATTACTCTATTAATAGCAGTTCAGCAACCTAATTAATTAAAACCAAAAAACTAATTCCAAGAATCACCATTGCACCTATTTTTAAAATTAGAGCGGTAAATTTTGAGAAATACCAAAGTATACATATCGCAATTATTACAATCAAAATTTCTTGGTTACTAGTAATCTGGACACTCTCTATATAATCCTGTTTTGCAGATAAATTTTCAACTTCCTCTTTAATTGTCTCAATCAATATCGGCATTTCAGATCTCACGAATAGGGAAACTATAACCTATCAGAACTTTGCGACATTTTTTGTCGTTTTCAACTTTTTTTATCCATTGTAGTGGCTCTGAATAGTTTTTAATTTTGATTTATATTCCTCACGCAACCATTTTGGTTTTTGTATAATCACACCCTGCTCCAAACCCCATAACCATTCTCGAACTCTCCTTGAGTCCTCAGCTTTAAAAGACGCCTCCTTCCAATCTCCATGCTGACTGTCTTTTATGGATAATTCTTTCCCAAAATTATATTCATCCAAGATAAACCACCAGTCTCTGTGGAGAAGAATTTGAATAACAATTTCTTTGCCGGTACCTATTCTAGAGATATCATTTTTTATAAATTCATCCAATTTAAACCCCAAAGGTTGCACTATGCTCTTCTCAAGAATTTGAACGTCTTGTATTCGATATAATTTGAACGTCTGAGGAGTAACATTTTTTTTATTATGCGCGATTAAGTAAACAACATTATCTCTTACATCTAATCCAAGTGGATTAACAATATAATCCTCATCGGTCTTAGCATCAACCTTTCTATATCTTATTTTTATTTGCTTATTTTCCTTAATCGACTCAAAGATTTCCTCCCAAATATGCCTATGAATCTGATCTGGAACAACAGGGAAGTATTTGGAGGTGATTCTAACTTTTCGTAAAAATCTTTTTTCTTCAGTTGATAATTCAGCAAACTCACCTTTTGCTGTTTGAAACCACGGAGCGATATAAGATTTTATAAAATCGGGAAAATCTATGCTGCGTCATCAGGAGTATCTTCCAT
>CACIGF010000017.1 GCA_902586195.1 uncultured beta proteobacterium | reverse complement strand
AATTTAACTAGACGGCACATAGTGAGAAGACTCTCATCAAGCCAAATACGGTTAGAGGATCAAATTTATCCGAAGGTAGAAAAAGGCTCATTATTAAGGGGTGAGGAAGTGGAGGACCCAAGGCTATCAGTTTATTGGAGCAGGGTCTCCGGTGAAAGCTTTATACCTAAAAAGGATTCTGATACGGAAAAAGCGTTAGAATCTGCATACCAACAAATTAATTAATTAATTATGGAGATTAGGAATTGAAAGCATCTGATCTTTTTGTAAAAGCTCTTGAAAATGAGGGTGTTGAATATATTTTTGGTATTCCTGGTGAGGAAAACTTAGATCTATTGGAATCTCTAAGAACTTCCAGTAAGATAAAGCTCGTGCTTACGCGGCACGAACAGGGCGCTGGATTTATGGCAGCGACATACGGCCGAATCACTGGAAAAGCTGGTGTCTGTCTAGCTACGCTGGGACCTGGCGCCACAAACTTTTCCACTCCCGCTGCCTACGCTCACCTCGGCGGCTTTCCTCTTATTATGATCACAGGGCAAAAGCCGATAAACAAATCCAAACAGGGACAATTTCAAATAGTTGATGTGGTACAACTGTTCGACCCCGTATGCAAAATGTCAAAACAAATTGTTAGCGGTAATTTAGTTCCTTCGCTTGTGAGAGAAGCGTTTCGCATAGCAGAAGAAGAGAGGCCCGGAGCTGTTCTACTAGAACTTCCAGAAGATATTGCAGCCGAAGAAACAGATGCAAAAGTGCTAAATCCAACTGAAAGATTTTATGCAATTGGCTGCGATGAAGTATTGCAACTGGCTGCAGCAAAAATCAAAGCTGCAAAACGGCCTCTGATCTTAGTGGGAGCAGGAGCCAATCGTAGAAATATAAGGCGTTCTATTTCGGACTTTATTTCCTTCACTGGGATTCCATTTTTCTGTACTCAGATGGGTAAAGGGGTTGTCGATGAAAGTAGTGACCTTTTTCTCGGCACTGCTGCTTTGTCAGATAAAGACTATCTACATGACTACATTAAGGCAGCTGATCTGATCATAAACATAGGTCATGATGTTGTTGAGAAACCTCCCTTTTTTATGGAGCATGGTGGAACACAAGTCATTCATGTTAACTACAAATCTGCGAAAGTAGATCAAATTTATTTCCCGCAAATAGAAGTCATTGGACACATTATGCTATCACTTGATAGGCTCTGTGAACTGATCGAACGTCCGCAGAAATATGACCTTTCCTCATTTGAAAAGGTTAAAGCTAATGTCAATGAAAAGATTTATGAAAAATCAGATTGCGATGATTTTCCAATGAAGCCTCAGAGAATAGTGTCAGATATCAGAAAAATTATGGGTTATCACGATATCATTGCTTTAGATAATGGTGTTTATAAAATTTGGTTCGCTCGGAATTACAAAGCATTCCAACCCAACACAATACTACTGGATAACGCATTAGCAACGATGGGAGCAGGTTTACCATCTGCAATGATGGCTGCAATGCTTTTCGATAAGAGAAAAGTTTTGGCAATCTGTGGAGACGGAGGGTTTATGATGAACAGTCAAGAACTCGAGACTGCGGTTAGGTACAATCTAAACCTTGTATGTATAGTTTTAAATGACAGTTCTTACGGCATGATTAGATGGAAACAGTCGCATGCGGGTTTTGCGGATTGGGGGTTAGAATACCAAAACCCAGACTTTATAAAGTATGCAGAATCCTATGGCGCTAGCGGACACAGAATTTCGTCAGTGGATAACTTCTTTGAAGTCCTCCAAAACTCCTTTAAGGAGGGCGGAGTTCACCTCATCGATCTTCCAGTAGACTACTCTGAAAATGTCAAATATCTTATTACCGACTTAGATAATCACAAGCCAATTATTTAATGATGCAAAACATAATAGACGTTTGTAACCCTTATGATTTTTCAAAAGTTGGTGATGTTGAATTAGTGACCGATAATGATATTGAAAACTTTCTCGCTCAAGCGCATCAAATCGCACGAGAAAAGCGTAAAAAAATCCCAAAACATGAACGAATTTTAATCCTGCGCAGGGCAGCAGGATTAATGAAAAATATTCATGAGGAGCTCTCATTATTAATTGCTGCTGAAGGAGGAAAACCTCTGATTGACGCAAGAGTGGAAGTAACAAGAGCGATAGATGGGGTTGAAACATGTGCCAATGACCTGGGTAATGTAATTGGTAAGGAAATTCCAATGGGGCTAACAGAGGCTGCAAAAAATCGAATTGCTTTCTCCATTAGGGAACCGATAGGTCCTGTAGTAGCTGTATCCGCATTTAATCACCCTTTGAACCTTATCGTTCATCAGGTAGCGCCTGCGATAGCTGTTGGATGTCCTTGTATCGTAAAGCCCGCTAATGATACGCCGCTTAGTTGCCAGAAATTTGTCAGTCTATTGATAGAAGCTGGTCTCCCCAATAACTGGATTGGTTTTGCTCCATGTGAAAATAAGGTTGCAGAAAAACTAGTTACGGATAAAAGAGTTGCATTTTTCAGCTTCATTGGATCTGCAAAAGTGGGCTGGTACTTGAAGTCAAAACTAGCGCCCGGCACGCGTTGTGCCTTAGAACACGGTGGAGCGGCCCCAGTAATTGTATGCGAATCGGCAGATACAACGGAGATGATTCCTAAGTTAATCAAGGGTGGCTTCTATCATTCCGGACAAGTGTGTGTTTCCGTTCAACGGATTTTTGTCTTAGGGGGTAAAGGTAAAAAAGTTGCCGAAGACATTGCCTCTGGCGCTTCTAAGTTAAAAGTGGGAAATGCTATAGAAGAACAAACTGAATGTGGTCCGCTGATTCGACCAGGAGAGGTTCAACGCGTGGAGCAGTGGGTAAACGAGGCCATAGCTGAGAACTGTGATGTTATTTGCGGGGGCAATAAGCTTAGTGAAACAACTTACTCTCCGACAGTTTTACTCAATCCTGATGAAAATTCTAAAGTATCCACCGCTGAAATTTTCGGACCAGTTGTTTGCGTGTACGATTGTGCAGATATTCATGAGGCTGTGAGACGAGCAAACTCTCTAGATGTTGCTTTTCAAGCCTCAATCTTTTCTAATAATTTGTCAGAAACTATCTCAACGTTTTCAAATCTAGACGCCACCGCCGTCATGATTAATGATCACACTGCATTTAGAGTGGATTGGATGCCTTTCGCAGGAAGAAAACAGTCTGGACATGGTATTGGGGGAATAGGTTATACAATGGAAGACATGACACAAATTAAAATGGCTGTGCTCAATTCTTAGATCCTATTTAGAATAGTGATTCATCCAGGACTCACTTTGCTCCCATAATTTAATTGCTAATTCTTGATTAGTTGCGAGAGTGCTCGGCAAACTAGGTGTGCATTTTGAAAAATACTTTCCCGACTGAGTAGCAGAGGCTTCAAAAGCACAATGTAATACATTTCTTGCCCCTTCCTCTGGAGTTAACATACCCTTGAGTTTTAGTATGGGTCGAAGAAAAAAAGGAAGTTTTCTCCAAATCTCAGTATCAACAAGACCTGGATGAACTACAAATGATGAGATTCGTAAACTTGCGTATCGACGGTGTAGTTCTGAAGTAAACAATATATTCGCTAATTTTGAAACTGCGTACTCGTTGATACCAGACAAAGATTTGGTAGGTTTTCTCAAACTAGCAAAATCTAGTTTTTTTACAATACTATGAACTTTACTTGATACATTAACTACCCTAGCATTATTAGCGCGGATTAATGCACGTTTAAGTCTTCGTGTTAACACATAATGACCAAAGTAGTTCACACCAAAAGCTAACTCGAAGCCTTCTTTCGTCAATCCCCTCGAACCCGCAAAACCAGCATTATTTACTAAGTAATCTAACGAAGCATTTTGCTCAAAAAAAGAATCTGCACAGCTATCAATCGACTTTATCGACTCTAAATCAAGGGAGAGCCACTCACATTTCTGTGCTCCGTACATCTTCTTTACAGCCTGTATTACAGGCAATGTTCTATCATAGGATCTACTCGCAATGACAACTTTAATTCCCTTGCTAGCAAGTGATAGAGTAATTTCCTTTCCTATTCCTGTGTTGGCTCCAGTGACTAAAGCTGTTTTTACATTCATGATAAACTTACTGTATTAATCAATAATCTTCGCTAAATAAGAAATATGCAATCGTGGTTTTGGCTCAGTATAGCTGTAATTGCGGAAGTTTTCGCGACAATAGCTTTAAAAGCGTCAGATGGTTTTACTAAAATATACCCGGTGTTAATCGTAATCGTTGGTTACTCTATTGCATTCATAGCTTTAGCAAAAGTGTTACAAGTATTACCTGTTGCCATTATTTATGCGATCTGGTCGGGCCTGGGAATCACACTAATAGCATTAGCAAGCTGGTTTTTCTTCGGGGAAAAATTGGAAGTTACTGAAATAATTGGTATTTTTTTAATAATCGTTGGCATTGTTATTCTTAAAGGTTTTTCTAGTGATTTAAACTAAAATCTTTTTAAGCATCACTAGCTCCAGATTTTACTTTTTCAAGCCAATCGTTTATGCCAATTTTTCCAGCATCTTTAACTCTGTCTTTGTCGTTTTCAGGAAGAACATCTTCTAATAAGTCGATTCTTTTCCATTCAGCCAGAGGAGACTCACCATCAACATCGGGAGTATATCTAGATTGAGAAATTCTTTTATACCTATGAATATAACGAGGACAATTCTGCCACAACTCATGTAGTGTACATTTAACAACCAACTCAGACCCGGGGAAAAAACTTTTAAACTTCCCATCCCCCAAAAGTTCCGCCTTGCATTGAACCCGGATACGATGTGGTTTTTCAAAACACATAAACAATAAGCCAATCTCTGCATTGTTTGAAATATTGCCCATTGAAAGAAACATTCCGTTTCCATTGTAACTAGGAAAAATTGCAGTTTTTTCATCGAGAATCTTAACTAAACCAATATCACCACCTTTGTAGGATACGGTCGGTCTATTGTTTTCGTCAATTGTACTCAAAAAGAAAAAGTCCCTGCTCTCAATAAAAGCAGAAGATTCATCATCGAACTTATCCCTTACAGCAATATTTTCTATGCGATCGGCTAATTTTTGAGTTCCAAAACGCTCCTGAAAAGTTCTCTGACCTTTTCCATACAATCTACTCATGACCAGTCCAAAAAAAATTACCAAACATTATTGTACTAAGTTATGATCAAAAAAACAGTTCTACAAAATTGATATGATTCTCAAACAGGTGGCAACCCAGATAATAAGGCTTTTTTTAGCATTAGCCCTGGGTAATATAATAGGACTTGCAACGTTCGCTTTTTTTGCAATTGTCTCATATGCGCTAAAAATTTGGGAACTAGAGATTACTGCAGACTTCGTCTCTTTTTCGGAAATTAACTATAGTATGACGTTAGGTGCATTTATGCTGGGAGGTAGCCTCATAGCTGGCTTCATCTACAGTAGATTGGAAGGACCTAGATCACATGGTCCTGCGGATTTAATGGTTTGTATTAAAAAGGATGAACTGCCTGACATAAAAGCTGGATTCATTACATCTTTTTTAACAATGGTAAGTGTGTCCAGCGGCTCATCCGTGGGTATGTTTGGACCTATTATTCATTATGGCGGGTGTATAGCAGCCTCACTGGAAAGATTTTTCAAGGTATTAACGAGAGGGGTAGTATTAGCTGCAGGTGGTGCTGCTGGGATTGCAGCATTATTTTCTGCTCCTATAGCTGCCAGTATTTTTGCGCATGAGATGTTACTAAGAAGGTTTCGATCTACTGAATCTTTACCTGTGATAATGGCGGCTTTGGGTGGATATTTTTCTGCAGTTATGCTCCTGGGGGATAATAGAAGATTCTTGTCCGTAATTGGAGATCCTCCCCCTCTTGAACCGTTCTCATTAGGAATGGCAATTTTAGTAGGAATTTTTAGCGGGCTATTGTCAAGTTTATATGTTTACCTAGTAGGCGCAGGGCCTGGTTGGGTAAAAAAAACGAATATTCCACCTTTTTTTCGACCTTTAATAGCTGCAACAATTTTGTTCGCAATTTCGCCATTTTTTCCTCAGCTCATTGGTCCTGGAATGCCGGCCGTTAATATGGCTCTGGCGGGTGAATTTACTCTTTACCTGCTGATAGCACTGGCTTTTCTAAAGGTTTTCGCCACCGCGTTTTGTCGCTCTTTTGGTTTTCACGGTGGCATTCTCTTACCTGCATGTTTTTTTGGAGCTATGCTGGGCAGTGCATTTGATCTCATTGTGGGAAATGGAGGACATCTCTATGCAATCTTAGGGGCAGCTGCGTGCACTGGGTCAGCCATTGGTGCACCAATTGCTGCAGTTGTAATACTTTTTGAAATGAGTGGCGATTATCGATTCATAATTTTAGCGCTTGTCAGCGTGTCATTATCGTGTCAAATAAGTCGGACGCTTGTTGGTAGATCAACATGGGATAGGGGGCTAACGGTGAGAGGAATTTCTTTGGAAGATGATGTGGACAAACAGCTTAAATTAAAAGAAATTTTAAGGAGCAAAAATAAAAACTTGTAAGTTAGTTAGTTGATTTTTCAAAAAATGATCTCATATAAGTTAATGGGTGCGAATGCGGCCCATTTTTTTTTACTCGCTTTAATAAGGAGAACATTATGAGATTAAATACAGACAGAAATTTATTATTGAGTACTGTGGGATTTGAGCGATTGTTCGATAGTTTAAACAATCTAAGCTCAGGTAGTTTTGAACATAAAAATCCGAGCTATCCTCCCTATAATATATTCAAAGAATCGGAAAGCACCTATCTCATTGAGATTGCTGTTGCCGGATTTAAGCAAAACGAAATAGATATAACCAGTGAGGATAAGAAACTGATTATCGAAGGGAAAACCTCTGATAAAAAAAGTGAGGAATATACAGAAAAAGAATATCTGCATCGAGGCTTAGCGAGAAGAGATTTCATTCACGAGTTTGTTCTTGCAGAGACGGTGGTTGTAGAAAAAGCAAATATTTCGGACGGTATACTTACTGTTGAATTGAAAAATATTATTCCGGAGGAGAAAAAACCTCGAAAAATAAAGATTAGCTCAGCAGAGAAATCACTGTTAACAAATTAAAGTTTGTTTTCGTTTGATTAAAAAGAAAAAGCCCTTAAACAGGGCTTTTTTTTGCTAGGAACACAGTAGTTATTCCTGAACTGTTGGTTCAGGTGGGCTAGAGCAGCTACACCCTGGGATCATCAACATTTTCTTGACGTTCACGCCGGTTAAGCGATTTTCATGCCCTATTTCGTATTCATAAGTTCAGAAAATTAAGTGTTCCTGTTATATGATATCAAATTTTTCGTTTTTTAGGGTTATGACCTTACATCCAAAAGACCCGAACGAAAGTCAGAATTCTCAGCAAAAGCACTCACATAAGCGGCTGAAATTAAAGGCATGTCAATATCAAACTGCTTCCCCGTCTTAACCAATTCCCCGAGAATATGTTCGTGTTCAGTTGGTGCCCCGGTAAGAAGGTCTCTAAGCATCGAAGCAGTAAAATCAGAGCCAGGCTCCATCAATATCCCCAAAGCTTTTTCTTCCGCTTTATTTGAGACTTTATGTCCAGAGGCGTCAGCTACGTCGAGACACTCTTTATACATCCGCAGCATAAGCTCCGCCCCCAAACTATTATCCGTAATAGCGCCTACACTATTACGGAAGAGTACAGTGGATCCAGCGAGCGTTGCCAAAAAACTCCACTTATCCCACATTGACTGCATTATATCCTCAACCATCATTGCTTTAAAATTTGCGGTGTTACATGCATCAATAAATTCATTTAAAATATGTGTGCCCTGGTCATCATTAATACACCCAGCCGTTAAAATCTGAATGGGATTTAATTGTTTGATGTAACCTTCTTCAGAAACTGTTGAGGCAATGTGGGCGGTGCCCCCAAAAACTTTATCTTTGCCAAAATGAGTTTGCAATTCTCCAATATGTGATAAGCCATTGAGAACTGGTAAGATAAAAGGTGGCTTTTTTAAAAAATCTTTTAGATCCTTAATTGCATTCTCTAATTGGTAAGCTTTACAACACAATAAAACTAAATCATAAATTTCGGCACTTTCAGCAACTGTCTTGCACTTAACATCTGTGGTGAAATCACCATGTGGACTATGAATTTTTAAGCCAGTGGCTGAAAGTTGCTTTTTACGTGTGTCCCTAACCAAAAAAGTGACATCGGAACCACTTATAAATAATTTTCCTCCGAAATAGCCACCAACTGCACCAGCACCAAAAATTAATATCTTCATATTTACGTAAAAAAAAACCCGGGCTGATTATTGTACCTGCCCGGGCAAAATTCACCAAAAAATTGGTGAAGGAGACAGGTTATAGTATGCGACTTAATTTGATGCATCGCCATACAATTTAGGAATAACCCTACTGTCCAAAGGCAAAATAATTTCGTTCTGAGAATTAAAATCCTTTAAAAACTTTCAAATATGTATTAAATTGCATTATATTTCACTAAAAATGTAAAATAGTTTTTTAAGAATTTTTTATATAAGTTTGTAAAAATTTAAAAATTATTACAAGAAGACATCGGTCCAGTCTAGACTAAATACTGTCTTTTAAAGGTTATTTTGAGTACAGATAAGGGTAAAATTCTCGAAGTTACGACCGTTTAAGGCAAAATTCCATGGCTTCTAATTTTTTGTCGCCTGCCTCTTCACCTAGCCCTTTGTCTGATTTGTTTATTTCTATCGGAAAAGAATCAATACAGGAGTAGAGTAAATCTGGGTCTGATCTTGTGAGTTGACTGCAACTGTACAGGAAACTCAGACAGCCAATGAAAACCGTAAAAAATAATTTTTTTTGCATCAGTTATTCTACGTTTATGAGCTCAACATCAAATAAGAGGGTTGCATTAGGAGGGATTACACCCCCCGCACCTCTACTTCCATATCCAAGGTCAGGTGGTATGATGAGGGTACGGCTACCACCAACTTTCATTCCTTCAACCCCCTGGTCCCAACCTTGAATGACCATACCTCTTCCCAATCCAAACTTAAAAGTTTGTCCCCGATCCTTAGAACTGTCAAACTTCGTTCCTTTACCCTGCGGTTTTGAGGGATCGTAAAGCCAGCCGGTGTAGTGTACAGTTACAGATGACCCCCTTTTTGCATTCTCGCCACTTCCCACAACGCTATCGATCTTATGCAGTTCACTCAAAGGTAATGAAGGTAAATCCCCTTTGCTCAAGGCTAATGATGGTGTCGCAGCAAACCAACCTAGAGCAAAAAATCCCGCAACTCTACTTAAAATTTTTCTTATCATACTTATTATCCTCGGTAAAAAAAAAGGAAGACAAAGTCTTCCTTTCAATGGTAGCACAACCTTGTTATGCCGCCTTTTTTCCTTTGGCTTTTCCTACTGGCTGAGAAACTACTGATTCACCAGCTTTTGAGGCAGCCTCAATATTGCTATCGACAATATCGAATACTTGCTTAGCTGCCTTTGTCATAGACTCGTAAGTAGAAGAAGACGCGGCTAACGATGATTTTGTCATTGCAACTACACCCTCAGTTCCTGCGGGAGCATTTTTACTCATCTCTTCGACCTGATCGTTAATTACCTTATTCATCTCTTCACTTTCAGCCTCGACATACTCAGACCCTGATTTTAAAAAGTCAGAATTAATTTTGTAAGCTTCTTTAAAATAAGCTGAAATTTTGGCCGGAATTGGACCCGCTGATTTCTGCGCAAATTCCATAAATTCTTTGGGGTCCTTAACGTCCAACATCGCAGCAATAGCTTCACTTGTGTCAGCCATTGAGCTTTTCGTGTGTTTAATATTAAGGTCGTTAAGTTGCTCAAACTTTTCGAAAGCCATCCCTGAAAAATCAGTCCAGGTCCCGCTGGACTTCTTTAAAAAGTTATAATAATAGTCAATAACTGGTAGTGTCGTCATGTAAGTCTCCTAATTAAAAAATGATGCGTTGCAATAATACTATTGTTGCAACGCACAAATGTCAAGCTTTTTATGAAATATATTTTTATAACAGGTGTTAACCGAGGAATTGGGTTTTTCCTGACTAAGGAGTTACTTAAGCGCGGGCACTCAATTATTGGTACGTATAGAAAAGCTAGTGATAACAATTACTTACAGAAACTTAAATCTACTTTCCCGAAAACATTAAACCTTACCTGCCTTGATGTGAAAGCGATAGAAGAAGATGAATTGACCAGATATTTAAATTCCTTTAAGGCTGTTGATATCCTTATTAACAACGCTGGTATTTTAGATTGTGGGAATGTACCCTTCGAAAAATTGCAAATTGACGACCTCTTACATTCGATTGAAGTCAACACGTTAGGGCCGATGAAAATCACACAATTGCTATTACCCAAATTGTCTGAGTCTGCAAACCCGCGTGTATTTCATATGACAAGCCAGATGGGCTCTATAGCTGACAATCAGAGCGGAGGCTACTACTTCTACCGTATTTCAAAAGCATCCTTGAATATGTTTAATAAGTCTTTTTCTCAAGATTATCCAAATATTCCATCGATAGTTATACACCCGGGATGGGTGAGAACGGACATGGGCGGAAATCATGCCCCTATTTCACCGGAAATTGCAGCGATCAATATTTCTGATTTAATCCTAACTGCAGATAATCTCAGTAGCGGGAATTTTTATAACTATAAAGGGGAAATTCTGCCCTGGTAATTTAATTTTTCGCTGTCACCTTGAAAATAATCTCGTTCCTGCGTAGCCACGGCAATGTAAATGGATCGTTGTATCGCGCTATCTGTTGGGGCCCAGCGATTTTGAAATCCTTTTTTTCAAGCCAAATCTTTAACTCCTCCGTTTTATTCTGTATCTTCGCGTCAGTAGTAAATCCACTAAAACTTATTACCGCCGCAAGATGAGCTTCTATTTTTTTTAATAAGATGCTGTTATTGTTGGGCACTGGCAATTGACTCATATCGTAATTTATCGGCATCACGAAATGAAGCGCCCAACCTTCATTATCAGGCTTGACAGTAACTGGCGCTGTCATCTGGATTTTCTCACTCTGACCAGTTGAATTTTTGTTTTCGCCAAAAATATATCCTGCAACCCGACGAAAACCTTTTCTACTCGCAGTATCAAAGGATCCCTCAACAGTAGTCTCGGCAACCAGATATTCACCATAGCTACGAATTTCCAACTCACCTTCATCAACCAATATTTTAAATTTTGGTTCTTCAATAGCCATTACTTCACAAGAAAAAAAGAAAGATACAAATATGTAAAAGAATACATTTACCAATCTAACCAATTTAAGAGCATTTGATTCCATGTTTCATTGTAACAAATCAGAAAAAAATTAATTGGTAATGTTAAAGAGAGTTTTGACTTAGGAAATCCCTAAAATCATCTTTAAAGTCAACATCAAAAGAAGCATTATCTAACTTACAAGAAATAACAAAATTACAATTTTTTCTAATTACTTCCCTTGCGCCGATGTCTCCCTTCAAACGAATAAGTTGCTCAAAGTATTTTCGTGGGAAGATCGCAGGTGGTCCTTTTTTACGGCTGTAACTACTAACTACTATCTTTTCCCCGTCATAAACGTCCACCAACTTTTGATAATCTTGCTCACTAAGTTTGACTTGATCTCCGAGGGTGATTAAGACACCAGAACATTTGGATTCATTTTCCATTTGAGTTGCAACACAAGATATTGAGGATCCTAATCCCATGCTCCATTGTCTGTTGTAGATTGTATTTACTTCCTGAAAATCTCTCACTATAAATTCGGCGTTTGACCCTACTACAAGATACGTTCTTCCCTTTAATACTTTGTTAAGTATATTGTACGAGCGACGCACCATCGATACCCCATCAATTTTTGCTAGTTGTTTGATGTCACCAAATCTTCGACTAGCGCCCGCAGCCATAACGAATCCATATACCATTACTAACACTCCTCCTCATGTAAGCGGTAAAACTTTTCGTGACATTGTGAAATAATAGAGAGTGCTATGCTCTCTGGCAAAGACCCTCCAATATTTAAACCCGCCGGTCCGAGCACAGGATTCCTTAAATCCTTTTTCTTTAAGTTGATTAACCTCCGAATTTCTTGAAACCTCTTCTTTGGACCTAGAAGACCAACATAATCAAGCTGTAGCTTTTGCACAAAAAGTAAACTTTCTGAATCAAGTTTAATACTGTGCCCCATTATTACGACTCCTCTAACGCCCGACTTTCTCGCATATTTAAGAAGGTTTTCATCGATGCTTTTTCCTAAAAAATCAGCGGTAGGAAATCTTTCCAACCTCGCATTAGCAGGACGGGGATCGATTACAGAAACATACCAACCCAATATTTTTGCAAAGTCAACAAGTGGTACCGCATCCAAACCTCCACCAAAAATCATGATGTGAGGATCTACGGAAATAAAAGATACGAGAAATTCCGTGTCACCAGATTTTTCTAAATAACTAGAACTAGGTTTTGGGACCGGCTTTTCAACAAACGACATAAAGTTAGAGCTAACATCTTGACGGAATACTCCACCAACCCTCCTCTTCAGCGAGGAAAATATTTGTTCTAATACATCCTTATTAGATTGAGTCACATTTTGCAATAGTACGTGGACTTTCCCCCCGCATCCTACTCCAATTTTATATGCGATACCGTCTTCGTCAAAACTGTCATAGACTACTTTTTTGGACTGCTTTGTTTGCATAACCTTTCTGGCATTTAAGACAATGTCTGACTCAAGACATCCCCCGCTCAGCAAACCATAATATTCCCCATACTCATTTATTAGCATGTGAGCGCCAGCTTTTCTATAAGCAGAGCCTTCCGTCTTATAAACAGTACCTAGAACCCAGGTCACTTCTTCATCAGAGGCTTTCCAGTAATTCAAAAGATTGGATAAATTGTTCACCACCTCAAAGCTTTTTAAAAATCGATAGCCCTCGACTAAAATCTATACAAAAATAAAACCAGACTTGCTGATTGGCAGAGTTGTTATCCTCCGCCCAGTCTTTGCATAGAGGGCATTTATCAGTGCAGGAGCTGCAATCGGCGTTCCTGGTTCGCCAATTCCACCAGGAGCCTCAGCAGAGGCTACAATTTTTACATCGATTTTAGGCATCTGATTGATTCTTAAAGTCTCGTAGTTTGGAAAATTACTTTCCACAACTGCGCCATTTTCAAAATTAACCTCACTGTAAATGGCAGCACTGAGACCGTATCCAATACCCCCCTCGATCTGCGCTTTTATAACGTCAGGATTGATTGCAGTTCCGCAATCTACCGCAACGAACATCCTGTCAATATGAACCTCTTTTTCAGATACGCTTATATCCGCAACAACTGCTAAAAAAGTTCCAAATGTATAGCTAGCGGCAAATCCTCTTGGTTGACCCTTTTCCCAACCGGAAAAATCTCTAACAACCCTTATCACATTTGCGAATCGTTCGTGCTCTCTTTTTGCTCCCGATTTCAAAAGATCAAGTCTGTAATCAATAGGGTCTCTTCTTGCTTTAGCAGCCACCATATCAATCAAGGTTTCCATTGTGAACACGTTTTGAGTATGCCCTACAGCACGCCACCATAAAACCGGGATTGGACTCAAAAAGTCGCTATGGCCTATAGCCAAATTTTCTATACCATAGAGGGTATCACTTATATTTTCTACCGACCAATGATCAACTCCGTCTTTTACAAGCATCTTCTCAAGAAAGGTTCCCTTCGCAATTGACTTACAAGAAGAGCGGTGATCCCATGCGACTATACTTCCGGTTTTGTCCAATCCGATCTTAGCTCGTTGTAGATGCATCGGACGATACCATCCTCCTTTAATATCATCTTCTCGCGTAAATACGAGTTTCACTGGCGTTTCTCTGCCCAATAAATCGAATGCGAGTGCAGCATCCACGTGATAATCTGATGTAGGAGTGATTCTTCTTCCAAAAGAACCCCCCGCATAATACGTTTTAATTTCTATCTGCTCTGGCTTTAATTTGAGAACATTTGCAAGAACGCCTTGAGTAATCGTCGGAATTTGGCACCCATCATGTAAACGGATTCCCCCATTTCGGGTTGGCTCAATAACACAATTCACTGGCTCCATTGGCGCATGCGCAAGAAACGGAAGCAAAAAATCAGCCTCAACAAATGCATCTGTCTTCTTTAGGTCTTCAGTCGCTTCCGACGTGCTATATTGCTTGTTCACTTCATAAGTTGGTTGTTCAAGCAGTTTTTTATGTTCCGAAACCAGTTGATCAGTGCTACGAGTTTCTGCGTCAGTTTCGTCCCAACGCGCAACTATTTTCTTCTTTGCCTGTAGAACAGCCCATGTATTTTTGCCAAAAACTGCGACTCCGCTTCCGTTTGGGAGAGCCTTTGCTCTGATGAAACCATTAACCTTCTCGGCTTCAGAGCTGGAAAATGACTTCAACTTTCCTCCAAATTTTGGACTTCTAAAGATTGAGACGTATACCATTCCTGGTATCTGCACATCCAATGCATAAACCGCCCTTCCGGTTGTTTTGTCAAAGTTGTCTTTACGATTTAATTTTTCATTGCCGATATATTGAAACTCTTCAATGTTTTTTAATTTTGGCTCCTCTGAAATCTGGTACTTCTTTGCCAAATCAATAAGCTCACCAAAATGGGCCTCATTTGACCCAGCTGAGACTATGCCGTTATCAATCCTTACAGAATCTTCAGATACTCTCCATTTATTTGCTGCGGCCTTGACTATGATTTCTCGCGCTGCGGCACCCGCTTTGCGGTAGTCTAAAAACCCACCGCCCCGCATCGATAAAGAACCACCCGTACCTTGTGCGCCCAGTCCCTTATTGAGGTACTTTTCAGTATTAACTGGGGCAAATTCGTACCTCATGGTTTCGTAATTTGCATTCATCTCCTCTGCAACCAACGTCGTAAAACCAGTGGTTACGCCCTGGCCCATTTCGAAAGCTTTCGAAATAACGGTTACCGTTCCATTTCTTTCAATCCTGACTAGAGGGTTTACCTCAAGTCCCTCTAAATCAGGTTGGGAAATGACTGCCAATGCTCCCTTAGCATTTAAACCAATCAACAAACCCACAGAAGTAAAAGAACTGACCTTGATAAAATCTCTTCTTGAGTTTGATTTAATATCATTTTTAAGTAGCATTTTAGTCATTTTAGGCCTCCAACATCTTAGCTGCTTCGCCAATAGCGTCCTTAATTCTTGTGTAACACATACACCTGCATGCGTTACCAGCCATTGCCGAATTAATATCAGATTCAGAAGGAGATCTATTTTTATTCAAGAAAGCAGTAGCAGACATAATCTGTCCCGACTGACAGAATCCGCATTGTACAACGTTATTTTTTACCCATGCTTGTCTCACCGCAGAGGCAACTGGACCGTTTAGCCCTTCAATCGTAGTAATTTCTCTATTTGCCACTTGCTCAACATTTACCGCACACGACTTAACAGCCTTTCCATCCATATGAACAGTGCAGTTGCCACAGGAAGCAACTCCACAACCAAATTTTGTACCAGTTAACCCAACCTCGTCTCTAATTACCCACAAGAGAGGCGTACCCTTTTCCACGTCTAACGTTTTAACCTGACCATTTATTGTTATGTCCACCTTCATTGAACCTCACTCCTTTTTTTGTTGTGTCGCCATATATCAAATGATATATTATGGGTGTGTATTGTAAACTAGGTACCTATAAGTAACTTTAAAACACTTAATGAGATGAAAGAACTTACACCAAATATTTTCGTTTTGGCTTGCCCCTCTAGGGAAATTTTTTCCCGAATAAGTGGTAAATGGACGATTATGATACTGCTATGCTTAGAGAAGACACCAAAGCGATTTAACGAATTAAAAAAAGTTATTGATGGTATTTCTCAAAAAGTGCTTACCGAAAATCTGAGGAGCCTCGAAAGAGATGGGCTCATACTCCGAAAAGTCATAAGCTCTCGACCAATTAAAGTGGAATACTCGTCCACTCACTTAAGCCTCGAACTATTGGGAATATTGAGCGAATTGAAAGACTGGACTGAGGGCTCCATGAAACTAATTATGAGTCATAATGAAAAGTATGATCGAGAATTAAATAAAGAACAGATACGGAAATCCGCCTAAGGAAAACTTTAGAACTTCCGACAAAATTCCCATTAGGCTAAAAGATAAAAGTGGCTTACCGCCCACAGGTTCTATTAGAAACCATTGCGGTATTTTAACCACGACAAAATAAAAAGAAAAAATAGTAGCTTTATGTTATCTTCTAAGTTTAAAGCGAATACTTAACTTGAATCGCTATTAATTCAAAAAAAAAAACGAGGGCATTGCTTTTTCAGTAATACGTTTGTCGCATGAGAGACTATGAATATTTATTTTTTCTGGGTTAATCTTTTCCACAAGGGCTTGAGGAGAATCCTAGGTTTCTCTCGCAAAAAATCCTAATCACTCGTCTTCTTTTTCTCGAACATAGGTGCATAAGAAGGTGTGCAAAATCTCCTCAAACGATTCGCTTTTTAGGTTACGCCATTTTTTTATTGATGTATCTGTTAGTAGTTGATCTTCTTCTGAGTCATTACGAATAACCCAGGTCTGAGATCGATAGCGTAATTTATTTCGATCACAATCTGCTTCCTGTAAAGCGTAAACTAGCGAGAACTTGCTTCCACTATCCAAATATTCTTTTATAGTCCACATGCGTGGATTGTCCCTCCATATATGAGTTTTAGGTATTATTAAATAATCTATTTGTTCACTAATCCCATAACTCTGATACTCTGCATTCGAAGGAGTAATCACTAACATTAACAGACCAAGCACATATTTTTTTAAAGTCACAAGTCTCATTTTATACACCAGGGATCCTAAAATAATCATACTAACCAATGTAACATAGCTAAAGTTTCCTCCTTCTCCGAGAGCCAAAAAGCCTAATGCCAATAGAAAAAAAATTTTTAAATAAGGGAATTCATAAATAGTTTTATTGACTGGTATTACGACGACTTTTTCTTTATTTTTTCCCATAATGCAGTACATAATAAAAAAAATCCCGTTCAAAGTCCTTACCAAGGACGGAACTTATCAAAACAATAATTAGGTTAAATATAAATATTAGTAAGTTAAACATATATTTTATTTAAAGAACTAATAGTCAACATGAGACCGTTTAAAAAAAGGCTTATTTTAAAAACTTTTTTATCCAAAATATTACTGGTTGACCCGCATTCGTTTTTGTAGAACAGAATGACCCAGATAATCAATCTTACCAAGATCGATATTTTTAGATCGTAAGATTCCGTAAGCTATCGATAAATGAAAATATACATTTGGCGTTACATAATTATGTAAGAAGTCGCAACCAATGAACTCAAACTTTGTCTTGCGAATTTCTATCTCAATAATTCTATTTTCTGCACCATTGATTTGTTCAGGTTTGATCTCATTTAAACATGAAATAGTTTTGATCAATCTTGCTTGTAATTCAGCTAAAGATTTTTCATTATCTTCAAAAGTTTCAAATTTTATCCCCGCTAATCTCGCAACTCCATTTTTTATAAAATCAGTAGTCATCTGAACTTGCCGGGTAAAGTTCCACATATCAGAAGTTAATTGAGCGTTAAGTATGACGTCAGAATTCAGACTACTGTTATTAATCTGCTGGCTAGTTCTTTTTAAAATTGCAAAAAGAATAGATAATTTTTTTTTGAATATTGGAACTGATAAATCATACATTTCCATAACTTAACCCTTATAAACTTATTTTTACTTAAACAAAGTTAGATTTTAAATAATCACTCCAACCACACTTGCGCTTAATAAAGTTGCCAAACAACCGGCAACTAATGATTTCAAACTCAACCCTAATATCTCAGTTTTTCTCTCAGGAACTATGGTGGTTAATCCACCGACTAGTATCGCGAGGCTACCAAAATTAGCAAAGCCACAGAGAGCGTACAAGCAAATTGTTCTTGATCTTTCACTGAAGATTGTTTCGTCGAAAGCCGCTAGGGATACAAACGCCATTAACTCATTAAATACAACTTTTGTACCCATTAGACCACCCGCTGTAATAGCCTCTTGCCAAGGAATACCGCAAGCCCACATAATCGGAGCCAGAACGTACCCTAGTAGTAATTGCAGACTTAGTGTACCACTTTCTCCTAGTGGGAATATGCTCAGCAAACTATTAACCATATACACGAGAGCTAAAAATACAATGAGTGTCGCGATTACATTCATTAAGACGTTTATTCCAGTAGAAATGCCGTCAAAAACTGCCATCATAAGAGAATCTTGTCTCCGTATATTTACGACCGGTTTTTCTCCCTGATCGAATTTTCGAACAGGGACTAAAATTGAAGATATTAAAATTCCAGTTAAACAACTTAAAAAAGAAGCGATAGACAAATGCAAGATAGCGTCTTTAATTATTGGACTGAGAATTGAAACATAAAGAATGTAAACTGTTCCAGCAATCGTACTTAGCCCAGTGGTCATAAGGGTAAAAAGCCCTCCACGCGATATAGTTTTTAGGTAGGGTTTGATTAAAAGGGGAGCCTCTATCATTCCAACAAAAACATTTGCAGCAGCGGCAACAGCTACGGAGGCTTCTAGGCCCGCAAATTTTCTTAGTAACAACGATATTAACCGTATAACTTGCTGCAATATCCCTAAATATATGAGTATTGATGAAATAGCACTCACAACCAAAATAATAGGTAAAGCTTTAAAAGCAAATATAAAACTTGTACCCACTTGATTTTCCAAAAAAGGTAAATCAGCACCTCCCAAATACCCAAACACAAATGAGGTTCCAAACTCGGTTGCCACTTGTAAATGCTGAACGATCTTATTTAAGAAAAAAAAAACTTCTTTCACCTGTGGA
>CACIGF010000016.1 GCA_902586195.1 uncultured beta proteobacterium | reverse complement strand
AAGAGGAAAAAAAATTAAAAGGTATAGCTAACGATGTTAAAAATAAATTGAAGAGATTTGGCATTGAATAAATGGTCGGTTTTTCTTACCAATATACTATTAGCACTGTGCGTTTGCACCTATGCTTCTGATGGGAAAATAATTGGCAATTTGAAAAGAGTGGTTGATGGAGATACTGTTTATCTAAAAACAGAATCTAACAACTCCATAAAAGTTAGGCTTGCCTTCATTGATGCGCCCGAGCTTAATCAGCCTTTTGGAACCGATGCTAAAGCATTCTTAAAAAAAATAGAAGGCCAGAGAGTAACAATCGATGTAAAAAGCAAAGATCGTTATGGGAGGCATGTTGCGATTCTTTTCCACCGGAATGCTGATATAAACTTGGTAATGATAGAAAATGGCTATGCATGGGTGTATACCAAATATTTAAAATATGCTTCCATGCCGATCCGAAATAAATATCTTCATGCCGAATTTCTAGCGAAAGAAAATGCATTGGGTTTATGGAAGATGAACGACTATATTGCTCCATGGGAATGGCGAAAACACTCTAGAAAAAGGCGTAGAGAAAATTAGGAATAAGTATGTAATTTTTGAATTTTGGACTTGTCTTGACACATGGAAGAGAAGCTCAAAAAACACGTTATGGTGCCTATTAGGTTGCTCACTTGGAGATTTTGGCACCATTTACTATTTCCAAATAACCGAACATACTTACAATACGATTCAGATCATGAGTTTAGCAATGGTCAATGGAGTATTGACATCCATCTTCCTCGAAACCCTAATTCTTGTTAAGCAAATGACTATTAGGCTTGCACTGATGACCGCACTAAAAATGTCTTTTTTATCAATGTTGGCAATGGAACTAGCCATGAATTTGGTTGATTTCCTCATTGTTGGAGAAGCTAAACTGACGATCGTTTCTATACCATTTATGCTCATAGCCGGGTTTTTGACCCCACTACCCTATAACTATTACCGTTTAAAGGCATATGGCCATGCCTGCCATTGATGTTCTCATAATAATTCAATACCAAATTCGATTTGAGGGAAAATTAGAGTAATGTTTTCAGGACTCTCTGAAAAGTTAAGTAGCGTTTTAGCTCTTTCTGTAGAAAAGCTCTCAAACTGATCTGTATAATACCTCAACTCAAAATCTTCAGGTGTTCTGTTTAGAACATTTTCATATAAGGTTTTCACATAGTTCTCATCAGACTGGTTTACCCCGTATGTTTTGCTGAACTCGGGAGATAGAAGAAAGTTTCTTGCGATATCGAGTAATTGAAATTCATTATTCTCTATGTCATTAACATGGTATCCTACTTCAAAACCATCAGGCTCACGATTAAATGCCGCGTTATATAAACGAAATACTGAGCCAGACGATTCACCCTGATTAATGTCCAGGCCGATGATTCGTGAGGGCGAATCCAAATTTCCAATGTAAATGCGCTCAACATTGAATAAATTATCTATCCCTTCGTACCCTGAGCTTTTAAGCTGAAAATTTTGTTCTCCTAGAAAATTCACTTCGAAATCAGATAGCGATCTTAGAACTATATCTACTCCTTCTCCCCCGTAGATAAAATCATTGCCCTCACCGCCCTCAAAAACATCATTTGCTCCGTGCCCGAAGAGATTATCATTACCTTTTCCTCCTACTAGGAAATTTGATGCAAAATTGCCCTCTATCAAATCATTTCCAGACCCTCCCGATGCATTTTCAATCGTAACAAAATCAGCAATATAAATATTCTTGATTTCCGTCAAATAAGCTCCGTTATCAGAGTAACCCTGTACTCTTTTCCCAATAAAACTACCACTCGCCGAATCCAACGATAATTCTATGGGTTGTTTGCCTTTGTATACTATTTCATCCGTGCCACCGCTATCCCATATGGTTTCAAAATAAGTTGTAGAATCATCATAAAAATATGACGTATTCCCAGAATTAAAAGTGTTGTTAGTTCCATATAAATGTTGTATGGCCTTAATATCCTCAATCATCGGTGTAGTAGGGTATGCCGTTAATCCAACTACGTCAGAACTCAACGAGACCGTATAACTCATTATCGTATTACTAATAACATTTTCGTCATCATTAAGAGTGTCAAAATTCCTTGCTGATGTTTCAAAAGGATGCTTCAACCCCAAAGCATGGCCGATCTCATGAACTAAGATGGAATATGAAAATGATGCCTCCTCAAAAAATGATTCGGAGAAACTCTCAGTTAATATTCCCCCAAAAATATCTTTCGTATTTGCATTTAACCAAATGTCCCCACCAGTTTCAAGGTTAGAAGGAAAAAAAGCAAAGGCGGAAGAATTCCCAACCAATGTGTTTACGTTATCGCTTAAACCAAATCGTATTGTTCCGAACGAGTTATCTGTTTCTTTTATCTCACTGAAGTTAATAGTTGTAACGTTTGACCACTTCATTAAAGCAGTTGAAATTGCTTGTGCCTGAAGAGGATTAAAAATTAAACTACCCTTAATTAGTTCATTAAGGTCGTAACTTAAATATTCATCCGAGAAGAAAGACTCTGTTTCATTTATGATGCTATAAGTTATTTCGACAGTGCTCCAATGGTGACCATAAAGCAATGCATTATACTTATTGGAACTTAGGGAGGAAGCTACAGTATGTTGGGAACTCATAGACAGGGAAACAGCAGAAATTTCATTCATAAATAACCCGTCTTAGAAAATAAAAAAATAAAAGCCATAAGCAATCAGCAACCATAAAGACACCACTAACAAAGCTCCTATAAATATTGTGGGTTGTTTTTTGTTCCGCTCTACAAATTGCAAAGCAAGAGCTCTACACCTATCAATTACTCGAACTGGTAATAGCCTTACTGCAAAAAAGATTGCAATCGCTACAATTACAAGGTCATCTAACAATCCAATCACTGGGATAAAATCTGGAATCAAATCTATCGGACTAAGAGCATAGGCAACAACAAGCCACAACAATGCTGTTACAATAGCAGGGGTTTCAGGATGTCGCAGAGCAAACCATAGCGCTAAAGAATCTACTTTAATGCTATTCACGAATCGCGAGCTTAAAGCTTTAAATTTTTCGATTACATCTTGCATTTAAACGAATTTAGTTATGTTCTACATTAATGTGGAAATGATAAACTCACTCCTCAAATTATTGTCACTCCCAATGAGATTATTACAATACCGTCAGTCGATACTTTTGGACATTTTTAAGTAAAAGATTGTAAATCTCAATAATTCGACTAGAAACAAAATTTACTTTAAGCAAAAACGCAGCCAACAAAAATTTCAAGTTATTCTAGTAATACTAAGCTGCCTCTAAAGCCTGGTCTAAGTCATCTATTAAATCGTCTACATGCTCAATGCCGACAGAAAGACGTACCATATCCTCCGTAACACCTGCTAACTCTAACTCTTCCGGAGATAGCTGCCTATGGGTAGTACTCGCAGGATGACAAGCAAGTGATTTACAATCGCCAATGTTAACTAGTCTAGTGAACAAATTTAGCGAATCCTGAAAAGAAGTTCCGGCCGACCTTCCGTTCTTTAATCCAAAATTAAGTATTCCACTTGCCTTTCCCGACATATATTTATTCAAAAGCGCATAATCTGGATGATCATTTAACCCAGCATAGTTAACCCAGGCTACTTTGGGATGATTTTTCAAATACTCTGCTATTGCAAAGGAATTAGAACATATCCGCTCCATTCTTAAGGACAGTGTTTCTATACCCTGAAGAATTTGAAATGCATTAAATGGACTAATTGCCGAGCCAGTGTTTCTTAGCGGAACAACCCTTGCCCTACCTATGTACGCCGCCGGCCCCAATGCTTCGGTATATACAACTCCGTGGTAGCTTACATCAGGTTCATTTAATCTTTTAAACCGGTCTTTATGTTCTGCCCAGGGAAACTTGCCTGAGTCCACTATAACGCCTCCAAGAGTTGTTCCGTGTCCGCCCATATATTTTGTAAGACTATGCACAACAATGTCTGCCCCGTGCTCAAAAGGTCGACAAAGATATGGAGTTGCTACTGTGTTATCTACAATCAAAGGTACCCCATGGTCATGTGCGATTTTAGCAAGCCGACCAATGTCAGTTACGTTCCCTAATGGATTGCCAATACTCTCACAGTATATGGCCTTTGTCCGATCATCAATTAAATCAGCAAACTTTTCAGGCTTTCTATAATCAGCAAACTTAACGTTAATTCCAAATTGGGGAAATGTATGAGCGAAAAGGTTATATGTCCCTCCATATAATGTAGATACAGATACTATGTTGTCTCCAGCTTCAGCTATCGTCTGTATGGCATAAGTTACGGCACTTTGCCCTGAGGCAAGAGCCAGACCAGCAATTCCTCCTTCGAGATTAGCCGCCCTTTTCTCTAAAACATCCTGTGTAGGGTTCATGATTCGCGTATATATGTTACCTGCTACTTTTAGATCGAATAAGTCCGCACCATGCTGGGTATTATCGAATGCAAACGCAACTGTTTGATGAATCGGAACGGCGACAGCCTTTGTAGTGGGATCGACGTCATACCCAGCGTGAATAGCCTGAGTCTCGAACTTCCATGAATCGGATTGTTTTGCCATTTGATACTACCCCCTTTTTCCAAAAAAAAACTTATTAATTAAATTTATCTGGCCTGAAATAAAAACTAGAAAGTATCACGTTACAGTGATCTCCTCAAGCGCGCTCATCTTTTCTCCAGAGATTTGGTGTACGCCATCAGCAAATTGTAAAGTCAACAAATAATTTCCTGACTCTAATTCTATTGTTCCTCTTATTTCATCATTACCAAAATGAATATAGTAAACGTCACCCGGTATGACCGCACCTTCCATTATACTATCTCGGTTAAAAAGCAAATAATGATGGCCAAACCTTTTCCCCACGGGTCCGGAACGCGCTAACTCCAACCCTTGAACACCAAACTCAAGATTGATTGGCGATGACAAAACATCTCCATCCTTCACATTTTCAAAATGCACCCCTGGTCACCTTTCTTGAAAACAGCCATACAAACAAAAAAAATTCAAAAATTATAGAGCTTGTGTTTGCAATCCAAGGATCTCGGCAAAATATGAAATAAAATGCTACCATTAGCCAGATTAGTCTCAAGCCCCACACGCCGTCTAACACAATTCACTTTCTGTTAATGATAAATAACGAACGAAAATATAAAAAAAATTTATTTAAACAAAAACAAACAATCGGAATTTGGGCTACCCTAGGGGCTCCATGTTTAGCCGAAATCATTGCAAACGTTGGCTTCGATTGGATTTTATTTGACTGTGAACATGGAACAAATGGCCCACTAAATTTGATTGATCAATTGAACGCGGTAAAATCCAGAAACCGGGAAATAGCTTGCTTAGTAAGAGTTGGATCAAATGATATTGTAGAAATTAAACGCGTTTTAGATATTGGTGTAGACGGTATTATGATTCCAATGATTAGCAATCGCGCTGATGCTGAGGCTGCAGTAAAATACTGCACCTATCCACCTGATGGCATGAGAGGAGTCTCCGGCATATGTCGTGCGAGTAATCATGGGCTTCGGGAAGAATATTTAAAACAAGCATCTAATGAAATGAGTATTCTTGTTCAGGTTGAAAATCTTGATGGCTTAAAAAATCTAGAGGAAATCGTTAATACCGAAGGCATTGACGGCGTCTTTATCGGGCCATCAGATCTTGCCGCCAGTATGGGTAAATTAGGTAATTCTTCAGACAGAAAAGTGGAAGGTGAAATTAGGAAGGCACTAAAGCTAATTATTAGGAATAATAAGCCAGCTGGGATAATTGCATTGTCGAATAAAGGCGGCATGCAAAGGTTTAGTCAAGGTTTTGATTTTGTAGCGGTCGCACATGATGCTCATTTCATTTCTAAAGAGCTAAATTCATTGAAATCCCAATTTTCGGAATATTTAAAGAAAAAATAATCTAACTTAACCTTTACAGTTGATCAACTTTTCTTTGGTTGCCCGACTACTCTGGTATATGCGTTAACAGATTTCCAGCCCTCTGGAAACAACTCCTTAGCTTCATCGTCGCTTACCGATGCAGCAATAATCACATCCTGACCCGCACGCCAATTTACTGGTGTTGCTACTTTGTGGCCACTGGTTAGTTGTATTGAATCCACAACACGCAAGAGCTCCTCAACATCCCGACCGGTAGTCATAGGGTAAGACATCATCATTTTTATTTTTAGGTCAGGACTGATAATATAGACCGTCCTAACGGTGGCATTATCAGCTGCGGACCTAGGTCCTTCAACAACTGTGTCAGCTGGTAACATATTGTACAATTTTGAAACAGATAGGTTCTTATCCGCAATAATTGGGAATTCAATACTACTACCATATGTTTCTTCCATTTCACTAAGCCAATCAAAATGGCTTTCTAACGAATCAACGCTTAACCCTATCAGTTTACAGTTACGCTTTTTAAATTCGTCTTCAGAGGCTGACAAAGCGCTTATTTCAGTCGCACATACTGGTGTAAAATCCTTTGGGTGTGAAAAAAATAGTGTCCAAGAGCCAGCACACCATTCATGAAAATCAATATCGCCCATGGTCGATTGGGCTGAAAAATTTGGCGCCTGATCATTTATCTTCACATTCGCTCCTTTAACAATCTATGCTTTGTTTTTTTCAAATAAATTCATACATTTCTGCATAAACGGCCTAACCCTAAGAAAACCAATATACATTATTTCCGCCATATTCACTATGAATGAGTATTTTCCTAACCTGCCCAGCCACTTCCACCCTGGAAGCTCCTTCCAAAGATCAAAAAAAGCCCTGGCCCCGCTTAGAATAACTCCTTGTTTATTCTTTATATGAAACCTCTTCAAAAGCTCATCTTTCGTTAGACCAGACACGGTGGGATGACAGTTAGCAACATCTACCCAACTAACTACTCCTTCCTTGTCTAATTTCCTATACAACGAAATCTCTCTCCTGCACAACGGGCAAGCCCCGTCAAAATACACTTCCGTTTTACCCTTATCACTCACGTCAATCAACAGCCTTTCTCTTATAACCGCAAACAAGCTCAAAAACGTTTCTTGCCGGAGTTGCAGCAGGTATGCCGACAAATGCCCTAGGGTCAAACCCACGCCAATCATAAACAAGCTCGCCCTCAAGATTTATTTTTGAAAACCCACGATGATTAATCAGTCTAAAAGTCCCTTTTTTACAGTCATATTCGGTTAATAACTCCATCGACATAGCACCATCAATAGTTGCTTTTGAAAAGTTTTGTAACTCAACCACTCCCCTTCTATGGCGATTACGAGGAATAATTTGGTTTTTAATCAAGAGGGTATTTTCCTGTACGCTAATCCATTTCTCTTTTTCAAAACTTGCTGGTACTTCCGTTCCAACATTCAAAATGGAAAAAAAAACCGCTAAAGTATTAATCATTTTCTGTTACCTGAACAATTCTTCTGAGGGTTTCCCTTCCACTTTTTGCAACTCTTTGCATACTCGCCTCAAGTAAAGCCATCTCTTTTAAAGCATTCATGAAGAGGTCATAACGATCAATATTTTTACCACGCCTTCTTTCGGACTCAGCCATTTTCTTAACACTATCGTGTAGTTCACTGAATGAGCCGTGCAATTGTTCGAGCAGATCGTTGTATTCTTCAACAATCATTTTGGACCTGCTTCCTCCCTTGTCTTTTATTTTTTCGGCAGATGTTTTTAAAGTTTTCATAACCCCGGATTCTCTCGCGGCCACTAACTCAAGCTCATTACCCTCTGCACCACCTTCCGTTTCCATAGGAAAGAGCATCTCCCTCATTTCCCGGCATTGGCTGTCCAACTGCTTCGTTAAAACTTTTAACCTATCCCCAACAACTAACACCTCACTCAAAATAACATCAAGATCTTTCACAACCAAAGCTATACGATCTAGGAAATGGTTAAGATCAGTCGCTAAATCACCGAATTCGTCTTCCGAATTCGTTTTTGTTCTGGGTGAAATATCCATTAACCCTCTTGCAAGAGATGAAACCGTCGACCTAAGATCTAATAGCGGTTGCATTCTAATCTTTAACAAAAAAAACAAAACCAGGGTGTGGATTAATATGTTTACCGATAATACCCCAGCAGCAACCCTTACTTCCTCTAGCCAAACATCAAGTTTCCGATCAAAATAACTGCGTACAGTTACCGTGCCTAATACATCCCCAATCCTAGCTTTGATATGGCAGCCAAGACAATACTGCTCAGCAGCAATATCAACTTTGGACTCGGTATGGTGTCCAATTGGCCAAACCTGCTGCAAACCAAACGCGTCCATACCCTGGGAAACTTTAATGGAATCAACGGTAATTTGAGACGGCTCGACCGCGACTAAAAAACCAAGATCGTGGTAGTTTTTATCGATTATCGGATAAATCGTCCTAGCAGCGGTTGGACCACCCGCATTTAACATAATCGAACGTATATCATTTGACAGCTTATCGGCTACCTGCTGCACCCTAACCGGTTCATTGTTTTTAAATTCATATAAGATCGCGGCATAGCGAAGACCCAACTCTAAAACGGCAACAATAACGAGGAGCAGGAAAAAGTCCCGTATCATACGGAACATGAACGATCTTTCGAAAAATCCGCGCTCTTTAGCCATATATCTCCACAATTACTTTCAGATTACCCGTTCGCCTCAAAGTTCCATTTTAACCAAATTATTGATAATATCGAGAATTCATTTAACAAGACTGTGACAACTTTGCCTGGAGTTTTATACATTTACATTGCCATTGGAGCAGCAGTAGGTGCTATGTTGAGGCATTATTTAAGCGTTGTTTTCAATCCGATGAACAAACTTTTTTCCTCGGGAATTTTGGTGTCTAACATTCTAGGAGCTTGCCTTATAGGCGTCGCTTTAGCTTACATATCAGATAACAACAATTTAGATGACACTACAAAAATAGCCATTACTACAGGATTTCTCGGTAGTTTGACCACATTTTCAGCGTTCTCTGCAGAGATCTTTGTTTTACTGCAAAATTCAAAATTCATCCTTGCGACAATCCTCATTAGTTCTCACGTTGTAGGCTCGGTTCTTTGTACCGCTTTGTTTTATTATATAACGTCATATCTTTTAAAACTTTCTCCCTAACATCCTGACAGTAAACCAGAAAAACGAAAGCAACAATACAAGAGCCCATCCGAAAAATAACATAGCTCCCCCAAGGGGAATCAACGGCGCAAGTACGCTTAGTTCAAAAATATTTTTTACGTATATGTTTAATGAAAAAAGAATCATGCCCAAACAAAACAAAATAGAAGCGGCGTGGGACAAATACACGCCAATTTTCGGCAAAGAAGAGTATCTAAGTAAAGAAATTAATCCAAATAAAGCTATGCAGTGTATCTGTTGAACGCCGAAAGCATAAAGAATAGACTTGTTATTATCGAATGTAGTATTGTCTGCGTGCGAAAGGTAAAAGAGCACCAACATAGCGATAAACATGTTAAACAATACATAAAAAGTATACAACGTATGCATTAATTTTCTTCCTTAATATGAAGCTAGCCTACCCTATTTTGCTAATTACATGCGTATTCTTTTTAACATCACCTCATGTTTATACAGCTACATATTCCTTTTCAACAGAAAACGGTATGCACAAAGTAGGGCTCATAACAAAAATAAATAAAAAACCATGCTCAGTTTTTAACGCACTCACGGACTACGATAACTTAACAAAGTTTTACTCAAACCTTGAGCATAGTAAGATTTTGGACAAATATCAGGACTCAACTATCGTAGAACAACATTTGGTGGGAAAAATAATGAACATTGATATCAAACAAAAAGTAATTCTAAAAGTTAAATACGCAGGTTATAAAATTATTATGGAACAAATTGAAGGGGATTTTGTCCACTATCGCAGTATATGGTCAATTGTCCCCCAAAAAAATAACACTAACATGTCAATAGATACGGAATTCAAAGTCTCTTTTCTTAAAAACTTGTTTGTTAGCAAAGCGAGTTTAGAAAGAAAATACAAAACATTCTTAGAAAATATGACGCAACAAATGGACTCAGGCTTGTATGATGATTGCATCCAAAAAAATTAGCGTAATGTGGTTCAAAAAAGATCTTAGGCTTTATGATAACGAAGCATTAAGTTCAGCGGCTGCAAACGGTTTTACTGTTGGTCTTTTTTCCTTAGACAATCTACGTTGGAATACACCAGATTTGAGCACGCGTCATAAAGTGCTCCTCCTTAAAGGTCTATATGAACTTGCTAAACGATTGACCAGTTACCGGGTTCCTGTCTATCTTGCCAGAGGGAATTTCATCGAAACGATTACAGGATTAAAGCGAGAATTTAAGGAATTTACTTTGTACAGTCATCAAGAGACTGGAAACTTTTCATCTTATTTGTTGGATAAAAAAGTTAGGAAATGGTGCAAGTCAAATCACATACTCTGGGAAGAGAAGCGTCAAAATAATGTCATCAGAGGTTTAAAACAACGCGATGTTTGGTCTCGAAAGTGGAAGGAGTTTATGGGCAAAGAGTGTTTAGAAATTCCTGTATTTCAATACAATGTTTGTAATCCACAGATCAAAAATAACCAATTTCTTTCTCCAGAGGTACATGACTTTGAATGGGATGGTTTATTAAAATTTTGTGGTGTAGACCATCTAGCCCTAGATTCAGCAAGTAAAAGTTTGCCGGATAATCTAAATGAGACAATGCAGCGACTACTTACCTCATTTTTTCAAGAACGCTCGTTAAACTACCGCACTGAAATGAGTAGCCCTCTCAAGGCGGAATATTCCTGTTCGAGGTTGTCTCCATTTTTAACTAGTGGCATGTTGTCAATAAGAGCCTTATACAAAGAACTTTTGTCCGCATCAGAAGAGTTAAAATCAAAAGAATTTAATGCAACAAAATTCAGCAGTTTGCGCAGCTTTGAGAAAAGACTACATTGGCGATGTCATTTTATCCAAAAACTTGAATTCGAGCCTCAATTGGAATTTAGATGTATGCACGTAAACTATGAACATGTTAGAAATCAAAATAAATTAAATGCTCAGGAAGAAGAGTTTCTAAACTTGTGGAAAGAGGGCAAGACCGGCTTTCCACTAATTGACGCTTGCATGAACTATCTAAAAACTACCGGGTGGATTAATTTCAGAATGCGGGCAATGCTAGTATCTTTTGCGAGTAATAACTTATGGTTACATTGGACACACTCGGGAGAACATCTCGCCAGACTTTTTCTTGACTATGAACCGGGTATCCACTGGCCGCAAATGCAAATGCAAAGTGGAACCACTGGAATTAATACCATAAGAATTTACAACCCCGAAAAGCAATTTGTCGATCAAGACCCAGACCAAAGCTTTACTAAAAAATGGAATCCCAATGGTTGGCCATATTCAGAATTTGATAAAATCGTTGATTTGAAAAAAAGTTCTCAAGGTGCCCGAGAAAAACTGTGGGCTATGAGGAAAAATAAAAAGTTTGTTGATCTTGCGAAAAAGGTGTACCTAGACCATGGAAGCCGGAAGAGGAAAAATTTTAAACAAAATAGCCAACTCGTACCCAACAGTCAATTGGAACTTCTAGATAAACAGTGAGAAAAATTAAGGAGAGCAAGATTTGCGTTGTCTGTAAAAAACCCATGGAATGGCGAAAATCCTGGCGAAATAATTGGCAGGAGGTAAAATACTGTTCTGATAGATGTAGAAAAAATAAGAGTGTAACGAAAAGCAACACTCCGTAGACATAACAACTTTTTTTAGACTTCAACACATTCCATAAAGAGTTGCTGAATGTTACGTAATTGTTTTCTCTATTTTTCTCCAATACTTCGAGAAAGAATGACAATATTGCTGTGGTTCCACTCCTATTTTTTTATCAAAAATGGTGTTTACTCTGTCAAACGGAAACCGTGGAATTTCTTCTAAATGTTGATTATATGTAGTCAAACATTTCCCGATTTGACTCGCATCCCTACAAATAAAAATATCATCACACGTCTCTTCCATACTTTTTAAAACAAAATTCCACTTAACGGTACTCCATGGCCATTTCTTGTGAAACTCCTCAAAAATGATTCCAACTTTTCTCATCTTGCTACTTGTTTCATCAGAAAACCCGATGTTCCATGGATGAATTAGAAAAAAATCATCTAAATTTGCGTTTCTAATATCTGGCAAATCGATGGGAGGATAAGATTTGATTAGAGGGGCTTTGAATGGAATAAGCTCGTCTTCGGTTATCAACTCATTTCCAATTGTTTTCCGACTAAAAGCTAAATCTGATAACTCAGAGTAACTTCTATCTAGAGAGGTCCCCTTGACACAAAATTCCTCAGGACCGTACTTTTTAACATTTTCAGCGTTAAAGATATAAATACTTGAACGACTTGTCCCAGCAACCCATTGCCAAGACAAATGATTTGATGCAAGGTCTCCATCTACTAATAAAGAATACATCCAGTCAGCCCCCACTTTCCAATACACTTTTCTAAAGTGGACAATATAAGCAGCTAACCACATTCTCGCGTGATTGTGAATATACCCGCTTTCATACAAACCTTTAATAGTTTTATCTATAACAGCAAGACCTGTTTTGGCACGAGTAATGTCACCTGGTAACTCAGACCTGTAAAAAGATTTAGGTACTAATTCTTCGGCAAGGGAACTGAAAATGTTTTCCCCTTTTTTTGTCCATACATGATGGAAAAATTGACGCCACATTAATTCGTTGATAAATTTGTGATCGGGTCTTAAGTTATATTTCTTCGTTAGGGTATCGTATACCTCCTCTAGAGATAAAATCCCATGAGTAATATAAGGGGACAACTTGCTTACGTTGCCTTTAATAAAGTTTCTGGTTCGTTTATACTCTGAAGGATTGAATGAGTCGAGCCTCTGTTTTGCAGAAACTCTCCCTGGAAATGCAATTGTATTTGAATATTTCAAAATAATGGTCTCTTTTCAATCCGCGCTATTTGCTGCTCTTTCGTGGAGTGTCACACCGATTGTGGCAATGGACAATAATTGGCCAATTCGATGCGGCATTCATTACTACGACGAAAAAAAAAATATTTCATTTAAGGTTGAGAAGTTTGTACGTGAAACTAACGTTTTGACATCGATGACTCTAGAAGTTCCCGGCCAGCATATTTCCTCAGCAAGTCTAAAAACACGAACAATTAATACAGAAACTATTTTTCAAAATCCAACCGAAGAGAAAGAAACCTTTTATGTCGAGAAAAATTTAGAACAGTCGGACCAGGGAGGTCTTTTGATGTTCGAAATAGCAAATTTTGGGGGAGAGTTGACCTACAAAACAAATGAGACACACGTAAGATTAAATCTTCCTTCACGATTATCCAGAAATGTCACCGGAGCATATTTAAATTGTGCAGGAGATTTAATTAGACCAGACAATGAGATATCATTTTATGAAAGTACAGCAAGGTAAGAGAAACCTATTTTGTTTTGGTCTTATAAGTTTAATTCTTTCAAAGCGAGGTATTAGTTTCGATATGAAAGCCAATAAAAACAAGACTGGTCTTATTTTTGACAACATTTTTCTTGACCCTATACATGATAAGGCACATCCTGAAACTCCTAAGAGATTACAATTAGCATGGGAAAAAATTCAAAGCCATCCTGGGTTTAACAAATCAATCGTTTACCTGCCTTTGAAAGAGATAAGCGACGAGATAATCACAATGATTCACTCTGAGGACCATCTCGACAAAATTTCTAGAAGATATAGTTCTAACATAGTTGCAATAGCCAAGTCGGCAGTTGGTGGAGTGGTAGCTGCTTGTGACTATGTGCATCAAAACAAAGTACAAAATGCTTTTGTGGCGGCAAGACCCCCGGGACATCATGCAAGAAATTATGGACGCGAAGAGGGGTTTTGTTTTTTTAACAATATTGCGATAGCTGCTAAATATCTCCAAATTATTTTGAAATACAAGCGAATTTTAATTGTCGATTGGGATTATCACCACGGCGATGGAACGGAATTTTTTTTCTATGACGATCCTACCGTGCTATTTTTTTCTTTGCATGATTGGCATTCGTATCCTGGCACCGGAGATCCGGCGAGAAAAGGTGATGGTGAAGGATACGGCTACAATATTAATGTCCATCTGAATTGTGGTGCAACGGATAGTGACTTAAGGCAAACCTTGGTTGATAAATTACTCCCAGCAGCCGAGAAGTTTCAACCTGATTTCGTTCTAATTTCAGCCGGCTTCGATTCAAGAAAAGATGACTTGCTAGGTTGTTTCAATTTTACTGACTCAGGGTTCTATGACGCTACAAAAATAGTCTTAGATATCGCTAACGAATATGCGAACGGGAAAATAGTTTCCCTTCTAGAAGGTGGTTACTATCCAGAAGGAGTTGCAAACGGTGTGCAAGCTCATTTAACATCTCTATCGGACAATAAGCAGTAAAATAGAGCAAAAAAAACAAGAGGCAACTATAACCGTTAGGCGAAATCGGAGCGGAAGAAACCAATTCGGAATATTTTCTTGCCGAAACAAGATACTATCAATTACATACATAAATATGAAACTTGATCCAATAATTAATAATCTATCAAGTTCATCAAACAGAATTGAGAAAAAAGCTATCAAAGACGGAATGACACCAATAACAAGCCGGCCCGCTAAATTTTTGATCTCAGCTTTATCTGCTATCGCCAAAATATAGCCCCAATGCGGAGCGCCTAAAAAACTCAAGATAATGCTGCCATAGAAATATATCAAGCTCACCCCACCTTGAATCAATTGATAACCATGCCACTGCATTGCCACAAAAACGACGAAAGGAACAGCTCCCCCGTATCCTAAGGCGTAAGCAGTTCCAGAGCACTTATCAATTTTTTCTACTCCAAAAATAATTTTATTCATCATCCTCAAATTCTTCGTTTTCGCCACATTGGTTATCCACCCATTCAGCATAAGGACCATAAGCATACATTATGGGTACACTGATTATTTCGGGTAAATCATATGGGTGCACTTCCAGAAGTTTCTCCTCTATCCTTTCGTAATTATCTGCTACCGTTTTGATACTTAATTTAAACTCAAGGGTCTCATCAACCTCGTCCTCCCATTCAAAAATACTACGAACCTGATTGATTTGAATACAAGCAGCTAAATTCTCCTCTACAAGAATCCTAGAAATACTTCGAGCCTCCTTAATTGAATCAACCGTAGTGCACACTACAATTAGATCTTTTGTAAATTCCATATTCTTTATCCTAATTACTGTCCTCCACCCCTTCAACTATCAAAAGATACCCTTCCGCATTTTGCAATCTACCGTGAACTATTTCTTGATACTCACGTGAAAAATACCATGCCTTCGCAGTATCAATACTAGGAAATTCAATGATGACATTTCTATTTCCAGCGGGATCCCCATCTAAAATTACCGTATCCCCTCCCCTAGCTAAAAACTTGCCGCCATGGGCTTTGACTGTTTCTGGAACCTTCTTCGCGTACTCTCCATATCCGTCTTTATTGATTATTGTATTGTTTCCTAAGATGTAAGCTTTAGCCAAAATTCACCTCCGTATTCTTTATAACTTATTCTTCTAACATTAAAAAAAAAAAGTATTTTAAAAAAAATTTTTTACAACGTACAGTATAGGCTACTTTAAATAAATTAACTTTTCCGACTATGTACCAACCTAATACTTTTGATTTGTCTAGGCTTAAAGAAAGAGCTTCTCAATTCGAAAACCAACTCAAACGTCACAGGGAGGGTGTTACTACCCCTGAGGAGTTCCGTCCCTTGAGATTACAAAATGGTTTATATATTCAACGTCATGCGCCTATGCTTAGAATAGCAATAGCATATGGGATGTTAAATACTCGTCAACTAAAATCCTTAGCTCAAATAACGACCAAATACGATAGAGGCTATGGTCATTTAACAACCAGACAAAATATGCAGCTTAACTGGATAAAAGTGGATGATGTCCCAAAAGCTCTGAAAGAACTAGCTGAAGTTGGCTTACATGGTATTCAGTCTAGTGGGAACTGTTTAAGGAATATAACCAGTGACGCTTTAGCTGGGATATGTAAAGGTGAAATCGTTGATCCAAGACCTTATGCTGAAATTCTTCGGCAATGGAGCACCTTTCACCCGGAGCTTTCCTTTCTACCAAGAAAATTTAAGGTTGCTTTTACAGGTGCTGTAGAAGATAGAGCACTAATACAAGTTCATGACCTAGCATTTGAGGCTATTGCCCCTGAACCGGAAGTGAGATTTAGAGTTCGAGCCGGAGGTGGACTAGGAAGGACACCGGTATTAGGTCCTGTAATTCATGACAGTCTTCATTGGACCGATATCACGCGGTACACTCACGCTTTAATGCGACTATATAATCGGTTAGGAAGACGTGATAATTTGACAAAAGCAAGGATTAAAATTCTTATTAGATCAGTTGGAACCGATGAATTTAAAAAATTGTTAGATGAGGAGTTTACAGACGTAAAACAAAATTTCAAACAATTAGATTTAAGCGATTTAGATAGAGTTAAAAACCAATTTCTAGAAGAAGGTGAGATTGTAAACAAAGTCTCTGACTCAGGAGAAACAAATGAAGGAGAAATTGAAAAAACAATTGATAGTGTAGATTTTATTAATTGGAAAAATAGATGCGTAATCAATCATAAATTTCCTGGATTGAGTATTGTCAAGGTTCCGGTAAAAGGAGAAGGTCGAGCCCCTGGAGACGTCACCGCAGAGGAAATGTTATCGTTGTGCGAGATCGCTGACAAGTTCAGTGCCTCTCTTGTCAGGGTAACACATGCCCAAAATTTTGTTTTGCCATATGTATCTAATTCAGTCTTACCTGACTTATATCTCAAACTACAAGAACTAAGTATGGCACGACCTGTGAGTGGTTTATTGACTGATATGGTCTGCTGTCCTGGAGGAGATTTTTGCTCTCTAGCAAACGCGAGATCAATTACTGTGGCTGAAGATATTAATCGGCGATATAAATCCCTCGACAAATTAGAATCTCTAGGCAATATAGATTTAAGAATATCAGGATGTATGAATAGTTGTGGGCATCATCATATCGGAAATATCGGAATTCTTGGAGTTGATAAAGACGGAAAAGCATTTTATCAGCTGCTATTAGGTGGCAACTCAGGAGAAAAAGGTAAAGCGAGCCTTGGAAAAATTATTGCCAAAGCATTCGCAGAAGATGAGATTAGCGATGCTGTAGAAAATATTCTTCAACACTACCTTAGTGAGAGAGACAAAAACGAGACCTTTCGAAACACCGTTGCGAGACTAGGAAATGCTTCATTTGCAGAGGCTGCCAACAAAGCTAGAAAATCCTGAGGGATAGTAAATGACTCTGCATGATACAAAAATAATCACTCTAAATTTAAACACTGGCGAGTTGGTAGAGACAAAAATTCCAACAAAAGTTTTAGATCCAGATAAGGTTGGTGTTAAAACCTCCGAAATCTCCAAAGAAGTTTTGGAAGAAAAAAACATTGCAATTTCTTTTAGTAAAATGACTGACGGTAGAGCCTACTCGTTAGCTGCAAAAATAAAAGAAATAGCTGACGGTATTGAAATTCATGCAATTGGAAAAATTAATCAGGAAATTTGTTATTTTTTAAAAAGAAGTGGGTTTGACATAGCCCATTTTAAATTTAATTCCGAGGAATCGATTTTTGTTAAAGAGCGTGAAGAACTGGCTTCAATCCTTAACCCGTTTAAAAAGCACTACCAATCTGGTAAAGACAACTCAGGAGGACTTTTTTAAAAATGATCACTTTAAAAAATCCAATATTTTTCGTGGGAGCTGGGCCAGGAAACCCTGACCTCATTACCGTTAAGGGTATGAAGCTTATCCAGGATGCCGACGTAATCTTTTACGATGCGCTCATTGACTTTGAGGGTTTTCAAGAACTTAATAAATCGGCCAACTGGATTTTTGTTGGAAAAAGGGCTGGCAAAGTATCAATTGACCAAAAATTAATTGGAAAACTATTAGTTAATTACTACCAAAATAATAATAAAGTTGTACGACTCAAAGGGGGAGACCCAACCATTTTTGGAAGGCTAACAGAAGAAATCGTGGCCTTAAATAAATACGATATACCTTTTGAGATCGTGCCAGGTGTCACGGCAGGACTTGCTTGTGCGGCAGAATTAAATATTAGTTTGACCAAAAGAAATGTTTCGAGATCTATTTGTTTTGTCACACCAGCCTTCTCAGATAAAAGTAATGTTAGTTGGTTAAGATCCGTTCTAAATAGCGATACTGCTGTTATTTATATGGGAGGTAAAGACTTGGAGAAAATTGCCTCTTCATTGATTGATAACAAGATGTCAGTTGATATGCCCATTGCAATTATAGAAAATGCGAGCACGAGACCAGTAAAAACACTAACAAAACTCTCACGCTTAATGACGTATCACCTGAAAACGGATGGTCCGGTATGCTTAATAATTGGGAATATTTTCAGCCTCACAAATACTATGCTGACAGAAGATGTGGTCATTAAAGATGACGATCTTAAAGAAGAGAAGATATCGTATGTTGCTTAAAAAAAACTCTACTGCTGTCGTTTTGCTTGCACACGGTTCCAGTGACCCCAACTGGAAAAATCCTTTCATAGAACTGGCAAAAGAAACTCTACGAGAGGGTGGCCTGAGAAAAGTTAGCCTAGCATTTTTTGAGTTAGAAAAACCCTCCTTGGAAGATATTGTTGCCAAATTACATACTGAAGGAGAAAAAAATATTTTTATTTTTCCTGTCCTTCTAGCTAATGGCTATCATTTGAAAGTTGATCTTCCAAAACGCCTTAAGATTTTGAGTGAAAAATACCCGGGCTTACAATTTGCTACAGGCTCTGCATTAATTGAACAGCTAAATGTCAGGAAGTCTATTTCTGAACTAATTAAACAAGTAACTTTTTCATGAATGCAAATATCGTCAATGAATCAATTGCCATTCTTAGAAAAGCTGTTTCTTTGAAAAAAGGAATAGTGTTCAGTACCAGCCTCGGGATCGAAGATCAGGTAATCACCCATCTAATATGCCGAAACTCTATGCCTGTTGAGTTTTTCACACTTGATACTGGAAGACTATTTCCTGAAACCCTGAATTTGATACGAGAAACTGAAAACACATACAAGATAAAGATTAAAGTATATTACCCAATCACAGAAGAGGTTGAAAGATACGTTTCCATTAACGGCATTAATGGTTTCTATGAAAGCAAAGCACAAAGATTACAGTGCTGTGA
>CACIGF010000015.1 GCA_902586195.1 uncultured beta proteobacterium | reverse complement strand
TTGTCTTAGTGTTAGTAAAAAGAACGATTGGTTTTTAAGAAAATGTATTCAAAAGTATCCAGATGAACGTTGGATTGAATTTGCCATTGATCCTGAAATAATCCTATATAAGAAATGTTGGTTTTTTTTTCGAAATGCTGCGGGTTCCGAGTTTAGTGATATTGACGATAATACAACTCCAGAATATTTTGAGGGGATGTTCTCAAATGAAATAAGGTATACCTCAAGTTATGGACCTAGGGTTTTTAATAGAGAAGGTAGAGAATCATTTGAAACCACGGAACCACAGGCCGAAATAATCATAGATGGGGATATAGGAAAAGAATTCTTTATTTCCGTTAATCGAATCTAGCAGAAATAACCTATGGCTCAGCGATTTGTATATATACCATCGAAATTAGATACCTCTTTGGTAGATAAAAGAACCATCTCGTTTACGTGGTTTTCTGGATTCTCAAAAAGTCAAAAGCAAAAATCGATAAAATCTTTTCATGAGGCTATATTTAAAGCAACTGGGTTCAGAAGAATTCTTGAAATTTCTTCTAACTCAGAGAACCCACTCGGGGTAGAGATGAGTGCTTTTAATTTAAAGACTTCATTTGGTCCAAAACAAGCATCTGTGGAATGTTTTTATCAAGCAAGTAAGGTTTTTGAGAATGGAGGTCCTTTTTTAGATCTTATAGATAAAAGTTCCTTAGATGCGAAAACCGATCTGCGACTCAAGGAAAATGGAAGATTACAATATTTTTTATTTGAGGGAGAAAAGTGGGGTTTAAATGAAGGATTTTATGACTGGCTTTATATGAATGCGCTATTAGAGAATGAACAGATTAGAAATCAACTTTTAGCATATGAGTGTTTTACGGATATTGCTTTTAACCCTAAAAAGTCCTTCAATTGCCAGGCATATAGCACTGCCGTTTTTATGTCTCTAATAATAAAAAAAGTTCATTTTGATATCTTGCATCCGCAAAAGGTATGTGATTATAGAGGCTTTATGAAAAAATATACAGAGTCAACGGATAGCCTAATTTAATTTATATTAGTTTTAATTGAGGATAGATAGTATGGAAATTATTATAGTTCTGATAATAGTTGGCATCTAAGTTCTTTTAACATCTAACTCAACCAATGATCAAAAAAAACAAAATCAGTTTCAACCCAGTTGTTAATAAAAAGCTTAATGATCCAAAAACTTCCCCAGGCGTATCAAAATCAAAGAAGGAATTAGCAATTGAAAAAGCAATAAACTTAGGGGATACAATTTCCATAGTATATAAAGATAAAGAGGGAAATGTGACCAAAAGAACTGTCAAACCCTTGAGATTTGATTCTTATGGTAGAAGGAAATATGTAAATGCTTTTTGTTGGTTACGTAATGGAGAGAGAAATTTTTATTTGAGTCAGATTGGAAATATTGAGAATTAGCGAGGATTACTAATTGAAAAAAAACAATCAAAATATCAGGGTTAATAAACTCTTGATTGATCTAAGCAAGTATAGCAAATTACTTTTAGATTAGTTAAAACGAGTGGACCGTTTTCAACTACTTTTCGAATTGTAATCTCGTTACTTGTTCCACAATTCGTACATTTTTTATTGTGGAGGTAAGTACAAAGGTAGAACAGGCGATGCCGGTCATATATGTCAACATCTTGGATACTTTTGTTTGCTATATCAAATTCTCTTCTTATTGAAAGTTGACTACCATCTGTTTTTCCTCTATTGCATAACTTACAGAGGATTTCTTTGTTCTCTGGTTTTTCATCTCCGTAAGAACTGATTGGGCTAATGTGATCAATTTCAGGATATAGGTAGTATGTGGGATCCTCTTGTTTCTCATTATAGAAAGACTTATACTCGTCTAGCTTTCCATTTTCGTATTTAGACATTTCTTCTTCTATTCTTTCATGAGAGAATGATACGTTACAATTTGAGCATTTATTACCACATTTTTTTAATAGATACTCTCTTTGTGATTCGTAGGTTGATTTACTATTCCTTCTGTTTGTATTCCACTTCTGTAAAATCTTTGATGCTTCTTTACATATCTTATCAGTCTCTTCACTATTTACTTCAAAATCGAGTTGTTTAGTTACGTACTCCTTAATTAACTGCCATTGTTTTTTTTTGTTACCGGATTTATAGTCAATTGCTGCAGGAGGGGAAAGATGAAGAGCAACCTTAAGTTTTATTTCTTCCTCAGTTAATTCATTACGTAATTTTGTAATTCCAAGTAACTCAGATAATGTATTTCTATAAAAATTTCCGATTTGAATCTTTTCACTACCGTAATTGTTAAAAATATCGTCCTGGTGCTGTTTACTCTCTGAACCTAAAATAGTGCTTATTAGGTGAATTTCAGTCTCTCTAGTAATTTTTTTCATTTATGTATACTAAAAATTATTCATTAAAAATACCGTATCGAAAATCATTTCTTTTTGTTTTGTTTAACTTAATAGCCTTATCCATCGAATTGAAAAATTTTTCGTGCCCATTTTTAGTATCTAGTTGTTTAGTCCTCCACTCGATTATGAAAAAATTTTCATGCAAACCGCTTAAATAAGCACCAGTCTCTCGTTCTAATTCGAACCTATCATCAAAAATTGCGGGATTACTTCTGCTTCTTCTTGAGCGTTCGTCACCAACAAGGTGGTCGAGTATCGTTTTTTGAAGGTTAAGTAAACAAACCTTCATGAATATTTGGTGACAAAATTCGCCGTTTATATTACTGGCATTTGGATTTCTCCCTCTATCCCAAACATCTTTATATGTTGTTCGAACGGCAGACCACAAGGAAAAAAATAATTCCATCCTATATTCCTGATCATTGGAAATCCACTTGTTAGATCGTTCGATCAAGATTTTATGGGTGTTATTTATCCTGTCTAAAAACGCAGTGGCAAGTTGGTGAGCGACATTCTCTTTAATCGGTTTTGCACGATCTTTGCCATCCTTTAGATTAATGATATGTTGGAAAGGTGACTCTGGTGAAATGTTCATTAAATGAGCATAGAAAAACTTGCCAGTATCCACTCCTGAAGTAATTAATCTTTGTTTTAATTTTTTAAATTCGTTATTTGTAAATGATGTATTAAGAACTTGTCTAAGCGCGGTCGAAGAAAATGATTTAGCTTTATTATTTACCACCCAGAAATGAAAGGCTTGCTCAACAGGTTCCATATCTAGAATGAGTACCAAAGGGAGATATACCTCAAAATCCTCAACTTCATTTGCCCCAAATACCCGGTGTTGCCCATCAATTATCATCCCGGGTAAGCAGTATTCATCAATATATTCTGTTAATTTATCTCTAGCATTATCAACAAGGTCTCCATCATCGTTGAAGTTTTCATCACTTAATTTCTTTTCTATATCTTCGATAGTCTCTTGAACGTTTGAGTCTAAAACATCAATTTCGGAGTTATTAGATTCTGTACTTCTATCAGTCTGTTCTGTACTTCTATCAGTCTGAGTACCCAAACGATTTTTTAATTGTTTTAAAACATCATTCAACTTGTGTTTATCCGATTGCTTTTTTACAGTGATTTCTATTTTACAGCTCTGGCTAATCGCTTCTTCTTCTGTAATTCGGAAACAATCTCCTTTAACTGCTACTAGTACTGCCGAGGGGATAATGTTTTTCCCCTCAGTATGATCGGTCTCGAGAAACTCCGTGATGTCTTTAACTTTTTTATCATCCAAATTTCTTTGGTAACCGACAGTAAACTCATCTTTCTTTCTAGGGACACTAGACCATTCAACCAGTTCATTTGCCATAACAGAAAGTAGAAAAATTTGTGCAGAATTAGGAGTATGGTTTACTTTTATAGCAGTATATTCAAATTTTTTCATTCTTTCCCCCTAGAATCATTTTATTAGTATGATTGATACTTGCTAGGTATTCAATTTTTTTAAACAGTGAGAATGGAATAGGAATTTCGTTACAATTATTCTTAACTTTAGAGATGACATCGTCCCAATTCTCATTTGGCATGGATTCTTTTTGTATTTCGTTTTGCAAGTTATTACAGATTTCGCTAACCCATAAATATTGCTGTTGATTTAATAAGTATGCATAATAACCACCGAATGGATATGGGATTTTCACGCAACTATAAAAATTTTTTTCATCGTAAAAACGTAGGATATCTTCTCTATTTACACAATCACTGAGAAATCTATCAAGTTCTTGGTTTAGGAGTTTTTCATAAGTAAATGTTACATAGGTAAGAAAGGTGGTCCCTTTCCCTTTATCATTTATATAATTTCTATTTTTTTCCTCAAAATCCGGATCTTCCTCTACTTCTGAACATGCTTTTTCAATCGCATAAAGCATATCCTGATAATTCGGTCTTTTTTCCTCGATTAAAGGATCCTCGTTTTTCAAATAAAGATTTATCAAATGGGACTTATTTATATTCAAATTCTCACAAAAAGTATTAAATATTTTGATGCATTCATTTCTGTTTTGTTGATCTATTAATATTGCAACATATTTCCCTTTTTTAGAGAAATCTGATGCGTGTAATCTTTCGTCATACTTTAACCCACAAAAAAGAATGGATATATCTTCACCTTCTTTAACTTTTCCTATTTTTGTGCGAAGTCTATTTAAGTATGGGTCTGCAATATTATGTTGCAGGAGTAGATTGTCGCATTTCGTAATTAGATCTGCATTACTATGATATGAATGATCGAGTAATCGAGGGCGTGGTCTATCTGAGATATCTTGATACAACCAACGCTGCTCAAAGTGATATTCAATTTCAGAGTGTTTCGTTTGGATAATAAAAGCATGATCTTTATTATCGGCGTACCGAAGTGCTCTTCCGGATATTTGCATTAGTTGTAGAATGCTTCCTGCTGGATAGGTGACAACTATCGTATCTACCATGGGATCATTAAAACCTTCACCTATGAGATCCTTTGTAGTGAAAAGTATGCAGTTTTTTCTCTTTTTAAATAAATCCAGAGCCTTATTTGTATTGTAGGATTTATCTATCCTTTTAAATGAGTTATCACTTCCGTGAATAAAACAGATGTCTTTTTCTAAACTGATATTCTCAATGCGTATTTCTGAGTTTTCTTTTATTCTTTCTAGTGATTCGAAAAGGCAATTTATATCCTTTACTCGGTTCATAACAAAAATAATTTTTTTATAGCGCTTTTTATAATTTTCACAGAGTGACATAAAGGACTTAATTAAAATTGCATTTTCATTTTCTCCATCCCATGTTCCACTTTTCGGAAGAATGATTGGTTTTTCGAAAGTTGGTTCTATGATTACATTTCTATCAAATAATTGGCGATATGAGATTTGAAAAGATACTTCATCAAGTCCTAGGGATAGTCCATCTGTCCTTACTGGCGTTGCTGTAAGGAAAAGCAAATTTTTTTCCGAGCGTTTAATTTTTTCATAGGATGGTGCTGCTGAATGATGTGCCTCGTCAATCACGATTAGCTCAGTATTTGAAAGAGTATGTTGTTTTAAATAATTATCCATACTATTTACTATAAGAAATTCAAATTTACGCTCTATCGATTTTATTGTTCTACTATCAACTTTTTTTTCAGCAAGAATTTCTTTCAAATCATTCTTGCCACTAGTTTTTAGGTGTTTTCGATTTGTTATCCATAAAATATTTTTATTTTTCTCATTTTTGTTTCGCAGTAATAGTTTCAATGCAATACTGAGTCCTATTCTTGTTTTTCCACCTCCTGTTGGAATAAAAATACCTAATTTTGAACCATTCGAATTAGTAAATTTTTTGAATGTTTGTTCGATCGCCGTTTTTTGATAAGACCAATCGGGTTTCTTTTTCATTGTTCTATCTTACTATTCTTCTAGTTTTCCAGTTCCGGTATCTTCCCTTCCATCCTCTGGCATTTCTTTTACTGTATTGAATATACTCTTATTTACCTTAAGCCAACTTTCTAATTCGTTGAACGCATTTTCTAGATTTTGACCGCCTCCCACAAAATCATTACTAGTGATTTTTTTCAAATCATCGACTGCTCTTTCGATAGTGTGTACTGGATCTCTTACGGATTTATTTAATCTATAGTCTGCAATAATATCTGAAAAAGGTGGAACGTCCTCATAACTATCCTCATCCGGTTCGAATCTTCCATTAGCAATGCTAGTCTTATATTTGTCATCATGTCTTATTATTTTATTCCACTCGTAAATATTTCTGTGTGCATGAAAGATATTAGGATTCTCTTCTTCCTTGTCATCAGATCCATCACTAGATGCTCTTGGTTTCTTAAATGTCCACTCAAAGAGAACTTTCATTGTATGCGCGGGTAATTCAAGACAGTCTGCTTCGAATCCAAATTTTTTTCTCACGTCATTATTTTTTCCAAGATTTTCAAAAAGGAAATGGTCTCCGTCTCTGAATGTATTCCCAGCTTGTTCCACATTAATGCGATAGAGTTCTCTAAAAACGGTATGTCTACTTGCAGCAATAATTTTCTTTTTTAATTTTGGAGGTTCTAAGCTGTCAAGTTGAGCTTGCTTTTTAAGCACCTCAGGTTCTATTCTCTTATTATCTATCCATTCATCTTCACCGTACTCATCTATAAACATTCTTTGATATTTGTTATATAGATACATCGACTCTGGGTAGTTATGCCATTTTTTTGCACCATTAAGATGTCTAACACCAAGAACGATTGATAATTTTTCTTTTAACTGCTCGGTGTCTTTAGCTGCAATTGGCTTCACTTGTAAAATTTTGGTTTGTTCAATAACCATACGTTGCTGATCGATTTCCTTCCTTAACTCATCTATCCGGTTCCTGCTAACTGCTCGACTTCCTTTACTTTCAATATCATTAAGTAAAGCTTCTTTTTTCAGGAACTCCTCCCGAATTCTCCTAAGTGCCCAGAGTCGAGTATTCCCTTCACAAACCACAAATTTGTCATTTACTTCTGGATGTTGCCAGACAAATATAGGATCAACTGCTATCCAACCTTGTTTTAAAATTACAGTCATCAAATCTGAAATTTTGTAATAGTGTTCCCATGAATCTTGCCAAATTTGGTATTCGGGATTAAATAAGGTTTTCGGGTCATCATACCCGACTCTTTCCACTGAGGTACTTATTCCTGTTTCAAATATTGGCAACCTCGGGTTATTCGGGTCAGCAAAGAGTTGTTCGAAGGGAACTTCAATATCTTTTGATAAGTATGGATTAGTCATTATAATTCTCCTCCCTCAGATTTAAATGCGACTGAAATTCAATTATACGGCTAAATTTTTGATTTTTTTTTTGAATTTTGGCAATATTAAATTGGAAATAAAATTTAATTTATGAAAACATGGTCCGAATTTCAGTTTATACTTTGCGAGGTTCTGGTTTTATTCCTCAAAAAAGAGATCGGCAATCTGTCTATTGAGGACCGATATACCAAGTGTATAAAAAATGCGCTCTCAAATCACCACTCAGATTTTAATTTTCCTGAAGAATCAAGTTTTAAATACGAAAGACTTCAATTTACGGATCTCCTGCGTCTCCTTGATAAAAATTTAATTTATTTTCAGTTAGGTCATATTAAGAACTTACAAATAAGAAATCTCTGCCATCGACTTAGAGAGGTTAGAAATCGTCATGCTCACGATGGTATTGAGGGAATTAGTGAGAGAGATTTTTTAGATGATGTTTCTGCGGCAATGAGACTATTAAAAGAACTGAATGCATCAGATGAAAAAACTCGTCCTCTTAAAGAATACTATGAGACTCTTGTTTTGAAGATTGCTCATGGAATCTCTAATAGACACCAAAATGAAAAAGATAATATAGATCAACAGCGAGGCATACCCGAACAGAGCGCAGTTTGGATAGAAGAAGAGGCAAGAAGACAAAATAAACTTTTCGGAAATGAGATTTTGGACAATGTCGAAGTGAGATCTAAAATACGGGAGGAACTTAAAGAACTTGCAAATGCAAAAAATATTCAGAGTTTTTCTGTAGTTTGGAGTATTTTTCTACGTCTTATTAGAGAACTTAATGGGTTTAAAACAAAGATTGACGAAGAGAGTTCAGAGTCACCAATTGATTCTAATTTTGGACAATGGATTTATGATGATTCAATTAATTTAAATGAAATAAAGGCGATTACTAAAGAAAAAACTTTTGTTGGTATTGATTTTGGAACCTCAACAACCGTTGTAAGTTATTACTCGGCAAACGATCAAGAATCTGGTGCTAAAGTACTAGAAATTGATCAACCATTGAGAGATGGAGGAGAGGTTACCAACTATCTGATTCCAACGGTTTTGGCTCTAAAAAAGAATAAAGGTAGGCAGGAATCCAGAATTATATTCGGACTAGATGCTTACGAAGTCAAACCCAATCTTCAAGAGGGTAGAAATGTTTTCTCATCATTTAAAATGGCTTTAGGTATAAATTTGGGTCCAATCTATCCTCGCTCCAGTTTAGCTAAGGGATTATTAATACACGGTAGTAATCAAAAAATACAAATCAGTAGTGCTAAAGATGCAACTCGTGAATTTTTTAAATTAGTAATTGAGCAGGTGAAGCTCACTCTAGAAAGAGAGGGTATTAGTCGAGAATTGAAAGTTGCAATCACTGTACCGGCTTCTTTTGAGTCGAATCAAAGATCAGATTTAGTTGAGTGTTTAAGAAGTGCCAATATCAAAGATTATTGCCTAATTGATGAGCCAAATGCTGCTTTTTTAAGTTTCTTACATAGCGTTTCTAGAGAAAATGAAAATGCAGGTTTTCTGAATGATCTCGAAAAGAAAAAAAATATAATTGTTTACGATATTGGCGCTGGCACTTGCGACGTTTCTATATTACAAATTTCTGCAAAAGATCGTAACATAAAGTCCAAAAACTTAGCAATTTCCAGGTTTACCGATTTAGGAGGTGACGACTTTGATCGTGCGATAGTCAGATCAGTGTTAATACCACAACTGATCGACCAATATTTAGAGGATGAGGAAAAGATTTATTTCAGAGATATAAATGAAAGGATCTTACCTAAGTTACTTCCTACTGCGGAAAAGTTAAAAAAAATAGTAATTGAATGGTTGATTTTAAATAAAATCACCACAGAAGAAGATCTACTAGAATCCAACGATCAGGTGTTTACCTTACAATCGATATCACTTAAGTTGCCAGACTTAGGCCCTATTGTTTTTAAATCGCCCACACTAACCGTCAAAAGATTTTTTTCGGCTATCAAAATATTTTTGGGAGAATATAATTATGAAAAAAATCGTAAAAATATATTTTCTCCTGTACAAGATGTATTGGATAAGTCACGCTTAAAGACAAATGAAATAGACTCTGTCTTGTTTATTGGAGGTAGTGCTAAAGATCCGCTAATTAGAAATGCAGTAATGAAAAATCTTTCGCCCAATGTAGAAGCAATTGTACCGAAAAATTTGCAGACACATGTTGCCAAAGGAGCCGCGTTGCACAGCCTGGGAAAGCACGGATTTAAATTCGATATTATTCAACCGATTACTGCTGAGTCAATTTTAGTTTTAATATCAGATGGGGAGTACATTGGCGAACAAATTATTATTCCGTCAGGAACAAATGTACCCTCAGAAGAGGCATTCGAACACAAATTGGAGATAGCTCGGAACGGACAGATGAAGGTTGGGTTACCCTTTTGTGTGGGAAATCAGGACAAACTTTTGGGGATTGTTTGGGTAGAAAGTGATGATCCGAATGGTTTTGAGAAGAGGGATTGGATACAGATCACAGCAAGTTTAAATAGAGATAAAACTTTAGATGTACGGGTAACAATCAATCAAAAAATTACAAATCATTCCTTTGAGAATCCTATGTCAAATCAGACGCAAACGGAGATACAAAAAAAAATGCTCATAGCAAAACAAGAATATAACTATGCATTATTCAAGGAACCAGGTAAACCCCCTCCTGAGAGGATTATTTTAGATCTTGCTAAATATGCGTATGATGCTGAAGAGTGGGAAACTGCAGCTAGTAATTATGAATTACTCGAAAGACTAGGAGAAAAAAACGATTACGCAAATCAGATTTCTATTTGTTGCGACAGAATGGGCTTGAAAGAAAAGTCTGAGTATTGGTCGGAAATAGCTTTCGATAGAAAGCCAACAGCCACTAGAGCCTATAATATTGCATACGACAAAGAAGATATTGAGGATAAGATTTCGTGGTTAGATAAATCGATACGACTTGATTCTAAATTGCCCGATCCTTATTATAAGAAAGGGCAAATACTTGAAAAAGAAAATATTGCTGGTGCAGAAGAATGCTTTCAAAAAGCTTACTCGATACTTAAAGAAAAATTTTTATTGAAAATAAATCTAAAGGAAAGGGAGTTGTTGGATTTAACAGAACTTGCTGAAAGATATGGTAATACTGACCTGAGGGATAATGTTAGACAGGCTTATCAGAGGTTTAAGGAAAACAAAAAAGTTGCTTCGTTTACACAAAAGGATTTAGCTTCCGGCAAAGCGAATTTTGGAAAAAGTGATGAGTAAAATACAAAGAAATAAGTTATGAAATGGTTTGTACAATACGATCAAATCAGTCTTAAGCAACGTGCCCTAATCGATATGGTTGTTGCGAGTAAGTCTAATTTCTGGATAAGAGGTTTTGCTGGAAGTGGCAAAACACTTATCATGACTCATGCAATGGAAAGAATCAAAATTGAGAAACCTGAGGCAAAAGTAGCCTTTCTTACATTTACCCACGCTCTTACTGACCTTGTAAATCATGGATTTAGTAGAGAAGGTGATTCAGAACAAAATCTGTTTGAAGTGATGACACATAAAAGCTTTCTCAATAAATGTAAGGCCGATGATTTATTTTATGACTATGTTTTTCTAGATGAAGTGCAGGATGTCTGGAGAAAAGAATTAGTTGGCCTTAATGATTTTTCTGATGTGCTTGTCGTAGCAGGGGATACTGAGCAAAAAATTTATCAGTATGGTTGTACTGAAGAAACCATCAAACGGGTATTAAATCCTTTAACCGAGGGAGAGTTAACTGAAGTCTTCCGCTGTACACCGAAATTGAGAAATGTTGCTTTGTCAGTTTTCCCCGAGTCGCGTATCCATGAGGGCACTCCAATGAAAAATATGCGTGATACAGATCTTACAATTTGTTCATTCGATACTGTGAAGCAAGAGGTGGATTGGGTAATCAACAGAGCTTTAAATGATGCATCGCCTCAGGACCCATGCGTAATTCTTTTTCCTACTCACCAGAGCATCTATGATTTTTTTTCTGTTTGTGCTGAAATTTATGATTACGAAGATCCCCCATGTGAAAAGAATAAACAAAAAGCCAAAATAGATTATGCGGCATTTAAAGATTATCTTCTCAAGATAAAACACGATGAAAACGAAGATGTGAATATTGAGTATTTCGGGAGTAAACACGGCGATTTAGAGGAGTCTGATCGTATTCCCAAAATTTTTATAATGACTTTCCATAGTTCGAAGGGGTTAGATTTTAAAAGTGTTTTCATTCCTCTGATGAATGATGATGCTAAAGTAGTAAGTGAGAATGCGCTCGATAGAGATGAAAACGCAGAAAAAAGATTATTATATGTGGCCATAACTAGAAGTAGACAAAATCTGTTTATTTCTCATACATCATCACAACCCCACCACCTACTTCGGCAACTACCCAAGGATTCAATCACTTTTTCCAAGAACCCAGATCCTGTCTGGAAGTATGGCGATGATGATGAGGATTTAATTGATGATTTTTGATCAAAAAATTATGAAAAACGGAGATGTAAATAATGAATAAAAGTCCTACAAGTAGTGGGTTACTAAGAGAATTAATGAGGGAAAGATTTTTTCGATATAAGAAAATATTCGAACCTAATACAAGAATAATAGAAGAGTCAGATAAGAATTCCATTCAAGAGAATGACAGAACGGACAGGGATATATCGACTAATGATAAATCAGTGAAATTATTCGCAGTTTTGCTTTTACCAGAATGGTTAAATTTGATTAGTTGGACCGAAATTTCCTTAAATAACAGGGTGTGTGCCATTAATTCTGGGGATATGGACCAGGAAAAATTTAAAGAAATGGTTTTAAAAGCACCTCAATTAAATTTTTCTGATGAATCTGGTTACGTTGTTGCTGAATTAAAGGATTTTGGTTTTGATCCAAAAAAGCTGAATTTTACACTCAGAATAGGGAATGTAGTCAATTTTTTTGGAATGTCAGAACATGCTAACCGATTATTAGGACCTGAATCGACTAGGGCTAACTGTAAGCTTAGCGCTCCTATTTTTGAACCTTTGTGGAATAGTTTTAAAAGAGATCTCGAAAAAAAGTCAGCAGATAGGAGAGGACGTACCTTTTTAAAATCTTTAGGTTTAAAAGAATTTAAACATATTGAACTCACTAAGGAGTTTGTCTCGAAGTGGTATGAGGGTGTTGAAAGTCCACTCTCGAGTGATCAAAGTAGTAAATTAGAAACTCTTTCCGGGCGGACAACCTATGGGTGGATGTGTGCTTTGATAGCACTAAGTAAAGTAACAAGAAACATAGAAAATATACGTGAAGAATTAAATGTTGCTAAGAAAATTTTTAACGAAGAAAAAAAATATAGTATAACTGAACCTATCTTGTATAACTGTAATGATAAATTATTCAGTACGATTAAAAAGTTATCGTATATAGAAGACGATTGTAAAATTAACTTTGCATCAGCAGCAATGATCTTTAATTATATGGATATCTTTAAAAGTGGGAAAATGCCCGAGTTAGAAAATCTTCTTTTAGATTTGTCAATGTTAAAGGTTCTTTGTAAGGAGGACGAAATTATCAATGAAACGGCCTTTTACATAGGAAGATTAATTCCAGACTCGGTCAATTCAAGTATTTTTTACAACTCGGGAATTACAAAAACGAATCTCCTAAAGGATAATAAGGTTCTGAATTTATCGCTTGACGAAAGATATAAAAAAATATTAAGAAAATATGGTAATGAAAAAGATTCAGTTGTAGATAGCGATTCACGTACTAGGAGAACTGAACTATCTTCAGGTGACGCAGGACAAAAACATTTATTTGAGCCAGATACTTAAAAAGAAATCAATGTAGGAGTAGTCCAAACAGTCTTAAGTATCTTTTATTTTTGGGAAAATAAACTAGAATGTAAATTTAAATTATTTAAAGGTTCGAAATTTAGATATCATGTTTCTAGTGAGTAAGGATTTACGGAATCTCTAATATTTTATGAGTTTGAATAGATAAATTCCATATAGGATTTTCTTTACAATATTCAATCGCTGCTTTTGTATTATTTTTCTTATCTATACCATCCATGGGTTGGAGATAAAAATGTTGAAAATTTAAACTTTCAAATTTTTCAGGTTTTGCGTTTTCCTGGGGGTACACTAGTTTTAATTCATCCCCAGTTGTCTGGAGAAGTTTCGTGTTATTTTTAGGACTCACGCAGATCCAATCAATGGATTTTGTGCATAAAATCGTACCGTTAGTCTCTATAGCAACAAAAAAGCTTTCCTTATGCAAAGCATCGACTAGATTTTCATCTACCTGGAGCATTGGTTCTCCTCCAGTAAGCACGACGAATGGTAATTGTTTTGAATCCTTTGGCCATAATGATTTTATGGCAGTAGTTAATTCCTTGACTCTTTCAAACTTTCCTCCGTTAATTCCATTAGTACCAACAAAATCAGTATCGCAGAAGTTACAAATCGCATGTTTTCTGTCTTCTTCTCTCCCCGACCAAAGGTTACAACCTGCAAATCGACAGAAAACTGCTGGACGCCCTGAATGATGTCCTTCGCCTTGAAGTGTATAGTATATTTCCTTAATTTGATAACTCATATCTAGGTTTGTGTTAGTGGAAGCAAAGGTCCTGTATGTGAATCTTTTAGGATTATTCCAATCCCTTCTTTTTCATAGAGTTCGACTCCACTGATCTCGGGTATCTTGATTCTAACTTTCTTTAAAATAAAATTTCCGATATTGATCAGGGTAGGGTTTTTAATATCAGCATTTTCGTAGAGAGGACGATGGTCAATTTCTTTAAAAATTGGAGAAAATATCTCTTTCACATCTCCAAAATCTTTTGTCCAACCCATGATCGGATTAAGTGGAGCACTAAGATTTAATCGCAGTAGATAAGTATGGCCATGAATAAATTCAAGATCTGTTTTTTTATTAAGAAGCGTAGTAGAGTTTGGAAACTTTACAGCACTATCGAAACTAAAGTCTTTCCAAATAGTAAAGTCATCTCCATTATAATGTGCTCCGCATGAGCGTGTCTCATAAACTGATACGCAAGATAATTCCGATAAAGTAGGTTTCACTTTATCCCATATCCACTTGGCCAATAACTCACTAGTAGGATTTTGTAGTCCATTTATATCGTTTAGACACTTATAATTGACCTCCTGATGAATAGGGTTCCATATACGATCAATTTCGTCATAATCGATACTAATTGATTTTGACTCTATAGAAGTTCGCGCATGGAGTATTACCTGAAAACTGTGTCCGTGCATTCTTCCACATTTATGCCCAGGTTTTACATTAGGAAGTTGATGGGCTGCTTCAAATTGATAGCGTTTCCACAAATGTATATTGTCCTTATTTTCAAGATGAATTCCTTGGTCTTTAGTGCTTTGAAGGCCAATTGTTGAAACTGATGCATCATTAATATGTTCATAGATGTATCTTGCAAGATTTTCATCTGTTGGGATAGAAATAAATTCGTTTAAGTGGGAGTAGTTCATCGATTCAATTTTTTTAGAAAGTTCTTGATCAAGAACGTGATGTTCGAAACCATTGCCATCATTTTTTAATTGTTGCATGCAGCTTGCCCAGAAACTATGACCATGAAGTCTTTTACATGGATGATTCTCTGGAAGAACTCCTGGTGTGTCAACCGATCTTGCTGCTTCAAATCTAGCTGATGCGATAACAAAATGATCAAGGAACCTTGTCATTCTTTTGATCCCAAAAATTTTCGGTAGCCATTTTTTCTTAACTCACATGCTGGACAGTTATCACATCCATAACCCCAATCATATTTCTCTGAGCGTTCTCCACGATAGCAAGTATGAGTTTCTTCGACAATAAGATCAACTAGATTTTGCCCCCCCAAATCTTTTGCCATCTTCCATGTCTGAGACTTATCAATCCACATTAGGGGAGTCTCGATCAATAAGGGTTTTTCTAATCCCATATTTAAAGCATTTTGCATCGCTTTAATGGTCTCATCTCGACAGTCCGGATAACCTGAAAAATCGGTCTCACACATCCCTGCAACTAAAACAGATATTCCCCTTCGATACATTAATACACCCGCCGCGAGAAAGAAAAACAAATTTCTTCCCGGAACAAAGGTAGAGGGAAGTCCATTTTCCATCATTTTTATTTCCATATCCCTTGTTAGCGCACTTTCGCCAAGTTCTGAAATGATTGATAAATCAATAACATGATCATCAGCAAGTCTTTCTGACCAGTTTGATCTTATGGAACCAATTTTTTGTAATACGCTTTTTCTACATTTTAGTTCGACACTATGCTTTTGATGATACGTAAACCCAACTGTCTCAACAAAGGAATAATTCTCTAAAGCCCAAGCTAAACAAGTTGCAGAGTCTTGTCCTCCAGAAAACATTACGAGTGCGTTTTGAGTCATTGCCTTAAGTCAACCTTTGATTTTTGGATAGATTCTTTCAGTTTTTTTCGTAAATAGCGGGTCAATGTATCAATATCTGCGGAAACATTTTGAATTTTATTCCACTCCCTAATATCTTGATCAGAAAAGTACCATGTTCCGGAAGTCCAATGAGTATCATGTTGTAATAATTTAAGGTAAGGGACAAAGCTTTTGGTAGTTGTTTCATTAGTAATAGAGTGAATCATATCCATAATAAAGCCCATAGCAACAAGTCCTGCCCCATGACGAAGACGGGACTCTCGTGGATTCATTCCATTCCATTCTGGTCCAAAAACTTCAATAAGAGCACTAAAAAAATTATTAACCATTTCGAACGCTAACTCTTCTCGGTTTTCATATTTTATAAAACTTCGAATTGCTCCGTCAGATGCTGAGTTTGATATAAGTTTCTGCATGGCGGTATCACTAATGTTTCCGGTAGAAGACGTATGTTGTTTGATTTGTCCATGAATGCTGGAATCTGAACGATGATTTAATTCGCTTACTATTTTTGCAGCAAATTTTCTTGTTGTGTACTTTTCAGGCAACCCATCTACTGAAGGAAGTAACTCATAAATTAAGGTTTTCGGAAGAGGGCGTGTGCTATTAATTAAAATGAATTGCTGCTTAAGTTCATCAATATTTTTACATAGGAGGGCCGATACAAATACCTCAAAGTTACTTTTTTCTATAGTAGAAAATGCAGACAAGCGTTGTTGTCCATCTACTACAAAACCTGGTTTTTTCTTCTCATCATATGATATTGTGACCCTTGCTAGATTATTATCAGTACTTTCAATCTCAAGTCCATCGATAAAAGCCAAAATGATGGCGTTGGGTAAGATTGCTTCTTCTGTTTCTAAATATGAAGCAATCTCCTTGATATGAGGTGCGACCTGATGCCTTTGAAAACCTTTTAAACTTCCGTCCTCATTTCTTCCGATTCGATCTATTTCAGAAAAAGAGAGAATATCTTTAGGCTTTGCTTTAAAAACAAAAATCTGTCTATCTTTTGCTTGTTTTGCTAAAAGTGCCTGATAAGAAATCTTTTTCATTAATGAATACCTAAACTGTTCAAATAGTTTTTATAGACATATAGGTTATGAAAACCTCTTCTTCGATTGCGATTATTTCCTCTAAAAATTATTACTTCTACTCCAACTTGCTTGCATATAGGACATTCACAAGTCTTCCATGGGCAGTCTGTCAATGTTCTTTCAAGGTGAACCTGAGTATCTTTCAGTTCTCTTTGTTTTCTTTGATCATCTTTGGATGAACCGTCCAATTGATATTCCAAGTAATCCAGTACAGATTCAATTACATCATCCTTGTTGGATAATTTTTTATCAAATTCTCGCAATAACTTAAGCGATAGTTTTTCTTTTTCTAATAAAATTTCTGGACTATAAAGTCCCTTTTTTATTCCCTGCAGTAGTTTTGAGTTTTCATTAGGTTGCGGTATTCGTATAGCAGAATAATAAATCAAACCTTTTCCATTTTTCGGCGAATAATAATTAGATTTGCTGTCTTTAAAGGCTCGAATTAGTGGAGAGGAAGAGTCAAAACTGTAGATATTGAAATCTTGAAATTCATGTATTTCTTCTGCTTTAGCAAAACCCAGTAAATGGAGTTTAGTAGTAGTTTTCAAAACATCTTTCAAAGAACGTAGTACTACTTTAATTTGTCTAGCATTTAACGGAACGAGTCCCCCGATTGCTAGATATTCATATCCCATAGATTCTAAATTTTTCGCTGATTCACTAATACTTTTTGGAGACCAACCTTGAACAGCACCAATTGGTTCGAAAGGATACTTTTTTTGACGTACTAATTTAAGAAACTCTTCAGCATGATTTTGTGAGATTTCATAACGATACTTTTCGTCAGTAGTCAAACTTCCCTTTGCTGGATTTGATTCATCCATACGAAAAATTATATGGTCGGGTGATATCCCATGGGTAAAACCGGCATCTTCGTAAAATTCTGCTACTTCTAGAGGCGAAAATAGCGGTTCCTTGTTCTTTACATAAGCAAATGCTCCACAATCACCCATGATTATTCGGTCTTTCAAATACTCTGTATCCAATCGTAAAAACTTTCTGATTCCATCTCTTAATAATCTCTGCTCTTCTTTAATAGCATATTTTACTCTTCCAGCATTTATCCCATCTTTTTTGCGAACTGCACTCATCGAGACTAGTAACCCATCATATGGAGCAGGGTTAATTAATTCGTGTGCATAGACATCATCCCAATAGATTTCTCTATTTTTTGCATTACGATCTTTTAGAAAATCGTAGTTTGGGTCAACCATATCTCTGGAATCTGAATAAATAAACTTCAAATCTTTTCTCTTAAATTTTCATTACTTCATACCTTGTTGATACGCCCTCAACAAGCTTTCTTGTAATTTTTTGATATCTCTGGGTGTATTTTGGATTTCATTCCAACCTACTCCTAAATCTGTCCATGTTCCACTAGTCCAGCAGCAATGATCTTTTACCCTTAATAATTCTTTCTCTACGGTTTTAATGTCACTATCATCAGCAAGAAGTCGTGCATAAATCCTGTCCATCAATACACCCATGGATTCAATTCCTGCAGAATGCATAAGACGACTTTTTTTTGGATCCAACCCCCATGCTGAAGGAAAAACATTTTTCACTGCACTCCAAAATGTTTTTAAAATTCCATACATACTTTCTAAATCGGCAGGTTTTTCTCCATGGGCCTTGTATTGTGTGAGCACTCCAAGTGGGCTACCGAGACTATTTTTAATCATATTGATAACAGCGGTGTCTGTGATAATTGCACGTTTTTCTTTTGAGTCAGAGGGACGTTTAATCAATTGGAAAAAAGGGGAGGTCTTATCACGATTGAGATTGCCGCAGAGTTGAGAAGGAATTTTTCGGATACTTAGTTCACGAGGAAGAAGTACGCTGCTGGTTTCTGGAAGAAGTTCATTAATAAGTCTACTTGGAAGCGGTTTGGCTTTATTTACGAGGATAAATTGCTCTCGTTGCATATCTAGATTATCTGAGATAAAAGCAATTACCGGAACAACTATGTCCTGATTAATTGCTTTCGATAATGCGAGTGAACGTTGTTGACCATCAACTATCCAAGCAATTTTTTCACCCTCATTATAGACAGGAATTTCAAGGGTTCCCATGTCAGAAAAGTTTTCAATAATCCCCGGTCTCATGCCTCTAGCGGCTGTAAACTTAACTTCTGGGGTCATAGCTAATATTATGGCGTTAGGAAATAAAACATTACCGTGATTAAGGTAGTCCACTATTCCCTTTACATGATTTTGAATTTCGCTTCGCTGAAATCCTTTTAATACTTCCTCTGTATCTCGTTCCACTCGACTAATATCGGCAATTTTTACAATGTCAGATCCTCTTATGAAAAAAGCATAAATTTCATGATCCTTACCCTGATTCGCATTCAAAGCACGTATTTTTATAGTGGTTTTGTTATTCATTCGGGAAAAAAAAAGTTATAGTTTTCATGATTGTCTTTTTTTTCTTTTACTTGTCTCCATAGTTTTGAAAACCTTGATTGCTCACAGGCAAACCCTTCTGTTTTTCGATATCTAGGTAGTAAAACTGAACATCTTCCTTCACTATCTTGCCAGTTTTTTTCGATCCATCTTTTGATCTCCTCATTGCTTTTTCTTACTCTTTTGCCATTTTCTTTAGAACCTACTAAAGTTGGTTTTTCTAATAGTGACATGAGTTTTGCCACGTCAGTTCTCAACTGTTGAGTGGACTTTTTTGGAGATATTTCTTTATAGATCTTTATGGAAAAATGTGCCAAGGATCTATGAGGAAAATCGCTCCTTGTTCCACTGAATCCTTCACAGGAATTGAGTCTCTCGTCATATTCAAAACAATTATTTTTCATATTCTCAGGTACCGACTTTCGAATACCTTCTTCGGATGAAAAAATTCTAATTTTTTCCTTTGTGTATGAATCGAATTTTTCTAAATTGGGTTGAATCAGTTTTAAGTACTGATTCGGAAGACATAAGTATATGTAATCCCACTTCTCACTGGAGCACACTGTTTCAAAATTATCTGAATATGGACTATCCTTGCAAAGTAAGTTCCACCAGGAACTTGGCATCGTTTTATAGTGCTTAAGGATTTTACTTAAATCAGTATTTTTTCCAATAAAACTAACATCGTAAGAGGGAATGTTCCTTTCTGTTGGGATAAACCCAAGGCCGGCAGAAATAAAATAGCAAGATGCACTTAAATTCATACAGGATTTTTCAATCTCTGTAATTGATCTTCCAACATAAAGTTTACCTGCAGGCACCTTGGGATGAGTCGAGGTGAGACTCTGCGTTAAAACTTTAGCCCAGTTTTTCACATACTTTTGTAACCCATTATGAGTGGTTGTTTTGATATCTGCGAGGGAAAGTTTTTCACCAAGTTGTGATAAACCGTTTATTCTGACCTTTCTTTTTCTATTAGTGCAACTGGTAATAATTAAGGATTTTTTCATTTTTTTTATATATTTGAAAAAAAATGCGTTCATTTATTAAAAATAATTATTAAACTAGTTTACACTTATTTCCAAAAAAAATAAAATGTATT
>CACIGF010000014.1 GCA_902586195.1 uncultured beta proteobacterium | reverse complement strand
TAATGTTGGTTGCGACTGTTTTATTGAGATTACAATTCGGGTTGATGAATTAACTTATAATTCAACACGGTAGAAATACGTTAAAACATAACATTTGCCATGACGTTATACACCTCAAGAGATTATTCCTCGGATAAGGAATGATGATTATCAAATCTACGACTAAGAGGATTTTGAGGAAATAGAGGAAAGACATCCCGCCACATCCTTATGGAGATAGAAGAATGTTAGTGGATTTTTAGAGTTTGAATATTCTTCAATTATCCCCAAATCCTTTATACATCTACCTTTTATCAAAAAAACCTAAAATATATTCCTACACACCCATATACAACTTTTAGGTTTTTTCTTTCTTTCCTATAATTTGGTACTAACATTTCCCTTTGGAAAAAACGTGGTGATAAACTTTTTTGTTTATTAGTTTTGGAGTGTAACTTATTGATTTAAAACAATATTATGTAACTCTTGCTATACATTGAATTTGAAATGAATTACGTCTCCATCACTAACAATATATTCCTTTCCCTCTGAGCGAAGCTTTCCGGCTTCCCTTGCAGCTACATCCGACCCATGGATTATAAAATCAGAATAACTAATAACATCAGCACGAATAAATCCTCGTTCAAAATCTGAGTGGATTTCTCCGGCTGCCTCTGGCGCTGTGGATTCTTTCTTTATAGTCCACGCTCTAACTTCGTTTGGTCCAGCAGTAAAAAAAGTTTGTAATCCTAACAAACGAAAGGCTTCTCTGATTAAGCGATTCAATCCAGGTTCCTCCATGCCAGATTCCTTTAAAAATTCCTTTTTCTCGTTTTCATCAAAATCGACTAGCTGCGATTCCAATGAGGCACATATTGTAACTACTGGAGTATTTATCTTACTTGCAAAGGATTTAAGTTCAGATAAATGCTTATTATCTGTAAATTCATTTTCACTGACATTTGCAACAAACATCATTGGTTTAAGCGTAAGAAGGTTAAAGCTAGCCAAAACTACTTTTTCTTGTTTTTCAAAGTTGACTCCATTTAGAGAACCAAAATTGTTGAGTGGTCCAAGACACTTATTGACTAATTCGTATTCAAATCTTACTTTTTTATCACCTGATTTTTGCAGTTTCTCAAGCTTGACGCTGCGTTTTTCAAGAGTGTTTAAATCACTAAGGGCTAGTTCTGTAGTGATAGTTTCGATATCAGATAGAGGATCCACCCGACCGTTGACGTGAGTAACATTTTCGTCTTCAAAACATCGGACCACATTGATAATCGCAGAACTTTCTCTTATATTTGCTAAAAACTTATTCCCTAGCCCTTCTCCTTTACTAGCACCTGCGACTAAACCTGCAATATCCGTAAATTCAACAATAGCGCTAATAGTTTTCTTTGGATTTAAAAGATCACTAATTTTTCGTAATCTGTTGTCTGGTAGTTCGACTACCCCAGTATTTGGCTCAATTGTGCAAAAAGGATAATTTTCTGCTGCAATATTCGATTTTGTTAAAGCATTGAATAATGTACTTTTGCCAACGTTTGGAAGACCTACGAAACCACACTTTAGCCCCACTCCTTTACCCCCTGTTGAAGGTAAGAATTTGCCTCGATAGCATTCATTTGGCATATTTCACCTAAAAAATTCGAGCAGACCCTGACAACCTTCCCTATCGCTTCTCCCTCATCTTCACTAGGTCTCTGTAGCACAAAATTCGAAACAGACTGATGAAGTCCAAGAGCCCTTGGATGCCCAATACCTATACGTATCCTCTTGAACTTTTGGTTTTGTAAGGATTTACAAATATCCGAAACTCCGTTGTGCCCGGCCGCACCTCCTCCAAACTGTATTTTTGCCTTGCCAGGAGCTATATCTAATTCATCATGAATTACTATAATTTCATCGGACCCTATACCAAAATAGGCACAAACGTTATTAACAGTTTTTCCGGACTCGTTCATGTACACGGTAGGCTTAATCAGCATAATTTTTTTTTTAGCTCCATTAGGAATCCAAAAACAGATTTCAGCATAAAGCTTTTGTTTAGTTTCCCAACCTAAAACTGAATATCTCTCTAGTTGCGAGAATACCCTTTGCGCGACATTGTGTCGTGTATCCTTATATTCCTGCCCGGGGTTTCCTAAAGCAATAATGCATTTAGTATTCAATTTTTTTCAACTAAATTTTAACCGGAGCTTTCGTCAGAACCCCCTGAATCAGCCGCATTACCGTCAGTCCCGTCAGGAGCCATATCGGCTTCTTCTGAACTAGACTCCTGCTCATCCTCTATGGACGTTCCCTTTGGCTTAATTGCCGTGGCGACTACAGGGTCATCTTGTCCATGCAATACCGGAACTACGCCATCCGGGAAACTTAGTTGACTTATATGAAGTGAGTTGCCAATTTCCAAATCAGATAAATCAATTTCTATGAAGTTTGGTAGGTCTTTGGGCAAACAACTTATTTCAACATCATTTAAGATATGGGATATTAATCCACCAGCCATCTTAACGGCAGGAGAATCCTCCTCTCCAATAAAGTGCAAGGGGACATTAGTATGGATTCTTTTCTTCTCATCAACCCGTTGGAAATCGATATGGTTGACTTGTCTTTTAAAGGGGTGCAACTGATAATCCCGAAGAAGGACTTTTTCATTTGAATTCCCAATTTTTAATTCCAAAATGGAGGAATGAAAGGATTCAACGTCTAAAGCAAGTGAGATTTGATTGTGGTCTAATTGTATTAATGTGGGCTTGTCGTCCGATCCATAAACAATTCCAGGTACTTTTCCAGACCTTCTTAACTTTTTTGATGCAGAGGATCCACTCAATTCGCGGCTTTCCGCAATAACCTCCGTAACACTACCTTGCATAACTCTTCCTAACAGAATTTAAATAACTCCATATTCTACCTAAAATCACTCACCTTTTCCATTTTTTTAGTCAAGGAATAATGAACTTACGCTATCAGATTTTGAAATCCTAAGTATGGTCTCTGCGAGGAGGCCACCACAGCTTATTTGTTTGATTTTATTAGACTGCGCACCTTCCTCTGTTAGTGGAATTGTATCTGTTACAACAAGTTGATCTAAAGCTGACTTTTCAATCCTACTCACCGCCCCTCCAGATAACACAGGATGTGTACAGTAAGCATTTACGGCGACTGCTCCTTTCTCTTTCAAGGCATCTGCCGCTCTGATAAGAGTACCAGCCGTATCGACCACGTCATCCATGATCAAACAGGTTCTGTTGGAAACGTCTCCTAAAACAGTCATTACCTCAGAGACATTTGCTCTAGACCTTCTCTTGTCAATGATCGCAAGATCTGTATTTAACTCTTTCGCAAACGCCCTTGCCCTCACGACACCTCCAACATCAGGAGATACCACGATGGGAGCATTAAAGTCATTTTTACAGATTTCGCCTAACATTATTGGTGTTGCATAAATATTATCAACAGGAATATCGAAAAACCCTTGAATTTGGTCTGAGTGTAAATCCATAGTTAAGATTCTGTTGGCGCCAGTAGACTCGAGCATATTCGCAACAACCTTAGCACTGATCGGAACTCGGGAAGAACGAACACGTCTGTCTTGTCTTGCATAACCAAAATAGGGAATAGCAGCAGTAATTCTCCCAGCTGAGGACCTTCTCAGGGCATCTACAATCAGAAGGATCTCCATAAGATTATCATTTGACGGAAAGCAAGTTGACTGCAAAACGAATATATCCTTCCCTCTAACGTGTTCAAGAATTTCTATGGAAATCTCATTATCAGAAAACCTCGAGACGCTTGCTTTACCTAATTTTATAGCAAGATTTTTAGTCACATCTTTAGCAAGTTGGAGATTAGCACTTCCCGTGAAAACCATTAGGTCATTCGTGAGAGGAGATTCAGAAGAGGGAAATCTATTTTTCACATTAAGCATGCAATATGTGGCTGGGGAGGAAGGACTCGAACCCTCGCATGCCGGAATCAAAATCCGGTGCCTTAACCAACTTGGCTACTCCCCATAGCTTTTCTTAAAAACGTTAGAAATTATTTTAATTAAATTTTTCATTTTGAACAAATTTTCTTATCTTTCTAACTTTCTTTTCAAATGCGATTGCACAGTTGGATATAAAAATTCAGAAACATCGCCGCCAAGAACTGCAATTTCCCTGACAATCGTTCCAGATATAAATTGATACTGCTCAGATGGTGTCAAAAACACTGTTTCTATTTTCGGCATTAAATGCCTGTTCATTCCAGCCATCTGAAATTCAAACTCAAAGTCCGACACCGCCCTAAGACCTCTGATTATTACTTTAGCCTTATGCTCAAATAGGAAATCTCTTAATAGGCCAGTGAAACCATGGACCGTTACTTGTTTATTCTTGTTAAAAACCTCCTCGGCGATTAACACTCGTTCCTGTAAAGTGAAAAAAGGGTTTTTGTTAGGACTTTCCGCAACACCCAAAATTATTTTCTCGAAAAGATCGCAAGCTCTTCTCACTATATCCTGGTGTCCACGGGTTAAGGGGTCAAATGTTCCTGGGTAAACAGCAACAGTCATAACAACTCTTCATTAGATAGTTCACAAAATTCTATATAGCCCATAATAGACGGTTCCAGCTCTAGCCGATCTCCAACATTCTACCTCAGAATCAAGAGTTATTGACGTGGAACTTTTGTTTTCTAGGTATACAAGTCCATTTTTTTTTACTAAATGTTTAACCTTCGAAAGGTATATGGCAGGGTTATCAAAGGCAAAAGGAGGATCTAAAAATGCAAGGTCGTATTGTTTGCTGATATTATGCTCCAACCAACTCAAAACTTCTTCATTTATTAAGGTAGCTTTATGACCAGCATTTAGTCTTGTCAAAAGGCTACCTATACCCACTAAGGATTTCATGTTGTAGTCAACAAAACAAGCAGAAACAGCTCCTCTGCTTAGTGCTTCTAAACCTAATACGCCTGAACCGCAAAATAAGTCCAACACTTTACACTCAGCTATCTGAATATCCTGGCGTATCCAATTAAATACCGTTTCTCTTATCCTACTTAGCGTCGGTCTAACCGAACCATCCTCAAGGACTGGAACGATCGTCCGTTTCCACAATCCTCCTGTGATGCGAGTTGTGTTTCTTCTAGTTCCCAACTATCACAGTTTGCATATTCTCAGATACGAAGTACGTTTTCAAAACTCTTTTTACGTCCTCCTTCGTTACCGAAGCTATTCGATCAACCCAGTTATCCAGGTAATCTAAAGGCAAACCATAGTAAGCAATCTGAGATAAATTCATTAATGTTTTTTTGTTAGAGTCAAGTTTGAGAGCAAAACCACCAATCAATCCGGTTTTAGCTTTTTCCAATTCAAGCTCGTTAGGGCCATTGTTAACAAAATCAGTAAGCGTTTCCTGAACTACCTTCAAAGCAACGGTGGTGTTTTGCTTGCTAGTTTGGAGTCCTATAAAAAAAGGACCTTTCTGTTTTAATAAGCTAAAACCCGAGAAAACACTGTAAGACAACCCACGCTTTTCCCTAACTTCCGTTGTGAGCCTGGACCCAAATCCACTACCACCCAAAATATAATTTGCAACAAAAAATGGAAAGATATCGTCTATTTGATGCCTTGCTAGCATAGGTGCGCCTATCCATATATGACTTTGCTCCGCAGGGTGGTCAATCGTAAGAGTTTCTGCCAACGGGAAAACCACTGGTGGGAGAATTTTTTTGTAGTTGGAATTTTCTGGCCTCTCTAAATTCTCTTCAAATTTAGAAAAAGAGTTTGTCGGCTGAAAATTGGTTATGTCTCTTAAAAAAGACTCCAAATCCTCTTTTTCTATATCACCAACAACAGAAAAAGTCATTCTTTCGGGGGTCCAAAATTTGCGAAAAAAGATTTGTAATTCTTCTCGACTAACACTACCCAAAGATTGCTCTGTAACACTGCGCCCATATGGATGGTCCGGATACATCTTATCCCAAAGATTTCTCAGCGCTAGTTGCTGAGGTCTAGTCAAACTCTCTCTCAAGCCAAGCACACTCCGGCTTTTTCGTCGGTCAAGAATCGATTCGTCAAATTCTGGCTTTGAGAGAACATCTTGTAAAAAACGACCTAATTTTTGGATGACTTCAGGCTCATTTAAGAAACGAAGAGAAATAGAGACTTTGTCCCTACTTGTACTAACTGAACGTATAATTGAGTTTTGAACAAAAAACTCGCCTATTTCTTCCTCAGATACAATTACCCCATCTGAATGATGTCCTTTCAATAACATGCCAGCAACCAGCGATGCGAGCCCTTCGAGACCAGAAGGATCCCATCTACTACCTGCATCAATGTCTACCATAACATCAATCATTGGCAACCTTTTAGAGTTGACAAAAAAAACAGGACTGCCGCTATCCGTCTTCCAACTTTTTATATTTAAGCTTTGACCAACCCCTACTTGCCCTTTTTCGAGACCCTGGACATTTAGAATTGGACATAGGGAACAAAAGATCAAAATTTTCCAAAAATAAAATACTAGATTATTCTTTCTCATAGTTTGTTATTTTTTAATTTTTCCGGGTAGAACAATAAAACTGTTGATTTCTGCTCGTCAAATATCACTTTACCGGCCTTGACAACGTCCTCGAAGGTAATTGACTCAAGAACTTTTAACCAATTTTTTGAGTCGGTGAGATTTCTCTGATTAGTAACAAAAAGAGATGCTTCACGAACCTGACTCATTAGAGAATCTTTCTGATAAATTTGGTCAGCTTTTGCACGCCTCTTCACCATATTTAAATATTTTTCGGGCAAACGCCCACGTAATACATTTTTTATTTCGTACTGTATTTCACTTTCGAGCTCATCAATGGATACACCGGAAGATGGTGTGGCATCGATGACAAAGTAACCAGGTCCTCTAGACATCCACGAAGAACCGACAGAAATAGAAACTGCCTTTTGGCTTTCTCTGACAAGTTTCTTAGTTAATATTCCTGTATCCTCATCTCCTAACAAAACACCCAGTACGCCCATGGCAACTACCTGCCTAACCTTCTCATTTTCATAAACCATATCTCCTGAATCTTTGGAAATAACTGGAGCCTTCCAGAGTTTCAAAAAAAATTTATTTTCTGCAGGGGCGCTTAGTTTTATTCGTCTTTGCCCGACCTGAGATGGCTCAGTCTGCGGCTTTCGTCGCGGCAAACTTTCCCTATTAGTTGCTCCATAATATTTTTCTATGAGATTTAAGACCGTTTTGCTTTCAACAGCGCCAGCGATAATCACCGTTATATTATTCGGAACGTACCACTGGTCATACCATTCCTTAGCATCAGAAAGCTCTAAGCTTAAAATATCATTTCGCCAACCGATGATCGGCCTCCGAATAGGTGATGCTTGAAAAGCTTGCGCAAATAACGTTTCATATGCTAGACCTCTAGGGTTATCATCGGTTCGCAAAAGCCGCTCCTGCAATACAACCTGAATTTCTTTTTTAAAGTCCTCCTGCTTAAAAACCAAATTTTGCATCCTATCTGCTTCTAATTTAATTATTGTTTCTAGATGATCCCTATGGACTTGCTGATGATATCCGGTTATTTCCCTGGAAGTGAAAGCGTTCTCCTGCCCACCCAAGCTCCCAATAATTCTACTAAACTCGCCTTCTTTCATTGTTTCTGTTCTTTTAAACATCATGTGTTCAAGTACGTGTGCTATACCTGACTTTCCGTCAACCTCATCTATGGAACCGGCCCTAACCACTGTCATTTGAATTACGGTAGGAGCGGAGTGATCTTCAAAAACTAAAACCCTGAGGCCATTAGCTAGAGTTTTGTCGACGGAAGGGGAATTAGAAAACGCGAAAACATTTGAGCTCCATAAAAATATACAATAAAAAAATAGGGATATGGTGGTTTTTAAGTGGTCCATACTGAACGTATCCTAATAATTTTTCAACGAAACGCGTTCTATTTAATCATGGTAGGAGAGACTAGCACAATGACTAATAGTTTCGACAAGACTGAAACTACACAAAAAAAGTCGATTTGGGAGAGCTTAAAAAAATTAAGAACTCAAGTGCAAGAGGTCTTTGCCGGAGAACAAATTGATACAAGCAAACTAATGGACTTAGAGGAAATCTTGATACTTTCTGACACAGGACCAAAAATTGCTGCCGAAATAACCAAAGATATTAGTGAAAGAATGAAAAACACCAAAAAACCTCATGAAGGAAAAGAAATTACAATTATATTAAAGGAAATTATCAAGGAAAAATTAAATAAGTTAGTTGACGTAGATAATCTAGAAACTACTTTTACGGATGCAAAAAACGATAACCAATTAGTGCCCATATTGATTATTGGTGTGAATGGAAGCGGAAAAACTACTACCATAGGAAAGCTAGCATATTATTTCCAGCGTCAAAATTTTACAGTTGGTCTAGCTGCCTGCGATACCTTCCGAGCAGCTGCTAACGAACAATTAATGGCGTGGGGTATGAAAAATTCCATAGATGTTCTACAAAGTAAAGTAATTGATCCTGCGGCCGCAGCATTCGAAGCCATCCAAGCATCAAAAAAAAAGAAAACTGATATATTACTGATAGATACAGCAGGAAGATTGCCAAATAACAAAAATTTGATTGAAGAATTAAAAAAAATTAGAAGAGTAATTTCCAAAGTAGGAGACCAGTTCAAGGAGCACACTTGGATTGTGATTGATGCCAATACCGGACAAAATGCAATCTCCCAGATCAAGCAGTTCAAGGAAGCAATAGACATAACTGGAATAATACTTACTAAGTTTGACGGGACAAATAAGGCGGGATTTTTGCTGCAACTCTCAGAACAGGAGCAGATTCCCATCCGATTTGTAGGCCATGGGGAAAAGATTGGCGATATTGTTACTTTTAGCCCAGAGGTTATCTCTTCTGGGATAGTGGGAACAGACTTTCCTAATATTTAAAGTTTTTCGCTAATACAATCGACAAAGTAATTTTTGCAATCCGAATCATCACTTTCTACAACGAGACCATGAATGTCTGCCTCAAAGCCAGGAAATGAAGAATTAAACTCTCTGGCAAAACGCAGATACCGGACAATTATATTATTAAATCTTTCTCCTGGTATGAGAAGCGGTATCCCAGGTGGGTAAGGCGTCAGTAGTGATGTAGTAACTCGGCCTTCCAATTTGTCTATTGGCACGCGTTCGGTCTTCCCCCTTGCCAGCGAGGCAAAAGCATCGGCTGGCCTCAGAACTGGCTCCATATTCGATAAATACATTTCCGTGGTCAATTTTGCTATATCGTTTCGATTATGCACGTTATGTAATTGAGAACAGAGGTCCTTCAACCCCACCCGTTCATATTTTGGAAAGTTTGAACAAAATTCGGGTAATACTCTCCACATAGGCTGATTCTTATCGTAGTCATCTTTAAATTGTTGTAATGCTGCCAGGAGAGTGTTCCAACGTCCTTTGGTGATACCTATGGTAAACATTATGAAAAAAGAATACAGCCCTGTCTTTTCAACGATTACTCCATGTTCTGATAAATACCTCGTTACTACCGATGCTGGTATTCCTTCTTTATTAAATTCACCTGACAAATTCAATCCGGGTGTAACTATCGTCGCCTTTATTGGATCAAGCATATTAAAATTGTTGTGCACTGAACCAAATCCGTGCCAGTCATCTTTGGGACTTAGTAACCATTGCTCCCTGTGCGTCATTCCTTCACTGTCAGGTTCAATATCATTTGGACCCCACACTTTAAACCACCAATTTCCATCTCCTAACTCGTTATCAACTTTCCTCATAGCACGACGAAAATCTAAAGCTTCAATTATTGATTCTTCAACTAGTGCTCTTCCCCCCGGTGGCTCCATCATAGCCGCTGCAACATCAAGAGAAGCAATAATTGAGTACTGGGGACTAGTAGAGGAGTGCATAAGATATGCCTCATTAAAGACATTGTGGTCAAATCGTTTTGTTTTTGAATCCTGAACTAAAATCTGAGATGCTTGAGATATTCCTGCTAATAATTTATGAATGGACTGTGTGGAAAAAATTATCGTATCTTTAGCTCTAGGTCTATTTTCGCCGATAGCATGCATATTCTTATAAAAATCGTGAAAAGCAGCGTGCGGAACCCATGCTTCATCAAAATGTAAGGTGTCAATATGACCATTTAGTACGTCTTTTATTATTTCAACATTATATAAAATTCCGTCATATGTACTTTGGGTGATGGTCAATATTTTTGGCGTCTTATCACTATTTTCTAGCGGTCCTTGGCAAAAATTTGCAATAGGATTTTGATCAATCTTTTTTTGTATGTTGTCGGGGTGAAACTCTTCTAGTGGAATTGGGCCGATAATACCTAAGTGATTTCGCGTAGGCATTAAAAACACTGGGATTGCTCCCGTCATAGTTATGGCATGTAAAACACTTTTATGACAGTTCCTATCAACGACCACAATATCCCCAGGGGCGACCGTCGCATGCCAAATTATCTTATTTGATGTTGATGTCCCATTCGTTACGAAATAGCTATGATCAGAATTAAATATGCGAGCTGCATTTAATTCGGAGGCGGCAACAGGTCCTGTATGGTCAAGTAATTGTCCTATTTCGTCGACTGCATTACAAACGTCTGCCCGCAGCATATTTTCACCAAAAAACTGGTGGAACATCTGTCCAACTGGTGATTTTAAAAAGGCAACACCACCGGAATGTCCGGGGCAATGCCAAGAATATGAACCATCTTGTGCATAATTTACAAGAGCCCTGAAAAATGGAGGAGGTAGAGAATCCATGTACGAACGAGCTTCTCTAATTATATGTCGTGCAACGAACTCTGGCGTATCTTCAAACATATGAATAAATCCATGCATCTCTCGTAAAACATCATTGGGTATATGCTTGGAGGTTCGAGTCTCGCCGTATAAATATATTGGTATTTCGTTATTTCGGAATCTTATCGCCGAGATAAATGCCCTAATGCTTTTTAATGCGGCCTCCATCTCCTCTGCAGACCCATCACCGAACTCCTCGTCATCTATTGACAGAATGAATGCTGATGCACGAGACTGCTGTTGGGCAAACTGAGTTAAATCGCCAAAACTGGTTAACCCTAAAACCTCCATTCCCTCATTTTCTAAAGCTTCGGCTAAAGCACGAACACCAAACCCGGACGTGTTCTCAGAACGGAAATCTTCATCTATTATGACTACTGGAAATTTAAAGTTCATATAATTGTCAAAAAGTGCATCTATAAAATACAGTAAATCCAAAGGGATTTCTAAAAATACATAAAATCCAAATGGATTTGTTTTTTTTTGCTAAGTAGTGTGAACTTAGTTTATAATTAGCACTCTTATTAATAGACTGCTAACCAATCGTTAAGGAAATGTTTAATGAATAGTCTTACTAACGCTAATTTATGTCCCAGTCGAGATCTGAACGCTTATATAGCTGCAGTTTACCAAATGCCAATGCTCAGTAAAGAAGAGGAAAAACAGTTTGCAGAGGACCTCTTTGAAAAAGGTGATCTTGAATCAGCTCAAAAACTTGTTTTGGCACACCTAAGGGTTGTTGTTTCTGTGTCCAGACAATATTTAAGTTACGGTCTTTCTCAAGCCGATATTATTCAAGAAGGAAATGTAGGTTTGATGAAAGCTGTTAGAAGATTTGACCCTGCTAATGGAGCAAGACTATTTTCATTTGCAATTCACTGGATCAAAGCAGAGATTCACGAATTCATTCTACGGAATTGGAAGATTGTAAAAGTCGCTACTACAAAAGCACAAAGAAAACTTTTTTTTAACTTACGATCTCTAAAAAGACAGCTCAATTGTTCAGAATCGCTTACGGAAGATGATGTAGAAAGAATTGCTGAAACTCTGAAAGTAAAGAATAATGATGTAGAAGAAATGAATATACGTTTGTCTTATTCAGATTCATCGATCGATTATCAGGAAGAAAACGGACTATCACAAAGTCTTAGGGCAAGCGGAGCAGACCCTTATGAAATTCTATCAAACGATCAGGAGCAGTTTAAAATTAAAAATACTATTACTGAAGCGTTAAAGGAATTGGATGATCGGAGCAAGCAAATTATAGAGGCAAGGTGGCTTAAATTAGAAGAAGGTACAAAACCTAAAACGTTAAAAGAACTTGCCGATGAGCTAGAGGTTTCAGCGGAGAGAGTTCGTCAGATAGAAACTGCTGCGTTTAAAAAACTAAAAGAAAAACTTAGCATGAATTAACTACAAAAAGAGCTGCGTAACGAGCTTGTCAATAATAAGCCCAGCAAACACCAAACTTAGGTAATAAATCGAATAACGAAACACGTATCTTGCGGTCCTTTCTGAATACTCAATATAAAGTTTCCAACAAAGGATTATGAAGTATATAGTTGCAACGGATGATACGACTAAGTAAATATAGCTACTCATCCCAACTAAGACAGGCGATAGAGCTACCGGAAACAACAAAGATGCATACAATAAAATTTGTAGCCGAGTAAATTTGGAGCCATGTGTAACTGGCAGCATTGGTAAACCTGTCCTCTTGTAATCATCTACCCTGTAAAGAGCAAGGGCCCAGAAATGGGGAGGTGTCCATACAAAAATGATTAGGAATAGAAGCCATGCCTCTGGACTGACACTTCCATTAACAGCGGCCCATCCTAAAACGGGCGGCATAGCTCCAGAGGCTCCCCCAATAACAATATTTTGAGGGGTCAATGGCTTTAGAACTACTGTGTATAAAAATGCATACCCTGCAAATGTAGCCAAGGTTAGATATGCTGTAATGCTGTTTACAAAAGTGAAAAGTAAAATGAATCCAGTAGCACCCAGTAAAATGGCAAAAATCAACGTTTGGTTTATTGATAAATTTCCAGAGGGCAGCGGACGCCAGGCTGTTCTTGCCATTTTTGCATCAATTTGTTTTTCAATGAGACAATTAACTACAGCAGCCGCAGCAGAAAGCATCGCTATCCCAAGAGTAGCCCAGAAAAAAAGCTGTAACGAAAATGGTTGAGAAGCTTCGGTATTCCATGCCATAAACATGCCAATCATCGCACAGAACACTATCAGCATATTTACTCTAGGTTTCGTTAGATGCAAAAACTGAAAGAGATTCCTGCTCGATAAATTAATTACAGATGCCATATCACCTACCCAATCCTAGATGCTTTCAATAGCCTAGAAAGATCCTTATACACTTTTTTTGGATCAGCACCAAATGGATATTTCATGATCAAGCGACCCAAAGGGTCTACAATCCAGAGTCCGACAAAGAACGTAGGCTCAGCATTAAAAGGTGTCTGATTAATATCAGTTTTAAATGTCCAGAGACCATCAAACTCTCCTCTATCTGAATCAGGTATTAACGAGTTTTCCTGGAAAGTAATCCACATGCGCTCTACTCGGAACCTATTTTTTCCGGTCATGAGCCTAACCTGTCTCGTTAAATAAAGATTATTTCTGCACTCCTCAGCACATTTATCCCCTTGCGCTATATAAGCAAGAATCCATCGACCTTTGAGAGCCTCCAAGCTAGTAACAGAGTCAACTGACGCGCTTGTATCAATCAGCGCGCTTTCTGTGGTCGGACGACTAATCTCCTCTATTGTGAAATTATCGAATGTAATAGGGGGTTCTATCAACTCTCCATAATTTAACAGTTTAGAAGGTTTGAAGACATAATATGTGAGCGTAGCAAGAACGACTGGAGCAGCGCAAACGGATACTATCAACCAAAAGATTAAATTCTTCTTAGTTTGGTTTCTTAACATTTATGTTTTTCCTACGTAGCATTACGGCCAAACCAATAGAAAGTAGGCCAAAAAAAACCCATTGTACAGCATATCCCAAATGTTTAAATTGCTCGTCGTTCTTTAGTTGGATTTCTGCCTTTTTTAACCCAGAATCAGTTGGAGTATTGTTTCGCCATAGAATAAAAGGAAGGGCTGTTTTGCTCGAAAGTGATGTAGTTTCTTTAGCAAAAGTATTTAGTCGGTCCCAGGTTAAATTTTGCCAGAGAAAACCATTTTTCATAATGTCTTCATTATTTGAAAGCTCAATTCTTTGCATCAAATCAGTCTCTAATCTCCCACTTACAAGGGAAGTAGATATTTTAGTGGGTAAATAAAGGGTGCCTTTTACAAACTCCTTGTAATTTGAAATCTCGCCTGGGGCTTTCCTCGCCCATCCACGATTAACCCAGATGAAGTAATCCGAATCTTCAAGAGTGAAAGCAGAAATGACATGCACGCCCGGGATGCCATCGCTTTGTCTATTGTCAATGTATATTGTTGAGTCTGGCACCCATACTCCATACATGTTTACCGTATTGAGTTTTAAAGTCTCAACTTTATCTTTAGATAAGCTATCATAGTCGCTTGAGCTTAAAGTTATAGGAAATTCACCGCTCTGATTCGAATGGATTTTATACATATCCGCTTTAAATTGGGCCCTCGTTATCTGCCAATATGCCAAAGTAAAACAAAGTGCAGATAAGATATAGAAAACTAGGCTTTTAGCATTGAAATTATTGATGTTCACTTAATCTATTTTTTAAATGATAAAGATATTAATCCTTATAGCTTTCGGTCTGATTATCTACAACATGGGTAAAGCCCTATTCAATCTGGTCAGCAGTAAGGGTAGTTCAAAAAATTTATTAAAAGCCCTGGCGTTGCGTGTTTTATTCTCTGTCCTACTTTTTTGTATGATTTTAATAGCACATTTTGCCGGATTTATAGATCCCACCGGTGTATCTTTAAATAATCAGTAAACGCAATTAGCCCCTTGCTGTTTATACCTAAGTCCAATACACCAGAACGTATAGACCCAACCAAACCACATCAACAAAGTGCCAGTACCAGGCTGCCCCCTCAAATGCAAAGTGTTTTTCCGAAGAAAAATGTCCTCTAACGAGGCGTGCACATACTACTGAGAGCATTATAGCTCCGACGCAAACATGGAACCCATGAAATCCTGTCAATAAGAAAAACGTAGACCCATAAATACCGCTAGTGAGCTTAAGATTGAGATCGGCATAAGCATGCATATATTCATAAGCCTGGAACCCTACAAATACAAAACCCAACCCAATAGTGAGACCAAGCCACAACAGGCAATTTCCTCGCCTATTCTCACGCAGATAGTGATGTGCGATCGTTAAGGTAACTCCTGAGGTAAGAAGTAAAGCTGTATTAATGGTGGGAATCCAAAGGGGACCCATAGTCCTAAATGGCTCAAAGGCACCACTCATTGGACCGTTGTTAGGCCATTGAGCGCTAAAATCTGGCCAAAGAAAAGACTGGTGATCGAGGTCTCCCAGCCAGGGCATTGATATAATTCTAGCGTAAAACAGCGCTCCAAAAAATGCAGCAAAAAACATCACTTCGCTAAAAATAAACCAACCCATGGACCATCTGAAGCTCAAATCTACCTTTGCTCCATATTCACCCTTTTCCGACTCACTCGCAACTTGACCAAACCAACCAAAGAACATGTAAACCAAAACAATTAACCCAGCGATGAGAACAAAGTGGGAATTTGGCACAGCATTCACAAGCCCTGCAGCCCCAAAAAGCGTAAGTATCATCGATACGGAACCAACCGCAGGCCATTTAGATGGGGCAGGAATAAAGTAGGATGAATCTTTCACAGCAGTTGACATGACAATTTCCTCATTTTTTCTCTAAAATTCACGACGCATTCAATATGTGATCTGCTTCTTGTACTCTTACTCTTAAGTCACCTCGATCAAGAACGAGTGCTTTGTTCGAGACACGTTGTATATGTTCATAATAATGATTATTTGAAAGAAGTTCAAAAAATGTATAACTCATAGTTATGTTTGTTATATCTTCTGGTATCTCCCTATCAATAACAAAAGCCACGGGAAAGATCCTTGTTTCTCCAGCTTTTAAATCTTGTTGCTCAAAGCAAAAGCATTCCAACTTCTTAAGATAAGCGCCCGCTTTCAATGGAGCATAGCTTGGAATAGCCTGTCCAGAGGACTTCATCATAGATGGGTTGGTAACTTCAAACTCAACAACCACAAGTTCTCCTGGATGCACCATCACGGAGGATTTTTCGGCCTCAAAGGTCCAGGGACCATGCGTATTGGAGTCAAACTCTACGGTTACTTGTCTCGTATAATCAACCCCTTTAGCGTCAATCTCTTCAACTTTAACATCTGATTTCTCTCTCGAAGCCAGAATATTTATTCCAGTCGCTTCACATATAGCGTCATAAAAAGGAATAAGGCTAAACCCAAAAGCAAACATTAAAAATGTCAAAACGACCAGCTTAAGGGATGTTTGTTTGTTGGTTCTTTTTTGGCTTTGCATAGTTATGATGGCATCAAAACATATTTAGCGATAACGCCGAGAAAAAACACAAAAGCTATGGAGGCCAGAGTGAGACCAACCCTTAGGTTAGCCCCGCCTCTTTTCTCATTTTGACTAGCAGTGTCCTTATCCATATTTTAAAAAACCCAATTCATTTAACTACTTTACAGTTGGTGGGGTTTCAAATGTGTGAAATGGAGCTGGAGAGGGAACAGTCCACTCCAATCCGTCATCAGCATCCCATGGGTTGGCCTTAGCTTTCTCACCACCGTTAATGCACTTAATAACGCAGTATAAAAATACTAATTGAGCGAATCCGAACCCAAAAGCACCGATGGATGCTACAAGGTTAAAGTCCGCAAACTGCATAGGATAATCGGCGTAACGTCGAGGCATTCCTGCTAAACCTAAGAAGTGCATTGGAAAGAAAGTTACGTTGAAAAATATCATCGATAGCCAAAAGTGTAACTTACCCAGTCCTTCGTCATACATATGTCCAGTCCATTTAGGTAGCCAATAATAAACTCCCGCAAATAGCGCAAATAATGACCCCGCCACCAACACGTAGTGGAAGTGTGCGACAACGTAATAAGTATCATGTAACTGAATATCTAGCGGTGCAACTGAGAGTATGATTCCCGTCAACCCACCAATGGTAAATACAACAATAAAACCAATCGAAAACAACATGGGTGTTTCAAAGGTCATGGCACCACGCCACATGGTGGCTAACCAGTTGAAGATTTTCACTCCAGTAGGCACAGCTATCAGCATCGTTGCATACATGTAGAAAAGCTGCCCAGTCAGGGGCATGCCAGTAGTAAACATATGGTGGGCCCAAACAACAAAGGATAATATTGCTATCGATGCTGTTGCATAAACCATTGAACTATACCCGAAGAGCTTTTTCCTTGAAAAAGTTGGGATAATTTCCGAGACTATCCCAAATGCTGGAAGTATCATAATGTACACTTCAGGGTGCCCAAAGAACCAGAATATATGTTGGTACATTACTGGGTCACCACCTCCAGCTGCATTAAAAAACGCTGTTCCAAAATGCCTATCCGTCAGAATCATCGTGATGGCCCCGGCTAATACGGGCATAACAGCGATTAAAAGGTACGCAGTTATTAACCATGTCCAAACGAATAAAGGCATTTTCATGAGAGTCATGCCCGGAGCTCTCATATTAAGAATTGTTGTAACAATATTGATGCTACCCATGATAGAAGAGGCACCCAATATGTGTACAGCAAAAATCGCTAAGTCCATCCCCATACCCATTTGAATGGATAAGGGCGCATAAAGGGTCCATCCAGCTGCAGTAGCGCCTCCTGGAACAAAAAATGACGCAAGCAACAGTAAGGCTGCGGGAATTACAAGCCAAAAACTTAGGTTGTTCATTCGTGCAAAAGCCATATCAGGAGCACCTATTTGCAAAGGAACCAACCAATTTGCAAACCCAACAAATGCCGGCATGATTGCCCCAAAAACCATAATTAATCCGTGCATAGTAGTTAGTTGGTTAAATAACTCAGGTTGGACGTACTGTAACCCTGGTTGGAACAACTCAGTTCTAATTCCTAATGCAAGTACCCCGCCAAGAAGTAACATACTGAAACTAAACCATAGATACATCGTACCAATGTCCTTATGGTTAGTTGCGAATAACCAACGTCTCCAACCTGTGGGGTGATGATCATGCGAGTCGTGTTGATCGGCATGATCTTGTGGTCCTAAAACTGCGCTCATTTGACTTCCTCCTGACTACTCATTGAAATGGTCGCGGGCTTAGCAGTCGCGACATCGGTTTGCGATAAAACATCTGCATTCTCTGGCTCTGCAGAGCTAATTGATACTTTTTTGGTATCACCAGCTAACTGCGATCCTACCCACTCAGAATACTCCTCATCTGACACAACCTTAACTTCGATGGGCATAAATGCATGATCTTTTCCGCAAAGCTCAGAACACTGGCCAACATATGACCCGATCTTTTCTGCCTTAAACCATGAATCGCGAACAAATCCAGGTATAGAATCTTGTTTGACGCCTAGTGCCGGGACCGACCATGCATGAATCACATCGTTCGCAGTTATGACAACTCTAACTTTCTTATTTACCGGAACTACTAGGGGATTATCTACTTCCAATAAATAATCGTTTGTTTTAGGAGCAACGTTTATCCTTTGCTCATAAGGAGTTGTGAGGGTTGATAAAAACTTGATGCCTTCCCCTTCTCCTTTCAAATACTCATAACCCCACTTCCACTGATAACCAGTAACCTTTATTGTAAGATCAGCATTTGATGTATCTTTTTGAGCCATCACCGCTGGCGTTGCATAAACACCAATTCCGACAACAATTAAAAATGGAATGACTGTCCAAAGTACTTCCACGGTATGGTTGTCAGAAAAATTGGCAGGTTTATATCCCCTCGACTTTCTATGGGCGTACATCGAATAGAACATCACACCAAAAACGCCAACAAATATCACCAAACAAATGGCGAGCAAGACATAGTGCATGAAATATAAGTCTCTCGCCAATGCCGTTACTGGCTCGCGCAAATTGTACCTAGTATTCAAATCATTTGCGAATGCTGGCAACGAAAACACCAGTAAGGCGAAAATCGCCCCGAGGAATCCCGTAAAAAATTTTGAAGCTTTTAAAACAATTCTTCTCGCAGTCAACATATGTAGCCCTTTATTTCACCAAAAAATTTTTCCCTGCTCTTCAGGTCGACTAATTTTCCGACCGTAATAGCTTTTGCCCCCCAACTAAACTCTACTAATTTATCTCTTCCCGTCTCGGTCATTTTTGCTTTTGCCTGAAATCGAGGCAATCTCTGCGTTTCTCTTTTGCCAGCGGTTTCAAACTCAAACACTATTTCCTTTTCAGTCAAAACAACCTTCTCGAAATCTGCCGCGTGTAACGAATAGCAAAAGAAAGCTGTTAGTAAAACCATACACTCAGCCAATACAAACAAAAATACTAGCCAAAACCCCATACTAGCCCATGCCACCCCGATCCCTAACGAAATGACTCCAGCAAACCCTAAACACATTCCAAATTGGCGTGGGGATAGTGCACAATTTTTTTTTAATGTCCAAACCAACTTCAGCTACCTGTAAAGTATACCATATGTCTTACTATTCTTTCGCAACCAACCATTCGTATATCGGATAGTGTGATAACGTTACAAGCCATTAACAATAGGGATAACCCTTGATTCCAATACTCATTTTATGGATATTCAGTAATACCAAGTTGCGAACTCCAGCTACCTAACTCTCTAAATTCTTCTTTTCTTTGTGAAAATAATAGGCATCCCCTCTTCAATGACTGTTTCTCTGCTACGTTTGTTCCCTTTCCATGCATGGCCAGCTATCAATTCGATGTTTAGCGCTATGCTGCCACTTTTATCTCTGCATTGTTCAAGAGATTTTAGGATTATATTTTTCAAGGTTCGTCCTTTTGTCGCACAATTCTTTTCAAATGCTGGCAACAAATACAAAAATCTTCTCATCTCCTCATAAGCTCTACCCGGGTCCGAATATTTCAGAATAATATCGGATGAAGCCAAAATTGGACTGTCAAAACCTAATTTAATTAGAATGTCACCCAAATTATGTTTATCAACGGGCGCTTCACAATTAGAGCCTTTTCCCAGACTCAATAACTTCTCATAAAAGTTTCGTAAAGTTCCCGGTCCGAACGAGGCAAATGCAAACAAGCCATCTTCACCCAAAACCCGTAAAACCTCCGAAAAAAAAAATTCCTTATCCTCAACAGGAATTAAGGGCAAAGCGCAAACACAGGAAAAAAAACCCGTGTCAAATGGTATCGTTTTATCGGAGTTTAGATGCACAGTCTGTTTATGTAAGCTTTTGGTGAACAGCATAGATATTAGTCTTTGAACAATACTCGCCTTTGTTGCACCGTAAGTATTTTTAAGCTTATCCTGATTTACTTTTGAAACCAGTCCCAGGTTATAAGACTCCACAAATTCTTTTGCCAACTTTGTAGGTGCAATCTGTTTTGATATAGCGGTTAGACTCAAAAGCCTTTGTTTTTTAAAAAAAAGGTTTGAAATATGTTCCTCTAAAAAAGCCTTTTGTTCACTGTATACCGGGTTTTCCTCTGAGAAAAAGAATCTATCTTTTCGCAGAAAATAAGGGGCCGAAGGACTAGAGTCAGTTTCTAGAAACATAAATCTAAAAGACCAAAAAGGGATATCTCATTCATCTGAGGGCTCTCTTTTGAGAAGTGAGTTAAGTGCTTCTCTGGCATCTTTTTTCTTATCTAACAATAGGCATACTTCTCGTGTTATCGGAAGAGATACTTTTAACGCCCTTCCGAGTGCCAAAAGTTTTGGTGCATTCGAAACACCCTCAGCAACCTGGCCCAAGTTTGATAAGACTTCCTCCAACCTGCCTCCAGAAGCTATCTCCTTACCAACTTTCCGGTTTCTTGATAATTCTCCTGTGGTTGTCAGAAACAAATCTCCAGCACCCGCTAACCCTAAAAAAGTATCTTTTTCCGCCCCTAAAGCAACACCTAATCTTACCGTTTCGGCCATTCCTCTAGTGATCAATGAAGCTCTAGCATTAAGACCCAAACTCAACCCGTCACAAACACCGGATGCTATAGCGAGAACATTTTTCATGGCTCCAGATACTTCAACTCCAATATTGTCTGAAATTGCGTAAACTCGCATTCCTTCTCTGTTTAATACTATCGATAATTTTCTTGCCAAATTTAGATCGTCGCTGGAGCATGATATTGCGAAGGGTAAACCTCGAGCAACTTCATTCGCAAAACTTGGCCCAGAAAGAATACAAACTTCATTCTTTGGAAAATACTGTTTGATAATTTCCGAAGGAAAGTAGTTTTTACCTTCCAAAAAAACAACCCCTTTACAAAGGGAAACAAAAATTAGGTTTTCTAAGTTGAACTGTTGAAGTTTTGAACATATTTGAAAAAACCCTTTGGAGGGTATAGCAAGAAGTAAACACTTGATCGTGTCATCTGGTTCGTTCTTCAACCAACTAACCAGTTCTGATAGATTAGAGGAAGCAGTTAAATTTTCAGACAACAGTAATTCGGGTAAATATTCTTGATTAAACCTTGATTCATTGATTAGCTTAGCCAACCTTTCAGATCTGCTCCAGAGCCTCACATTAACGCTAGAATGACTGGAAAGCCTTGAACCGATAGCAGTTCCCCATGCCCCAGCACCCAAAACCAAAAGAGCGGCTTTCCTTTCAGTCATTAATCTTTCACTGAGAATTACTCTGTTTAATCGTTCTAATTAGTTACATTCTCGTTACTCTTTTTTAATTTCTCTTGATAAAAAAGCTCCCAATTAATCTCGGTAAGATGGACTGGTGGAAAGCTTGCTCTCTGCAAAGCGTCCGCGATATTTGCCCTCAAATACGGATAGACTATGTTAGGACACGTGATCCCTTTTAAAAGCTTTCTTTGTGAATCTTCGACATTTTTTATCTCAAAAATGCCCGCCTCCTCTCCTTCAATGAGAAATCCAACTTTTTCCCCTACTCGACAATTTACTGAGCATTTTACGCTCACCTCAACCATGTTGTTATCTAATTCCTGTTCCTTAGAATCGACCTGAAATTCGAGTTTGGGGGGGGTGTTATCCAAAAAGATTCCTGGAGCATGTGGAATCTCCACAGAGAGATCTTTTAGATACACTCTCT
>CACIGF010000013.1 GCA_902586195.1 uncultured beta proteobacterium | reverse complement strand
TTTCGAGCCTTCACCGCCGCTTGAGACTGCTGGAGGTATCGCTTTTGCAAAACCCTGGGTTCTTTCGAATCAACCGTTTCTAGTAATCAATTCTGATATCTTGTGCGACTGGCCAATAAATAAGGCTTTCAAAATTACTTCCAGTAAACTTTTCGATAAAAAATTGGCCTATCTTGTTTTAACCAAAACTCAATCGCTTTCTGGAGATTTTCATCTTGTTGGAAAAACAGTATTTAATAACTTAAATGATCGTATTGGTGTAAGTGATTACAAACTCACTTTTACCGGTATAGGAATATACAGGCCGCAGTTTTTTCAACAGATTAAACGAGGAACTTTTGGGAAATTGAAAGATATCCTAATTCCTGCGGTTGATAAAGGACTTGTCATGGGTGAGCTTTACCAGGGTATCTGGGAAGACATAGGTACAAATGAAAGATTCGAAGATGCAAAAAATAAATACGAGAGAAAAGGAGGGAAGGCACTTGACTAGTGGAAATAAAAGGGAGTCTGACATCAATTCAGCAAATTACGAGAAATTTAAAAAAAGAAGGATTGCTTTAAAAAAAAATCTTCAGCAGATCACCGCGGGCAAATCGTTTACAGCCATTTTGTATTCTGGCGATGAAACCAAAAGAAATGGTGACGTATCATACCCGTTTAGATGTAATAGCAATTTTTTTTATTTAACTGGATTTAATGAACCAAACGCATGGATGATAATTTTTTCAGATGGGAAGCGTCTCAACGAAGATATAATAATCTCAAAAAAGAAGGATAAAATAAAAGAATTATGGGATGGAATTATCATTGGACAGCGAAAAGCAAAAACAACATATTTATTTGATAAAGCATACTCTACCGAAGCAATTGACCGAATAGTAGCTTCAAAACTAGAAGAGTCTCAATGTGTTTTTTTTCCTATAGCCGAACGCAGTTTTTTACAAAGAATTACTCGCTGGTTGTCTCTATTGACAGGTAAAAAACGCGTGGGGGTCGATAACCCAGGCCGCTTAGGTGATTTAAGCCGCGTTATTGAAAACCAGCGAGTTATAAAGGATACCTACGAATTAAAAGTAATGAAAAAAGCGGCCTGTATTTCAGCAGCGGCTCACAGAGAGGCAATGAAGATTTCCCGACCAGGATTAAAAGAACTCGATGTCGAAACTGCATTGTTGCAAGTGTTTCGTGATAATGGAGCATATGAAGTAGCATATCCGAGCATCGTTGCAAGCGGTGCTAATGCTTGTATATTACATCACAGGGCAAGCAGTAGAATATTACAGAAAAATGAGTTGATACTTATTGATGCGGGTTGTGAATTTAATGGTTATGCCTCCGATATAACTAGAACATTCCCAGTTTCCGGTAAATTTACAAAAGCTCAAAAATTAATTTATGAAATTGTTTTACTAGCACAGAGAGCCGCTATTCAAAGAATCAAATTGGGAGAAAAATATGATGCCCCTCATGAGGCGGCAGTAAGATCAATAACTCAAAATTTGATAAATGTAGGGCTAATAAAAAGCAGGAGTGTCGATGAGGCTATTGAAAAACAAGAGTACAAAAAGTTTTATATGCACAGAACCGGTCATTGGCTAGGACTAGATGTTCACGACGTAGGTTCTTACAATACTTCATTAAAAAAAAATATGGTTTTAACTGTGGAGCCAGGAGTTTATATACGTCCTTCTAAAAATATCCCTCGCGAATTCTGGAATATTGGGATTAGAATAGAAGACGATGTAATTGTTAAAGAAAAGGGATGTGAACTTATTAGTAGAGAAGTGCCAGTAGAATTAGACGAAGTAGAGCGACTTTCAAGTTTATAAAAACTAATCTTTTGAAATGACAACAAGACCACAAAAAAATAATAAGCCCCCTCTAGAAGAAACTCTGGTTGAATGTCTCGATATCTACTTTCAACGCCTCGGAGAACAAAAGCCCCACGCCGTGTTGGCTATGGTTACTGAAGTTATAGAAAAATCAACGATCGTATACGTTATAAATAAGACTGGGGGTAACATATCAAAGGCAAGTCAAATACTTGGTGTAACCAGAGCAACTCTTCGCAAGAAGATATCAAACTACAAAATCGATAATGGTAAGCCGCATAAATGAAAAAAATTACTAATGCCTTGATCTCGGTTTACGATAAAGAAGGCCTAGAAGTTTTTGCCAGAGGTCTTTTAGAAGAACGTATTAGTATTATATCTACAGGAGGAACAGCCAAAATCTTAGGGAAGGCTGGAATAACCACCACTAAGGTCGAAGATATTACTAATTTTCCCGAAATTCTAGACGGCAGAGTTAAAACTTTAAATCCCACGATACATGGCGGAATTCTTGCGATAAGAGAAAACAAAAAACATATGGAAGTATTAGAAAGCCTAAAAATACCTCAAGTAGATCTAGTAGTTGTCAATTTATACCCATTTGAGGAAATTCGAGAGAAATCTTGCGGAGATGAGGATAAAATTATTGAAGGTATTGATATCGGAGGTTCAACTCTCATTAGGGCTGCAGCTAAAAATTTCCGAGATGTAATTGTAGTTGTGGACCCAAATGACTATCAAGAAATACTTAGCCAAATCAAACAAAAACGACTAGATTTGAGTTTCAGAAAAGAGCTAGCCAAAAAAGCTTTCCAACATACATGCTATTATGACGGAGCTGTTTCAGATTATTTCTTGAATTGCAAAAACGGAATAGATCACTTTCGAATAAATGAAGGCTTAGACTCTGAGTCCATTTTGCTCCACCTAAAAAAAATTAAACAGCTTAAATACGGAGAAAACCCCCATCAAAAGGCTAATGTCTACGTTAACTTGCGAAACAATACAGTTCCAACCATTTTAGAAAATCAGATTCAAGGAGGGGAAATTTCATTTAATAATTTACTCGATATTGAAACAGCTTATCGATGTGCCAATGAAATTGAAGAAAAATGTTGTGTTATTGTAAAGCATAACAATCCCTGTGGAGCGGCTATCGGGGAGAGTCCATCGCAAGCATTCTTCCATGCGAAGGCGTGTGACCCTATCTCTTTTTTTGGAGGGGTTGTCGCATTTAATTATGAGATTGGATATGAGTTAGCAGAAATAATAACTACTTATTTTTTGGAGGCTGTAATTGCCCCATCAATTGATTCCAGGGCAGCTACCATATTTCAGAAGAAAAAAAATTTAAAAGTTTTCTCACACAAAGATTCTTTAGAAAATACATTCCATGATTTAGATATCAAAAAGGTTAATGGATTGTTTCTCGCACAAGAACCTGATTCCTCAGAATTAGGAAAAGCCTTTTTTAATCCCTGTAAAGATATTAAATCGGTAACATCAACACCTCCGTCAACGCAACAAATTAAAGATGCTAACTTTGCATGGCACATTGCCAAATACGTTAAAAGCAATGCTGTGGTTCTTTGTAAGAATCAAAAAACTATAGGTATAGGTGCAGGTCAAATGAGTAGAATAGATGCTACCAAAATCGCAATTCAAAAAGCTATCCATAATAAGTTTGATTTAAGTGACGCGGTAGCAGCCTCAGATGCTTTTTTCCCGTTTAAAGATAATATCGAAGAAATTGCTAAAAGTGGTGCGTCCTGTATTATCCAACCAGGTGGTTCGATCAAAGACGGTGAAGTGGTTGCCGCCGCGGAAAAGCTTGGATTAAGCATGATTCTAACCAAAGTGCGTCATTTCAGACATTAGAATGATTATTCTAGGTATCGATCCAGGCCTTCGTAATACGGGATTTGGAGTAATAAAGTCGGAAAGAAATTTAATTGCTTACATCTCTAGCGGTATCGTTAGTACAACAAATAACGACACGCATGCAGAAAGATTGAAAGATATTTTTATTGGAGTCCGAGAAATCGTTGCAAAATACACTCCAGAATACGCCGTAATGGAAAAAGTATTCGTTAATAGTAACCCGAAGACAACGTTAGCCCTTGGCCAGGCACGTGGAGCCTCGTTGACTGCAATAGCTTTAGAGAAAATACCTATACTTGAGTTGAGTTCCAATGAAATAAAAAAATCAATTGTCGGAAACGGGCATGCCACGAAAACACAGATGCAATTTATGGTTAAGAGCTTGTTATGCCTAAATACGGAAGTGTGTCAAGACGCATCAGATGCTCTTGCCAGTGCAATTACTCTGTCGCATAGGTTAAAATTAATGCACCATGATCAACAGAATCCTCGGAATAATTGTTGAAAAAAATCCTTCGGTCGTTATTGTAGACGTCGGAGGAGTAGGGTACGAGATCGGGATACCGGTTAGTACTTTTTCAAAATTACCTCAAATTGGGGAAAAAGTGCTCTTGTTTACACACCTCCACATTAGGGAAGATTCCCACCAACTTTTTGGATTTCTTGAAGAGATGGAAAGAAGTCTATTTGGTAAAATCATCAAAGTAAACGGAATAGGTCCCAGAGTGGGGCTGGCAATTTTATCAACAATTTCCCCCGCAAGATTGATTAACTACATAGAAAAGCGAAACACAGAAAATTTATGCCAGATTCCCGGGATAGGAAAAAAAACCGCAGAGCGAATGATTCTAGAACTAAATGGGAAAATAGAAGCAACGTCAGAAAACACCAACGATAATGAAGAATTGGTACAGGCTCTCTTAGCTCTTGGGTACTCAGAAAAAGAAGTAAGGTCGACAGTTTCTGCCATTGAGTATAAGCTAACGATACAAGAAAAGATAAAAAAAGCTTTAAAACTACTATCCGGGTAGACAAATGATTAGATATGACAATAATGAATCTAGTGAACGAAAGGTTGATGCTGAACCGCCTAATCAAAGTGAGGAAAAACTAGAGAGAGCCTTAAGGCCAAAGAAGCTTGACGACTATGTTGGGCAAAAAAAGATTGTTGAACAAATTAGAATAACTGTCCAGGCAGCAAAAATGAGAGAAGAGCCAGTTGACCACGTTCTTTTATTTGGACCCCCAGGGCTGGGAAAAACAACATTGGCTCATATCGTAGCTGAAGAGAGAGGGGTTAATCTAAAAACAACTTCTGGGCCAGTTCTAGAGCGCGCGGGTGACCTCGCAGCCATACTTACGAACCTGGAAAAAAACGATATATTATTTATTGATGAAATACATAGAGTCCCAAGCGTAATTGAAGAAAAACTTTACCCGGCGCTAGAAGACTTCAGCCTTGACATAATGTTAGGTGACGGACCCGGTGCAAAATCTCTACAGATGCCTTTACAACCGTTTACATTAGTTGGAGCTACTACTAAGGCGGGAATGCTTACCAACCCTCTAAGAGACAGGTTTGGTTTAACGCTGAGATTACAATTCTACTCATCTGTAGAATTGAAAAAAATTTTAGAAAGGTCGGCTTTATTACTGGGTACTAAATATACAGATACTGGCCTTGATGAGATTGCAAAAAGGTCTCGGGGAACACCGCGTATTGCAAATAGACTATTAAGAAGGGTGCGGGATTACGCCCAGGTTAAGTCTGATTCGGAAATTTCACAAAGTAATGCGCGCTATGCTCTTGATTCACTAGACATCGATCAACTCGGATTCGATTCTTTAGACCATATGTTGATGAATGCAATTATTGACAAATTTGGAGGCGGTCCAGTAGGGATCGAAAATTTGGCGGCATCCTTAGGAGAGACTAAAAATACAATTGAGGATATTATCGAACCATATCTTATCCAGCAAGGATACTTACAACGCACGCAGAGAGGTAGAGTTGCCACAAAAATTGGATTAGATCATTTCTCAGACGGGAATTTTCAACTAGAGAAAAAATCCATTTCCTTAGATTATGGAAACACCACAATACAAGCTAAAGAAAGTTCGACATGATTGATAACGATTTATCAATAGTTTTATTAATAATCAATGCCAGTATTCCAGTACAGTTCGTGATAGCAATTCTGATAACTATCTCAATAGTATCCTGGGCCATAATGATTTCAAAATTCTTAATTTTTCGTCAAGCCAAAAAGTCATTAATAGAATTTGAAATTGAGTTTTGGTCAGGAGGGGAACTTATGGAACTCATGGATAAGATTGAAAGTCGAAAAATTCAAGGAGAAATGCCACGGATATTTGAATCAGGTATGAATGAATTCATGAAGAGTAGAAAGCAAGCAAATCTTAAAACAGAAGCAATTATAGACAACACAAGAAGAGCGTTAAAAGCTTCGATGTTCAAAGAAATCGATGGGCTAGAAGAGAAACTTCCTTTCTTAGCGACCGCGGGCTCAGTTTCCCCTTACATTGGGTTATTCGGAACTGTTTGGGGAATTATGCAAGCTTTCTTGTCTTTAACCAACATACAACAGGCTACGCTAGCGAATGTTGCACCTGGAATCGCAGAGGCACTAATTGCTACCGCTGTAGGCTTACTTGCGGCAATACCAGCAGTGATTGCCTTTAATAATCTGTCTTCCAAGTTAGAGAATCTATCTTCAAAATTTGATACATTTATCGAGGAGTTCTCGAACATACTACAGAGGCAAATTTAAGTGTCAATACGAATCAAGAAATTAAAGACAAGAAAAATCATTAGTGAAATAAATGTGGTGCCCTACATCGATGTAATGCTAGTATTATTGGTCATTTTCATGGTAACTGCCCCCTTAATAACAACGGGTATCCTTAATCTTCCAGAAGTTAGCAAAACGGCGCCCAAAAAAGAAAACGTCGTCACTATAGAGATAAGAGTAAACGAATCTATAAACATAAAGTCTCCGAATGATAACTTAAGTAAAGTAATAACGCCATCAACCTTGTTAGAAAACATAGAACGTATACAATCCTTGTCTGGAACCAGCGCTGTTGTGATTTCTGCGGAAAAAAATGTACCCTACAATAGAGTACTTGAAACAATCGAAACACTGCACTCAGGAGGAATTACTAGGGTTGGGTTACTGGTAAAAAAGAAAATATAACGCATTTATTAATCACATAGAAAAAGTGATCGAACGCCATATGACAACAGGTAGTTATTTTCGTACGGGAATAACTGTTTCAGTACTCTTGCACGTAGGTATTTTTTACCTAGTGTACTTTGTTTTCGGAAAAATGGAGAAGGAAATAGAATACGTCCAGGCGGAGTTATGGTCCGGAGGGTATGCTGAAATGGCCCAAAATCAAGATGACTTAGCCTCTGAGGATAACCGAAATATACCTAATAATACAAATGAGAGGAATCAAATACAAAGCGATTCAGATGTAAACTTTAAAGGTGACGAGATAGGATTGGACAAAAAGCGAAAAGAAAAATTAGCTAAAAAAAAAGCAGAAAAAGAACGAAAAGAAAAATTAGCCAAAGAAAAAGCAGAAAAAGAACGAATCATAGCTCAGCAAAGAAATGAGGAGGTTGAGCGATTAAAGAATGCACTAGCCGGAATGAATCTGAATGAAGTGCCCAAGGGTGGAAAATACGATAAAACAATTGCAGGGGTTGAAGGAGGATCGGAAGATGGAAAGAGAGTTGGGGAATTAGCTGACTACAATGAACAAATAAGTTCTAAAATTCGAAGAAAAATTATTTTTGATTACAAAAAGGTTACTGGAAATCCGAAGGTTGTCTTTGCTGTCAAAAGTATAAATGGAAGTTTAAAAAAAATTATATTAAAAGAGAGTTCCGGTAATCTCAAATGGGATAATGCTGTTAGAGATGCGATACAACGGTCGGTTCCTTTACCTGAACCTACAGATGCGTACTATGCTGCCCGTGCAAAAAAAGATGGATTAACTTTGACATTTAGACCACGAGATAAAAATTGACAATAAATACATCTTCAACCCAGTTTGACTTGAGATGTTCAGACATTAGTCCTAAAATCAAAGTCATGAAATTACAATCTTTGATCTGCCTTTTCCTGTATTTCTTTTTGCATTTTTTCCGTCCTCTTTATGCCCAGTCATTAAGCATTGAAATTACTGGGGTTGGACAAACCCAGGTGCCTATTGCTTTGGCTCCTTTTGCCGTCGAAACTAGTAATGAATACAAGTTCCGGAAAATTCTCGATGATGTTATACAAGCAAATTTAAGAAGAACCGGAGCCTTTAATTTATTACCCTTACCTCCCCAAGATCCTCCACTCCGCCACGACCTTGAACTCTCCCCAGGTTTTTTTGAAACCTGGAAAAATCTAGGAACACATGCGCTTGTTGTAGGAACCCTTGATGAAAATTTGGAATCAAAAAGAATTGTCACGAGTTTCAGGGTTTTAGATACACTTCGCTCTGTCGACCTGGGAGGCTTATCGCTAAAAAGTCCTCAGGGAACCAATGAAGCCAGAACAGTTGCACACAAAGTTTCAGATTTTATTTTTGAGTCCCTGACTGGAGAACCTGGTTTCTTTTCCACAAGAATTGCTTACGTTGTGAGAAGAAATACGAATAGCCATACCCTGATGATCTCTGACTCTGACGGATTCAATGAAAGGCCTGCCTTAAAATCTGTAACTCCAATTATATCTTTAGCATGGTCCCCGATAGGAGATAGATTAGCTTATGTCTCCTTTGAAACTGGAAAGCCCGTTATTTTCATCCATCGGTTAGCTAATGGGAAACGGACAATTCTGGCTAACTACAAAGGATCAAACAGTTCACCTACCTGGTCACCAGATGGCAAGACACTTGCATTTGTACTTACAAAAGATGGCACTTCCCAGATATATACTTCTTCTGTTGACGGGAAAAATCTTAAAAGGATCACTAAAACTCGTGCCATTAATACCGAACCTAGTTTTTCAGCAGATGGTAGTCAAATATTTTATACTTCGGACCAGGGAGGAAGTCCCCAAATATACTCAATTAGTTCTCAAGGTGGAGGTAAGTCAAAGCGTATCACGTTCAAACGCAAGTATAATGCTAGACCCGTAGCAGGTCCAAAGGGTTCATTTTTATCGTACGTAACTCAGATTGATGGTAAATTTGTAATTGCAATTAAGGATCTGACCAGTAATGAGGAGAAAATCTTGAGTAGAGGACCAAAAGACGATTCCCCTAGCTTTGCGCCTAATGGAAATTGGCTTATTTTTTCAAGTACAATTAGAGGTAAAGAGATACTGTCTGCCGTATCAGTCGACGGAAAAGTGAAAACAAGATTGTCTCTTGAGTCTGGGAATATAAGAAGCCCGGCGTGGGGAAATATACCTTAACAACATTTGGGAAACCACTTACACGTGAAAAAGCTTGTTTCCAACAGAAAAATATCTGCGGTACTTTTTGTGGTATCAGGATTCTTTTTTGTCAGTTGCTCATCAGTAAATTTAGAAGAGAAGGAAGATAATCTCTTTTCTGCACCGATCGATAAATCGGAGAATAGACAAAAAGCAAATGGAGTGGTAAGTGATGGAGTACGAGGTTCTGTAGAAATCTCATCCCAAGATCTCTCACCAAAAGCTGTGCCTGAAATTTCTTTAGGAGATTATGATGGTTTTGAACCTTCCGTGTACTTTGATTACGATCGATTCGATGTAAAGCCTTCATACGTCGAAGTCATAAAGAAAATAGCTCAGATAATGAGAGAAAACCGCAGTTCCAGGATCTTGCTTGAAGGACATTCAGATGAGAGGGGCACCAGAGAATATAATGTAGCTTTGGGTCACAAAAGAGCGGAATCTGTCGCAAAGGCACTCGAAGCAGAGGGAATAGAACGCCAACGCATGGATACAATAAGCTTTGGTGAAGAGGATCCAGCAGATAATTCTCCAAATGAAAAGGGCTGGGCAAAAAATAGAAGGTGTGACATGATCTTAAAAAAGGGGGAATATATTAAGTGAATAGAGCTTACCAGAGTTTAATCAGAACATATGTGGCATCCGTCCTTATATTTCTTCAAACCTCAGCTTTTGCTTTCATTGAAGATTCTGAAGCAAGAAGAGAAATTCTGAAAATGAGAACACAAATAGAAGACTTGAAGCAGTCGCTAAAGGAGTCCAATAGCATCATTGATGGGTATAAAGGTGGGCAAATACTATTATTAAATCGAATAGAAGAACTCAGTAAGGAATTAGCTAGATTCCGTGGATTTTCGGAAGAATTTACGGAAAAAGCGCTTCGCACAGAAGAGCGAATATCAGAATTTGAAGGAAAACTTGTTGAAATAATCGATCGATTAATACAGCTTGAACCAAAAACTGTCTCGCTAATGGGTCAGAAATTACTGGTTAAAGATGAAGAAAAACTCCTTTATGAAAAGGCCACTAAGTCCATTTCTGATGGTAATTTTAAAAAGGGAGTTAATCTCTTTTCACAATTTCGAGAGAACTATCCATCTTCTCCACTTGTTGCATTTGCATTGCATTCGGAAGGTGTGGGTTATTATGTTTTAAAAAACCATGGTGCAGCCATTAAATCACTTAAGTTACTAAAAAAAAATTACTCAAAGTACCCTAAGTTACCTGAGGCAATGTTGACTCTGTCAGCTGCGCTCGTCGAAACAAAAAAAAATAATGAAGCCACAAAAATATTAAAAGAAATCGTTGAAAACACACCATCGACTGATGCAGCCTTAACGGCAAAGGAGAGATTAAAAGCACTATCGAAGAAATGATCTATGGACACAGCATCGATTGAGCTAACAATACTACTTTGTGGACTTTTATTGGGAGTTGCTTTCGGCTTCGCTTGCCAACGTTCAAGGTTTTGCTTTTTGGGAATTATATCTGATCTATACATTTATAGAAATCTGAACAGATTGTCCTTATATCTTTTTACTTTAATAACTGCGGTTATAGGTGTCCAGCTTTTAACAGGGCATGGTTATATAAATCCTAGTGATTCCGTTTACATGAATATTAGTGACAAAACGATATCTTCTGTGTTTGGAGGACTATTATTTGGGATCGGAATGACCCTTTGTTCCGGCTGCACTACCAGTACGCTCATTAAGTTTGGAGAGGGAAACATAAAATCTTTAATTATCCTGACCCTATCTGGAATAGCTGCTATATCAACAATGCGAGGCTCTCTGGGTAGCGTTAGAATACATCTTTTTGAGAACAATTTCCTTGCAAGAAAAATCAATAATTTTGTTGAATATCATGTTTCATTCGGTATTGATATGGAATGGCTTTGGCCCATTTTGTTGTTAACTTTCCTAGTGTTTTTGTTGTTAAAACACCTAAAAAATTTAGAAATTAGAAAAAATGCAATTTGGGGCTTAGTTATTGGCTCATGCATAGTTGGAGCCTGGTTTATATCTGGTAGCATTGGTTTTTTATCTGAACACCCCGAAACTCTAGAGAGTGAATATATACTTACTAATTCCGGAAAACCAGAGTCATTCAGTTTTATAGGTCCACTTGCGTATTCACTCGAATTCTTTTTATACCAAAGTGATAATAGTAAATTTATTTCATTTGGAATTATTGTTCTTTTCGGACTATTACTTGGTTCCTACCTATCAGCCCGTTTGCAAAAAAGGTTTAAGATAGAATTTTTTAGCACAAAAAGTGATATTGTCTACTGTATACTAGGTTCAACTTTGATGGGATTTGGTGGAGTAACTGCATCTGGCTGCACTCTAGGGCATGGGCTTAGTGGCCTATCAATTGGATCGTTTGATTCTATTATTGTCGTGGGTTCGATAGCCATTGGCGCTGTTCTAGGTATACGTCATATGGAAAATAAAGTAGCTTAACCCATTGACCTGAACACTACTTACAGATTAAAGTTAGAGATTGGATGTTGCGTGGGTCGGTAGCTCAGCTGGTAGAGCAGCGGACTTTTAATCCGTTGGTCGTGGGTTCGAACCCCGCCCGGCCTACCATATTTCAACCCACCCTTTTGGAAATAGAATTATCGGTTCCTCAACCATTACCTTTGGTTACTCAGATACAGAAGATAGACTCTGGATTCGTTGTCTGAATAATGATGGCTCGGATAGGAAAATGTGGCTTACTAGAAATCTTTGTGAGAAGATATGCAAAAGTTTAGCCTCTACTCTGGAAAAAACAATCATTGAGAATGTAGATAGAGAATCAAAGTCACCTGAGGACGCCTGTAAATTGCTCGCAACTGAACATCAGGTTGCAGTTAACGAAATTTCAAAAAACAAAGTAGAAGCTATCTCTGATTCTATAAAAACCCAACACACTACTCCAGTAAAATTATGTAGCTCTGTAAATATTAGTTTCGGAAAAGTGTGGAAACTGCAGTTTTTTTGCGCAGAAGAAGAAAACTCCTTTGAAATTAAAACAGACCGCCAGAATATACATCAGATACTATCTGCTATTATCAAAAAGTGTTCGCAGGCTAACTGGAATATTGATAATCTCCCTGTCTGGAGAGAAAATTAAAATTCTCATCTACTTTTTAAATTGATCCTTCCAGGCATCTACAGCCTGCCCCGCGCGTTTACCAGCATCTTTTCTCATAGTACTTGATCCACGGTAGGCTTTTTTACGCTCATACTTTTTCTTCTCTACATAAACCTTACGTTTTTCGAATACATAAACAGCTGAAATACCAGCTCCAGCAAAAGCAACTAAACTCAATAATACGATTATGACCTTTCGTCTAAAGGAATCCATTTAAGTTATCATCACACTAGTCGATTATTTATTTAAATTACTATAACATTTTTCCTAGGAAAAACATTTATGTTCTCCAGTCTTCTGGCTACATTGATCATTGCACCTCTGGAATATTCTCCTCGTCTCCTGTGGTGTACAAAGAAATCGAGTCACACACACATAAGCTACTGCTTCGAGAAAAAGACAGAGTGTAATACTTTTTCTTTCAAAAAACAGAAAGAATTTCGTAATAACAAGATTTTTACTTGTCACCCTAGTAAGGTTTAATCAGAAAACTCCTTATTGTTATTATGAAGGCTATAAGCAAACTAATTAGCGGAAATATCAATTTATCAGTCTCAAGAAAAATACGGAAGAAGAAATAACCCAGCTGCGCACACAGTATCACATTTAATACTTTCAATTCAAACCCCTTACGTGCAGCTATTAATATCAAGTACATGATCCATGTAAGAACCGCAAAAAGACCAATGTTATAGTCTAAATCATTAATAGATATCTGATTGTACGAATACCCTCTATCTACGAAATAAAACATGGTAGCTAAGATTATCATGTGGACAACATGTTCATTTTTTTTTAGTGCAGTATACTTCCTTACATTGATAGACTTCTCAACAGAACCATTGTCTGTTGAAATTGAGGGAACAGGTGTAGGTACAGAACCATTAAGGTTTTCACTAATCTCCTGAATATGCTTTTTAATTTTTTCGATCTTCCTTTTAATAATAGCGTCGTCATAAACATTTCTCAGCTCATAAATTGACTTTCCCAGGTTATTTTTTTTTATTTCTATAGTATTTGAAGAAAATAATTCTTCCAAAGCAAACGAAACATTATGAAATATTACAGATAAAGGGGATTTTAGCCTTTCCACATGCAAATTCTCAACCCAGTAATTTTCATAATTTTGTCTAGATACTTCTGTGGTCTCGTTTAAATTTCGTGGACACTTCTGGTCGTAAAAATGAAAAAAATTATTCCAGTCCGCTCTAATAGCATCTACAAAAACTCTATGTTGTTTTTCCAATCTTGGCAATATCCATAGTGGTTTTTGGAGCTTAAAGATAGAACTTGTGGATACGCTAAAATCTATGACATATAAACGAGAGCCTTTTCCTGTTTTATTTTCTTTGAACGTAAGATTACGCAAAGCTATATCATAATGAAAAATTCCTAAGTCATAAATAGAGTAAACCGCTTGAATTAAGTCTAGCGAAACAACTAATTTAGTTTGAAATGATAAGATATTTCTCTGACCATAGAGATTTTCTCCGACAAATTCCATCGTGATCATTTTCTTTTTCGAAAATCCCTCCATTAACATTGGAACAGAAGCACCGCGTTGGTTCAGATAGGTAAGTATTTGTATTTCTCTAAAATACGAATATGAATTATCAAACCTTTTCTCGAAATTAGCTTTCATTCATTTTTTTTTGATGACCACAAGGCATATGGACTTATCGTCGTTACTTCCTCTGTCTTCAGATATGTTTAGCAGCGAAAAAACTATATCTTGTAAGTTAGTTTGATCAAAATTTCCTAGAATATTTTTATTCAACAGATGTAATATATCACCATTTTTTATAAAATCACCAACTCCGTCTGACATGAGGAAAACACAAGCCATATGATCTCTGTTGAATCTGTGATAGTGTACTAACTCAAAAACATCAGATCCAATAAGCTGCCAGGGATGTCCTTTGTAATCTATATCCCTGGGTATACTGAATGTTTCTTCCCAACCCCCATCTAATTTATGCATAAAGACCTTACCGTAGCTATCTCCAATACTTACTATCTCATATGAGTCCCGTAATATATTCAAACTCAGTAGTGTTGATGCTCCAGGATTTTTTTTTAATGTATAAGTCTCATGTATATCCATAACTATTCTTGATATCGCATGCTCTCTATCAATAATTTCTGCATCCAGAAAACTTGCCTTTTCTGAAAATGAACGAGCTAACTCTTTCGCTAGTTTCCCGCTATTTTCGCAAGAATTGGCCCCGTCACATAAAGTAAAAATATCTGCTACCTTAACAAAGGCGTCGAAACACTCGTATTTACGCTTTCCCCAATTAATTGCGGTCGCATATTCGTAAGTCGCTTTCATTAAACTACTGTTGGACGTGGTGTTTTATCTGAAATGACTTTTCCTTCATGGGAAAAGGGCTGAATTTCTAAAACCGGAAATTCGGCGGGATCCAGATTTGCGTTTAAAGGTCTAGTATTCTCAGGAGGAATACCTAAATATAGGCGCTCTCCACTAACTTTTACGGAATAATTTCTACCATGCTCTATAATGTCACCTTCTCCACTCCTACAGGTTAAAGTTGCCTCATCAGGGACAAAGTAATACATTTTATCTAAAATCGAATAAATAAAAATCTGATGCCTCGATACATACTTTGCCTTGATATATATTGGGGTTATCCCAAAATCAATACACGCATTATCTGGGTTTTTTCCGATAAGAGTTGGTAATGTTACGTTTTCAGATCTATGTCCATCTTTATCGCTGATTAATAATTTTACTACAACTTTATTTTTCACTTCTTTAAGCTCGGAATCAGCATTGACATTTATACGACCAGCTTCTCTCGTATAATCCTTTTTTGGATTACCCAAATTAGCATGACTTGAAAAAAGAATCTTCCTACCCTTGATTGAGATCAAATATTTCTCATCTTCCGATCTCTCCTCTAAACTACTAACATCGATTTTAAAAATTGGAACAAACTTGTCATCTATAATAACTTTCGCACCGCGATCAGAAAAATACTCTTTTTGTAGGAATGATTTACAGAATACTTTACGGAAATCTGGATTTATATCCTCATGCACCCTAAAAAATTCTTCAAGAGTACGAGCCACCTCAACATCATTTGGGACAAATGTAAGGGACTGTAATGGAAAATAGGATTCTTCAAGTACACTTTTCATGTATTTACCCTCTATTTTACTTAAAGCGTTGGTTATGGCACTCGTTGAGGAAGCCTTTAACTCCACCAAAAGTGTATCCGCAAAGTTATCGGTATTATTTGAGGATATTGTCTTTTCATAACCTACAAATACCTTTTTGAACCAATCAAACATTTCTGGCCTCGTTTTCTGCGACTCTGATTATTTCAAAAAATTCTTTCGTTTCTTCTGATTCGGAATTTTTCATTTTTACGATTGTGACCTCTAACAGATATTTGTTAAATTCCTCTATTTCATTTATCTGATCATAAAATATTTCTTTGAACTCTATATTTGAGATCTTATTGTAAATACTCTCAGGAATATTTACTTTCAAAAATTCTTTATTTTCAAGTCTTTTTTTTAATTCAATAACAAACGCTAATAAACATGCTTTTGCATTCAAGTTTTCGTCCGTATATTCGTATAGTGTCAACATCCTAAATTAAAAAAGCAAGTTCTTCTTAATCAAAAAACATGTGTTTAAGTAATCTCATGTGTATATCAGCTGCTCGATTTGTAACATCAGAGGTTCCTTTTTCAAATGCTATGACACCTATTGCAACACTTTTATAGTCGTGTATTTTTACATTAATGCCGATTAGGTCTGCCAGTTGTTTGATATCCGTAAGCCCTCCAAACAGCGTCTTACCTTTATGGTTTTTATCCTTAAAACTCACTGTGCCTGTCTTCCCTTTAACAGGGCAACTGTCTCCACATATTTTATCAAAAGTTCTAGCGAATGCGCTACTAGCAGTCCCGACGCCCTTCCAATCAGCTGTTTCAGGCAAAAGTGTTTTTTTCAACCCATTTAAAACTATTTGGGCAGCTTTAGAATCTTCCTCAGGGATAAAATTTTCTTTTTTATACATTATGGGGTTGTAATTATTCTTTTTTAATAAAAACGGTAATTTAGGGTACATATTGTTTTTTATTTGAGACAAATTCGCAATCGTTGATGCAATGCCTAAAGCACTTACCCTGGAGTTCCCTCCTCCTATAGCAGTCTGTATTATTTGAGAGGTATTCCCTAATCTACGATCATTACCAACAATCAAATCACTAGGATCATCCCGGTACTTATTGTATTTATCCCATGAAAGAAATTCCGCAATCCCTCGTTCATTAAGATAAAGACCATCTTGGGTTGGCAAATATCCCAGAAACGGAGAAATATAAGTGTCTACTTCATTCCCATCCTCAATAATTGACACTCTTCCGCAGCTAACATTAAATGCTGGGTGAAATTTCTCAATTGTTCCAAAAACTAAATTATTTGTGCAAGTAGTCGAGAATCCGAGCATATTAGCAAAATAACTGGTATAGACCAAAGTCGTACATGTTTTTTTTTCAACCGAATCGTCACAAATTGCCGATCTTTCCCACCATTCATTTCTTTTTCCGGATAAGTTCTCATCACTACCTGACGTTTTTAACTGATTAGTTAACTCAAAAGAATCAACTTTTCCCTCAGAAGCAATGGCCAATCCGAAGAAAATTTTAGAAATTGATGCTGGAGGAGACCTAACAATTAACGTTGCCAGATCACCTAACCGTTCCATCCCATTTTCTGAACAAAAGCTACCTATACATTTAATGCCTATTATCCTACTTGTTAGTGGATCAATCAGCACAATAGATACACCTTCTAGTTTGTCAAAGCTAAAATTTTCCGATTTGCAAAGTTCACTTCCCTCAAAACATTCTCCAAGAGAGTTTAAAGATGTTTGAATCTTGGGATCTAACGTTAAAATGTAATCAAAATCTTCGTATCCCACCTTCTCTATTTTTTTGTTGATATTTTTGATTCTGATAGTTTCTTGTAAACGCATCGAATTATCGGTCAAACTGCTTAAATCTGTAAAGTTATACGTCAAATAAATATTATCTCTTTCAATAATGCACCTTTTTATGGGGCCTGCCAGGTAAACTAATTCATCAGATAATAATTTGTGATAAATACATAGTCCCTTTTGATGCCAACCTAAATTTTCAGTTAAAAACATTTTGACAGTCTTTTTTATATCTGATTCTTTGCCTGAAACTCTGTGGTTAATACGATAAATAACATCAATATCTTGTATTATTTCAATACATTTATTTTGGGTAAATGGATTATAATAACGGCGTATGGACTTAATAAATTTCTCTCCTGTTATTGAGGGATACTTTTTTAAAATTTTAATTGAGGAAGAATAAATAATATTTTTTATCCGTTGATTACAAGAGAATTGGTCTATGAACTGAATAAGCCCTTTTAAATTTGTAGTGCTCTTTTCCTGAATATTCACCTTATGATCAAGAGAGGCGTTACTCATACTCCACTCTTTTATTAGTACGGAAACTCGTTCTACTTTGTCTTTTGGAATGTACGAGGCGGAAGTAAACTCCTCAGTTTGAAGAGACCTTGAGACAAGAATGGTGCCAAATACCATAAACGTACACAGAATGAGCACGATGATAAACCTTATGACTAATACTCTGCTGTAAATCATTTACAATAGCCTATTTTTTTTAACGTCATATTCATTCCAACAAAAAGGCCATAAGTAAGAGAGGGTAATATCATCGCTGTAAATCCAATACTCATGAATGGAAGACTTATACCTGACAAAGGAATCAATCTCCAATTTCCAAGAGTGCTTAATATTATTTGAATAATACTACTGCATGACATATAAAAAATAAGTATGGAGGGTAATCTATATCCTTTATCTCCTGTTAGAAATATATAGAACGATTTTACCGCAGCATACCCAAAAAGAGCTGCCAACGAAATAAGGATACATAGAGCCCCCCCAAACCCCAAGGCTTTCTCAATTAGCAGAGGCATATAATCGCTCAAAACTTGTAAAGGAAGGCAGACCCCATGATCGTTACACCACGAGTATCCGATCATAATACCGTCTGAATCTGATTTTATGAAATTGATCAATCTTGCAAAATCACTAACCGATGCGTTCATTGGCTCCATCATTAACTCTATTCTTTGTTCCACTTTTTCAGTAAACGAACCAATCACACCAAGTATAATCATGATTAAAACCCAAAAGAAAAAAAATCGAAGACCAAATACAATTGACACTAGAATCATCACTAGAACTAGCGTGATAAATACCCCCCCCATATCATTGAAGATAAATAAACTCAAAAAAATAAAGATAGATGTCATTAGTACAAAATACAAGAAGCCTCTGACCACATATGAGTGTAGATATTCTGATACGATAATTTTCTTATTAAAATCATTTTTCTCCAAAAAAATTTTTTTTAAATTAATCTTATCAAATGCATAACTGCAATATTTTTGTATTAAAAATATCTCTCTTGAATAACGACAAGTCATAAAAGAAGAAAATAAAATTACAAACAATTTCATGATCTCAGAACCCATCGCTGCCGAAAAACTTGAATAACCAGCAAATACGAGAATAATACCGACAAAAACTAACTTTTTCTGATGTAAATGTACTCTTTCAATAAAGGACTTAATATAATCAAAGTAGAATACTGCGATGAAAAACAATGAATATCCAACCATACTGACAATAATTTGTCTCTCAAATATGTCTACAAACGGACTAATTATAAATTTGGAAGAAGTGAGACCAAAATTAATACTCGCATCGAGTCCGATATATAATGATATCCATATTGAAAAACATAATGACATAAGATAAATGAGCATAGCTTTTGATTGATACTCTATAAAAAAGTAAACAATAAACATCAACGGAATTATGGCGATCAACGGGAGATATTTTTTGAAAATTGTAATTCTTTCATGAGTGCCTGCAAAATTATCTCCTTGTTCAAGTATCGTTCCCACACCCCATGACACTTTCTTAAACTCACCAGTAACTTTTGAGTATATATTTCCATCTAATTCTAGTGATACCAAGAATAAATTTTGATACTGATTTTTTCTTTCGTCTGGATTTTCTAAAAGATTCTCTCTAATTTTTTTGAATTTTTCAGTTAAGGAATCTAGGCGGTTTGTTAATATTAATGCAAGAAAATGATAATGTTGACTTTGATCAGCATCTTCTACCAAATTATTCTTTAGGGAAATGAGAAACTCTAACTTTTCTTTCTTTTTTTGATATATTCGATCCCAAACTAGACGATAAGGCTCTCCGGCATAATTCTTCTCATTCTGATTGGAGAATATACTTACAAAATAATTTTTGAACTTTCCAAAACCAAAATCTTGAAAATTTCTAGTTATAAGTTCTCCAGTGAGACAATTTATTTTCTCTGCTTCGATTTGTAGGAAGGAAGAACATAAAATTTCGCTATCAGATATGTCGTTTAATTCATTATATTTATTTTCGTCACGATAATTATATTTTTGTTGAATGGCTGTTTTCTGGTATGCTGTGCTTAGTAGCTCAAAACGGTTCTCGTTTCCTATAAAGTCAGTATTTATTAAGTAAATAATAACTAAGATCGATAATAAGAGAAAAATAGTATTTATATTCTTTATTTTTAAAACACTTCGCATAGATAAACCGGAAAGATGAAGTCTAACATTTTTATTTTAATAATATTCACTATATCATCACTTATGTTATTTGGTTGCGATCAAATTATAGATAGATCTTTGGAAAAATTAAGCAAAACAAAAAACAATGAATCGACATTGACTAATAAAGAAAGCTCTCTGAAGTCCTTAGCTGATCCTAATAAGGCAAACAGTATCAAGAAACCAGAAGAGAGAAAAGAAATAAAAGAAGGGCTATCTAAGGACAATAGTAAAGAGTTAAAAAAGAGATATGATGTAATAGGAACAAACAAAGAAGGTCCTTACCGGTCTGGGGAAACTAGTCGTATTCGTTCTACAAAATAATTAGCTTTTATTAGTATCATTTTTTTCTAGCTTGGAAACAATTCCCTTAAGGGTCCCGTCAAACTTTCCGACGTCATCAATAAGTTCTTCAAGGGTCATATTTCCCCACATTGAAACGCGTCTCAAGACGTAGGATGAGGGGCTATGCGGTTCTATCGCTCTTAATTTCTCTGATAGGACCCTAATGCTCTCATAAACCTGATTCCGCGAATCCCCCTCGTGATCTGACGGCAATTTAATTTTTTTGATTTCCAACCCAGTATTTTCTCCTCGCTTCTTACTTTCTACCTTACTAGTGTTTTCCTGGATATCCAAATTAGATGAGGTTCTGGATACTTGTGGATTATCTTTTTTCTCCTCATCATTGTTTATATTTTTAGCGCGAAGCACCTCCTTTCTAAATGATACGATCTCTTCTATAAAGAGGATGATATTGGAAAATGAAATCGACTCATTCCCAAGTTTTTTTTCAAGGAATAAATCTAACTTTTCTATAATTGTTTTTGCCTCCAACGCACTGGACTCTAATTCCTTTAAATAATTCGTATCTTCTTTGCTTAGCTGGATTTCCGATAGGCTCTTTTTGATTATTTTATTCTCTCCATCATTAGACAGAGTAGTTAATTTAGAACCAATATTCTTTACCAATAGATTATCCAGATAAGTAAAGTTCCATTCCCGTTGCTCATTTCTCTGAAGAAAAACTATTTTATCTTTAAAAAAATCAGGTCCTTTTGTTGCCAACCATTTATAAGGAGATATTCTTGCATCTGAATCGGAGTTTTCAAATTTGGGCCATAATGTGTCCCAGTATTTTTCAGTAAGTTTATACATCAGCAGCAACCCACATCTTAACCCGTTCATTCCGTAAAGAGATGTCCATCCCTGCATCAGGAGTATACAAATTTCTAAGTCCTTGGTTTCCTTTTCTAACAAATCCCCAGCAATATCGGTCACCCTTTTCCAATCAGTTTGCTTCAAGGGTCTTTCCCACTCCCCCATTGGAAGATTTGGGTCGTCCTCATTCTTTTCAGCCAATATTGCCAGATATTTATTGTCGTATCTGACCCACCTTCCAGAAGGATTTTCTTTTTCAATTGGTTCTAAAAACTTCAATAGACTCACTGTTGAAACTGAAACCTGCTCACCTTTGGGTTTCATAATTGCGGAATCTCTTCAGGGTATAGTGATGGTATCGTTAAGGTCTTACCATCACTTTTTCTTTTTAAATTAATTTTCAAGAAAACCTTCGCATTCGAAAGAGTTTTAATATTCGAATTCAGTTCATCAAAAACTTGTACAGGGAACTCAAATTTTAATACTTCGCCAATCGTTCTTGGATTTTCTGCTATTTTGTGCATATTAATCATATCAAATAAACTCCAATTACCAGAAAACTTAAAGACCGAAGTCTTTCCTGAAGCTCGATAAAAAGGATTTTGTTTCTCTTTATATGGAGAAATATTAGTATCCGCGGCAAACCTCATTTCAAATTTGACAGGATCACCGTAATCCCATGTTAATTTTTTATTTTCGTCAAAAATATTTATTGAACTCTCACCCGAATAAAAAACCCACGATATGATCCTACTCCCATATAACTCAGTGTCTTTATTTTCACGGAACTGTATGTCGATATCATAGCCTGATTTTTCTTCTTTACTTTTTAACAAATACGGGGAAAATAATGACTCTAATCGATTTAAATCCGAATAAAAAACGTTAAATCTCTCAACTAAGTCCTTTTTCTCAACTAACGGAAGAACCTTCTCTTTCTGTGGGAATTTTGAGAAAGCATTTACTACCTCAAATAAACTAGCGTCTTGTAATTTCTGATAGTCTTTTGGCGAGATATTGTTATAAATTTTATTTGCAAATGGCTTCTTTTTCAGTAGCAATTTTTCAAGATCAAGTGATGCAGAAGTCCATCGCTCCTCGATACTATAGCGCCTTAAGTAATCACATCGGTTTGAAATCTCAGAAAAAATAGAATGATATCTGGTACTAAAGAAGTTGTTAGGAGATTTCTCTATTCTCTCTTTATCTAGTATATCCCTGCAATTTTCAATCGAAATATTTCTATAAAGAATCTCCAGAAAATCCTGTAGTCGGATCATAGGACTATTAGGTTTATTATTTTCATAAGCAACAACCCCCGACTGCAATGATCCCCAGAATTTCTTTTCCTTCTTATAAAATCGTGTAGGAAGGACGTACAAGTAAACCTTTGCTAAGTTACTAATTTTTTCTAATTCAACGATC
>CACIGF010000012.1 GCA_902586195.1 uncultured beta proteobacterium | reverse complement strand
GATACTCTATCTTCAGAGTTACGAACAAAAAATTGAATTCTTTCTTTAGCGTCCCCTCAGTCTTCAAAATATTGTCCAGAACAGGGTCAACTTTTAATGCTTTTTTTACTACCTGAACCATATCTTTAGACATCCTTTGGTTAAACCCAAATTCATCAATGGATTTGGCACCACCACTCTGGTTGTCGCCAATAAACTCATTTTCTTGAATCGAACTCAATATTACTGAGTATTTTTTCAGGAACCATTTCCGATCTTCATTTTTAACTGACTTGAGGTTCTCTGGGTCTCTAACCAAAACTTTAAGCATTTGCATTTCAGGAGAGGCAACTAATTCGGATTTTTTTTTAAACAAGACCTTATGATTCTCTTTCTCTAGCTGTTTTTTCGGGGACTCGCCAGTGCCTCCAAACTCGCTTATAGAACAAGATAAATGCTGTCCTGCTGCTTGCATTAATTGGCGCTTAAAAATTCCCCCCGGCATCGATGTAAAAATTGCTTTTAGCTTAGCTATTGCACTTGATTTTCCCTCAACAGTAGATAACCGCTCCGATGAACAAATAGTTTCTAGAATCATGGTTGAGAGTGGGATACCACTCTTGAGCAACTTCGCTAATGCCTCGTTACCTTTTTCCCTTATAAAAGTGTCTGGATCCGTGTTCTGAGGCAAAAAAATAAAGCTTATCAACATATCTTGCTTGTTCAAGTTAGTCAATACAATCTGGGCCGCTCTCCACGCGGCCCGTTTTCCTGCCGCGTCTCCATCAAACATAAATATTATTTCACGGCCTATTCTTTCCAATTGTAAGAAATGTGAAGAGGATAGAGCAGTTCCCAAAGTGCCAACAGTATTCTTAAACCCTGCCTGGTGCATAGAAATAACATCGAAATAGCCCTCTACAACGATTACAGATTGGCTTTTTGTGATAAATCTTTGCGCATCAAAATATCCGTAAAGTTCCTTACTTTTTACGAACAGGTCTGTCTCCGGGGAATTTAGATATTTTGGCGCATTGTTATCTTCAGCTATCGTCCTACCACCAAAGGCTATCACCTCACCAATCTTATTGAAAATTGGAAAAACAATACGATTACGGAACCTATCAAAAACTTTGTTGCCCGACTCTGATTTCTTTATAAGGCCAACAAGGAATAAATCAGAGTTGTCTTCGTAATCACCAAAAACTTCCTTTAGATTGTTCCAGGAATCTCCAGCATAACCAATATGAAACTTCGCAGCAAACTCGCCTGAAATTCCTCGCTTTTTCAAATAAGAAACAGCAGGTGAATCCAAAGCCAATCTACTCCTGTAAAACCTGGCGGCTGCGAGTAAAAGCTTTTTATGATCAGATCGAACTTGATGTTGTCTTTTTGACTCTGCAGTAGAATTAATGTTACCTTGGTCTTCTGGAAAATGGACTCCCGCTTTTTGACTCAGCTCTTTTAGAGCATCAACAAAACTGAGATTAAAATAATCCATTAGAAACTGTATAGAATCGCCCTTAGCTCCGCATCCAAAACAATAGTAAAACTGTTTCGACGAATTAACGCTGAAAGACGCCGTCTTCTCGTTGTGAAAAGGGCACAGGCCAACGAAGTTGGAACCCCTAGATTTTAACTCCACATGAGCAGAAATCAGGGAAACGATGTCAACACGTTCCAGCAAACTAGCCTTAAACTCGGGAGTTACCATTTAACCTGCCCGACCTTTCGTTTATTTTGCCTTTCTAGTATTTCCGCGTTGGAATCATTTGAGAACGGATCCGCTTGTGGTGCCTTTTTACGGCGGCTGCTCTTTTCCTTTTTCGCTCGGCTGTCGGTTTTTCATAAAACTCCCGAGCTCGGAGTTCAGTTAGTAAACCTATTTTTTCAATTGTTCGTTTAAATCGCCGCATTCCGGATTCAAACGGTTCATTATCCTTCAATCTAACTACAGGCATAAGCTCCCTCAACTGTTACTGTATAATTTAAATAGGGGTATAGTATGCAATATAGTCACTTTTTTTTCAATCATTTACAAACGCTATACCTATGGTTATAGAAGATCTCATTTTGGGGGTAGAAACTAGTTGCGATGACACAGGAGTAGCAATTATAAAGACATCAATTGCTAGAGATAACCCTGAAGAGATTAATCTCGATATCCTTAGTAATAAACTAGCCTCTCAAACAGAGCTGCACGTTAAGTATGGGGGGGTAGTGCCTGAATTGGCTTCTCGAGAACATTTACGTTCCCTTCTTCCTCTGACGAAACAAGCTCTTTTTGAAAGTGATTTGGACCCGTCTTACCTGTCTAAAATTGCGGTAACAACTGGACCGGGTCTCAAAGGCTCGTTGCTAACTGGATTAAACTTCTCGGCAGGTTTGGCAGCAGCTTTAAAAAAACCTTTAATTCCAATAAATCATTTAGAGGGGCACGTTTTGTCTGCTTTTATGGAATCAAAGTCATTCCCAAGGCGCAACTTCCCTTTTCTTACTCTCTTAATCTCAGGTGGTCATACGCAGATTATTCTAGCCAAACAGATTGGAAAGTATGAATTACTGGGTGAAACAGTTGATGACTCAATTGGAGAGACCTTCGACAAAGTCAGTCAGGAATTGGGGTATGGTTATCCCGGTGGACCTATGATAGAAGAGTTAGCAAAAAAGGGGGACCCTAATAAACACCCCTTCCCAAAACCTCTTTTTAAAAAACAGGGTCTAAATTTTAGCTTTTCTGGTTTAAAGACTGCAGTAATTCGTGAAATCAGAAAATGTAAAACTTCGAAAGATCGCTACTGGCAAAATAATATTGCTGCCAGCCTGCAAAATACGATCTCTATACTATTAGCTTCAAAAATTAGAGATGCAATAACCTTAACTGGTACTGATTCATTGGTTGTGTCAGGGGGAGTGGCTGCGAATCATTATATTAGAAGGACCTTATCGAATCTCTGTTTAGCAATGCAAGTCAAATTGAGACTACCTCCGAAACACCTGTGTGCAGATAACGGCCTCATGATTGCATGGGCAGCTTGCTTGAAAAGTCTATTACAGGAAGATTATTGCATTGAAGAACTGAAAGTGAGACCTAGATGGAATATCGCAAAGAGAGATTAATTTTCATTTTTCTTTTTAAATCCTCTTCTTAGCTCCATAATATTAGTTGAATGTCTGAAAAGCAGTAACGTAGATAAAATGCAAATCATTCCGAATGCTAGCCAAAATTCTTGATGATACTCAACCTTAATTAAAAAAAACGAGATTACCGGGAGGGAAAGTGCTGTTGATATAGCGGCAAAACCAGAAACTTTCGTTACGAGGAAAGTAATTACCCACACTAAACTTGCCAGCCCTCCAATGGCAAATGAAGTAGCGAGAAGAACGCCAAAAGTAGTCGCGACTCCCTTACCTCCCTTAAAACCATAAAAAACAGGAAAAATGTGACCGAGGACGACCGCTATGGAGACTAAAACAGTAATTACTGTAATAGAACTTTGGTTATTCAATAAAATTTGCGATACTACGCTAGCCAGAACTACGCTTAGATAACCCTTAGCAAAATCTCCCAGAAAAGTAAGTAACCCTGCAAGCCGATCACCGCTCCTAAAAACATTAGTAGCTCCTGGATTTTTAGAACCGTAATTCCTTGGATCTGATATGCCACGAAAATTGGACACAATAATCGCAAAAGATATTGATCCAATTAAATAAGCGACGCTACCAAATATAATTGTTATCAGAACGTCTATAACTTAAGCCCTTGGATGATGTTTAGCATAAATTTGTTTTAAATTATCCAGAGCTATTTTAGTATAAATTTGCGTCGTTGATATATCGGCGTGACCCAGTAGAATTTGAATAGTGCGCAAATCTGCCCCATTATTTAGGAGATGCGTTGCGAACGTATGTCTAAATGTATGAGGTGTACAGTAATTTTCTAAACCAATTTGAGCTCCCAGGTTACGAACCAACTTCCATATAAATTGTCGACTAAGCCTCCCTCCCCCTTTTCCTACGAAAAAAAAATCTGAGGATTTATTTTTCAAAAGCTTTGGTCTAGAGCTAGATAAATATTTCTCAATCCAAAAAACCGCTTCATCCCCAAACGGGACTACTCGTTCTTTCCTACCTTTGCCCGAAACCAGAATGGCCTTTTCTGACAACAAGCAATCAGTATATTTAAGCCCAACAAGCTCAGACACTCTTAATCCCGAAGCGTACATTAATTCCAAAATTGTTCTATCCCTAAGGCCATTGCTAGTCTCTGTATTAGGTATTGAAAAAAGGTTTGCCAGCTGGTTTTCAGTCAAAACGAAAGCCAATTTTTGACTAAATTTTAATCCTTTTATTCTACTAGAGGGATTAGTGCTTATATGCTTCTCCCGATCCATCCATAAATAAAACTTTTTTATAGCGGATATTTTTCTATTTAAGGTTGATGTTTTTAAGCTTTTTCTCACGAAAAGAAAATAATCATTTATCAATGATTCGCAAACCTCAGAGATTGCTACATCTTTTTCTTTTAACCAAAAATTGAAATCGATTACGTCAGCACGATATGCCAAAATGGTATTACGGGATAGACCAGACTCTAGAGATAATACTCCACAAAATTTTTCTATGAGTACCTTTTCCAGTTTATATTCTCGACTCATATTTACTTAATGCCCAGGAAGCATGAACACTCACTAAGGGACTCGAATCGGAAATTCTTTTTCTCAATAATTGTATTGCTTTCCTTTTTGTTTCACTGTTGTTTTTTTCTGGCCTATGCTTATATTTTTCTTTTCGGTGAGCAGCATTACCTAGGGCGACCGCTATATTTCTTAGCCATTGATGATAACCGATTCTAAGAATTGAACTTCCGGAATGCCGATCTCGAAATTCTGACTCAGTCCATGAAAATAAATCAACGAGTCTCGCATCATCAAGCCCATTGCGTGTGTTAAAGTCAGCGTCCTGGGCCACCCTGGCAAATTTGTTCCATGGGCAAATAAGTTGACAGTCATCACAACCATATATCCGGTTTCCAATCAATGGCCTTAACTTTATTGGAATTATACCTTTATGCTCAATTGTGAGATATGAAATACAACGATTCGCGTTTAACTTATATGGGCCCAAAAACGCTTTCGTTGGGCAAATTTCTAGACAAGCCATGCAAGAACCACAATGATCCGTTACACTTGATTTGTCAGTTTCCAACGGGTAATCCACGAGTAACACACCTAAAAAGAATATTGATCCGTGATCTTTATTAAGTAAAAGCGTATTTTTTCCCCTCCAACCGATTCCCCCGAGCACCGCCAACTCTATTTCAAAAATTGGAACTGAATCAACGCATGCTCTATGACCAAAATTACCGGTTATCAAAGATATTTTATCTGCAAAAATCTTTAAGTTTTTTTTTAAAACTTTATGATAATCTCTTCCTCGTGCATAAATCGAGACATAGCCCTTATCTGGACACTCCAGTTTCTTCAATTCCACTTTCTGCCAATCTTGCATGGTTTCTTTGCTTAGGTAGTTCATCGCAACAACTACAGCGCTTTGAACTCCTGGTAGGATCTTGTCGGGTTCCTGAAAAAATTGAAGTTTTTTTTCCAAGTACGTCATGTCACCATACATTTTGGCCCCCAGATAGTCTTCATAATCCTGAGGAAGTTTGTTTAATGTTTTTAAATCATCTATTGCAAGAATGCCAACCTCCGAAAATCCAGATTCGTAACCGGATTTTTTTATTTTTTTGTTAATTTCTCCCGCAATCAAATTTTTGCTTTTTATATCATGCTTCATCGGTTTAAGATAACATCATGGACGAAAAAAACAAACTTGTTTATAAAGGGATCAAAGAGTCGGAGTTTGCAGTTTTAGCCACAAAGCTGCGGCTATTAATTGAATCTGATACTTTGAACTATTTCTATTTTAGTGGAGAAATTGGATCTGGTAAAACGTCCTACATAAGAATTCTGTTAAAACACATTGGTATTAATGAAAATATTAAGAGCCCAAGTTTCAATATGGTTGAATATTATGAGACAGAGAGAAAAACTATTTATCATGTTGATTTGTTTCGTATGGGAAGTCCTACCGCGTGGCAAGATGGAGAAATTGGTTCATTGTTCGAGGAAGAAAATACCTTAATTTTTTTGGAATGGCCAGAAAAAGCAAAAGGGTTGCCAACTCCCGATGCCAGGTTAGAGATCTCGTTAGGAGGACACCACATTGAGAAAAATAAACGAGATTTGTCTATCTTCTTTAAAAGACCGGAACTCATGGATAACCGAAATTTTCTACTGCCTAAATGATAAATAGAAGAAGCTTCGTATTACACCTTCCGCTACTCTACTTCTTTTACTTTCTACCAAAGGTTGCCCGTGCTTTCGAAATAGCGGCTGTTAGAATTTGGCCCAGCGAAGAATACACCAGATTAGCTATTGAGCATTTAGAAGAAAAAATAAAAATACAATACTCGAACGAAAAGAACCCAGACAGAATTATCATTCGAATTTTCAATATGAAAATAACAAAAAAAAATTCTAGTAAGCTAGCAAATGTCAATTTGAATCATACTCCTATAGAGAAAATATCTATATCTGACTCCCCATCAAATGAGGTAAAAATTGTTTTTTATATTAACCCCTTAACGCGAGCAAGAATTTCCTCTATACCTGCTATTGCGCATTACAGAGACAGACTTGTTATTGATTTTATTCCTGCGAAAAAAAAGGATGAACTGTTAAGTTTTTTAGAAAATTACCAGAGAGAAAAAAGACTTAACAAGGGGACCGAAAAACAAAGAAAGAGCAAGAAGCAAATTACTATTGCAATTGATCCCGGTCATGGGGGAGAAGACCCAGGTGCAATCGGTAAAAAGGGGACCAAAGAGAAAGATGTGGTACTAAAAATAGCTATGAGACTCAAACGTAAAATTGAAAAAAATCCACGGTTTAAAGTTTTCTTGACGAGAAACGGTGATTATTTCATATCCCTACGCAACAGAATAAAAAAGGCCAAGAGAGCAGGTGCAAGCGTTTTTATATCTATCCATGCAGATGCCTGGATACGACCAGATGCAAGAGGAGCTAGTGTGTATATTTTGTCCGACAAAGGCGCATCTAGTGAAGCTGCTAGATGGATGGCAAAAAAAGAAAATTTGTCAGATCTAGTTGGAGGAGAAATAATGAATAAGAATGATGAAATTGCCAAAACTATTTTTAATATGTCTACTTCGGCTCAAATTAAAAACTCTTCAATTTTAGGGAGAAAGGTTCTTGAGGAGTTGTCAACTATAAGTCACATACACAAAAAAACTGTCGAAGGGGCTGGTTTTGCTGTTTTAAAAAATCCCGACATACCTTCCATACTTGTTGAAACAGCTTTTATTAGTAACCCACAAGAAGAGAATAGATTAAGAAATGGACTTCACCAAGAAAAAATAGCAAGCGCTATCAATACTGGAATCTTAACTTTCATAAAAAATAGCAAACTGAGGTTTTAATAAAGTGAAGATTAATAAACTTTCTCAGAAACTAATTGACCAGATTGCCGCAGGTGAGATTGTAGAACGGCCAGCCTCGATTGTAAAAGAATTGTTAGAGAATTCAATAGACTCTGGAGCTGATAATATATCTGTAAAAATTTTTGATGGTGGATCAAGGTTAATAATTGTTTCGGATAATGGTACTGGAATTCAGAAAGATGATTTAGTTTTAGCAATTGAAAATCATGCGACAAGTAAAATATCAACGCAGGAAGACTTGCAAAACTGTAACAGCCACGGTTTCCGAGGCGAGGCCTTAGCGGCAATAGCATCGGTGGCAAGTGTAAAAATACGCTCTAAAACGCGCCATTCTGAGAACGGGTTTGAGTTGGTTAAAACTAGTGGGGACTGGGCCGTTAATTTATCACCCGGCAATAACGGCACTAATATTATCGTTGAGGATCTGTTTCACAATGTACCAGCCCGCAAAAGATTCCTCAAAAATAATACAACTGAATTTAAGCATTGCCAATCCATTTTTACTCAACTAAGCCTTGTATACCCCAGAATTGAATTCAGCCTGTTTCATCAAGGAAGGAAAGTTTTGCTCCTCCCAAAATCCTCGGAACTGGGTAGATTTGAAGAGATTTTTGGCCTTAAAAAAGAACAAGTCAAAATGACCACTAGGCAGTTTGAAGACTTAAAAATAAATTTATTTATTTCAACTAATCAAGAAGCTAGCAAAAACGTTCCTTTTTTCATTTATGTCAATAAAAGGCCGATAAAAAATCCAACAGTTTCCCATGCGATAAAAAATGCTTTCAAGAACCGAGTTCATGAACTTTATAAACCGTATGTTCTCATATTTATAACTATTCCGAATCATTGTATCAATTTCAACGTGCATCCCAACAAAAAAGAAGTTCACTTTAAAAATAATAATGCTATTTTTGCAGCAGTATACTCAGTTATTTGTGACTTACTATCATCTAACGATCCTAGCGAAAGAAGGAACAAATTAATTTTATCTGATTCAAAATTGGGACACGGCAGTAAAACCGAAATAAAACGTGAAGCTGAATTGAATTTGTTAGCTAAAAATTACTCGTTTCCAAAACTCGAACAAGTTTTTTCTAACCCGTCAATTTTAGAAGGAATAAACCAAAATAGCATTAAATATGGGTTAGGTTATCCAATCGGTCAACTTAAAGATACCTATATACTTGCCCAAAATACTAATGGGCTCCTTATAATTGATACGCACGCAGCACACGAGAGAATATTGTTAGAAGAACTCAAAAAGAGTAATAACCAACTATGTTGCCAAAAGTTGGCTATACCTGAATGCATTGATTTTGGTGAAGAAAACCTAAATTTAATTAAAAACCGTATAGAAATCATTAATCAGTACGGATTTCAGGTAAAAATAGTTGGAGAAACAACCCTTATAATTGAAGGAATACCGGAAATTCTAACCGGAAAAAAATATTTAGTTGCTTTGCACGATGTAGTAGAAGGAATTGTACGCCTGGAATCCGTAGCAAGTATTGAAGAGACTGTTGACGAGATCTTGGGAAATATTGCATGTAAATCCGCAATAAAAGCTAATCGTAAATTAACTATTACGGAGATTGAATACATCTTAAGGAAAATTGAATCTACTCCAAATGGGGGTATTTGTAATCACGGGAGACCAACTTGGATTGAGCTATCGATAAAATCTTTAGATAAGCTTTTTTATAGAGGTAAATAGATCAATGGCCAGTAAAATTTTATGTATTACCGGACCTACCGCAGCTGGGAAGTCACAGCTTGCTATGCGTTTATGTAAAATAAAAAAACAAAATAAGTTTCAAATTATAAGCATGGATTCTGCGCAGATATACAAAGGGGTAGACATATCATCTGCAAAACCTTCAAAGAAAGACCTGTTAGATGTACCCCACCACTTGATAGATATCTGTGATCCCACGGAAACGTACTCCGCTGCAAGATTTTTGAAAGATACAAAAAAGCTTATCAAAGAGGTTACTGATAATGGTGGAACACCCCTAATAGTTGGAGGTACGATGATGTACCTACAGAGACTCATCCACGGAATTGCAAGGGTGCCAGAAATCCCAGATAACGAGAAAGTCTTAGTGGAAAATGAAGGCAAAAGAATTGGATGGGGTCGTATGCATGAAAAACTGATAAAAATTGATCCGGATGCTGCGCAAAGAATAAATAAAAATGATTCTCAGCGAATAGTGCGTCAACTCTCAGTTTGGCATTTTACCGGAAAAACTTTGTCATACTGGCAAAAATTGCCCAACTATGAGGGATTGAATAATAAGTTGCGTATCATCGCGCTAGTTCCAGATTCCAAACAGGAGTTAAAAGCTAACATCAATATCAGGTTAAATTCCATGATTAACGAAGGAATGCTAGAGGAGGTTATTAAGCTGAAGAATGACGCTGGTTTGACACAAACTAATCCATGTGGGCGACTAGTTGGTATCCGCCAGGCTATGGATTATATCGAAGGAAGGATTACATTTAACCAATTTGTCGCTCAAGCGGAGTTTGCAACTCGTCGACTTGCTAAACACCAACTAACGTGGCTTTCAAAGTTAGAGAATCTGACGATAATTAAGGCGTTTGCAAAACCACTAACTCAGCTAATCTCTATTTGGGACTCTGATCCTGATTTAGACTTAATGACTCCTAAATAAACAGCTTCTTCCCCCGTATCTTCTATTAATGCTGATATTCGTTCGACTCCCTCTTTTTTAATCACTAAAGTCATTCCGATTCCCCCATTAAAAACCTTGAAAAATTCACGGTTGTCTAAATCTCCTTCTTCTCTAAGCCATTCCATTAGCGGAGGAATAGGAAAATTCGAAGCCTCCAATAAACATTTATACTGTTTAGGAATCGGCCTGATAATATTTCCTAATGGTCCTCCCCCTGTAATATGAGCGAGTGCATGAACTTCCGAAAAAGCTTCACTTAAAACACGGGAGATACACTTTACATAAATTTTAGTGGGTTTCATGATCAAATCTATGATTGGTTCTGACTCTGAGCTAAGCTTGTAATCCATACCTTTGTGTAAATAGTCGTGCCCAAAAACATTTTCGAGTATTGCCCTTACAAGAGAGTATCCATTGCTGTGTAAACCACTGGACTTTATTCCTAGAACGACATCTCCTTCGCGAACATTGTTTCCATCAATTATTTTTTCCTTTTCAACAATTCCAACGGTAAAACCTGCTAAATCGTACCCACCAGATTCATACATTCCCGGCATTTCAGCTGTTTCTCCTCCCAACAACGAACAATTTGCTATAGCACAACCCTCAGATATTCCTTCAATAATCTCCGCCGCAGTTTGGATGGATAATTTCCCGCACGCGAGATAGTCTAGAAAAAAAAGTGGCTCGGCACCCATTACAACTATATCATTCACGCACATTGCGACTAAATCAATTCCTATAGATGAGTGCTTCCCAGTATTTAATGCAATAACTAACTTTGTTCCAACACCATCTGTAGAAGACACAAGGATGGGATTTTTATATCGCTCTGACAGAGCAAACAACCCAGCAAATCCTCCTAAATTGTCTAAAACTTCTGGCCTCCTGGTTTTATCCGCAAGAGGCTTGATTTTATTGACAAGGCTTTCCCCTGCTGCAATATCAACTCCTGCATCCTTGTATGTAATCCCTTTTTTTTTCAAGTTGGTGCTCAATTAAATTTTACTTGGTATAGTTTAACTGATATGCAGTTATTTAAGTCAAAAGATAAATTTCTACAATTTACCCTAAACTTGGAATCTTCTCAAAAGTTTTCGTTAAAGCAAGGCATAACGACAACCAATGAAAATACATTAGAAGCTCTGAAAAGATTCAGTATGCTAGAAAGGCAATCATTCAAGACCTTCTATCTTTGGGGAGAAAAAGGATCAGGAAAAACATTTTGGCTTCGATCATGGCAAATGGAAAAAGAGAGGGGCTCTATTTATATTGATAGTCAAGCAGAAAGCCAATTCCTTCCAAAAAAAAATAATTGGTTTTTGTATGTTGATAATATAGAGCATGCGGACGAAAGAATCAAAAGTCGATTGTTTGAGGAACTTATCAATCAACATATTACGAATAATAGATTTGTTTTTGCAAGTAAGGTGAATTTAAGCAATCTTAATACTTTTAATTTTAGAGAAGATTTTATTAGCAGATTAAAGCAAGGGTTAGTATATCATCTGGCCGAACTACCAGATGAGGAGAAGAAAAATGCCCTCAGGGTTCACATTCATAATCTAGGATGGATTAAATGCTCATCCAGTTCCTCCTATGATAGTCTTATAGATTACATGCTGACTCACCTTCCACGTGAACTTGGGACATTGCGGTTAGTGTTAGATAAACTTAATAAAGTTGCTGTACAACAAAAGAAAACTATCAATTTAAGGTCAATAAAGAACTTTTTAGAAGAAGATGAAATATACTAACCTTGCTCTTTTTGATTTAGATCATACATTGATTCCCGGGGATAGCGATCTTTTATGGACAAATTTTCTCGTTGCAAAGAAGAAAATTGAAGAGGTTAATACACGGTTAAGCGATAGATTTTTTGACCAGTATAAAAACGGTACGCTTAATTTAAATGAATTTCTCGATTACCAATTAAAACCGTTGAAAGTAATTGAAAAGAGTTCTCTACTTTCTTTGAGAGAAGAATTTGTTCGAGAAAAGATCAAACCAATTATTTCTAAAGAAGCAAAATTATTGGTAAACTCGCATTTAGGTGCAGGTCATCTTTGTGCGCTAGTTACAGCGACCAATGAGTTTATCACCGAGCCGATAGCGGAAATATTTGGATTTCATAAATTAATCGCGACTTTAGTTGAGAAAGATAGCGCAGGGGAATACACTGGTCGGTCATATGGGGTTGCCAGTTTCCAAGAGGGTAAAATTATAAGAGTAAAAGAATGGCTTGATAGCCTTCGTTTTAATTTACATGATTTTGAAAAAACTTTCTTTTATTCTGACTCTGTTAACGATATTCCCCTTTTAGAAACCGTAACAGATCCGATTGCTACAAACCCAGATAATATTTTACACGAACATGCGGAAAAACGTGGTTGGCTAATAATCAATATTTTTGACAATGCTTGAGAAGTTTTTCGGAGTCTTCTTAAAAAAGCAGTTTTCCTCTATTGAAAGCTCAACTTTAGATCTACAAAAGAATCTGATTTCCTATCCAGCGCTAGAAATAATAAGAAAACTAAAAAAGTCTGGTTGGGACGCATTTATTGTAGGTGGGGCTGTTCGGGATCTTTTAATGAAAGTCAAGCCAAAGGATTTCGACATTGTCACAAATGCTAGTCCACACGAAATCAAAAGTATCTTTAGACGATCAAGAATTATTGGGCGGCGCTTTCGAATAGTTCATGTCTACATTGCTAATGAGACTATTGAAGTTTCTACCTTCAGAAAATCCAATGTATCAAACTCGTTGGATTCTTATGGACGCATCTTGAGAGATAATGCTTTTGGGAGTATAGAAGATGATGTAAAAAGGCGTGATTTAACTATAAATTCGCTCTACTACGATCCTGTCTCCGAGAGGATTCTGGACTACCACAACGGTATTTCTGATTTAAAAAGGAGGGAGATAGTTGTAATTGGCAAGACAAAAGAAAGGCTTATTGAAGACCCTTTAAGAATAGTTAGAATTATCAGAATTGCAGCAAAACTCGATTTAACCATACCTCTTAAATTGAAAAAGGTAATGCGAAGAGCTGGTAGTTTATTAGAAAATATACCAAAAGCGAGACTTTCTGACGACCTACTGAAACTGTTCGTTAGTGGTAAATCTTTGCAAGGATTTAAATACATTTTGGAATTAGATTTGGATAAACATATCTTTCCAAATCTTGCCTTATTTCTCCCAGAAAAAAAAAGGGGGGTTGCGAATCTAAAAAAAGATGGCTTTATCTATACTGCACTAAAAAACCTTGATGTTACAGTTTGCAATAATGAGAGTATATCGCTAAGCTTTATTTTCGCTGTTTTGTTTTGGGAAAAAATAAGTAGGCTTAAAATGAGCTATGTTGAACAGGGTATTTCAGAATATATAAGTATGCAAAAGGCTACCAGCGAAATATTACAAGATATTAATCAGAATTTTTACTTTCAACGAAAACATATAACTGGGGTTAGGGAACTATGTCTTCTGCAGTCGCGATTTAATAAGTTTCTGGGAAAATCTCCCTTTTCCCTGATTCGACACGCAAGGTTTCGCAGCGCGTTAAAACTGCTGGAACTAAGGGTGAAATTAAATGAGGTTAAAATAGAGACTGTGGTTTGGTGGGACAAATTTTATAATTGTCCAGATAGTGAAAAAATACAAATGGTAAATAGTATGAGAGGTAAAACCGGCCAACGAAGGTCCTACAAAAAACGTAGGAGAAAAAAGCTATCTACCATTTAAAAAAGAGAAATTATGAATCCTGATGCCTGGATAAAGAAATATAAAAGTATAGTCGTGGAAGGCCCTATTGGAGTTGGAAAAACCTCTCTCACGAGTAAGATAGCAGATAGATATCAGCTCACAACGGTTCTTGAAAATGCTGGAGAAAACCCTTTCTTGAAAAAGTTCTACACTGATAACGAAAAATATGCGTTACCAACTCAACTATTCTTTTTGTTTCAAAGATTAGATCAATTAATAGAATTGACCCAGGCTGACCTCTTTGAAACGAATTTAATTTCTGACTTTATGCTGGAGAAGGACACAATCTTTGCCGGAATAACATTGAGTGAATTAGAAATGAGTCTTTATAGGAAAATTTATGAAAATCAATCCAGCCAAATCTGTAATCCGGATCTCGTGATATATTTGCAAGCTGATCCAGGAACTCTAGTAGAGAGGATAAAAAAAAGAGGAATTATAATGGAGCGTGATATTTCGATGGAATACATTGTTAACTTGAGTAATGCATATAATAAATTTTTTTACTCATATGAGAAATCACCTGTTTTAATAGTAAATACTACGCATTTAGATCCGATAAACAATTCGGATGATTTTGAATCACTCATGAACCAATTAAAATTGTTCAAAGGACGGAGAGCATTTTTTAATGCAATTTGATTATGAAAATAATCAATAATATTGATGTTTTAAAAAGCGAACTTGGGGCACGAAAAAGTATTGCTCTCGTTCCCACTATGGGGAATATTCACGAGGGACATCTTTCCCTAGTTCGGTATGCGAAAAACTATGCTGATACTGTAGTTTGCACCATTTTTGTAAACCAACTACAGTTTAATGAGAAGGCTGATTTTTTTACTTACCCAAGAACTATAGATAATGATTTAAAAAAACTTGAAATCAATAAAACGGATATTGCTTTCGTACCTCCTGAAGAGCTCATGTACCCATGCGAACAAGAATTTTTTATTGAGGTTCCCGAATATATTTCAAAAAGCCTAGAAGGGCAATTTCGAGGTCCTTTTTTTTCCAGGGTGGCTACGATTGTTTTGAAATTCTTTCTTCTTATACGGCCAGACATTGCTGTTTTCGGGAAGAAGGATTTTCAACAAGCATTTATGATCAAAAAACTGTGTTTACAATTCCCTATGCAATGCACCATATTATTAGGCGAAACAATACGAGATTTAGATGGATTAGCACTATCCTCCAGGAACTCACATTTGGGCGTCTCTGAGAGAGCAAAGGCTAATCAAATGTATAAAATATTAGTCAATATGAAAGAAGAAATTTTCCAAAACAAAGAACAAGAATACTTCAATTTAAAATTTTTAAATCAACTTGAGGATACTGGCAGAGATAAACTTAATAAAGAGGGATGGGAGTGTGAATATATTAAAATAATCAACAAGGACTTTTTCCGTGAACCAATCTGTCCAAAAACGGAATGGAGACAGCTAATTGTGTTAGCTGCAGCTAGACTAGGAAATACTAGGCTTATAGATAATGTGGAAATTATTGAATCGAATATTCAATAACGCAGGTAAAAACTGATTGAAAGTGCGATAACTGTAATTAAAAACATTATCTTTAAAAACATCAAAACTTCCTTTCTATAAGGATTGCTTCAAAGTGATTCCTAATCTAGCTGGATTCTTCGTCACAATAATACCAGCAGATTCCATTGCCTCCAACTTTGCATCAGCTTTTTCACTATTCTTATTTATAAGAGCACCAGCATGACCCATTCTTTTTCCCTCTGGTGCAGACATCCCAGCAATAAATCCGATAATGGGTTTTCTCATATTTTCTTTCGCCCATTCAGCGGCAACAACTTCATCATTCCCTCCGATCTCCCCTATCATAATAACAGCGTCAGTGTACTCATCCTCATTGAACATTTTCAGAACGTCAATATGCTTAAGGCCATTTATTGGATCACCACCAATCCCAACTGCGGTAGATTGGCCCATACCAACCTCTGTTACTTGGGCGACAGCTTCGTATGTAAGCGTCCCTGACCTCGATACTATGCCTATACGTCCTGGTGTATGAATTGATTCTGGCATTATTCCAACCTTCAAAACACCAGGTGTAATTAAGCCAGGACAGTTTGGGCCCAAAAGAAGCGCACCTGGTTCATGCTCACGAATAAAACTTCTAACTCGTAACATATCATTAATAGGAATACCTTCAGTTATACAAACTATTAATTTAATTTTTGCCCTTGCTGCCTCTATTATTGCGTTAGCTGCTTGCAACGGAGGAACGTAAAGAACAGAGATATTTGCATCTGTCTCTTCCTTTGCCTCAGCAACTGTGGCAAATATCTTCATGCCTTCATAAATTTCTCCACCACGTTTTGGATTGACACCTCCTACGAAGCAATCCCTGCCCATCCCATAATTTAGACAACGAAGCGTGTGATAACTTCCGACCTTTCCGGTAATACCCTGGGTTAAAACTTTAGAACTACCATCAAGTAAAATTGCCATTTAGGTTTCCTTAGCCTGTCTAACAGCAATATTAACTGCATCTTCTAAATCGTCAACGAACATCATTGTAAGCCTAGATTCCTTAATAATACTTTTTGCTTCCTCTTCTTTAAAACCCTTAATTCTCGCAACAATTGGAACTTTATTTGAAATGTTTTGTAATGCATTTACAACTCCTTGTGCTACGTAGTCACATCTCATTATTCCCCCAAATATATTTATTAAGACGACCTTGACAGTCGAGTTACTTACTAAGATTTCAAACGCTTTAGAAACTTTCTCTACAGAAGCACCTCCTCCAACATCCAGAAAATTCGCCGGACTCCCCCCCATTAATTTAATAATATCCATCGTTGCCATGGCCAACCCAGCACCATTGACCATACATCCAATATTACCGTCCAACTTTATGTAAGAGAGATTGTATTTTGCAGATTCTATCTCTAGATCTTCCTCTTCCTTAGCATCTCTCATGGAGAGTATTTCTGGCTGGCGCTTCAATCCATTGGGGTCAAAATTCCATTTTGAATCCAATGCGACTAAATTGCTTTCATCTATTTGGACAAGGGGATTAATTTCAATTAAAGTTGCATCAAGTTCAAAAAATGCGTTGTATAAGTTACGGATTAAATTATAAAACTTCTTTTTCACAATTGGTTCAAAGCCCATTTGATCAAAGATTCCAGTAAATTGAGACTCACTAATACCGTCATCAACGTTTACGAAGACTTTTTTTATTTCACTCTCGTAATCTTTCTCCTCAACATTTACGCCACCATGACCAGATAGGATGACACATAATTCCTGACAGTTTCGATCCACCACGATTCCAAAGTAAAATTCTTTTACACTTTGACACATTTCCTCAATTAAAACTGCGCTCGGGGTTTTGCCAAACCCTTTACTCTGGGCCGTGAATATCTGTTTTTGAAATAACCTTCGCAATCCCTCCTCGTATTCAGCTCGATTTTTAACGAACTTTATCCCGCCGGCCTTTCCACGCCCACCAGAATGTATCTGAGCTTTTAGAACTAATGGAAATTCTGGCAACTCACCGCTGAGATCAATACCCTCTTGAGCACTAAAAACCACAAGCCCCGTTGGAACATCAACGTCATAACGCTTTAAGAGTTGTTTGCCTTGGTACTCATGAATATTCATTAGTTTTCAATTTAGCTGTCCCGCAACGCAAGTTTACTACTTATACTGTATGAGAAACCTCTTCTCATCAAATAATCTCTGCGTTTAGCCTTTTCCTTCACTGAAGTGGCTTGGCCTTTAAATTTTTTACCGAGAAGTATTTTGGCCTTTTCATGATCACAAAATTCAAAAGTTTGTAATATTTTCTCAATAACCTGGTGATCAATACCTATCTTTTTCAATTCAAACCAAATCCTTTTTTCTCCATACAAATTCCCTTTTGAATTTAAATATGAAGAAACTACTCGTTCATCTGATAGCCAATTTTTTTCTTTAAGATCTTCGATGATACCTTCTATAATTATTTCACAAAAATTATCGGATGAATGGGCATCAGCAAAATCAAACAGTTTTTTTCGCATTACTGCAACACTATAATCTCTTTTTGACAAGAGTGAGTAGGCTTTTTTATATATTTGTTTTTTGTTTATCAAGCTTAGTAGTCAAATCTTTATTTTACTGACTCCTCATCAAATTTTTCAATAACCTTAATTTCTGAAATTCCATAGCTCAAACGTATCCTGTTTTCTATTTCTACTGCGAGTTCTTTGTTCTCTTTCAAGAATTCTCTAACATTTTCCTTTCCTTGTCCTATGCGAATATCATTGTAGCTATACCATGATCCAGACTTCTGTATTATCCCTTTTTCAACCCCTAGGTCAATTATCTCTCCGTGTCGAGAAATCCCTTCACCGTAAAGAATGTCAAAAAACGCTTGCTTAAATGGGGGAGCAACTTTATTTTTTACTACCTTCACTTTTGTTTCCGAACCAACAACCTCATCTCCCTTTTTCAAGGAACCAACCCTTCTGATATCCATTCTTACCGAGCTATAAAATTTTAAGGCATTTCCACCTGTAGTAGTTTCCGGACTACCAAACATAACCCCTATTTTCATACGAATTTGATTTATGAAAACAACTAAAGTATTCGTCCTACTTATTGTTCCAGTTAACTTCCTAAGAGCCTGGGACATCAAACGGGCGTGCAACCCTGGTAACGAGTCTCCCATATCACCGTCAATTTCTGCCCGGGGAGTTAAAGCAGCCACGGAATCTACCACGACAAGATCTACCGATCCAGATTTTACTAATGCGTCAACAATTTCAAGAGCTTGTTCACCAGTATCTGGTTGCGATACAAGGAGTTCATTTAAATCCACGCCTAGTTTTTTCGCATACTGTGTATCTAACGCATGTTCCGCATCCACAAAAGCACAAATTCCACCTATTTTTTGCATCTCGCTAATAACCTGGAGAGTTAATGTCGTTTTTCCAGACGATTCTGGACCAAAAATTTCAACTACTCTACCTCGTGGAAGACCTCCAACCCCTAACGCTACATCCAAACTCAAAGATCCGGTAGACACTGCTGGTATATTCTCCACAACTTCTGTTTCACCTAACCTCATTACCGAGCCTTTTCCAAATTGCTTATCTATTTGAGCAAGGGTTATCGCCAATGCCTTAACCTTTTCAGATGAAGTATTTTGTTTTTTGCCATGTTTCATACCAAAGTCCCTATAAAAAATACTGTATATATCTCCAGTATACTAACTTTTAAGAATTATTCAATTATTCCCTTATTTTTTTCTCGCACTCGCTGAAATAAGTCCCTCAAGCGCCGTTCGAACAGCTAGATTTCTGATTTGCATTCTGCTCCCAGAAAAAATGGAATGTTTACAAGTTCTCTCCCCATATGACTGGAAACCAAACCAAACCAATCCTCTCGGTTTTTTTTCACTACCCCCGGTAGGCCCTGCAATACCCGTAATCGATGAGAATAAATAAAACTTAATTTTTTTTTCAGGTGGAATTCTCTCCAGCCCAGACAACATTTGAGAGGCAACTATTTTGCTAACGGAACCATGAAACTTGACACAATTTAAATTCACTGAGAGCAAATTTTTTTTAGATAAATCAGAATAACAAACCACCCCGAAGTCGAACCATGTGCTACTTCCTGCTAACGAACTTAAAAGACTAGCCAATAAACCACTAGTACAGGATTCTGCAACCGCTATTTTTAAACCATTACTTTTTGCGAAAAAAGCTAGGCTCAAAACCTTTATCAAAATATCATTTTTCATAGAAAATTTTCGTATGCTAATAAGCCTGGATTTAATCCAAAACGAAAAAAAATAGAAAGAACAAATAATGTTTGAAATGCTGCAATAATATCGTCCAACATTATACCTAATCCCCCACGGACTTTCTTGTCAATAATGTTTGTTGGCCATGGTTTGAAAATATCAAAGATTCTAAAAATCACAAATGCTTGTATTTGAATAATTAAATAGCTGTAATCAATAGCTTGCTCCGTGGATAAACTCTCATCCCAACGAGGTAAAAAAAATAATATCAACCAAAAGGCAACTATTTCATCAATAACTATTTCAGAGGCATCTTTTTTTTTTAAATGATTTTCAACAAAACCAGAAGTCACAAGTCCAACCAAAAATGAGGTTAAAATAATTATGAAAAGTACAATATCAATAAATAAATAGTCCAATATCAAGAACATAATCCATGCCCAAATAGTCCCAATGGTCCCAGGCATATATCTGGAATAACCAGATCCGAATCCCGTTGCAATAGAATATGAAACGATAGTCTTCATTCTATGAAAACTAAAAGTGTACATAACCAGACTTTTCTACAAATATGTTGTCAAAAATTTTAGTTAAGCTTTTTAACCATACCAATCCGTCATTTCTATTGGTTGCCCAATGAAAATTTTTTTCACTTGATCTCTCTCGTACTGAACCGATAAGTGTAAGAGGCAAGTTTAAATTATTACCAATATCCCGTATTTTAGTTCTTGCATTTACTGGCGCCGAAAAACATAGTTCATACTCATCCCCACTTTGTAATGCAAGCATTACTAAATCCAGATTATCTTTCTTCCCAGCAAACCAATCAACCATATTTTGGCTTAAACACTTCAGCATCTCCTCAAAGTAAAGTTCTACAAATATCTCATCTGAATTCTCTGAGAAACTAGCTAGAATCATATGGCGCAAATCACTCGACAAACCATCAGATAAATCAATACTGCTTGTTGCAAACTCTCTGATTTTTAAACCTAAAGCAACTTTAGGTACCGGCTGTAAAAGTTTTTTGGATTCTTTCTGTAATTGTAAAGCTGTAATAGGTTCTCCTAAATCTCCTGAGACCCAGATATCGTCGCCTAACTTCATTCCATTTCTTTTTAATACTCTTTCGCCTTCTAAGTACCCCAGTGCTGTAACGGAGAAAAAATTACTACTTGATTTATGTTTTATGGTGTCTCCACCCAAAAGTTCACACTTATAATTTCTACTAACCTCAAACAAACCCCTCGAAAAGGCTAGCAACCATGACGAATTTAATGCATGCAAACCTAATCCGAGAGTAAACCCCAAAGGACAAGCGCCCATCGCAGCTAAATCTGAGAGATTTACAGCCAAAACTTTCTTTCCCAAAGAAAAAGGGTCGATTTCTGATGAAAAATGGACACCTTCTACCAGCATATCCGTCGTAACTACAAGAGGAAAATTCTTATCCAACTTAAAGACTGATGCATCATCCCCGACTCCAACAAAGAACCGATTAGATAGTAATGGGTTTACTGGTAATCCATTTTTTTTAAAAAACTTTTCAATGCATTGAAATTCATCCATCAATGGCTCTCACACCTTAACTTTTTTGCAATTTTGTCTAAAACTCCATTAACAATTTTGTGCCCATCGTTACTACCTAAACACTTGTCCACCTCTACAGCTTCATTAATGATTGTCTTTAGTGGTATGTCAATTCGTTCCTTTAATTCATAAGTTGCCACTAGCATTACGGCCTCTTCAACTTTTGAAAGTCTTTCTAATGAGATATTTAAAAAAGGCTCTATTAACTCCCTAAGTTCAACAATATTTTTTAAAGTATTGTTGAAAATATCTTCGAAAAAGATAATATCTGCAGAGGTATACAGTTCTTGCTCTGAAAGGTAATCAACTATTTCAGAATTTTTTTCCTCTGCATAGAGATAGCTATAAACACCCTGTATGGCAAGTATTCTAGAAACTCTTCTAGCGCTGACATCTTTGCCAAAACCATTGTTTTTGATCGTTTTATTCATATTAAAATTAATTTCAATCTTTATGTTCTTGTTCTAGTGATTTAGATAAGTCGACCATGTAAATAAGTGTCTTTGCGAAGGATCTTCCTTTGCTAACTGACCTCTCAAAAGCTTGAGCCTCATTATCTACAGTAAGAATTCCATTTATACAGGGGATATTTTTGGTAAATGAAGCCTCTTGTATCCCTCTAGCCGATTCATTTGCAACTATTTCAAAGTGATAAGTTTCTCCTCGTAAAATACACCCCAAAGCGAGAATTCCATCGCAGTTCTCATACACTGATCTCCTACTTATAACGAAAGGTATTTCTAAAGCGCCCGGAACCTTAGTTATTTGTACTTGCGGACTCTCAATTCCGTATAACTCAAGCTCAGAACACGAATCCGCTAGCAATGTTTCGGTGTACTTTCCATTAAATAAAGAATAAATAATTCTCAGGCGATAAGATGATCTATCTATTTTTAAGAGCTCCAAATCATCAATATTTTGTCCCATCAAATATTTCTCCCAGGTGGCAGATAATCGATAACCTCTAGTCCGTATCCATTCATACTTGGAATTTTTAATTTTTCTGACAAAACAATCATTTTTCTAATTCCAATATCTCGAAGAATTGCTGCTCCCAAACCGTAGTTTCTTAATGTTCTACTTGATTTTCCGTCTCTCTTTTCTGCGCCATCTTCAAATTTTTTTAATGAAGCGAAGAATACATTGGAGGGCCTAGCACAGTTCAACATTATAAAAGCGCCACAATCACTGCTGGAAATTTTCCTCATAGAAGACTCGAATGTCCAACTATTATTTTTGTTTCCACGCAGAGGCAAAGCATCTAGGACAGTAAATGGCTCATGAACCCTAATGAAAGCGACTTTTTCTTTCAAGTTATTCCCTTTTATCAAAGCCAAATGCGGTTGCTTTTCTATCAAGTCCTGGTAAAGCCGAACCTCAAAGCCACCCCAATCCGTATCAATATTAAAACTTCTCCGTAATTCGAGCAAACTCTCTGTTTGACTCCTATACTCGATCAAATCCGCAATCGTTCCTATCTTTAAATTATGTTCCCTAGAAAACTTAATCAAATCTGGTAGCCTTGCCATTGTTCCATCATCGTTCATAATTTCGCAAATGACTGAGAACGGGGGTAGACCAGCAAGTCTAGCCAAATCACAACCTGCCTCCGTATGACCTGCTCTTGAAAGGACCCCCCCATCTCTGGCCATCAACGGAAACACGTGACCCGGTTGTTTCAGATCCTCCGGTTTTGCTTCCTTCCGGACTGCCCTAAAGATAGTATAAGCCCTATCGGCAGCACTAATGCCCGTCGTTACTCCGCTGGAGGCCTCAATTGAAACCGTAAAAGCCGTTCCCTGAGAATTGTCCGAAACCATCAGTGGTAGCTTAAGTTTTTCACAATGGTCTCTCGTCAAAGTCAAACAAATTAAGCCCCGACCAAACTTTGCCATAAAGTTAATCATTTCCGCAGAAACGAAGTCGGCAGCTATTAGTAAATCTCCTTCGTTCTCTCTATCCTGATCATCAATTAAAATAACCATTCTCCCCTGTTTAAGATCTTCAACTATCTCAGAAATTGGAGAAATACTAAAATCTTCTTTCAAATTACCCCCGATTATATTTTTGGTTACTACGCACCGACAAAAATTGATCAACCATTTTTGCTATTGGATCCAGTTCAATGTTCACAATTGACTCAGTAGTCAGATTGGATAAGTTAGTTTGCGTTAATGTGTGTGGGATCAAATTTACGAGAAAACGACTGCTCTGATTTTTCAAATCTACTTCATTGATGGTCAAGCTAACTCCGTTAACCGCTATAGAGCCTTTTTTGGTTAACATGGGGTAGAAGGACTTGTCTGTTAAAAATGAAATCACCCTAGAGTCCCTAGATTGTATTACGTCATTTATTTTTGCTGTTCCATCTACATGGCCAGTAACGATATGTCCCCCCAAACTTCCCCCAACACGCAGTGGGGACTCGAGATTAACAGCGCCAGCTTTATCCAGCCCTACAGTTACAGCAAGAGTCTCATTAGAAACATCAGCTTCAAAATAACCAAGTCCGTTTGAAATTATCGTCAAACAAACACCGTTCACAGAGACACTATCACCGACCGAGTGCTTAAAAAAATTTTTAAAACTCCAAGAAACCCTTACACGAACTTGTTTTTTCGCGCTCGGAGACGGCTCACTTAGAAATTTAATTGGCCTTAGGAAACCAATCTCGGTAACTATTCCGCTAAACATTATTTAAAACTAGGGTTGTCGTACTTATTATTCCTCAAGACCACGCGTAAATCATCACCAATCATACTTGGACCAATAAAAGACCATTCACTTTTCCTTTTCAGTAACTCTCTTTCGTTTGCTTTATCAATAAATGATAATCCCTTACCTAAAATCTTCGGTGATTGGTAAATTAGGAATTCATCTATTAACTTTTCCTTAAACAAAGAAGTTACTAAGCCTGGACCAGCCTCAACTTGAACTTCATTACATTCTTGTTTTGCCAACTTCGTAAGAAGTAATTTTAAACTGAACCTGGTTACACCAGGACCGACGCATGGAAGTTGGATTACATCAATATTTTTATCCTTCATCGAATTGATTTTATCAAATTTAATTGAGTCCTTTGCATTTAGGGTCACCAATATAGTCTTACCTTCGGCAAAAACGTTTGAATCTGTATTGCAGATTAAGTTCGGGTCAACAATAACCTTGATAGGATTCCTAGAACTTTCATCTCCTAATCTTACTGTTAAGAGCGGATTGTCCTTACATATAGTTTGACTTCCGGTAAGTATACAACAGGATCTTGCTCTCCATCGATGTCCATCTTCTCGTGCCTCTGTACCTGTTATCCATTTGCTTTCCCCAGATTTTAAAGAAATATATCCGTCCAAAGATTTAGCGATTTTAACTCGCACCCAGGGCAAACCTGTTCTCATCCTCTTGAAAAACCCAGGGTTAAGTTCAAACGATTGTGTAAAATCCTTTCTCATCGATACGCTTACACCGGCTTTTTTTAGCTCTGCTAGACCTTTACCAGCTACACGAGGATTTGGATCTTTGCTGGCCACAATTACCTCTTTAATTCCAGATCTTAGAATTTCTTTAGTACATGGACCAGTTTTTCCTCTAAAACTGCAGGGTTCTAACGATATATACATGGAACTATCACGAGCTTTTTCTCCTGCTGATTTAATTGCTATTACTTCTGCGTGGTCTTGACCAGTCCAACGATGATAACCTTCTCCAACTATCTTCCCATCCTTTACAATTACACAACCCACTCGTGGATTTGGCATAGTCGTATATAAACCTTTTTTTGCTAGTTCAAAAGCTCTATCCATGAAAACACAATTTAAACGATTCATTGAATGTTGGTATCAAATCCTATTAATTTTTTTTTTTGATTTAACTTCATTGAGTAAATCCTGAAAGTCCGAAACATCTTCAAAACTTCTATATACAGACGCAAACCTTACGTAGGCTACATTATCAATTCTTCGAAGCTGTTTCATCACCAGCTCCCCTATGAGCTGGCTATCGATCTCTTTTTCGCCCAAAGTAGCAAGCTTATCTTCAATTTGCATAACTGCTGAGTCAACCGCATCCGCGGGAACGGGCCTCTTCCTCAATGCCAAACGCATACTTGCCTTCAGTTTTGCGGAGCTATACTCTGACCTAGCACCGTTTCGCTTCACTACAACCGGGAGGGAGATTTGAATGATTTCTAAAGTCTTAAACCTTTTTCCACAAGCTAAGCATTTCCGTCGACGTAGTATCTCCAACCCGCTCTCAGCTAGTCTAGTATCTGTCACCTGTGTGTCCTGAGAACTGCAAATGGGACATCTCATATCTTTTCTTTTTCTAACAAATTATTTGCTAAGTTAGCATTGCTCTTGATTCTAATGTTTTATTTTTTTCATAATTAACGATCTTGGACTCGCAAAAGAATAAAAAACAAAGCACTCCAAACATTAGATTTGCTGCCAGGAGGTGTAACGGCTGCACGAACATGGGAAAACCCAAATGGTTGAGGGCCCCTCCTATCAGCATTTGGGCCATAACTAAGATTATATAAAAACTACCCCAACGCACCTTAACGTCACTTAAGAGAAACTTCCAAGTTGAAAC
>CACIGF010000011.1 GCA_902586195.1 uncultured beta proteobacterium | reverse complement strand
TCCCACTTGGTGAATGTGTTAACCTGACAGCAGAGTCAGTTTTATTTACGTGTTGACCGCCAGCTCCTGAGGCGCGATATGTATCGACTCGGACATCAGAAGGATCAATCTCAATATCAATAGATTTATCCACTTCAGGATAAATATATATAGAAGCAAAAGAGGTGTGTCTTCCACCCGTAGAATCAAACGGAGATTTCCTTACTAATCGATGAACTCCACTTTCCGTTCTAAAATAGCCATAAGCGTAGTCTCCTCTAACTTTTAAAGTACATGATTTTATTCCGACTACTTCTCCCGGAGACTCTTCTAGTAACTCAACAGAAAAACCTTTTCTTTCAGCATATCTAATATATTGCCTTCTAAGCATCATCGCCCAATCACATGCCTCAGTACCACCAGCTCCAGCTTGAAAATCCACAAAGCAATTCAACGGATCAGATTGATTTGAAAACATTTTCCTGAATTCAATGCCAGATATCTTTTCTTCTATCTGTGACAAATCTGAAACAATCTCCCCCATAACGACATAATCGTTCTCAGAGGATGCTAACTCAATCAGTTCCTGAGTATTATCTAGATCTAATTCTATCGAGCTTAAGTTGGATACAACCTTTTCAAGACTTCTCCTCTCATGATTTAAATCTTTCGCTTTTATTTGGTCCATCCAAATATTAGGATCCTCGAACTCAATTTCAATTTCTTTTAATCGTGTTTTTTTCTTATCGAAGTCAAAGATACCTCCGTAAACCCTTACTACGAATCATCAAATCATTCAACATCACTTTTAGATTTTTTACTTTTTCTTTTTCTTTTTCCATTAGTCCTTTAACCTTTCATACAAATTGAACTTAAACCCATTTTCGGTTTCAACCCAATACTCTCTAAATAAGGATGAATTTTTTTGTATTACTGCAACGCTTGGTCTAGAAGGGTCAACTCGCATATATGCGATAAGTTTTTTTTCCGCATTTTGGGAGGAGTTGCCCTTTGTAGTTACGTAAACACCTGAGAAAAGTTCTCTTATCATTTTATCTTGAATTAACCATTCCTTCAAATCGAGCCACCAGATTTTTGGTACGATGAGAATTTGACTTTTACCCATAACAACAAACCCCTTTAATTTTTCTAAATCTGAATTTGCTAAAGCGAGGCAACCATCTGAGGACCTGGGCAACCGCACATGGACATTTGAAGGCACTCCATGAATCCAAATTCCATAACCAGTCCGACCGACCGACTTATCATCTGCATTTGGATAATCTAACGTTAGGGCAGTATTCCCTAAAAAACCATCAGCCCTCGGTTTATCGAGTTCTTTCCGAATCTGGTACACACCAATCGGCGTTTTCTTATCCCCTTCTTTTTGTTTTCTATCCCCAAATAGTCCAATGGAGGAATAAAAACTTTTTAATAGTTTAGGAATTCCATTGTCATTTTCAAAAACAAAGAGTCTTGAGCTCTTAGTTTCCATTAGTAAAATATATTCAGAAAAATTCTCGCTTGCTCTTAGTCCCAAAATATTTCCTGGTATTTTTGACTCGGGAATAGGCAGGGTTCTTGCCTTTGCTTCTTTGACAAACTTTCGATCTTTTTTGTCTATCTCAAAACCAACTCCAGCCTGGATAAAAAGAGACTGAGCTTTTAACCAATGGGCGAGCTTTGACTTTGGTTCAATCAAGGAAACACTATTGGCGAGTATTTCGGCTTCATTCACATTTTTTAGATTCCCTACAAGCAAGGACTGTGAGGCTTTGTTGAGAGCGGAATCCACTTCTACGGCTTTTACTGTTAAATTCCAGAAAGTTGTGCCGAAAATTATTAAATAAAGTAAATAAACTCGTACCATCACTTTTTCTTTAATCAGATAATAAGTTGTATAATACCAAATGATTGGAAAAAGTTCGCTACGAAATCGCCTTATTAAAGAGCGTGAACAAATGCTGCCAGCGGATAGAAAATCAGCAGAAAAAAAAATTTCTGCTGATTTAAAAAAAATATTAGCCTCACAAAAAGGACCTCTAGGTTTTTACTGGCCTTTTAGAGGGGAATTTGATCCGCGTCAAGTTGTTAAAGATTGGTTAACAGTTAACACCGCTAATACCGCGTGTCTGCCTGTAATTGTTAGAAAAGACAAACCAATGATTTTCAGGGAGTGGTTTCCCGAACAACCGATGATCAAAGGCACTTTCAACATTGATGTTCCTGACACTAAAAGCCGGGTTTTAATTCCTAATATTTTACTTGTTCCGACACTAGGGTTTAATCACAAAAATTTTAGACTTGGCTATGGGGGAGGATACTACGATAGAACTCTGCCTCAATTTGATGCCCTTACTATAGGGTTATGTTTTGAACACGGGAGATCCTCTGAAATAGTGGAGGAACAGCACGACATACCATTAGATCTGGTAATATCTGGTTAAACTCTACCCTTCAAAAACTATCTTCCACTTTTGTTCCTCTTTTTTTAGACGCATTTTTTTGCGAGTAAATAGCCTTGTGGACCCAGATTGGTATCTCTGATTAAAAGACACCTCTGCAATACCATCGGCAAGGATATCAACTTTAATTTTTGTAATTGAAAGCTTTATCTTTCCTCTTCTCTTTACCCTTGGTTTCCTATATTTACGCCAATCATCAAAAGATTTAGCTCTTTTGTTTTTAAAATTTTTACTGTAAAAGTTTATATAGGTTTCAAATTCCTTATTCGACCATGCGCCAGCCCATTCAAAAACCAATTTTTTTATTAAATCGGCGCTATCCCCCAAAATGGCGAGAGGTATATCGGTACCAATTTCATTCAAAACGTCATTGTTTTCTCCTTTCTCAACCCGATCGGCTTTTACAATCTCATACTTTCTCGTCAAGTCAATATTTTTTGACTGTAAAACAAGTAAAGTATTCGGGGGCTTTTTATCGAGTGCTTTCCTATACTCAACAGAGGCCTGCCTTGCTAAAATTTCTCTCAAATTAATAAATGCTTTACCAACTTTAGGATGTTTTTGGAACGCAACTTCAAGCACCTTTCTTGCTTCATTTAATCGCCCCAATCCGGCCAAAATCACAGCTACATCATTTGCAACCTCGAGGTTGGTAGGATATTCATCAGCTAAAGCTGCATAGGATTCCAATGCCTTTTGCAAATTACCTTCGCTAACAGCCAAAGAGGCTTCTTTTTTTACCCTTTCTATTTCTTTAATAGGCAGTTCTTGCGCTATTGCTAATTTAGCGAGCACAATCAATAAGCAAATGTAAAAGCAATTCTTCATCCTTTATTCTCTCGCGTGATTGATTGTATATTTTGGAATTTCAATTTCTAAATCCTCCTTCCCAACGATAACTTGACAAGACAACCTAGATTCTGCCTCCAAACCCCATGCCCTATCCAACAAATCCTCCTCGTCTTCCTCAGGAGCATCTAGGCTTTTGAAACCAGCCCGTATAACTACATGGCAAGTAGTACAGGCCCTAGACATCTCACACGCATGTTCAATATTTATTTCATTCTTTAATAAGACTTCACAAAGATTGTCTCCCTCTTTGACATCTAATATGACTTCATGTGGGCAAATCAATTCATGCTTTTTCACCAGCAATTTTGGCATCATCCTACCCTAATATTCTTGACATCATTGTAAGTCATCTACACTCTTGCCTTTTAATGCAGAACCAATAGCGTCATTCATCCTTTTTTGTGCAAAAGGCTCAACACACTTATCCAATTCAGTAGCTACTCTTTCAATTTCTTTTTTTGTCTTTCCCTCATCTTCTAAAGCGCTCTTAGCTTCATTCATAGTTTTGACGATAGCCTCAAGCTCACCAGCTGCTAACAACCCAGAATCAACTGACAATGCAGCATTCAATGCCTCTAAATTTCTCGCCAGTTCTAATTTTTTCTCCTCGCAACCCCTTGCTTGTACATCAGATTCAGAATGATCAAGACTTTCCCTAATTATTCTTTCAACATCTTCCTCAGTCAATCCAAAACTCGGATTTACCTCAATGGAATATCGTTCTCCATTGGACGTTTCTCGTGCTTCAACCGATAAAAGACCATCTGCATCAAGCCTGAAAGAGACGACTATCCTAGGCTTTCCAGCAACCATCGGTGGAATATTAGAAATTTCAAACTTGGCTAAACTTCTGCAGTCTCTAACTAACTCGCGCTCCCCCTGAACAACGTGAATTGACATACCTGCCTGCCCATCTTTAAAAGTCGTGAATTCTTTCATCTTCTCTACCGGAATGGGAGTATTTCTCGGAATAATCTTTTCCACCAACTCTCCCATGGTTTCAATTCCTAAACTGAGTGGAGTGACATCGAGCAATAACCAATTTTCTCTACTAGCTCGATTCCCAATCAGAGAATCTGCTTGTAAGCTCGCCCCAATACACACCACCTGGTCAGGATTGATATCAACTATTGGATTTTTACCATAATGACTTACGATACTTTCTCTAACTATTGTCAGCCTAGTGGAACCCCCAACCAAAACTATCTCTTTTAATTCCGACTGATCAAGCCCCGCATCTAAAAGTGCCTGATCACAGATTTTAAGAGTTTTACACACAAGTTTGCCTATCAAATTTTCCAACTCCACGATACTTAATCTCAATTCAAATATTTCATTATTTAGAGTAAGCGTAGCAACTGCATCGTTTTTTCTATCGTTTAAAGAACTTAACTTTTCTTTCAGCTCACGAGCAACAGACAATAAATTATTCTTTGAATTTATATTTAGCTCATCATAACTAATAGGCAAATTCTTAGCCAAATGATTCGCTATGAGTTCGTCAAAATCATCCCCCCCCAAATTGGTATCGCCACCTGTAGCAACTACTGAGAATATTCCTTGTTCTAAATGTAAAATTGAAACATCAAATGTTCCTCCACCCAGATCATACACCATGAAAAAGCCTTGATTTTTTGTTTCAAGGCCGTAAGCAAGTGCCGCAGCTGTCGGTTCATTAATTAAACGTAAAACCTTTAGACCAGCCATTGATGCAGCATCTTTTGTAGCCTGCCGCTGCGTATCGTCGAAATACGCAGGTACAGTAATCACAGCTCCTTCAATCTGCCTTTGCAAATTTTTCTCAGCGAGTAATTTCATATGTTTGAGTATTTCTCCAGAAATCTCTACCGGAGTCTTTAACCCCAATGGAGTCTTTACACTGAGAACTTCTTTACCAGCAAATTCCTTTACTTCGACCTCATCTAATCTAGCACTATTTTTCATGTCAGCCATTGACTTGCCTATCAATCGCTTTACAGATCTGACAGTAGAGGCTCCTTTTTCCACCTCTTTAACTTTGTGATTTCCAACTATGGGAATTTGACCGCTTCGATATGTTACCGAAGATTTAATAAGTGCGTGACCATTATCATCCAGACAAATTTTTACAGTAGCGTCTTGCTCATCAACATATCCAACAAGAGAGTTGGTAGTTCCTAAATCTATTCCTATAACTGCTTTTAGTCTCTCAGTACCAGTAAGTTTCTTACTATCCGGCTCAGAAATCTGAAGTAACGCCATTACACTTCTGACCTTTTAACCTCTCCCAACTCGTATCGAACCTTGATCAAAAAAGCAAGGTTAGCGAGTTGCTCTTTTAGCGAATTCGTTGAATCATTATCTTTTAAATCAAGTCCTTTAAAACTTTTATCAATTTTCAATAGCATTTGATTTATATTTGTCTCGAGCTCCTTGCCAAATCTCTCAACAAGAGAAGACTTTTTACTTGAAGGATTTTTCTTAATTTCGTCCAATTCACTTCGAATTTCAAATTGCTTTTCCAAAACATTAATATTTGTGAATTTGATTTTCTCCATATCAAACTGTAACCCTAAGATACTACACAAATGCTCTCCGCGTGTTAACGGATCTTTAAGGACACCGAAAGCTTTATTCACCAACGTTGCAAATTCGGAGGCAACATTTTTCTCAACAGCTGTTGAATTGACGAACAAATCCGGATGTGTTTTTTTAAGCAATATTTTTTGTTTCAGTTTCAATTCGTTTAAGTCAAGAAGAAATTCTTTTTTAATTGAGAATAGTTGAAAGAAGTCAACCGAATCACCCACTCTAAATTTATACCTGGAAAGATTCGCCGCAACCACACTCACCAGTTACATTGGGGTTTACGAACTTGAAGCCTTCATTCAATCCCTCTTTAACAAAATCCAAAGTTGTACCCTTAAGGTAAACGAGGCTTTTAGCATCGACAAACACTTTAACACCATGATTTTCATAAGCGCGATCTGACTCCGGAGCGTCGTCAACAAATTCAAGTTTGTAGGCAAGACCTGAGCAGCCGGCAGTTTTTACACCCAGTCGGATGCCAATTCCTTTGCCCCGCTTCTCTAAAGAACCTCTAACGTGGTTCGCAGCTCTCTCAGTTAAAGAAATAGACATGTAAAAAACCCTAGCTACCAGACTCCATATTACTCTTCTTTTTGTAATCTTCCACGGCAGCTTTTATAGCGTCTTCCGCTAATATTGAGCAATGGATTTTTACCGGCGGTAATGAAAGTTCACTTGCGATTTCCGTATTCCTAATCTTTGCGGCTTCTTCCACACTCTTACCTTTGACCCACTCAGTAACGAGAGACGAGGATGCTATTGCAGAACCACATCCATACGTTTTGAACTTGGCTTCTTCAATAACACCGTTTTTGTCAACCTTTATTTGCAATTTCATAACGTCTCCACAAGCAGGGGCTCCCACCATCCCCGTACCCACATTCGGATCCTCTTTATCAAGGGAACCCACATTCCTGGGGTTTTCGTAATGATCTATAACCTTTTCGCTGTACGCCATATTCTCACTCCTAAATCAAGTTTTCAGCCATCAATGGGCCGCCCATTGTATTGAATTCAAATCTATTCCTTCCTGATGCATCTCCCATAGCGGGGACATCTCCCGAAGTTTAGAAACCTGCTCATCCAATAAATTTACCGCAAAATTAATATCTTGATTGGTCGTGAATCTTCCAACCGAGAATCTTATAGAGGAATGAGCCAACTCATCGCTTCTTCCTAATGCCCTCAATACGTAGGACGGTTCTAAGCTTGCACTAGTACACGCCGAACCTGAGGACACCGCTAAATCTTTAACAGCCATGAGCAAACTTTCTCCCTCGACAAAATTGAAACTTACGTTAAGATTGTGCGGAACCCTATGATTTAAGTCTCCATTCAAATACACTGCTTCAATCTTATTCAAGCCACACCAAAGTTCGTCACGTAATTGTCTTATTCGTCTATTCTCCTCTTCCATAACCTTTTCAGCAATGTTGAATGCCTTACCCATTCCCACTATTTGATGCGTAGGCAGTGTTCCCGAACGCATGCCACGTTCATGACCTCCCCCGTGAATCTGAGCTTCTATTCTCACACGGGGCTTTCTCCGAACATATAAAGCCCCGATTCCCTTTGGACCATATGTTTTGTGCGCCGAAAAGGACATCATGTTAACACCCAGCTTTTGCAAATTCATGTCAATTTTACCAGTGGCCTGAGCACTGTCAACGTGGAAAAGAACCCCGTTTTTATCACAAATTTCGCCTATTGCCTTTATGTCTTGGATAACACCTATCTCATTGTTGACAAACATCACCGAAGCAAGAATTGTATCCTTTCTTATCGATTCGGCGAACAAATCTAAATCAATCAACCCAGAGCTCAAGACATCTAAATACGTAACCTCAAAACCTTCCCTTTCGAGCTCCCGACAAGCATCCAAAGTGGCCTTGTGCTCAGTTTTAACCGTAATTATATGCTTCCCTTTACTACTGTAAAATCGAGCAGCACCTTTCAAGGCCAGATTTATGGACTCGGTAGCACCAGACGTCCATACTAATTCCCTCGAATCGCACCCTACTAAAGACGCTACCTGAGTCCTAGCATTCTCTACTGCTTCTTCAGCTTTCCAACCAAACGAATGGCTTCTTGACGCAGGATTCCCAAAATCCCCTCTGAGAAAGGGAAGCATAGACTCAAGGACTACAGGATCCACTGGCGTAGTAGATGAGTAATCAAAATAAATCGGCGTTTGTAACATATTTTTACCTAATCCTTAAATAAAACTTCCATCGTTTTTGACTCTGAAGGAGCACCAAGCCCCGCCTGTTTTTGCTTCTGTTCACTGACAAGGTCCTGCAAGTTAACCGAATCTAAGAAATCAACCATATGCCTGCTAAGTGCCGCCCAGAGTTCGTGCGTCATGCACATATCATCATCCTTACAATTCTGCTTTCCACCGCATTGCGTGGCATCTAAAGGTTCATCTACGGCATAAATTATGTCTGCAACCGTTATATCTGATGACTTTCTGCCCAACCTGTACCCACCTCCGGGTCCTCTGCAAGAACTAACCAACTCATGCTTGCGCAACCGACCAAACAGCTGTTCTAGGTATGACAATGAAATACTTTGCCTTTCACTAATTCTCGACAGCGCAACTGGCCCTTTGTCTTGCCTGAGCGCCAAATCAATCATAGCAGTTACTGCAAACCTTCCTTTTGTAGTAAGCCTCATGTAAAACTCTCCCTAATACCCGACCATTATACTATGATTTAGGAGTAACTAGAACCACAAGTAGTTTCCAATACCTATTTTATTTAGGGTTTATGTGGGAATGTACTGAATTGGGTGACCCTTAAGCCACTTTAGAAACTTTATCTAAAATTACTTCGACAAGCCCGTTACATGCATCTTCAATACCCGACAAAACAACATCATAGCCTCTAAACCCATGATCATCTGGATCAGCCAAAGTAGCGTTAACAGATTTTTGCGCAAATCTCATTAGTAAATGCAATTTATGGGAATGTTTTTTTGGGCACACCCTCTGGAGCATTGCTAGGTTGTCCCAATCCATAGCCAAAATGTAATCGTAGTTTTCAAAATCGTCAGATATTATTCCCCTGCTTCTATGGGTGTCTAAAAAGTAACCTTTCGATAGTGCAATTCTTTTCAATCTGGTGTCGATACCCCTCCCGTACTCATTCAGACACAGCCCGGCTGAAGCAACGCAAACCCCCTCTAGAATTTGTTGTTCCTGTAACTTGCTTTTCAATACGGCTTCCGCTAGCGGCGACCTTCCTGTATTACTCATACACACAAATAAAATCTTCAAATCAATATTTTTTTTCATAGTAATCTCTAAAATACAATACGAACAAATTCATAAATCTAACAAAACTGCTTTAGCTTCCTCGAGTTTATCTCTACTCAGCGCCGCCTTTTCAAACTCCAACTCTCTGGCATTTTTCAACATTTCTTTTTCAAGTTTCTTGATCTCCCTTGCAAGATCTTTTTTCGACAGTTTTAGGTATTCAGGATCCAAATTTTTTAATTCTTTGGTCGTATCACTACTTCGAGGCAACCCGTCAATCAATTCTTTAATTATTTTTTTTACGCCGCGGGGTACGATATTGTTATCCTTATTATGTGCAAGCTGTTTTTTTCTTCTCCTTTCTGTTTCAAAAACAGAATTTTTAATCGAGTCGGTAACTTTATCTGCGTAAAGAATTGCTTTACCGTCAATATTTCTGGCTGCCCTGCCAATTGTCTGAATAAGACTTCTGTATGATCTTAAAAATCCTTCCTTGTCTGCGTCCAATATCGCAACAAGGGATACTTCCGGAATATCTAGACCCTCTCTCAAGAGGTTTATGCCAATCAAAACATCAAAAACACCAAGGCGCAAATCTCTAATAATCTCTACACGCTCCACTGTATCAATATCCGAATGCAGATATCTTACCCTGTTACCCTGTTCCAAAAGGTAGTCTGTCAAATCTTCCGCCATTCTTTTTGTCAGTGTTGTCACTAACACACGGCCTTTCTTTTCTACCGTGCTTTTAATTTGTGAAATTAAGTCATCGATTTGATTTTTTGCTGGTTTGATCTCGATCTTCGGATCTAAAAGTCCAGTGGGTCTTACAACCTGCTCGATTATTTCTGACTTTGATTTTTTCAACTCGTAGTCGGATGGAGTTGCAGAAACAAATACAACCCGCCTGAGCTTTGGTTCGAACTCGTCAAATCTTAATGGCCTGTTATCTAAAGCTGAAGGAAGCCTGAATCCATAATTTACGAGAGTCTCCTTCCTGGAACGGTCACCCTTATACATACCTCCTACCTGTCCAACAGTAACATGACTCTCATCGATAAAGACTAGAGAGTCGCCTGGCAAATAATCCATCAACGTTGGGGGAGCCTCACCTGGTCGTGAGTTGGAAATATGTCTACTATAATTCTCAATACCCTTACAAAACCCGAGCTCCTCTAACATTTCAAGATCAAATCTAGTTCTTTGCTCAATCCTCTGAGCCTCAACGTGCTTCCCCTCTGAAACAAAGTAGGAAATCCTATCTGTTAATTCAATTTTAATATTTTCAATCGCATTTGTGATAGTCTCACGGGGCGTTACATAATGCGAAGAGGGATAAATTATTATTCGCCTAATCTTGTCTTTTTCTTTGCCAGTAAGAGAATCAAATAAAATAATTTCTTCGACGGCGCCATCAAATAACTCAATTCTGACCGCTGTTTCAGAATTTTCCGCTGGGAATATATCAATTGTGTCACCGCGTACTCTAAACTTACCCCTACTAAACTCTAAATCGTTTCGCATGTACTGCATGCTAACCAATTTTGCTATAACCTCAGACCTAGTAATTTTGTCGCTGATACGCAATGCTAGAATCATAGAATTATAATTTACTGGGTCTCCGATTCCGTAAATACAAGAAACGGAGGCTACAATAATAGTATCTCTTCTGGTCATTAATGATTTTGTCGCAGAAAGTCTCATTTGCTCTATGTGTTCGTTGATAGCAGAATCTTTTTCTATGAACAAGTCACGCTGGGGAACGTAGGCCTCTGGCTGATAGTAATCGTAGTATGAGACAAAATACTCAACAGCATTGTTCGGAAAAAAATCGCGCATCTCAGAGTACAGTTGAGCTGCGAGAGTTTTGTTTGGAGCAAGAATTAACGACGGTTTTCCTAACCTGGCAATCACATTAGCCATGGTAAATGTTTTACCAGAGCCGGTAACACCTAAAAGAGTCTGGTAAGACACGCCAGCCTCTAAATTTTCTACAATTCGGCCGATCGCTTCAGGTTGATCCCCACGCGGCTCAAATGAGGAAACCAAGGTAAAAGGAGTCTCATCACTCTTTAAAGTATCTTTTTTGTTCGACTGCATTGAAAAAAAGAAAATGTAAAAACAAACTGAAGGCATCCTAAATCTGAAAATTATGTATAATAATCAGCTGATACCGAACTAAATGATCATTGTACGCAACAATATTTGGAGTTTCAAGGTTCTGAGGTCTCAAAACTGACTCTCAGCTTATTTTTTGAGAACACATGAGCTTATATACGGAAATCACCAAACTTCCTAGAGACCCAATAATCGGCCTCACGGAGTTGTTTAAAAATGATAGACGGGTGCCAAAGTATAACCTAGGCGTAGGGGTTTATTTAGATGAGCATGGAAACGTTCCTGTCCTGGAAAGTGTGAAAAGGGCTGCGCAACTTCTCTACGAAAAGCGAGAGCCATGCGCTTATTTGCCTATGGGTGGTTTGGATTCATTTTGCGAAGCTACGAAAAAACTACTATTTGGCCCTGAACATTCCAGCAATGCTAATATAATGACTACCCAAGCACTCGGAGGAACTGGCGCTCTAAGGTTGGGTGCAGAACTTTTGCAAAGAACAAAAAAAGTACCATTGGTTGTCATAAGTGAGCCGAGTTGGGAAAATCATCGGAATATCTTCGAGTCGGCAGGATTTAAAGTCAAAACCTATCCTTACTATGACCCGAATACTAATTGTTTTTTATTTACACAGTTACTAACATTCCTCAAAAAGTTACCTAAGCATACCACCGTCATTTTGCATGCAAATTGTCATAATCCTACAGGCATCGACCCCTCGGAGGAACAGTGGCAAGAGATTTTAGATACCATCCGAAAGTTTGACCTAATTCCTTTCTTTGATCTTGCCTATCAGGGTTTCAAAAACAATTTCAAAGATGATGCATCAGTTCTAAGAACGTATATCAAATTTGAAAAACCTTTTCTTGTTGCAAATTCGTTCTCAAAAAACTTCTCTTTATATGGTGAGCGCGTAGGTGCCTTGAGCATTTTTTCCGGTTCCCTGGAAGAATGCACAAAAATCCAAAGTCATTTAAAAAATATCATCCGTAGTCTTTATTCAACACCTCCTACCTATGGTCAAAAAATTGTTGAGAAAGTACTTTCAAACGAAAAACTCTACGCGATTTGGCAGTCAGAAGTTCAACTGATGAGAGGTAGAATTACGGAAATGAGAAACCAGCTTGTAAAGGCTTTTGAGGAAGAAAATTTAACTAGCTTTTCATTTATAAAAGATCAACATGGTATGTTTAGTTATTCTGGTTTAGGGACGATGCATGCAGTCCAGTTACGGGAAAAGTTCGGAATATACATACTTGACTCGGGTAGGATTTGTATCGCAGCGTTAAATAAAAATAATTTGAAATACGTTACCAACGCCATATCTACGGTTATTAATGAAAAGACCATACAAGCAAAAAGTTTTTAGTGGTGGAACTAGTCGTTGCATTTTTGTTCCTTGCCGCATGCTTGTTCTTAGTTTTATTCCCTACCATTATTTTTTTTGCATATAGTTTTTTTGTTTTATTGCCTCTTGTTCTTTTTTTTTGGCTGTACTTAAATTATTTTCATGGAATTGTGCCAATTGACCTGGTAACGAATTTGATTTTATTGTCCGTATTATTAATACTTTTCCCGTTTTTACTGTTCCAAATAATTGCAGTTACTATTGGGTTTGTAATAATCAAAAAACTCCAAAATCAACAAAATCACGCTTTTCTCTTGACTAAAAGCGCTGTCGGGACTTTTGGGAAACGCTTAATTAGCTATCGTAAAATATTTTTATTTTTTTTTCTTGCTTATCGAAAAAAAATGGTTTGCTTCGTAGCATACCAATGGCCTTTATTTGCCTCAGTTCTCGCCTTGATTATTACGACTTCCTTCCTTAATACCTTAAAAATGATTGAGGTGAAGAGCCCATCTAAAGTAGCACAAATTAAAATGAGATACGTAACCAACTAGCGTCGCATAATCTTTTCATGAGCAGTAAGTCCTTCCGAAAAGGCAGGGCGACTAAAAACTCGTTCAGCATATTTCATCAGTGGCGCAGCAGAATCCGGTAAAGAAATTTGATAATGATCTAATCTCCATAAAAGGGGCGCTAACGCGGCATCAATCATACTAAATTCATCGCCTAACATAAACTTAGACTTAGAAATTATCGGTGTCAGTTGGGTGAGTTTTTCCTTCATTGCCAATCTGATTGTATTTAAATTTTCATTGTTCTCATTTTCGAGTTTATCTATGTAAGAAAAAATTTCTCTCTCAAAGTTAAACAGTAATAATCTAGCCTTGGCTCTCAATGAGGGATCTGTAGGCATGAGTTGAGGATGAGGAAATCGCTCATCAATAAATTCGTTTATGATATTAGACTCATAAAGGGTAAGCTCGCGATCCACAAGCACTGGCACGTCACCGTAAGGATTCATCAGAGAAATTTCATCAGGTTTTCTGTAAGGGTCAACGTCGCGGATTTCGAAATCCATCCCCTTTTCATACAAAACAAATCTGCAACGGTGACTAAATAAACAAGTAGATCCGGAGTACAAAACCATCATAACAAGCTCCAACCAAAAATATAAGTTGCAAGATACCTGCGCTTAAAACTTCCAATTTTAACCCAAATAATCGTGCATACAAGTGAAAACGTAAAAAAGTATCAATTAGACGGGTTTAGTTCGCCATGTTCCAATAACATAACTGTTTGGGTAAAACTTAACCCGACTTACGTTTATATCTACTCATAAAGTTATCCAATAGTCCTGTCGCCTTGAGCATAATTAGTGTTGTGTTAAAAGCTACGATAGTCAAACAAATCTCTTGATACATAGAAAGCCCCAAAAAAATCATTAAAAACAAATATACTTAAGATGCTTAGCAGTAAACGCAAATATCAATTATTAGATGGCATAGAAAACTGTTTTCCTTCTAATAACTTTTTGCCAGGCCATCTTTGTGTGATAGTTTTTCTCCTTGTATAAAACCTTACCCCATCGGGTCCATAAATGTGAAGATCTCCAAACAGGGAGTCCTTCCATCCCCCGAAGCTTTGAGTAGCTGCAGGCACAGGTAACGGAACGTTAATTCCAATCATTCCTGCCCAGACCTCTTCCGAAAAAATTCGCGCTGTATTTCCATCTCCAGTAAAAACACAACAACCATTACCGTAAGCGTTTTTATTGATTAATCGAATAGCCTCAGACAATGTCTCAACCCGGACAATCTGCAAAACAGGCCCAAAAATTTCTTCCTTGTATGATTCCATCCAAATTTCAGTCTTATCAATCACAGTAGGTCCCAGGAAAAAACCCCCATAAAGATCATCAGAGGGTTTGAAAAGCCTTCCGTCAACTACAATTTCAGCACCGTCATCCTCAGCACTAGTTATCAATGCCTCGATTTTATTTTTGTGTTCACGTGTCACTACCGGACCAAAATCATTGTCTGCATTATTAAAAGATCCAACCCGCAATCCATTAGAAACCAATCTTATTTTCTCAATAAATTTCTCAGCTAACGCATCTCCAACCAATACTGCTACAGATATCGCCATACAACGCTGCCCGCTGGAGCCAAAAGCTGCCCCTATGAGTTGGTTAACCACACTATCTACATCCGAATCTGGCATCACTACAGCATGATTTTTAGCTCCTCCTAGGGCTTGACACCGCTTGCCTTGATTTACCGCTGATGTATAAACAGATCTCGCAACGCGCGTTGAGCCAACAAAACTTACCGCACTAGTTCTCTTATCTTCCAAAAGTAACTGCACTGTTTTATCGTTCCCATTAACAACGTTTAGCACTCCTTCTGGTAACCCTGCTTCATATAGTAGTTCTGCTATAAACATGGTCGAAGTAGGGTCTTTTTCTGACGGTTTCAAAACAAAACAATTACCGCAAACAATTGCTAATGGGTACATCCACAACGGTATCATAGCTGGAAAATTGAATGGGGTGATTCCCACCACAATTCCAACCGGAGGAAATTCACTCCAACAATCAATTGAGGACCCTATTTCTTTGCTATATTCTCCTTTCAACAGTTCGGGCGCAGCACATGCAAATTCAACATTTTCAATGCCTCGTTGCAACTCCCCTTTTGCATCATGTACTATTTTTCCGTGCTCTTGACCTATAAGTTCACAGATTCTTCCAGAGTTCTGTTCTAATAACTCCTTAAATTTGAACATTACTCGTGCTCGTTTGATAGCTGGAATTTTTCTCCAGTCAGGTAATGCTTTTTCTGCCGCGGAAATAACTGCTTCAACGGCAGGCTTTCCGCCTACCTCCAATTGCTTGATAATGGTGCCTTTTGCCGGGTTAAAAACATCCAATGTTGATTCATTAAAATTCACAATTGTCCCATTAACCAAATGTCCTAGTACCTGTCTTGATTTTGATTGTTCCACTGGCGTCCGAATTACTGTCTTTCCTTCGATCATATTTAGATCCTCATTTTTTAACAACTACTTTCAACAGACTGTGAAAAAGTGTCAGCAACAAAAACTTATCGATTGCAGTACCCTTTTTCTATAATCATTTTAATTTAGTACATTTTCCAAAAGTCGCCGTATCCGCAGCAGGACCATTCATCAAATAAGCATGACTGTGCATCGGGTATATAGCAAATCTGTCTTTATTACTTGATATATGGACAACTTCTTCGATCACCTCAGGTATTCCTAACTGACTCCCATCAAAATCAATGCATGTCAATCTACCGTTGCTAGATCCCAGAAGCTCTTGGTTTCTTTTTTTGCTCACATTCGTTACTGTTTTGCATTTTAAGTACTCGGTGACTTTTTTTTCTACTCCATTTCTCCTGCCAATTAGCTTGTCGTATTTTAGTTCTGAGTAGTCAGAATTGAATACGAATATGTAATTACCTGAATCACAAACATCAGCTCTCCAAAGACCCTCCACTTTTCGAACACACATTGTAGCTTGTCCCTCGCAACTGTAAACATTTTTTGCAAAAATTTCTGTTGAAAAGATCGTAATGAATAATATGAACAAAATGGTATTCATGCAAGTTCCCGTAGCAGTTTTAGACAAAATTATTTATTTTTTACAATAATTTAAACTTTTCATCTCCATTTTAAAACATTTATTGATTAACAAAGAAAAAAACAGAACTTCTATTAAGCTATCAAACTAATTTTTATTCCACTCCATTCAAGTGACAAAACTAGACATCTCTATTTAATTAATCGTAACGAGTTGATTTATTTTTTTGTTTATTTGATATTACCAAAATGAAAAAGCCAGAAACCACGATTAATGCGCATCCTCCAAATGTAAAATTGTTGGGGCTTTCGTCGAAAAACAGGATCCCAATCAGGACAGCAATTGGTAACCTAAAGTAACGAAAAGGAGCAACAACTCCAATTTCTCCTCCTCTAGTTGCATAAATCAACGCTAAATACGCCGCAGGACCAAAAAAACTAGAAGCCGCGAAAAATAATATATCAACTGCTGCAAGCTCACAAAAAGGCCCGAAGAAAGGGACACTTACGATACCCCCTAGTGCCAAAGAAGCAAATCCCCAGAACGCAATCGCAACTGGCGGATAATTATCCGACATTGAAAATGTTAATAAATCTCTTAATGCTAAAAAAACTGCTCCAGCTAGAGCAAATAGCGAAAGTGGATTGAACATATCGGTACCTGGTTGAATTACGAGTAAAGAACCAAATAAACCAAGAAAAATCAAGGCCCACTGCCCAAAATTTACTGTCTCTTTGAACAAAAAAAATCCTCCAATCGTCATCAAAATCGGTACGATTTGCAACAGAGCAGATGAAACAGTAAGTGAGACATGAACCATAGTGACGACAAAAAAAATGGATGAAATTAGTTCACATGACATTCTTAACAAAAACTTTACGTCAATAAAACGTCTGTGTACGATAAGTTCTTTTTTTAAAATACTTAGCCCGTACAAAACCAACAAACCTGACAAACCGACAGCAATAAGAACCTGTGATATTGGAAGATTAAAGGCCAACTGCTTGATAATTGCGTCCTCAATTGCAAATGCAAGCATAGCAATAACCATGAAAAAAGCATATCTGAAATTACTTTGATTCCCGTAACTACTTTGCAAAACTTCTCCCTGAACAACTATCAACATTGTAAGTCTTTTTAGGTCTCATATCACTACAGGCTGGCAACCACCAATTTCTTTCTAGTTGACTCACCATTGTTCCTTGTTTTTTATTTTTTCAATTTGTTCAACTGATTAACTTATTTTTTTAACCAATACGAAAATTACACGGCTAGCAGTTTAGAAAATAATGTTGCCTATAATAACAGCTATTATCCCTCATTTTTTACTTATTTAATGCAACCAACTAGCGAGGCTAACTCTTTGATCATTGTTACGTTTTTTTCACTTTCATAATTTCAGGTCAGTATTTATTCAGCAAATACTGGGTATTCTGGTTATTTAATAGATCAGTTAACAAGATTTCCGCTTGGTTAAAATTTCGTATACAATACCCAAATCAGGTTTTAGACAAAAAAAGTAAGAGGTATAAGATTTCTCAAATGATCCCCGATAGCTCAGTTGGTAGAGCGACGGACTGTTAATCCGCAGGTCCCTGGTTCGAGCCCAGGTCGGGGAGCCAATACCTAAAACGCTCCCAGGCAAATCCAACTTTTCCTCTAACTACCTAAATCTTTTTAAACAACCAAACGGGTCATTTTTTTTAAAAAGTAAATATGAGAAGTATGGGAAGAATAAACATAATTAAGCGATTATTAAGTATCGCTATTGCTGTAAGTTTGTTAAGTTCTTGTGCTGTTCTTACCGTCCAGGATGTTGGTGGAGGAAATTTTTATGTGCAAGGAATTTTGCCTAATGGTGCAATCACAAGAGCAAAAAAGTTTTGTGATGGCCAGGGAAAAAATTTTCTTGCGGAAAAAATTGAGCCAGCCTCAGTCATAGAGGGACGCAGTCCATCGGTTTTTTTTAAGTGCGTGTAATTTTCGAAAACCTTTTCAATAAACGATTTGGAAATGCTTCTCTAGGATCTTCCCTCAGAGGACTCTAGAATTTCCTGCTGGTTGGAAACAACAATTTGTACAACTCCAATTAATGCAACAATAAACACTATACATATCAAGATGCCAACTGCAATCAAAACAATCGGTTTGAGTTTTTTTTGATCTGTCTCAAAAGCATGCTTTTCTCGCAAGCCTAAAAAAGACCAAAGAACCACTTTCAAATAACGAAACATATCATCTATCAACAAATACATTCCTAAAGTCTATACTCTAACGCAAATAAACTTTGTTTATCCCTTCACTATCGTTGTCACAGTTCACTTAAATTTTTTTTGTTTCTATATAATCGAACAACTTTATTTCACTAGAACATAAACCAAGGCAAGAAAAATCAATATCAAAAATGCCCGAATTGTGAACTTTAACAAATTCGATACAAATGGCTCCAGTTCCATTTGGGACTCTTCCATAAATTATAGAAATGGAAAATCAGCAATCGGTGCATTTAACGATCGAGTTGTATTCTGTAAGTTTTTCAATTTTTCTATCATATCCGTGTGATATGGTGTCAGGTCCTGAAAGATTGGCTGCCAACTCTTAGTATCAATGGAGCCATCATTTAAAATCTGTGCATAGAAAAGGGATTCTCCCACGATACAGTAGGCCTTTTTACTTTCATCGTCACGGATTACAATATCCACAGCAATTAGTTGTTCTCAAAAGTCATTGCATTGTTCTTTAAATGTATATCATAATCAAAAAAAACACTTCTTGGAAGCCTCTGTTTTCATCACTGTTGATCGCTACATTTTTTTTTTGCCTGATTTTACAGATCCAAAGAAATCTAAATTTTGCATAACTATTCCTTGAATCCTATAAATCAAGGATAATCAAAAGATGGAAGGCATATTTTTTTGGATATTTGTAGGATTTCTTCTTTTTGGCTGTTTTATGTACTTTCAAATACGAAAAGATGCTCTGTGGTTGGTTAGTGGATTAGGTATAAGTATTTGCCTAGTTCTTGTTGTGATTGTTATAAGTTCGATAAATTTCTGGTTTCTTACATAAATGAAAAAAACGATTTCTAGAGTCAATTCGCTTTCTACCAAATTCAAAGAGCATGTGAAAAAAGGCATAGTATTACTAATAGCTTTGTCTTTCTGCGTACAAGCTTATGCGGATACATATTACTGCACGCAAACTGCCAAGGTTCTTGTAGAGCCAAATAATAAAGTAAAAAAATATTATAAATTTGATGACATTTATAAACTAACAATTAACAAAACAGAAAACACTCTGCTTTTTGCATCCCTAGAGGATATAAATGCTACGAAAGATGTATCGGAATTTATAATCTCTCTGATAAATCAATCTGGCAAACAACTCTTTGCACGTTTTCAAACCAAAAAATTACTAACCGATATGAAAATCAATTTTTATCCGAGTGCTTCTGTTGACTCGAAACTCGTTCGCACAATGTCCAATGAAACACATACGTTTGTGGAGTACTTTCAATGTACCAAAGAAGAGAAGTATTAACCTTAAGGGATATAATATGGCAATAATTCTTGCAATCTCGTTGGCATTATTTATTTTGTTTTTTCTTTTTGTAAGAAGAAAGTTTAATTTCTTGATTCTTTCCACTACTCCATTTTTTATCATCTATCGATTTCTGAAAAAGTTCTTAAAGAAACGATAATGTATGTCTCTGTCTAGCATCACACAGCAAGCATTCAATTAAATTAGAAAAGATAATATAGCTATATCTTTTTAATGACTGTAAATCTTTATTAATGTAATTGTCATAAAATTGCTTCAGCTCTTTTGGATCAATATCAAATCTTACTAAAAACCAACTAAAGCCATCTCTTCTAAAATATAAACGCAGTTTCTGGTTTTCTGTCGAGATGTAAAAATAATCGACATCTATAAATTTCATTTGTGGAAAAACAGCAAGCATCTTAAATAAACCTGGCTTTGTCAGCTTTATCTTCTTTGCCTCAGTTAAGAATTGAATGAAATAGCGTGGCGTTACATATTGATCAATAAGCTTGGATACAAATAAATTTCCTGCGGCATTGACTACCATATCCATAATAGGCGCAGAATCATTCATCCCAAAAATTAGGCTCCTTAACTTGCTTCTTCTCTCTTCTCTTTGTTGCTTGTGCTGTTGACTCTTGTAACATATCTTGAACGAGAATCTTTGTATGATCTTTTAATCTTCTGAAATCTACTGATCGCTCTATAAGATCTTTATCCTTATAACTAAATGCCAGAGTAAAACCTGTTTAGAGAATATACTACGTTAATAATCCACGTTGCAGCAAGAAGCGTTAGAAGTATTCTTATCATGTAATATGCAATTCCAGGGAAATAATTCGTAGTTACTTCTCTATTCAATTATCTTTTAGAATCTCTACAATTTTCAAACTGCTCATTGAGATTCTGTATCATCCATATAGAATTAGTAAGTCCTTTATGAACGTTTCATCCATACTGAGTGAGCTTTGCTATCAGCTGAAAAAGACCAAATAATGACGCTGTATAGCAAAAAAACAAGCATGTTTTTCTTCATTTCTCAAATGCCATGGTAATTAACTTAAGCAAATAACCATAAAAAATGGTTAGCATTGCTACAGCTAAAGCAGGGCCCATCTTATTCATATCGCCCCATACATCAAACCTATTACCTGCGATCGATATCAAACCAATCAGCGTTCCGAGCCAACCGAAATACACTGCACCATTTCCAATATTCTTTACCCAATCGTCTCTATCAGATTTTAAGAAACTATATCCAGTTGCCCCACCTAACACAAATAAGATACTGTGGATATCATTAAAGAGCCGAAAACCAACTATCGATATAGCTCCAGAAATAATGAAAATAACAATAAGGAGACCTACAAGTTTTTGTATCTTCATTTCTGTATTTATAAGCTTTCCGATTTAAAGAGATTCTGCATCTTGTAATCTCCTTTGCCACTTATTACATGCCTCACACCGCCTCTAGGATTTTTCACATCTCCTTTTCTTCTAGGGATCAGATGTACATGACAATGAAAAACCGTTTGGCCGGCAACCTCTCCACAATTTACTCCAATGTTGTATCCCTCTATGGAGGTATCCTCACTGAGTCTTTGTTTTTCTTCAAGAATTAACTTATATATGGCACCACTCTCTGACTCATCGAGTCCGAAGTAATCTCTCACATGTCTTTTAGGAATGATTAATATATGCCCTCTTGTAACTGGATACTTATCAGGAGTTACATAAGCTAATGTGTTATGGTTGGTGATCCTAGATGAGGCTATTTCGCAAAACGTGCAACCAACCACATGATCTTTCATCGTATTCATCGAATTCGTGTTTTGGTTTTTCTAAATCATACCACCTTTATCTTCTTCGTTATCTTTCTGGCTTTCTTTTTCTGTCTCCTTCAAAAACCAAAATCAGCCGCTCTCAGATTTTCCTTACCAACTTTGATGAGATATTTCGCAGAAACTTTGCCTTCAATATAAGGTCATAAGGATTATTAACCTGAATAATTTTTCTACTGGTAGCGTTTTTTTATTATCATCTATTTATAAAAACAAAAAGGGAAAGCTTATGGACATAACACTTACAACTGGTCAGATTGCAAATTGTTGGAATGATTTCGAGAAAATCACAACTGCGGATCTAAAACAAAACTCAAAGGATTTTTACAACATACCTGTAAGTGTAATTGTAAAGAGAAAAAGTAATAAACAGCCCGTAGACCATTTGTCTATTGAAAATATTGCGATGAGTAGAGATGGAAGAGAAATCTGGTTTGAATGTTATGTCAATGATGAGCAAATGGTTGCAAAAGAGCCAAAAGTTAAAGAGCACCTTGATAACGCCGAAGAAAAGTATATCAATCTTTCAGGTAAGCTCAATGAGAAAATCAATAAAAATTAATTCGCATTTTGAAATATCAAACTATAAACAATAAGGAATCCAAATGTTTCATTTTATTTTTCCGCTGATCAAGGGTCGCTTGATCGGGGTTGTTATCAATAGAATTCTGCTGAGACTGTTTCCTTTTGTACTTGGGATTTTAAAAAAACAACAAACCAAAAAACAAAACCAATCGTTTTCCGATAGACAAAAAGTTACAATTGATGTGCAGGCCAGGGAAAAGAAATAGATTTCCCGTGTCTAGTCTTATCTTAACTAGAGTTCCTTTAGAGATATTCCTTATCGATTGATCTGACGAATAATAGAATCAACTTCTCGAATTTTTGCCCACAGGTTTTTTAACAACGTAAATAGTTTCATGTTGTTTTTATAATCAAAAAGTAAGAAAGGAAAAGAAAATTAAAACCTACGCTATACTGTAACAATTTTTCCCTGCCTTGTTACATATACTTTCTTCTTTTTATGCACCTTCCCTCAACGAATATTTCTCGTTGCGGTTTACACGAAACAGTCACTCCATTTTTTTCCTTCATACTCTCTTCCTTTTTATCACTCTCTTTGGCATAATTTGAAGCACATGAAGAAAGCAAAAATGATAATGCAAGAAAGACCACAACCTTTTTAATATTACATTTTCTTTCCACAGACAAACCTCATTAGTTGATATTCTATCGAATTTGGTGTTAGGCTCCTTATTTCGTTTAATGTAGATCCATAATGGTTCCATACTGGAACTAAACTTGTTATTTTTTTTCCTTTGCCCATCGGTTCACTAAAATATGCATAACTCAACCAGGTTTGTTTTTGATCAATACAATCGGCTTTGTATTTACTCACAATCGAACGAGTGCCCAAAGTTGTTACTTCCAAAAAATCCATAAGGCTCCAATAATAGATAACGCCATTACTCTCTTCTATGTTGTCCATATCAACATAATGAATATGCCCATTAGAATCCTTTCCAAACTCTTGCCAATTACTAGCATACGCGCTAAAGGAGAACAAGAAGATGATAAATATAAAGAAATTTCTCATGGGTATGATAAGGTCATTTTAATCGACAACTACCTCGTATGGTATTCACGTATTCTGCATGAAGATAGTTCCTAAAACGAAACTCTCCAGATTTTTTATCGATAAAAAACAGTGTGTAAACGGACTTCCTTTCTTTTTCAATCGGTTTTAACATTTCTCTAAATAGTATGAATTTACTGTCATCCTCACTCATAACCTTCCAAAGTGGTCCGTCAACGAAATTAGCATCCTTAAATGTTTTATCTTTGGCTCCGGTTCTTTTTAACATGAACTCTCGATAAACGTTTTGGGAGTCACGAAAAGAACAAGTCAGCATTTCCGATGAATAGCCCACTAACGGATGGAGCAAGATATGGCAAAGCGAAACTATCAACACCTTTTTCTTCATAGGACATAAGATAAGCAGGAATACAAATGGTTCCATAACCATAATCCGACAAGGAACAATATTTCGAGTAACATGAAATTAGATACTACCCATCTTCTAGCTAGTTCGACTTTCCTTTCCGCTTTTTTATGCCTAAAAACTCTGCTGCTAAGCTTTTTCCCTTGATACGGTGTATTTTACTTTGCTATCTACAAAATCTTCTAAAAGTAAGAAAAACCATATAGTCTTCTATCTTTTCAGCGCTTCTGATTCCAATGCTATTGATTTGCCTGGTTAGCCTTCATGATTTTTATACAGTCTATCGTACCGGACTCATATCCTTTAATGAAGCCATCTTTAAAAGACTTATTTTTCCACTTTTTGCGCTTATCTTTAAATTCCTTACAACCATTTTTTTTTAACCCCTCTTTATATCCTTCACTAAACCCAACATTAAATTCTTTTATGGAAGAATCGCAGGAAACTAAAATAAGTAACAACAAAAAGAAAGTAAAAATGTAACGCATGAATGAATATAGTTTTTTTAGGATTTAGAACTTGCTTTTCAAGTGCCCATGACTTACAAATACTGTAAAACTCCTTGACTATAACCCAAATTAATTACTCCCGCTATACATAGATTTAGTAGTAACCCCTAGGTAACTCAAAAATTTATTTTAAAAAATTCGCTACAAAAAATCTCACCTCTCAATCTTTTAAAAAATTTTACATTGTGCAGAGTATACCCATTAAACGAAAAATAGAATTAATAGCTGCAAAAACTCTATGTAAACTAGAAGATACAAGCATGGGGGTTGGCGTTTTATTTAATTAGTGCTATCGTATTTTCTCAAATCAATTGAAAGCGCAAAATGAAATTTCCTCTATTTTTTTTTTCTGTTTTTGTTTTTTCTAGCGCCTTTGCCGTAGACTGGCAAAAGGTAGATGAATTAGAAGGTAAATCATTTTATGTAGATGTAGCTAATATAAAAAAACAAGATGAATTTGTTTACTACTCAGAATTAATAGATTTCGAAGAAGCAATTTATGGTGCGCTCTCGAGAATAAACACGTTTAAAGCAAATTGCGCTACTATGGAACGAGCCACCATAAGTATTAGGTCATACACTGGTCAAATGGGAAAATACATTGTAATAAATGAGGCAAAAAACGACGGTACGCGATTTATTAAAGACTCTCAATCTAATACACTAAAATTCGCGTGCGGTCAGACGATGTAGAAAAGTGTGATCACACTTCAACCATAAAAACATTTAGAATATCAATTAAATATTAGTTAGATATAAACTAAAGGGAGATAACGTCATCTGGATCATCGACGACTAGAACAACGGTGTTATGATGGTCGTCAAAATATAAATCCTTCACGGGGTGGAGATTCTCACTCGTTTTTCTAGAAAACTTAACGCATAACCTTAAACTTTTCTGTTCAACTTGTTTTTGAATTGATATAACAGATCGACATAATTCTTCAGAATTCAGCAAACCACACCTCCCACAAAAAAATTTCTTAAAGAACCACAAGCATTGAGTTAACTGTTCACCTCATAAAAGTCAAAATTTAATTTTTTTCCGAGAAATGATATCAAATTATTTGCTCGCTCATGATCATCGTCATAACGTATAAAACCGTAAACTAAGCCCTGGCTACAACCAATTTCTAAAGATAACTTTTTTCCCCATGTCTTATCAAAAATGAAGTAGATACTAGTCGACACTCCAAAACATTTTTTTACTTCCTCAGTAACAAGAACATCCGGCACGCTTTTTAGGTCTGCAACAGTAATTCTTTTTTTCTCAAAATCTCTTAACTTATAAATTGAAGACATGTAATCAGCCACGAACAACAAGTCTATTTATTGGCATTCGAAACTCTTGATTCAAGATCTTTTCATTAGATTTGAAATAATCCCGTAAATCATCCAATAAAGAAGGCCTCATGTTTTCAGGAAGAGCATATGAGGCATAGAAAAAATTTGCAACATTTTTTGCTAACTTCGCCGGTGTTCCAAAAATAGAGAAAAGTTTTTGCTGAATTATGACTTCTTCTTCTTTAAAATAGCGTCCTACTAATTTTTTCAGAGTTTCTTTACGACGTATTCTTGCATCCCCCATATCGTATTTCCCATAGTTTTCATGAGCTTTCCCCACCCACGAATATATTAGCGAGCTGACATCTTCATATTCTTGAGAGGAAGATTTATCTCCATCAACTATGGCAGCAAACGTCCCACCAGGCTTCAAAACTCGTGAAACCTCCTCCAAAACAGGCCCAACAGGATCCATAAGAGTCAAAGCCCAATGACAGAGAACAACATCTATTTCTTCGTCTCCAATGAATTCTAAATTTTGAGCTTTTGCCTGAACAAGAGTTGCAGTATCGGGCAAGCGTTTTTCCGCAAGGTTAAGTTCATCCTGACTCATATCAACTCCAGTCAATGAGAGGCCTCCACCAAACTTATCATGGCAATGAGAAAGCAACGGGCCACTCCCACAGGCTAGGTCGAGAATCTCCTTGTGATCTTCCTTTTCAATTACTTCGGCCAGCCACTGATATGTGTTCATTCCAGCAGCATCAACACAGTTTGTGCTATATCTTTCTGTAAACCCAGGATTTTCCCGATGTACTCTCTGAAGATGCTCCACAAGTTTTCCACTATCTGGTTTCTTGCCTCTTCTTAACTCCTTTAACCAGCTAGTTTCCAATACTAACAACCTTCAATTCTGACACATCAACCAAAACACTTTTTCAATTCAATTAAAGCGACTCTTTGCGGAAACAACCATTTCCCTGTTAACGAACAAGAATCTAAATAGGCGCCAATTAGATCGTGCCCTCTCATCTTGTTCAAGTCTATTGTATCATCAAAAAGACATCGCTGGAGGTAAGCCTCGACGGTTAGTATGTCATAATACTCAGCCGAATTAACATACTCGATATACTGGACGTCATATTTAATTTCAAATAAATCAAGTATTTCTAATATATCTTCCGCTGAACAAAAGGCTGGAAGTTTACCATCATGACAATCCTGAATATAGAGATTGTAAAAGTTTATATAATGAGCATCACTGCACGCATGCGCAATAAATCCAATTTCCTTGAATGAAGAATAAAACTTTTCTAAACTTACTTTTAATTCATTTTTCGGAACTGCATAGAGGGCATGGATAGCCCATGAAATATGAAACAAGTCACTACAATTGAATTCTTGCAGAGTTGTGTTGAATTCTTTGGACAACCGAAAAGGAGGACTTAGCTTTTTTTTTGTTTCATCGATCGCAAATTTAGATGGGTCAAGCAGTGAATAATCTATAGTTGCTAGTTTGTCTTTTTCCGACAAGACAGATTGTAGTGCCGAGGGAAACATTCCAGAGCCACAGGCTACATCTAATATCTTCAGTGATTCAGTACCTAATTTTCCTCTCATCCTAAGAAAGATTTCAGCCCATTTTAGAGAATTTGCAAGTTTTGCATAATCGAGATTGGCTAATTTGTAAAAATTATGCATTTCCTCGACATATTTTTCACTCCAATGCTCACAACTGTTTAAGAATGTTTTCGTCAAAGCAACTAAACCTCCCAACATATAGGATTACGTTTGGTACGAATTATCTGGCCAGGATTCGTATCCGGAATAAATTGTTGCCAATCTCCAGAAACCATGGTCGGATGATCTACTAACTTAGCACCATCCTCAAAATACGTGTTTGCTAAAACTAAGCGACTTTCGGTAGTCAAATTCGGCGAAGCACTGTGAAAAGATAAATTATGGTGGAAACTAACTTCACCAATTTCATAGGGTTGACAATCAATTTCTATTTCTCTCCTGTTCTGGAAGATTTTCCAAACATCCTGATCATATGCTGTGTCTTCTTTGCTAAACCTCAAATGCTCCACAAACGTATGTGCATTAATCGGTTTTGCAAAAATGAGCGGCCCCATCTCAATAGGTATTGCTTGAGCAGGAATCCATGCAGTAACAACATTAGTCGTTGCGATAGGGAAATGATGAGTATCGTAATGCCATGGGGTTCTACCACATCCTGGCTCTTTTGAAAGAACGTTGTCGTGGTATAACCTTACAGCATTCACTCCCAACAATCGACCAACAATGCCAGCTAACCGCTTGTTTACAACAAATTCCTTGATAACTTGATTTTTTTCCCAGATAAGATCAAGGCTCAAAAACTTCTGCTTTTGTTTTTCATTTGTCTTAAAACGATTCATAATTTCTATTTTTAGCTGCCGACGAAGGATACCAACCGTAGAGGCCGAAAAGACATTCTTTAATTTAATAAACCCATCTCTACGAAAATTCGTAACCTCGGCATCTGAAACAGAGTACTCGGAATGAATTTCCTCAATGGGTAGTCCGCCCGCAACCGCTTCTGTCAGCACTTTGGGTAAACGGTATGAAAATCTTTGTTTTAAATTTTCGTCGTTGTACGCTAGAGTAACGTACCAATCCCACCAGTCCTGATTAGTACTTTCCCAGGGTTCAGACACATCAAACTTATCATTATTCATAAAACGAAAGAAAATTAGGTAAACCTTAAGGATACCTCACTATCTCTGTCTTTATAAGTTTGGTTTGTCCTGATGTTTTTTTTCAACTTCGGCCACCTCGTCAGAATCTTGGCCGAACCAGAGCTTTTGAAATCTTAGAAAGTTGGACTCGTACTGCTCATTTAACGTCCTCATTAATTCATAGTCATCATGGTCTTCGAATGGAGCGCTTCTTTTCATAAAAATATCCAATAAAGTGATAACTTATAGAAATGAAAAATATTCAAAA
>CACIGF010000010.1 GCA_902586195.1 uncultured beta proteobacterium | reverse complement strand
TAAAATAAAGGCTGATATGCAGATAATCATAAAGTAGTACTGTGATGAGATCGGCAGGATAACTTATCCAAATTACTCCAGTAGCGATGCAAGCCATGGTGATACCCGAAAATCGAGTAATTATATCTCCTAAACCAATAAAATATTTGAAACCCAATATCCCACCAACAATAATTCCAATACCGGAACCAATTTCACCAAGAGTAACAAACCACCAAACTATTGAAGGTAGTCCGTATGGATTTTCATCGGTTATTGGTAGTTTAGAAAACCCTTGTTGTAGAAACAAGATACTAACAGGAACTCGAAGTAAAAATTGCGCAATGGGTGCGGAAACTTTGGGCATCTTCAGCATAGGATTCATTTATTTCACATCACTTATACTTTGATGATATCTTTTTTTTCACACCATTAATATCCATACCCTATAAGGGTATGAAAACTTTTTTACTGTTGCCCACATTGCTTGACGCTATCTAAAAAGAGCTATACACACAACCTTCAATGTGTAATGGACTCCATAGATTGAAAAAAGATTGAAAATACAATATTTAATTTGTACTCACAACAGCATGGACCCCATCAACAATAATGTGAAGCATTTTTTGATATACTTTGTTAATAATAGTCTTTTACAAACGTCTGTCCTGTGATTGATGGCCGACTATACCCAACCTCTGCTTGTCTGTCTGGCAAAGTTATGCTTTTTTGATTGATAGTTTTGTAAGGTATTGACGAGAGAAGATCTCGAATACAATTTAATCTCGCCTTTTTTTTATCATCAGCTTGAACAACCCTCCAGGGAGATTCCTTAGTGTCAGTATATTTAAACATTTCATCTTTGGCTCGAGAATAATCAACCCACCTAGCTCTCGATTCTATATCCATAGGGCTAATCTTCCATCGTTTTGTTGGATCATTTATTCGGTCCTCGAATCTCTTCTCTTGTTCTTCATCACTTACAGAAAACCAATATTTGATCAGGGTAATGTCTGATCTTATAAGCATTTGTTCAAAGATTGGACATGAATTTAAAAACTCCTTATATTCTTCATTAGTGCAGAAACCCATAACTCTCTCAACACCCGCCCTATTATACCAACTGCGATCAAACAAAAGAATTTCTCCTGCGGCAGGCAAGTGGGCTACATACCTTTGAAAATACCATTGAGATTTTTCTTTTTCAGTGGGAGTTCCTAGTGCAACCACTTTACATATTCTTGGATTAAGAGATTCAGTAATTCTCTTAATGGCTCCGCCTTTTCCAGCTGCATCTCTTCCCTCAAAAAGCACAACAACTTTTAAATGCTCTTGTTTAATCCATTCTTGTAACTTAATCAGTTCTACTTGTAAATTCTTTAATTCCTTATTATATTTCTTACTATCAAGTTTACTCATATAGTTCCTGTTCTTTTGATGTACTTTTTGTCCATAAAAATTTCTAGTTATTATTTACAACCCTGTGCTTCTCAAATGAAGGATACATGATGCCTTCGGTTATCAGTTAGAATTGAAAAAGAAAAGTTAAAGCAGTCACAAGTTAAGTTAGTATCTTCGATCTACAAATAATGTAGGAAATATGATCAAAAACCATAATCTTCCTAAGCAGCAGAAAATAACCAAAAGTTATAGCTCTGAAAATCCAACCATAGCCAAAACGATTACTATAATCCAAACCAAACCCTTGATGAAAAAGAAAGTAAATCCACCTGCAACAACAATCTTTGAAATTTTTTTAAAAATACTTTTATTCGTTTCCATCTTTTCCTTTCCAAATCACAAAATTTGGTAAAATTCGATTGTATCTTTTTATCGAAGATGCTGTTGCAGTAAAGTTGAGCTTTTACTCCAACAATATTCATACAACTACATCATAACCTTCAAAAACATGATGTCCGATATAATTTTGAAAATTTTTCCGGGCTCCTTGTTTGCTAGACGAAAAGATTCAGACTTTGTCCACTTGGTAAAATCTTCTGTTGAAGTCCATAAACTGTGAAAAATATATACGGTGTAGTCGTCATGTTGCAGTGCTTTAGTGCACCATCGGGTATAATGCCCTTGCAACTAACATCATGAAAATCGGATTTTCGTTGGAAAATTAACTAGATTTGGCCTAGCCCGGAGAGCGGGATGCTAACTGGGCACTTAACCCATTGATCCCATTTAAAATTCTGAATCACTTTTTGCCATTAATCACACTCTTAGTTACAGTTAAAACGTAATCTACTCTTAAATTAACAACGGTTTCATGGACTCAGTGGTTCTCAAAGTGATTATTTGCTAACGCTATTTTCACTCCAGGGTTCAAAAGGATCGGGCAATGTCACCCAGTAATCTTTTCCTCGTAAAACTTCCTCCTCACTTAAAATACAATCATCGAGTGTTTTAATCATCGCCTCTTTATTTAGCCCCTGGCCTATGAATACCAATTCTTGACGCATATCTCCGAATGGTTCGACCCAACTTTCTTTGATAGAAGAAAGATACTCCTCATCTACTGGCCAATCTTTCTTAGGAGTAGCTTTCCAAAACATTCCTGCAAAACCATGCCTTGCTATTCCGCCAGCCTGATTCCATTGCCCAGCAAACTGAGGCCGTGTTGCTAACCAGAAATATCCTTTCGAACGAATAAGCTTTCCAAATCTTTCCGTTCCATGAAGAAAAGCATAAAACTTCTCAGGGTGAAAGGGTCTACGTGCTTCATACACAAAACTACTGATCCCATATTCTTCCGTCTCAGGAATATGTTCCCCGCGCATTTCTTTAAGCCAACCAGGAGCTTGCTGGGCACGCTCAAAATCAAATAAGCCTGTATTTAACACTTCATCAATTGCTATTTTTCCATGCTTTGCTGAAATAATCTTTGCGTGAGTATTTAATGTTTTTATTACGGCAATTAGCCTCTTTAAATCAGTCTCTTGAATGAGATCAGTCTTACTTACAACTATAAGATCAGCAAACTCAACCTGCTCAACAAGTAAATCTGCAACACTGCGTTCATCATCCTCCCCGAGCGATTCATTTGTTTCTTGTAACAACTTTGCATCATCAAAATCTTTCAGAAAATTCACTGCATCGACGATGGTTACCATTGTGTCTAGTTTGGCAACATCTGATAAGGAAACACCATTTTCGTCCGCAAATGTAAACGTTTCGGCTACAGGTAAAGGTTCCGAAATCCCCGTAGATTCAATCACTAGATAATCAAAACGACCTTCTTGTGCTAGTTTTGTAACCTCTATCAACAGGTCCTCTCTAAGAGTGCAACAAATACATCCATTACTCATCTCTACAAGCTTTTCTTCACTTCGATTAAGAGAAACATTGTTATTAACTACTTGCGAATCAATATTGATTTCACTCATATCATTAACAATTACTGCAACTTTTTTGTTTTCTCTGTTGTTAAGAATATGACTTAATACCGTGGTTTTTCCAGCGCCTAAAAATCCAGAAAGCACCGTCACTGGTAACTTGCTTGTAATTGCAGACAAATTATTCTCCTTTTTATAAATGATATATTATATCATAATGCAAATGATAATGTTTTTTGATTTTATGAAAAGGAATTTTCGATATTAGTGATATTTATTTTAAAACAAAGTATTCTGCGGATCTGAAATCTCATGATAATTGTGTTGTTAAGTTAGCCATAGTAGAGAGGGAATTACCCGGGGAAGCAAACAAGTTTTTTCAACAATTGATTAGCGAACCATTCAATATTTTCGGAAAGATAAGCAAGAATTCTGCGTTGACCAGTATCGAAACTATGCTGAACGACATAATTAGTAACAATATTCAGAAAAATCCTTTTTATAATTATTGGCTTAGGGATATGGCAGATATATGTGCACTGTTTTGTGAAATGGAAAACAGTAGTTCCATAGGTTTTTCTTTAGGAACAAACCGTGGATGCAGACGCTTTCACCTTGACCAAGTCCCACAAAGATTATTGGTAACCTACTCGGGAAAAGGAACTGAATGGCTTCCTGAGGACCACGCAAATTATCATGAATACTTTAACGGCTCTCCTAATGAAAAGATTGTAAAAGAAAACTGTGAGACCCATTTTATTAAGCAATGGGATATAGCCGTATTTCGCGGGGGATCTTCTGGCTTATTGCATCGGACGCCGGATGAAGCTTTTGAAAAATTATCAATATTGATGAGGCTAGACCATGAATCATTTTGGGATTCAATGATTGATAAAAGACAATCGCTTTCCACTAACTAATCGCAGTATTTACGAAAAGAGTTTTGCGCATTACATTTATAGTCACCATCAAGTATATTAATAAGTAAATTTTCTTAGAAATAAAAAAAAGTGCCAAAGGGGAAAAACAGATGTCCATTCAAGATGATAAAATGAAGATTTTACAAGATGTCGCCAGTGAACTTGGCCCACCTTTAGAGGATAATCAATTACCTTCTAAGGAAGAGTTAATGAACAAACTAACTTTAGCTATAATACTTTCAGCTATCGCTCCAACATTAGAGCAAGCAGAGGAGGCTACAAGACATGCCGAGACAATTATAAGTATGGGGTTAACAGAAGCTGAAACGGAAACTTGTAAAAAAAGAGCTTTGGGAAGAATTCAAAGTGGTGAGAATCCTCTTGCTGGTTTAGATAAAGTTTTGTGAACAGGTAGGTTTTACTATTTTTTGTTCTTGTATAATTCTATGTTTGATTTTAATAAAATAGTAGAACCAAGACTTTCTAATATATCGGTCAAATTCTGATTGTCTTAGCTTGTACCCTTTTTGTTTTAAAAAATGATATTTTAATGATGTTTGTTTGAAGTTGGTACAAGAGTCATATTGGATTAGTAATTATCACTTTTTCGATTTGCGTTTACTTATGGATGTCTTATATTCTGGAATCTAATAAAATCTTTTGTACATCAAATAAACAACAAAAATGAAGATATCGAACAGAGTAGGAAGAACTCAACGAATGGATTAAATTATGAGCAAAGAAGAGGATAAAAAAGATAAAAAAGAAACAATGTTTGACAAGTTTTATAAGAATAGATGGTATTGGATTGGTTTAATGTTAATTGTTACTGTTGCATTGGAATTACAATTTGGATCGATGAATTAACTTAAACTGATAAAAGTTTAACATGAACTCTCTTTTGTATTTAATTATTCAAATTATAAACTTATTTGAATTTACTCTTATAGTTTATATAATTCTTACCTGGCTTATTAATTTTAATATAATTAAGGCTGGTAATCGGTTTGTTTATAGCATCATGGATATTTTATATCGATTATGTGAACCAAGTTTAAATTTTGTAAGAAGATACTTACCTGCTTTTGGTGGAATAGATTTATCACCAATAGTTGTTTTTCTAGGTTTGTGGTTTATTAAAAGTTTATTAATTGAGTATTGGCCTAGATAATCATGCTACATATATTAGATCGAAAAATTTGCATTTGTTCTCGTTATATAATTCATTTATTCTAATGTCTTTTTCATGAATGACTAGATTCTCCAATTATCTAACTTTCTGTTTGATAAATGGAAATCCTCTCCCTGGTGTTCCGTGTACGTAACATACATACCCTCAACGGGTATCAAGGTAATTTGTGATAATGCCTCCATAAGTTGAATTCTTAATTGATCCCTTTGTTGATTATTCCGCCCTGCTCGTAAGTCAATATTTATTAAAACTACCCCAGCGGAGGAGTCGGTAACTTGCCCTAAATACAAGTTATGTTCGGAAAATTCTCGTATCGATATCGCTATGTGATCTTTGCCAGTTTTCATAACTGTGGAAAAAGTTTCAGAAATATGTTTACAAATCATCTTTTTGTCATCTTGCTTCAAACCTTTGTTGATATCAATTTGAATGTGAGGCATGAGTTTTTACTCCGAGTTTGTTTCTCAAAATCATCTTTTGTATTTAGGTCTTCTATAATTTCTGCATTGGTCGGTGGATACCACTCATCATTTTCCCTACTGTTTCTGGTGAGTTCATAAGGACCATCTCTGTGTACCACCCAGTAATTCTGATTGATAAACTACCACGTAATACCAAAAGAAAATTATTCCGAAGGTTATGATGAACCAATAAAGAAACCAATTCCAGTCTAGATACATCCATATAAAACCCGGCAAAAACATTACTACCCATGTACCACCTATCATGAGAACCTTTTCTACATTAAACCTTTCTGCCAGAAAAAAAGGGATATAGAACAGCACAAGGCAGTACAAGATTCCAATGAAAACATAGACTTCATTATTCATACTTTCATTCTAATAAAAAAGGCTACAGGGTGGTAGCCTTAAAATGATTCTCAGTCAATTGGGAGAAATAACACTCTTCCACCATCTGATTTCTCAATTATTATCTCAGGAATAACAATATTTTTACCATCTGATCTTATACATATGTCAGCAGGATTGACAAACCTGAATTCAATCACTTTTTGGCCTTATCCACACTGTTACTCACAGTTTTTTAGTAGATAAGGATTCTTCCAAATTAAATCTTAGAGAAACTATGCAGCCTATGATTAACATTAGCGCAGACCCAAACAATGCGTGAGAAAACCCTCCCAATTGAAATAAATATCCAGATAGTAAGGTCCCTATAAAACGACCGATAGCATTTGCGGAATAATAAAAACCAATATCTTCAGCAGTTTTGTCTTTAGAAGAATATTCCACAATTAAAAAACTTTGGAATGACGAATTAATTGCAAATAATAATGCAAAGAGAAATAATCCAAAAATTACATAAGCTTCAGACAAAGGCATCTCACTAACTACAATAAAATAAAGAATTGCTGGAATTACACACAAACCAAACATCCAATTACGTAAACGTTTTCCAATGACTCGGGATTCAGTTTCAGGAATGATTTTTGGAGCAACCGCTTGAATAAAACCATAAAATATTGTCCAAAAAGCTATTAACCCACTTACTTGAATGAAGGTCCAACCGCTAGAATACAAAAACACGGGTAGTGCAACTACAAACCAAACGTCTCTGGCCCCAAACAAAAATATTCTTATGAGCGCCAAATTATTTACTACTTTGTTTTTGGAAAAAAAACTTTTTATTGTTCTTGATGCTTTTTTCTTTCCAAACATTTCTGGCAATTGTGCCATGGTGTATATGAAAATTAGAACTATCAGGAAAACCATTAACCATAGTGAATTTTGAAAACCAAAAACACTAAGTAGTAAACCACCACCTAAAAAACCGATGCCTTTCATCGCATTTTTACTTCCAGTAAACCATGCAACCCAACGAAAAAGTCTGGAATCTTTTGATTCGAAACCGTCTAGTTTGTCTGAGGTAAGCTTGATTGCTGATTTACTTGCGGTTTTCGTAAAGTCTTTAGCTACTCCGCATAGACCCTGACAACACAATATCCATACCGTAGCAATAACCGCTCCCCAGGCAGTATTTACGACAGATAAACATAAGAGCCCGAGGCTTTGTATAACTAAACCTATTCCCAATATTCGTTTTATACCGTAGTTCGTAGATAACCATCCACCAATTAAGTTGGTAAAGACCCCAGCGAATTCATAGGAAAGAAATAACAGAGCGATAGTAAAGGGTGAGAATCCTTCTTTGTAAAAATGCAATAAGACAATTATGCGTAACGCACCATCAGTAAAAGTGAATACCCAGTAATTAAGAGTTACTGTAATGTAATCTTTAATTGAAGAGTTCATGTCTTGCGAACTTTAAGGTCTCATTTTCTACGAACTTTTTTCATCATATGAAACGCAAGGTCAGCGAGTCTACATGCATATCCTGCCTCGTTATCGTACCAAAGATAAAGCTTTAAGAGTCGATTATCGGTGACAAGTGTAGACGGCAAATCAACAATACAACTTCTTGAATCTCCGAGAAAATCAGAACTAACTAACGGAGCACTCTCAACTCCTAGAATTCCTTTCAAGGAACCTTTAGAGTACTGGCGCAATTCGCTATTGACTTCATCAACAGATACTTTTGTCTTCAGGGAAAAAACACAGTCTGTTAAAGAGGAATTTAGTGTAGGCACACGTACAGCGTGACCATCAAGTTTGCCATCTAACTCAGGAAAAATACTACCGATAATTCTAGCGCTCCCTGTAGTTGTGGGAATTAGATTCATAAGAGCACTGCGCGCTCTGCGAGGATCTTTATGGATTGCATCAACGATGAGATTTGTATTCGTAGGGTTGTGAATTGTAGTTATCTGCCCTCGTTGAATGCCAAATTTTTCCTGTAAAACCATAATAGCTGGTGCTATGCAATTAGTGGTGCAAGACGATGCAGTTAGGATGTTGTGATGACGTCTGTCATATTTAGTGTGGTTTACCCCGTAAACTAGATTGAGAATCTTTTTAGACTTAATCGGAGCAGAAACAAGTACTTTCTTCGCACCTTGTTGCATGTGACCCTCTAGTGCCTCGGGTGTTAAATTATTGCCGGAGCAGTCAATGACAAGGTCGACACCGTATTTAGCCCATGGTATTTCACCTGGCTTGGAAAATTGTGAAAATGAAATATGTTTTCCGCCAAAACTTATCGAACCATCGCCAAGAACGCTGACATTATAGCTTATCGGACCCTGAGTGCTGTCGTACTTTAAAAGATGTACAATATCAAAAACTTTCCCATTTACCTCATTAATATGAACAACGTCTAATGTCTTGTTTCTATTTAAATCTTCTTTAACCCGATTCAACTGGCCTAAAGCAGCTTTGATAAAAAGACGACCGATACGCCCAGCGCCATTTACACCAATTTTCATAGAATTTCCAAAAACTATCATGATAGCTAATTGAAATTAAATTTTTATTACAACGACGCATTTTCGGGGACTTAAAAATATCTACAGTTATATTTAGTTATCTACCGTATTAATTTTTTATCGAGAAATCAGTAATTTTGCCTGACGGAGAGAGCGGGATTCGAACTGAGCGCCTAAACCATTGATTTGATTCAAAATTCTTAATCACTTTTTTGCCGTTAATCACATCACTCATAGTATCAATAGCAGTCGAAGAGGTTACATTGTAGTATCTGCTTGTGTTTCATTCCCTCTGTGTATTATCTTTTCTCTATCGTACTTTAACTAAGGATTATTTATGCATATTCACTTCTCTAGATTATTAATCGGATTCGTTAGCATTTTTATACTTGTGCTACCAACTGTTTTTGCGAAAACTACATCAGAAGAGGTAGGTACAGTAATTGTTGGGTTGAAAACCCCCATCACTGTGGTGGAGGAGGCACAAGCGATTAATTATATGGACTCGGGCTCTGTTGAGTTAGGAGACGCTAAAGCAAAAGTAGTATCCTGCATTGAAAAATTTTCATTTAGAAAAAAAAGCATTAAGGTAGATTTACGCTGTTATATCGTAATGGATGATAATGCTCCAGGAATTATGGAGTATGTAGCTATTCTTATTGGAAATGAAGAACTGACAAAAAACTTTGATGAAGGAAAGTCCATATTCCCTCCAAGAAACGGGCTCTCGCATTGGTATGGAAATTTTGAATTTAAGACATCTAGTGAAAAGTACTCATGGATAAACGATCAGATTTATTTAGGAAAAGGAATAGAAATGAGAGGCCCAAATAGTCCTAAGGGCGGTATGGCACAGTACAAATTATACAAACTACAGAATTAGATTTTTCGAAAAATCTTATTCGAAACTGCTAGGTTAGAAAACTTAGTCTACAAAAACGAAAAGTACTGAAATTTAATTTCTTATATTTTTAAGTTCCAATTTAATGGATAACAGCTCTTCTCTAAGCTTTCTAGATTCCTCTTTTAGTATTTTAGACTCTTCTTTTAGTTTTTCTATTTCTGTTAGTTCTTTCTTTGTGGGCTTAGTAACTTTGGTGACTTTGGTCTTTTCTTTTCCTTCTTCCTTTCTCCCCTTCACAGAATATATCCGTATATCCCGATTGATTCCCTTCATCTTAATTGCTTCTTTTTGTTCCACCTCCACCATATCCCGTACATGAGCATAAGTCTCATAACTCAAATACAATCCATTCACCGCTGCTACACTCTCCAGCCTCGCTGCTACATTCACTTCTCCACCGATAATGGTATATGTCAGCCTTTGATCACTACCAAAATTGCCTACATTACAATACCCAGTATTCACACCCATCCTAATCTCAAATGGTTCTGCAAACCCCTCTTGAGCCCACTTCTCTCGTAACTCCTTCATCCTCTCTTGCATCTCCAATGCCATCTCTATACAAGTCCTGGCATCTTCTTTTTCTCCTCTAGTCTCAGGATCCCCGAAAAATACCATCATGGAATCTCCTATATACTTATCAATTGTTGCTCCATGTTTCACAGCAATCTTTGTCATCTCAGAAAAATACTCATTCAAATACTTCGTCAAATCCTCTGGCTGCATATTCTCTGAAGTTGCAGTGAAGTTCTTTATATCACTAAAAAAAACCGTTAACTTTCTCCTAAGCGTCTTAATCTCCGTATCCACCTTTCCTGCAAACAGTGCCTCATGAATCTGTGGCGGAATATACTTAGCAAGCTGGTTAGAGATCCCCTCCATCATCGCACTCTTCTCTCTCAACTCACTGGTTCTCTCCTGCACAGTTTCTTCCAATACCACTTTTTGCTTCTCAGCTTCATCTGCCTGCTTTTGAATATTGTCATTTAACTCATCTTGCAAAAACTTCGTACGCTTAGCTAAAACCAACGACATCACAATCGCAACTATAAATAACCCGGCCGATTGAATTACAACATGGTTGTTTAAAAATGACTGTAATCCGCTATCAGGTAGATAAGCAAAGGGAGATTGAAATCCAAAAACACCTAATAAATGAAAAATTCTAGCTATGAGGTATGGCAGAAAACCGATTATGAAGAATTTAGCCAACACTATCCCTTTTTGATATCTTTGAATCGAACAATAAAATAGAACAGCTAAAATAAAAAAAGTTGAATAAACTAACGGGTACCAAATTACTCGCAAGTCGAGTTCAAAATTAAATACTCTAAAGGTTAAAAAATGAAGAACGTACCAAGCTAGATATATGTTGGTGAATGTGTAAGCAACTTGATGATTTTCTTTCAAGCCAATAAACTGCCTTGCAAAAATCACAAACATAATTGCTTCAAAATATCCGCTAAATATAATAATAGTTGTAGCAAAGGAAACAGAGTTAAAAAGTGGATTATATTCAATGGAGGGAAAAATAAACTCTAATAATCTAGAACCATCATGATGAAATTGACCAATTACAAAAATAATGGAACTCAGAAGCCAAAGACCGAAATATAGTGTTGTCTTATCTCTGATTTGATAATACGAATAAATAGTGAACACTAGTAAACCTAAAAGTGAGCCTAAGATAATTCCTTCTAACCATAGACCAAATCTTCTATTTTCTTGATAATTATCCGCTTGATAAAAAAGTAAGTTGCTCTCTATAAAGTGAGCCTTACTAGGCATTTGGAAATTGTAATATAAATCAACAGATTCTCCTGCTACAGCTTTAAAGGTAAAATTTGTCGTACTCGAAGGTTGAAAATTAGCATTTGAAGGATTCATCGATGACAAATCATTTGAATTAGTTCCTGGTCTATTTTTTAAGGCCTGCGTTTTTTTGTTTGACATCAGAAAGAATTGACTAGTTAAATGATGACGCCCCGGAATGACAGTTATATTTCTAGTCATTTGCGTAATATTTTTAATCTGTATTTTCTTTGTGTAAAACTTAAAGGGCTTGAACCCAATGAAGTGGGCCTGCGGAATAAAAACTATATCTTGCAAGCTATTGATATTGGTCAATTCATCCCCAGAATTTGAATAGTAGAAACTTTCTTCTGGGATTGAAAAGCTAATCTTCGTTTGATCATCAATAACGAAGGTGTTTTTCTCAGAACTTCCTAAAGCATCTTTAGTGTTCAAAAAAACTGAGAAAAAAATAATAGGAAAAAGTTTAAACATAATTTGTAGTGCTGACATTCCCCTATTTTATGTATTTATACAGCACTACAACAATACTATTCCAATATAATCCCTCCTTATCCATATGCCTTAGGTTCTTTAGGTGGCTGTGCTGGTACAAAGATATGGCAAGGATTTAATCCGGCGAATGGTAACTAATAGTTTCTAGATGAAAAATTAGTGATTTTTTACCTGGCGGAGAGAGCGGGATTCGAACTGGTCCCTTAACTCATTGATTTTATTTAAGATTCTGAATCACTTTTTTGCCGTTACTCACACTGTTACTCACAATTTTAAGCTTGAGAGTTAGTTATTTCTTTGTCACATTAAAAACATCCATAAATTCTTTTTCTGTCCGTCTGATGATTTGATCCCAGCAGTTTTGTTCAGCGGTTCTTCTTGCATTTTTTCTTATATTTCCTAAATCCACATGATCAAAAATCTGTATAGCCTTTTCCACGAAAGCCTTATCTTGAAATACGTTTACTGTAAAGCCATTCTCACCATCAATGACCAGTTCTTTTGCGGCAGCAGTATCAAAACTTAACACTGGCAATCCACTCGCTAAGGCTTCAAGGGTGACATTACCAAATGTCTCTGTGAGACTGGGAAAGACCAGTAAATCCGCATTAGCATAATATTCTGACAATTCTGAAGCAGTTTTATAACCAACAAATAATGCATCGGGACACCTTTCTTTTAACTCTCCTATATAAGGTCCATCACCAACAAAAATTAGCATTACTTTATTACTAATCTTTCTAAATTTAAAAAAAACATCAATAACTAGGTCTAAGTTTTTTTCTTTTGCTAATCTTCCAACAGATAATAAATTAAAGCTATCATCTTCAAAGCCCAGGGTGCGTTTAGTTTTTGGGTTTCGCTTCCTAGGATGAAATAGATTGATATCAACCCCTCTAGGAACAACACTAATTTTAGCAAACTTGCTCTTCTGTAAAAATTCAGCAAGTTTTTTAGTTGGAACTAAAGTACGGTCAGTTTTGTTATGAAAATAGCGTAGGTATAAAAATATTAATTTCCGAAGTTTCCCTATACCATAATATTTTCCATACTCATGAAAATTTGTTCTAAAGTCGGAAACTACCGGAATATTTAAGTCATTTGCAACGCAAAGCGCAGAATATCCAAGCGGTCCCTCTGTCGCAATATGTACTAAATCAGGCTTTGAAACAGACCAACTCTTATACAGGAGACTCCTACAAGGAAGTCCGAATCTAGCCTCTCGATAAAAAGGAAAAGCGAAACCCTTAACAAACGTTATCGGTGTGCTAAGCCCCGAAGACTGTTGATTATCCGATCTCTGTGACTTTGGGGTAATGATCGAAACAGAATAATTTTTGAGAACAAAACCATTAATAATTTTTTCTAAAGTCAAAGCTACCCCATTAATATCTGGCGGGTAGGTTTCGGTGACGAAGCAGATTTTGTTCAAATTAAGTATTTACTCTTTTTAAGAGCATTGCTCGTAATACAATTATTTTTCTAAACTTTTATGATTTGGTTAATTTGGTAATAAAAGAGTATCCACCTGCTATATCCCTCGTTTCGTAAAAAACATTATTTCTTTTCAAAAAAGAAAATAATTCATTTTTTCCGGGATAAACAGAAAATAGCTTTAGAAATTTATACATTAATTTCTTAATCAAATTAGGAAAGTTTTCAAAATTACCAAAATCTAACACATAAATTACTCCATCATCAGATACATGTTCTAAAGCATTATTCAATGCCTTCTTATAATCGGCAACCATAGAAAGAGAATAGGAAAAAACTAAGATATCAAATTGCTTATTAAATTCGTATTCTTCAGCCAATCCTGTGTGAAGACATATTTGATCTTCTAGTCTTAACTTTTTAATTCTTTTTTCTGCTTTTTTTAACATTAGATCAGACGCATCTAACCCGAATAATTTATTAGATGAATTCATCTTAGCCAGTTTAATTAAATTTCTTCCAGTCCCGCATCCTACTTCACAAATGGATTTATAATCTTGCTTACCCAATTCTTCAAGCAAACCATCTCTTCCTAAAAGGAAAAACTTTCTAGAAATGTCATAACAGTGCCTGGTATATCGGTATACCGTATTCATTCTTTTAGAATGAGGATCAAACATAGCTTTTAGGTACCTGTCTTTTCCATAAGATGAAAGCCACCATATATAGCTGAACGGTCTTTTTTATGGAAATAGTTACTTTTCTCAATAGAGTACTCCCATTTAGACAGAATAAATTCCCCGACATTTCTTTTTACGAGATTATCTGAGTCAGCCGTTCTAAAGATTACTCTGCCGCCTTGCCTAGATGTCCGATCAATCTCATACCAGAGTTGATTTAGTTGCAAAGAGTTCATCCAATCCTGAGCATCTAACAAAACAAAACAATCAAGAGAATTATTAGGCAATCCGCTCAAATATTGTGTAATGGTCTTTTGATGCAACGTAATTTTTCTTACTTCTTTTTTTAAAATATTAAAATGTCTTCTCTCTAGATATCTGGGAATTGCTTTTCGATGCTCAGTATCATATTTTCTACCAAAGGCCTGCCAGGCAAAATAATTATCGCTGACATCATAATTACAGCACAACCGATTTACACGCTCTTGAAGAACCTGGTGAAGCTCACCCTTTCCCTTTAACTTCCGAAATTGGGAAGGGGGTATCCCCAACCCAAACAAAGCCAAAGGGCTTCTTAACAAAATTTTTAATATTGTGCTCGAAAAGAAATTTTTTAGATTTTCTTCATAAAACATTTTCTGTTCTTCTAAAGTCTTTGCATTGAGAACTTCTGCTAGATTGATTCCTGACATTCTGGCAATAAAGTGAGCCGCCCCTATGAAATTCCCAAGCGCACCAAATGAATAGAAATTTCTTGAAAACATACTTATTCTTTTCCTAAATAAAACTCTAGATTCCCAAAATAATCGATCATCCTCTGATAAGTCTGGTTTCAAAAACTTTTCATATGTATTCAAATTTTTAGAATGATTTGCAAAGCCAAAAAAATCAAAAAAAACGTCATGGTTCTCAAGTTTTGATAACGCAGTGATTTTTAATGAATTTAGTGCTAAATGGGACCGACACAAGTCTAAACCTCGAATAGAGTTTGGCTGCTCGGTTAACATATTTAGCAAATTACATCCACCAGAAGCTATTGCAACAATATCATCTGTATTCCTGATCTGAAGCGCCTCTATATCAACCTCAGGATCTTCCCAAACTTGTGGGTAAATTAACATCCTATCGAACATCTTTGCGAACAGAAAATTTAGTATATTTTTTTTAAATTTCCATTCAGGCTTATCATTTATCAAAGCCGTCTGTGCAATTTTAGAATAGTTCATCATTCAATCCATTAAAAAGATTCTATATTTGTAAGTTCTTCTTCTTTTTGACTATGCTCATTATTTTTTTTTACTTCAGTCCAATAAACTATTTTTAGTTCTCCAGAGTATGTCTCAACAAGAGCTGACATGCTTTCAACCCAATCTCCATCATTACAGTACAGCATTCCATTTATATTCTTGATAATCGGTCTATGGATATGCCCACATATGACTCCGTCATAACCTTTTTTTTTGGCTTCGCTAACAAGTGTTTCTTCAAAATCGGTAATGTACTGAACGGCATTTTTTACTTTATGTTTTAAGTACTGAGATAAAGACCAGTATGAAAAACCCATTCTTCTTCTCAAATAATTAAAATATTCATTCAAACGAAGGGTGAAATTATAAAGACCGCTTCCAAACTTAGATAACCATTTCGCATATCTAAAAACACTGTCAAATAAATCGCCGTGAACAACCCATAGCTTTTTACCATCTATACAAATATGAGTTGTCTCATTTGTAATCTCAATGCTTCCAAATGCTAATCCCAAAAATTGTCTAGCCACCTCGTCATGATTACCTGCTATGTATTTAACCTTCGTTCCTTTTCTTGCCTGACGCAAGATTTTTTGTACAACATCATTATGGCTTTGCTTCCAAAACCATTTTTTTTTCAATTCCCATCCATCAATGATGTCGCCAACGAGATATAAATTTTCGGACTCATGGTGCCTTAAAAAGTCTAGCAACTGCTCAGCTTTACAACCAGGTGTTCCAAGATGCAAATCAGAAATCCATATTGACTTAAGTTGCGAAACCTTTTGTCCAGGAGATTTTAGGTTTCGAGCAGGGGCCGTGGTCATATTTAAAAGATAACCACTCAATATTTCAATGTTATTACAAAACAGAAGTTCGATTTAACCTTTAATCAGCACTGGCGGAGAGAGCGGGATTCGAACTGAGCACTTAACTTATTGATTCTATGTAGGATTCTGAATCACTTTTTTGCCGTTACTCACACTATTACTCACAGTTCATACTGAAACCAGTAATACTAGGACATAGTTGCTAAGGCACAAAGAAGGACTTAAAAGCAGCAAGCACCGCCTGTGGATTCTCTTCCATTACAATATCCTGATTCTAATAAAAAAGGCTACACGATGGTAGCCTTTAAACATAGTTATTATGAGATTATTTTTGTTCTCTTATTTCATTACAGCTTTATCAGTTTTGAGCCGATAGGTACTTTGCCGTTGGTTTCCCCATAATTTATTATCTGAGATAAACTTCTGTAGTTTTATAAATTCTTTATTCGATCTTACTATATCCGTATTTTTCATCAATACGTCCAATGATGGCGGTCGAGTAGTAAATATAATCCTTTGCGGAAAATCGATTTCAATCATTATGTCTATGTTTCTTCCAATAATTTTTTCCACAATTCTTTCAGTTTCTTTTACCGCCTTCATTATCTTTTCACTATCAGATGAAGTTATATCAGCAACGGTAACCCTCACATACTCTGCCGATGCAGTCTTAAAATAAAAAGCAAACAACATAATTACAAAAGTAATATATTTGTTCAATTTCTAATCCCCCTTAATCCTTGAATTTATCTATAAATAACGAAATAATAGATTAACGTTATTCGACTTTATTCTAAGTACCTTCCTCAATGTTTGTTCGTTGGGTGTAATCACTCTGAATTCAGCATACCTCACGTTCGATTGTACGAAAGAATGGGTTGTCATAGCAAGTCTAAAAAACCCCAAATGGCTCTTAATAATTCAACCAATTCCCCTGCTCCCTAAGCTCCTTATGGACAATTCTGTGACAATTCGCACATAAAACCTGAAGGTCCTCTAAATCGGTCACATGGTCCTCATCCATTCTGGAAACAGTTGTTTTACAGTGGTGAACTTCAAGACAAGACTCACCAAAAGGCCCATACACCTCTTTAGGATTTACTTTACATCTTTCACAAAATAAATACCCATGAATGCTCACGAAGCTATCCTTTTTCGCTTTTGCTAGCCCAGAAGCTCGCTCTTTTTTTAAATGTTTTACAAGTCTTGGTTCCCCCTCAACCCATTTTTTTCACAAAACACCGCAAAAAAAAATCCTAGAAATTTAACTTCATTTTTTAAAAAAAATTAACAAAATTTTACTTAGCCGATGTAAATTTTGTTATTTCCTATCTGATTAATTAAGCGGATTACTCTAAGATATTTTGGTACAAAGATATGTTAACGATAGTTTTTTACTCTTCCATAAATCTTTAGTGTTTACTCCAATGATCTAAAAAATCTAAAAATTGTAGATTGCACCTCTGATTTTCCAATTAATGGAACCCCAAGCCCGAGCACTGTGTCGAAATGTCCAGCATCAATGGCTTGATACTCTATCTTATTGCCCGCAGCAGTGAGCGCTTTATATAATGCTAAGGAATTCCTTTCTGATACTACCCTGTCTCTTTTCCCGTGTATAAGCATCCCTGGAGGAGCTTTAACATTGGCAAAAGAAATTGGTCTCGCCTTATCGATATCATTGGTAACGGATTCAAAAATAGGACGAATATACCTTATGGAATTCTTTTCCAGTACCTAATAACCTCGTCTTTGTCCTCTCCCCATTCTTTATCTGTATAAACAAGAGATTTCCTGTCAAGTTCCCAAGATTGAAGCCCAGAAACAGAGGTCAAAACCAATTTCTGGTCTTTAAGCAAAACTTTATATTTTCTCATGCCTTGCCAAGGCGAGTCTTTTTTTACGGCTTTGTCATTGTTTTTTATCAATAGCAATTTCCAATCATGCCAACCGATTTGAAAAGAGTTGTTATTAATTTCGTACTTACCCCAACCAATAACTTCTACAGACTCATTTTTGATTATATTTTTATTCAAGGTTATTAACGCATTATTATCATTCAGGATTAAAACTCCTGCTACTTCTGGGTAATCAAATCTTATTTTATTCTCTGTCCAATAGACGAGCTCATATCGCCCCTCTAGCAAACTATTAATTTCGTCAGTGTTAGTTGCTGCCACTAAAACATTACTGAAACATATAATTCCAGTTAAAAAGACAAAAACAAGGTTAGTCATCAGTAATCGTTCCATCCCCTCATTTTATGTAAAAAGCAGGTATTATCACAACCGTAAATACGACCAATCACCCCTCCCACCTATGCTTTGGACTAGATTTTAAGATGTTTTGGTACAAAGATATGGTACAAAAATAAATTTGGGGAATTTGTAAGCTACTGATTTTGAATTAGAAAATTAGCGATTTTTGACCTGGCGGAGAGAGCGGGCTTCGAACTGAACACTTAAATCATTGATTCTAATTAGGATTCTGAATCACTTTTTTAGCATTACTCACACTTAAGCAGTGATGAACTCTTATCGGATTTATGGACACAAAAATGACGTTAGCGCATTTATTTGCTCACTTCTCATAAGACTCGGAGCATGACCAACACCTTCAAATTCAATCAATGTTGGCTTAGGTCCTCTGCCAGTCATATCTTGAGCCAATTCGTGATTTAAAATTGAACTTTTTTTACCCCTTAATAGCATCGTTCTTACTGAGATGGAGTCGTAATATTTCCATAAATTTAAGTCTGGTAGCAAACCAAGTCCATTATTACTAAACTCCTGAAGCAAAGATGACACGTTAAAGGGATTTAAAATTCCGGGATCAAAATGAGGCGCGTAACAGTGCACGTTAAAGGGATTCAAAATTCCGGGATCAAAATGAGGCACAAAGCAATGCTTTCTCTCATCGTAGCGAATATACGCAAGCGTTAAAAGTCTCCATTCACTGTCAGTATGAAACCCTAAAGCATTTTCAAATTCTTTTTTAATATAGAGTTGAGCTTCATCAAAATCATTGAAAGAACTCGGTAATTTATGAATCCCATGTTTTAACTTCGAGAGTTCTGAAAAATTTATTTTTGCTCCAACATCATTAAGAACTAAGGACCCTATTTCAATTGGCCGCAAATTTTTTATTATTTTCTTAATTTGCTCATTAGTAAAAAAATCTAACAAAAAACTCTTATGGGTAGCGCTCAACAGCATTGCCAAAACTCCACCCAAAGATGTCCCTATGATGTCTGCCTTCTTAAGCTTTAGTTCATTGATTAATACTAGTATGTTTAGCAAATAAAAAGGCATGTGGTAATTCGCTTTATTTTTTAGCCATGATGAGTCCCCTCTACCAACTAAGTTAGGACAAATAACACGATATTTATTTTTTAAAAAAGAGGAAAGTACTGAAAAATCTCGGGCCGACTTGGTCAACCCATGAAGACATAGCAAAACATTTCCATTAGCGGTATCGCCCCACTCTAATACATTTATTTCACAGGGCTCTCTACCAACAAATATTTTTACCTTGTAGTTCCTATCTTCCTCGAACTTATTCATTATTTACGTTTCCCTTACTAATTTGTGCGATGCACAATATTAACAGAAAAACTGTATTTATTAGTATTAACCCTAATATTTAAAAGATATTGCCAGGAGCCTACCTAGTTACCGACTTTTGTGACGGCCAAATTGAGAATCTTTCCAAAATAAAATTTACTTATTTAAGATACCCAGCGGAGAGAGCGTCCACACTAGAGGTTAACTAATCTTAGTAAGTGTTGCTTAAATTTGGAACCTCTTACCCCCGAAAATTTTACCCAAATCAGCCACCATAAAGCGTTGGCACTTTTTACTACTGTAAAAATCTCAAGCAAGACTTACTATGATTTCTTCACAAGAACTACCGCTTATTCCCCGATTTGTGTGGGCAAAAGTGTGGGCAAAAAAAGGAGAACTCATGCCAAAATTCACGGATAAATTCATAGTGACCCTTAAAAATGACGGGCGATATACAAGTGATACGGATACAGGCTTTCAAATTAAGGTCGAAAAAGGCCGTAAGTACTTCGTGTATCGGTACAAGCTAAATAACAAAAGACACGATTTAACCCTTGGTTCCTATCCTAAACTATCGCTACGAGAGGCAAGGCAACGCTATACCGACTCTAGAGCGGCAGTGCTTCGTGGCGATAATCCCACGGCACATTGGAAAAAAAAATTAATATCTGAACGCCCCACTCCATTGTTTAAAGATTTCTCTCTTAAGTGTATCGAGATAAAAAAGTCCGAATGGTCAAATGAAAAGCATCTCTCTCAATGGTACAAAACTCTTGAAACATATGTTTATCCCATAATAGGCGATAAGAACGTAAATGAGATAACGACCGAGGATGTATTGCGCATACTGCAACCTTACTGGAATACTAAGACAGAGACTATGACAAGAGTGAGACAACGAATCGAATACATATTAGGTTCTGCTACTACGAGAGGTCTGCGAACTGGTGCAAATCCAGCTTTATGGAAAAACCATTTAGAAACAATACTTCCAAAACCATCTCGAGTAACACCAGTTATCCATCAAAAAGCTCTCCCCTATAAAGAGATTCCGGATTTTATGAGTCGATTAAGAGACAAAGATAGTATTTCAGCACTCGCCCTTGAATTTGCAATCCTTACAGCTTGTCGTTCTTCAGAGGTTCGTCTTGCTCATAAATCCGAAATCAAGGACGGTGTATGGACAATTCCAGCAACAAGAATGAAAGCAAGAAAACAGCATAAGGTCCCACTTTCTCAACGCTGTTTAGATATTATTGCAGTAGCGTCGGATTGTAGCGAAGATAGCCCTTACCTATTTTCGAAAACTGGAGAGTGTTTATCTGACTCTAGTATGCTGAAGGTACTGAAAGTAATGAAGGTTAATTGTGTAGTTCATGGTTTTCGTAGTAGCTTTAGAGATTGGGGCAGTGAAGAAACGAATCATAGTGCTGAGGTTCTCGAAAAGTGTCTCGCACATGATGTCGGCAATAAAGTAGAAAAAGCTTACAGGAGAGGAAATCTTTTACAACACAGAAGACTTGTAATGAATGATTGGGAACAATATTGCTCTGGGATTCTAAATATTAAGTCTTTAACTAGCAAAGTAGCATAATCTCAAAACTATCGAAAATTTACTCACTGTAGAGTTTTAGAATTGTTCCTTTTTTATACTCCCTAAGATACCGAGAGTGAGTTCTTCTCGGCAATTGATATGAATTTGCATAATATTTCTTCGGCTTTATCCACCTCTTCTCTTTTTCTAAGTAAATAGGTTTTTCATTCCATAACTCTTTCCATCTAGGAAGTCTGCAAAATATACTCTTAAAATGTTCAACATTATGGTACCAAATTTTTCTTTTTTCTATGTTTCTATTTGTCCGTAAACGAGGGAGTATAAAGTTTCCATGCTTGTCACAAATTTTTGTAGGAATATTTTTGTCACATTTGATGCAAGAAATTAGTATGTCTATTTCATTAACAAGCCTACTTAATTTTTCAGCTAATTGTTCAGAAAAATTTTGTGACCTATAGGCTAATTTAAATATTTCTGCCGCTTTTTGTAGTTCTTTTATGCTCGAATAAAATTTTTTACTTATTCGAAACCCATTACCTGTATAGATATACTCTCGGGACTTAATTACGCCATATTTACAATACCTACTTGGAATGCATTCCACATACGCATCAAAACACATATTGATATTTTTATGCAGTGGATAAATCAGTTGTAGAAATTCTCTTTTTCCATAATTTGCTTCAGGTTTGACATACAACTCAAAATTATTGAAAAACTCTACGTACTCAATATAGACCATATTAAAATCATGCAGGCTATCGAAATGACTTTGACTGGTTGGAACCATTCTCATGGAAAGTAATTTTTTTTTATTTACGTCTATTTCGCGTTGGCTCATTTTTCTATTACCGCTCACGGGTTTATTCAATACCATTTTATTAGTATCTAAACTATACAGGGAGTATCAAATGAGTATAAATGTCCAACCAAATCCCAATAAGTTACTACGTATAAAAGATGTAGTTAAATTAACAAGCTTAGGTCAATCAACCATCAATCTTTGGGTGACACAAGGTAAATTCCCTAAACCGTTAAAACCAAGTCCAACAATAAAACTCTGGCGGGAACAAGATATTTCAAATTGGCTTTCGTCAATCGATAGTGATTACGGAGAATAATATCATGTCTGATAGATTCTATAATTATCAAAAAAAATATCTTAAGGCCTATAAACCTAAACATCCATACGCAGCAATCGAACATAGGGTCATCGACTCAGAAGCTTTTTCAAGAGCAACACCAACCGCCATAAAGTTATTAAATATACTTACAAGGCAACTAAATGGTTCTAACAATGGTCATTTGCAAGCTACCTTTTCATATTGTCGCTCTAGGGGTATAAAATCCCAAACCACACTAAGTAATTCGATAGCAACTCTAATTTCATTAGGTTTGATTTACCGAACCAAATCGAGCGGGCCAAGAAAACAGTGGGCTAAATATGCTGTTACATGGTTTCCCATAACTGATGCAAAAGGATTATATCTAAAAGGTTTTGTAAAAGATGCATTTCTAAACGTTCCTTAACGTGTAAATGGTAAAAATAATATATATAAATTATTGGAGGATTACACTCCAAAAAAATGAAGAACCCACTATGAAAGTTCTCCAGAATGTTGGATAAACTGCCTACAAAAAAATGGAGACTATGTATTAGTACCATGTATAGGGTTATGGAAACAAAGTTTTTTCCTTGGGTAAATACAGTAATTCATCAGAGTGCTCTATGATTCCATGGCTTAAAAAATATCCTTCCAAAAGATGTACTGCGGTGAATCGTAGGTCAGGCTTACGGTGTAAAAATCCCAAGGCATTCGGATGTAAAACTTGTAGATACCATGGAGCAAGAAAAATACAAACTAGTGTCAATGCTCCAAATTATATTCACGGAGAAAACACCAAAGAGGCCTTATTAGAGCGACGTAGAGGCTTAAGAGAGCTCTATAAACTGTATCTACTAGGGTTGATGTGTGGCATGTATAAGAAGGGCTCAAGACTGAGAGGAAGACCACCAAAGGGTTGAAAACGTTCAATTAATAATAAATAATTTAAATAAATATTATCTTTAATAATGTCACTACTAACTCGTCCCTCTTCCGCTTTCAAAGCATTGAATAGATGGCCAAAACTTAGTTTTGAAAGGTCATCCAAAAGTCTTACAGAAAAACAACTTGAAAAACTAAATCAATTTCCTATCTCTCATAAATATGCTCCTTGTTTTATCAATGAAGAGATTCCAACGATTCTATTCAAAATTGATACGCCTATTACATGGACAAATATAAATGAAAACCCTGAAATAGACATAAGTCTTTACTTATGGTTTCTCGACCAGTTCTGTGTTTTGGAAATAACGGCAGGCATCTTAGATAAAACAGACCGGTTAAGAGTTTTTCTAACATATTCCCAGAATACGACAAATAAAATTCTGTCAAATAAAAAATTTAATATTTGTTTTAAATATAAAGAAAAATTCTCAAATATATATATCTACTCTAATCGCAATATTCTGTCACGAATGCAAGATATCAATGCAATCACGGAGATGAAAAATTGGACTAATATAAAAGAATATACTGAAGTTTGGAATGCTATAGATGAAAGACTACACTTTCTTAATTTTTTGTGGTGGAAAATAAACATAAACGAAAAACAAACAAAAAAAACTCCTACAGGCGTAAAATTTCCCCCGATAAAAGACAATAAGTTAGCATTACAGGTAAGTTGGGCAAATAAATATGTACTCGAGATAAGGCATCTAAAAAATCTTCACAAAGAGATAAAAGAGGTATCTTTGACCGATTTTGAAAAGGTGTGCACTAAAGACCAAAAAAACTTCTTTGGTGTATTTCCGGAACTCAAAGAATGGTTTGATGAAACATTAAAATCAAACTCATTATCCCAACTCTTGAAAAAATCGGAAAAAATATTAGGAAAAGAAAATCATCCAACTTATTTATGGAAAGGATTTATTTCCTTGCATGATACAAAGGTGGATGGTGTAGGCATAAAATTTCATAGTGTCTTTCACATATTGTGTGATTATCTGCAACAACTTTTTGACGTTCACTCTATAGACCCAATAAAAACTAAATATGGGATACAAAGAAACTTATACAAGCAAACAATTGATTACAAGATAGATATATGTACGAAGGATTTGAATGCGGACGTTATCATTCCAAATAATGACGAGTATTGGCTTTACCTAGAGAAAGAAACGTTTATTTTTGGAGATGTATTAACTGGATTGGATGTGCCGCTCCGAGGTAGCTTTTTAAAGTCTGAACTTAAAAATATAAAATCCGAATTGACAGACGAACAAATTGAAGAACAGCTTAAGATAATTGATTCTGAAATAATACTTGCAAAGAGATGGTCTGTGCCATGGGGCGCACGAGTTGACCTAAGGTTGGGGCAATTTAGATGGTTAGATATTTATCCGCTTGGAACTGAATTTGTATTGATTTTTCGGGACCCGATGGAAAGGTATTTCCCCCTAAGTTTTAATTCTAAAGATAATTCAATAGGATGTTTTACAAAAACAATTGATATCCACTCAAAAGACTTTGCGCGACCATTATTCTGTCTTTTCTTGATTGCAAAAACTATCGTTAGAGACTTTCTAGTTTTTGAAGATAGAGAGTCTCTTTTTGGTAGCTATACAAAAAAAAGAGTTCGTGCCTCACAGCGCAATAATGACCCAATAGTTATTTACATACCTCGGGTAATTTATAAAAAACCGATTAGTATACAAAAGTTTGAAAAGAATACCGCTGAAACGTTAGAAAAAACCTTGCACAATGTAACAGAGCATCTGAGAAAAGCAGAAAATGCATCAATACATCAGGTCGTCTTAGCCGAGAAATATGGAATTCATGTACCAAAGGGCTACACGTTTGTCAGACCACACCAAAGAGGATTAGAGGAACATGAACAAAAACTCAAAATTTACAGGAGTCGTTCATATTCTCAAATGCTTTATACCCAAGACTTTAATGTACAGTCTCAACAAATTCCAGATTGGTTTAAGTTTGAACGGGATACTGAGGCATTGATGGAAAAATTGAATTATGAAATTATTCAAAGAGAAGTGCGAGGCAGAGGAGATGGTGGAGTTGATATTAAAGCATTTGATAAAAAGACTAATGCTTTTATAGTAGTTCAGTGTAAATGTTGGAGCAATCCAGTAGGCCCCAATATTGTAAGAGAACTTATTGGTGTTATATCAATGCAAAATATTCCTACCTCCGGAATAATTGTAACAACATCCAAATTCACAGAAGGCGCAGTATCAGAGGCTAAAGCTGCCAATATAAGACTCATTGATGGAGCATCCTTTAATTCTTATTTAGATTAAGTTGAGCTTTTCTTTTTATTTCCTTAACCCCATCAAAAAATGAATCAATCTCATTGAGATTTTCTTTATTTACTTTGATTGGTTTTTTGGTTGAAACCTTTGGATTGGATATTGTGTATCTACCCGTAAAGATAGGACTATCCTTTGAAGCGTACTTATCAGAAATTATCTTTCCCATTTCGTTCCTCCTGTTTAGCCAATTTAGCGAAATGCTCGGGTTGGCAATTTGGATTAAATCCCCCTTAAGTAGAAAAAGCGTGTGTCTTATTTTTTATTCTGGGGGTCGCTTGATTTTTCCTTATCTTGTTTCAGTTGCTGACCCTGCGATTTTGGTAGACTCTGAGAAAACATCATCACGTCGCTCTCAAATATCTGGTGTTCAGGACCGGCTTTCTCGAAGCCTGCTGCTAACAACATCTCTATCTCTTTGTCAGGTTTGGTCATAGACTCCTCCTATTCATAAACGTAGTCTTCAAACACATGTGCGTAGTTGGGAATTTGGGCTAAATTTACCAAACACTTTAGGTTACCTAATAGCTGAATTTTGGACATCCAGACGAGTATGAAAAACTATTAATGAATTTCTTTAGTAGAAGCTATTGAACTACAAACTCTGTAAAATACACTTCGTCAATCCCGCCAAAGTCTTCGTACCTTTCCAGAAGTGCGTTCATAGTGATACGAATTTTCTCAGCTAATTCTACACGGAATTCAGGTTTTTTTAAGTCGTCTTCAGTATGTTGTCCCATTACGTCCAAAGATGCTCGTCTAAGCGCATATTCGTGTCTCTCAACATTGACAATTACTTGTTCATCGTACCGGGTCATTATAGCTACAGTCGCTGACATTACTTTTCTCGAATTTGCCACTTTAGAAACAAATGGTTTTGCAAGTTCATAATAGCGATGTTGGTATTTAGTTTGTTGCGATGTACTTTTTCCAGTGACGTTGGAATCGGAGTTGCTCTTCTTTTCTGTTCTATAGTTGTTATTATTCCTGTTTGAATTATCAGAGGATAGAGCGGGTGAATTAGCATCTTTTTTAATATAGGGTTGTGATTCTTTATCGGTCGAAAATATATCCAGAACAAAAAAGACAAAAAGTACCCCTAAGGACAACCACAACACCTTAGAAGAAAAACTATTGCTAACAGCTGTGTCAACCTTCTCACCTTCTTCAGAAGCCCCCCTTGTTTCTTTAGGAGGATTTTGCATGCTAAATCCAAATTTTTGTCTAAGTTTCTTTTCAAGAACTGATACGTCTAAAGAATCTCCCAAAATGCTGACAGCCTTATTTATTTCCCTTAATACATCTTTATTATTTTTCTTAATACAAAATTCTACGATTTTACGCACAGATGGATTGGTACCGAAATACCTAGACAAAAAATCTTCTTTAATAGCTAGGAAATACTTTTCAGCTTGTTCAAACTTTTTATACTCAAGTAATCCTTGCCTAAAAGCAAATGCTAGAGCTGTATTAATTTCTTTTAATTCTTCGAAATACTCTTTAATTTTTGGGAAATATTCGATAGCGTAATCCCAGTCCGCATCATCCTGTGAAAAATAGTCTTCAAAGCCGTTCTCTGATGTCTCCTCATTGAATTCTTTATCTCTACCACTAGCTTTTAGCTCTTCATCATAAGCCTTCCTTTTTTCCTTATCCGAAAGAATGCCATAGGCGATATTAATCTCTTTCATCCTAGCTTCAGCTTCCTCTGCTGAACCCTTGAACTTATCCGGATGGTATCTTTGAGATAACGCTTTATAGGCAGCTCTTATTACAATATCTTCGGCGTCTGGTGTAACACCAAGGGTTTGATAGTGAGTTTTTTCTGTAATTGTCCAACTCCTCTACTGCAAATTCTCAAACATTACTTTTTGTTCTTTTAGTTTTTCAACCTGAGCCATAGTCATCCAACATGAAAGCAAATAAGTACCATCAGTTATCTGTTTTGCAATAATATCTCTCGTGATGTAACGCTGAGGTCTTGTCTTTACATTTATTTGATTACTGGTTAAAAAGTTAACCACCACATTTGACTTGATTCCAAAATTCACATCATCTGGCATAGTTCCAAAATCCTTTAATACTTTGCGTAAATCAAGCTTTGCAACTGCTACACCTATCACCTGCCCTTTGGTGTCAATGATAGGTCCTCCACTATTTCCAGGTTGAAGTGGGGCGTCAATTTGTAATTGGGAGTAATTGTTTCCAAGACCTGCTAATGAACTAACTACTCCTTTTGTAGCTTTTACAGAAGAACTCAACGCTCTACCAAAAGGATAACCACCAACAAATACATCTTCTAACAATTTTGGATTATCGCTCTTTAATGGAAAAACATACTTAGGCTTGAATTCTGCCTTTATGAGGGCAATATCATTTACAGAATCTCTATTCATCACTTTGGCTCGTAGCTCACGCTCGTCACTATGAATTTTTACATCTTGACAACCTGATATAACATGATTGTTCGTGACAATATGTCCGTCGTTCGTAACTGCAAAACCCGTACCTGTGGAAACTGCATACAAAGTTTTGTCATTTTCTCGCGCTAACTTTTCTTGCTTTTCTTTTTCTTTGCGTCTCTCCTCAGCTAATTTCTTTTTTCTTTTTTCCTCAGCTAACCTCTTTTTTCTTTTTTCTTCTCTTTTTGCAACTTTTTCAGCCTCTTCTTTTTGTTTAGCTATTTTCTTTACTTCTAATTCAGCTTTTAGCCTTGCAATACCAGTGCTTAAGAATTCCCTTTCCTCTAATCTAAAGCAATACTCAGTATGCCCACTCCTTAAGTAAATAGTTCCA
>CACIGF010000009.1 GCA_902586195.1 uncultured beta proteobacterium | reverse complement strand
TATAGAATTTGTTGCCAAGACTTTTTCCATAGGAATGAGGTTATTCGGTAATATGTACGCTGGCGAATTAATATTTGTTCTTATTGCGCTGCTTGGCGGTAGTGCCACTATTTTAGGTTTTGTTGGCCATGTTTTTGCTGGTACAGTTTGGGCAATTTTTCATATCTTGATTATTACGCTTCAAGCCTTTATTTTTATGATGCTGACATTAGTTTACATCGGGCAAGCGCATGAGTCGCACTAAAATTTTCTAATTTATAATAGGAGTTGTTATGGAGTCTGTCGTAGGTTTTGTTGCTTTATCAGCAGGTTTGATCATCGGGTTGGGTGCAGCTGGTGCCTGTATTGGGATCGGAATTATGGGAAGTAGGTTTCTAGAAGCTTCTGCTAGACAGCCCGAGTTAATGAACACTCTTCAAACAAAAATGTTTTTATTGGTTGGTCTAATTGATGCGGCCTTTATTATTGGTACAGGAATAGCTCTGTGGTACACCACAGCTAACCCCTTTGTCAGTTAATAGAAGGTTAAAGATATGAACCTTAATGCAACTTTATTTGCGCAGCTAGTAGTATTTTTTATTTTGGGTTGGTTTACAATGAGGTTCGTATGGCCGCCGATAATACGAGCCATTGATGAACGGACAAATAAAATTGCAAGCGGTCTCGAGTTTGCAGACAAAACAAAAAATGAATACAAGAATGCCGAAATAAAAATCCAAAATGATTTGAAGAAAGCTCATCAGGAGATCACGAGTAGACTTCAAGAATCTGAAAAAAAAGCGGCTGCGATAATCGAGCAAGCTAGGACGCAAGCTAGTAAAGAAGCAGCGTCAATACTTGAGGCAGCAAAAAAAGAGGCCGAAACCGAGATTCTAAAACTGCGGGATAAACTTCGGAAGGATGTTTCTCTATTAGCCGTTTATGGCGCAGAGGAAATTCTTAAAAAAGAAGTAGACCAGGCTAAGCACAACGACATTTTAAAAAGATTGGAAGCCGAGTTGTAGTCATGAGTGATGGGACCACAATCGCTAGACCATACGCTGAGGCCTTATTTAAATTATCACTTGATGAAGGTGAAAAGTTCAACGACGAATTAAATTTTCTTGCAACAGTTCTTCGCAATAAAGATCTAAGTTCATACCTTTCGAATCCGACTGTGTCAAAAGATAAAGGCAAAAAATTCGTGTTGTCTATTTTGCCCGAAAATTTCAATCAGAGTTTAAAAAACTTTTTTGGGCTTTTAGTCGACAATTCCAGGATTGTTTTTTTTGAGGAGATACTTCAGCAATTTCATAATTTAGAAAATGAGCATAAGAACGTAATAGAAGCGAAAATTCTTTCTGCTTTCGAATTGCTTGAGAATCAGAAAGTTTCAATAAAAGGAAGATTGGAAAAAAAATTTAACAAGAAGGTTGTCTTATCTTGTATCGTAGATAAAGCTCTGATCGGTGGAGTAACCATTATAATTGGAGATTACGTAGTCGATGGTTCAATCAAAAGAAATCTTGAAGTACTGAAAAATTCTATTTTGGTTAATTAAAGTTTTATTTGTTAGGAGTGTAAATGCAACTCAATCCGTCAGAAATTAGCGATATTATCAAAGAAAAAATTAGCGGCGCAAACTTAGCCGCTGAGGCTACGAACCAAGGCACTGTGGTAACAGTCACCGATGGAATATGCAAGATACATGGCCTTTCGGATGTTATGCAGGGAGAGATGTTGGAGTTTCCTAACAATACCTTTGGGTTAGCCTTAAACTTGGAAAGAGACTCGGTAGGAGCTGTCATATTAGGTGACTATGAGCAGATAGCAGAAGGAGATGTCGTTAAGTGCACTGGGAAGATACTTGAGGTCCCTGTCGGAGGTGAGTTAATAGGTAGAGTAGTAAATGCTCTCGGCCAACCTATCGATGGTAAGGGAGATGTTAAAGCAAAAGAGACCGGGCCAATTGAAAGGATTGCTCCAGGGGTTATCGCGCGAAAATCAGTTTCCCAGCCGTTGCAAACTGGACTTAAGGCCATCGATTCTATGGTGCCAATTGGCAGGGGTCAGAGGGAGCTTATAATTGGTGATAGGCAAACTGGAAAAACAGCTTTGGCAATTGATACGATAATTAATCAAAAGGGTGAAGATGTAATTTGTATATACGTTGCTATTGGACAAAAGGCCTCGTCAATAAAAAATGTTGTAAGAGCCCTTGAAGAAAATGGAGCAATGGAGTTCACAATCGTAGTAGCGGCAGCAGCTTCTGAATCAGCTGCGATGCAATATTTGTCGCCTTACTCGGGATGTGCTATGGGCGAATTTTTCAGAGATAGGGGTCAAGATGCGTTAATCATATATGATGATTTATCAAAGCAGGCCGTAGCTTATCGCCAGGTTTCTCTCTTATTAAGAAGACCACCTGGCAGGGAGGCTTTCCCGGGGGACGTATTTTATTTGCACTCTAGATTGTTGGAACGTGCAGCGCGTGTTAACGAAGATTATGTAGAAAAGTTTACTAGTGGGGCTGTTAAAGGGAAAACAGGATCACTAACGGCTCTTCCGATAATTGAAACACAAGCAGGAGATGTATCTGCTTTTGTCCCGACAAACGTAATATCAATAACTGATGGTCAAATCTTTCTCGAAACTAGTTTGTTCAACTCGGGGGTTCGTCCTGCTATTAACGCGGGAATATCCGTATCGAGAGTTGGAGGTGCAGCCCAAACTAAATTAATAAAGAGTCTTTCTGGTGGAATTAGGACAGATTTAGCTCAATATAGAGAATTGGCAGCTTTTGCTCAATTTGCCTCTGATCTTGATGAAGCGACTAGAAAACAGTTAGACAGAGGTGCTAGGGTAACTGAATTATTGAAGCAAAAGCAATACTCCCCGCTTCCAATAGCCAGAATGGGATTAACGCTTTTTGCAGTCAATAAGGGTTACTTTGATGATGTAGATGTTGTAAATATTTTGAAAGTAGAAAAAGATTTGCATGATCATTTTTTAAATAACGATAAGTTAGCAAACTTACTTGCAACAATTCAAAAAAACCAAAAGCTTGATGACGCCACTGAATCTGCTTTGGAGGATGGCATTAAGGAATTTAAAAACTTGATAGGAAAATAAGTTTACTATGGCTGTCGGTAAAGAAATTCGAACGAAAATCAAAAGCGTCGAAAACACAAAAAAGATAACAAAGGCAATGGAAATGGTTGCTGCGTCCAAAATGCGCAAAGCTCAGGATCGCATGAGAGCTTCTCGACCTTACAGTGAAAAAATCGTAGATTTGATTGGCCACTTTTCGCAATCAAATCCAGAATACCGGCATCCCTTTATGAATAATTTCCCTGACGCACCAAATGTTGGAATCGTAGTTATATCTACTGACAAAGGATTGTGCGGTGGTCTTAATACAAACGTTTTCCGGCACGTTTTAGCAAAAGTTCAGGAAGCTGAGTCAAAGGGTAAAAAAGTCAAAGCAGTTGCCATCGGAAACAAAGCTCTCAGCTTCTTGAGTAGAATAGACGTCGAAGTGCTGTCTAGCTTTGTTCAGGTAGGCGACAGCCCGTCGCCTGAAAATGTTAATGCTGCGATAACTTCGATTTTGGAACTCTATGAGAAAGGCCAGTTAGAACAGGTTTTTATCTTTTCAAACAAATTTGTAAATACCATGAAACAAGACCCTATCACCGAGGTCCTTTTGCCATTGAATTCAAAAGATATCAAACCTATCAATAATTATACCTGGGATTACGTATACGAGCCGGAGTCATACGAACTAATCGATGGCCTTGTACTTCGTTATGTTGAGACAACAACGCATCAGGCTCTCGTCGAAAATATAGCATCAGAACAATCGGCCAGAATGGTAGCCATGAAGGCAGCTACAGATAATGCTGGAAATGTAATTGAAGAGCTTAAATTGGTTTATAACAAAACTAGGCAGGCGGCTATTACAAAGGAGCTTTCAGAAATTGTGGCGGGTGCAGCTGCCGTTTAATAACATCATTTATAGAGGTCAGTATGGTAGAAGGAAAAATTGTACAATGTATCGGAGCGGTCGTTGATGTGGAATTTCCTAGAGAGGGAATTCCAAAAGTGTACGACGCGCTAAAAATGGACAACTCTGACTTAACCCTTGAGGTCCAACAACAGTTGGGTGACGGCATCGTTCGCACAATAGCGCTAGGTTCATCTGATGGGTTAAAAAGAGGAATGGTAATAAAAAATACGGGTGCTCCGATTACTGTACCCGTTGGACAAGCAACACTCGGGCGAATTATGGATGTACTAGGAAACCCAATTGATGAAGTTGGGCCCGTTAGTTCAGATCAAAAAGCTGAAATCCATAAAGCCGCCCCTACATATGAGGAGCTCTCACCCTCCCAGGAATTATTAGAAACTGGAATAAAAGTTATCGATTTAATTTGCCCCTTCGCCAAAGGTGGAAAGGTTGGTTTGTTCGGAGGTGCAGGTGTTGGCAAAACGGTCAACATGATGGAACTTATTAATAATATTGCTAAAGCTCATTCCGGTCTTTCAGTTTTTGCCGGGGTTGGTGAAAGAACTCGTGAAGGAAATGATTTTTATCACGAGATGATCGAAGCTGGGGTAGTTAATCCGAAGGATTTTCCAACGTCGAAGGTATCCATGGTCTACGGACAGATGAATGAACCACCAGGTAACAGACTAAGAGTTGCACTAACAGGATTGACAATTGCAGAATCCTTCAGGGATGAAGGGCGAGATGTATTATTTTTCGTTGACAATATTTACCGTTACACATTAGCTGGAACTGAAGTGTCCGCATTGCTTGGAAGGATGCCTTCTGCTGTTGGATACCAGCCTACATTGGCCGAAGAAATGGGCAAACTTCAGGAACGAATTACATCGACAAAAACAGGTTCCATTACTTCTATTCAAGCAGTCTACGTTCCTGCTGATGATCTGACTGACCCTTCTCCTGCAACCACGTTTGCACACCTCGACTCTACCGTGGTTCTATCCCGTGATATCGCGGCTCTGGGTATTTATCCAGCTGTTGACCCCCTTGATTCCACTTCTAGGCAACTTGATCCAAATGTGGTTGGAGCAGATCATTACGAAGTGGCACGTTCTGTTCAAGGTACACTCCAACGTTATAAGGAGTTAAGGGATATTATTGCTATTCTCGGAATGGACGAATTAGCGCCTGAAGATAAGCTTGTAGTTGCACGCGCTAGAAAAATGCAACGATTTTTGTCCCAGCCATTCCATGTAGCTGAAGTATTTACGGGTTCTCCTGGAAAGTATGTTAGTTTAAAAGACACTATCAAAGGTTTCAGTATGATTAACTCCGGCGAACTTGACCATTTACCCGAACAGGCATTCTACATGGTTGGAACAATCGATGAGGCAATAGAAAAAGGGAAAAAAGTTCAGTAATGAACCAGTCTTCAAATGCAAAAACTTTCCGATTAGAAATTGTGTCTTCTGAACGAAGCTTATTTTCTGGAGACGCTAATTTCGTTGTAGTACCAGGCGTAGATGGTGAACTTGGAATTTTTCCCAACCATACTCCCCTGCTGACGAAAATTAAACCAGGAACACTGAAATTCCATGCAAAAGACGAGTCTGAGGAAACCTTTCTTTTTGTAGCTGGTGGGTTTCTAGAAGTGCAACCCACTGTAGTAACAGTGTTAGCCGATACTGTTGTTAGAGGTGAGGAAATCGACCAGGCCAGAGCAGAGGAAGCAAGAAGAGTTGCAGAAGAGGCAATCTCAAGAGCGCCAGAAGATAAAATTGCTTTAGCTACTGCGCAAGCTGAACTTTCATACGCCGTGGCTGAGTTAAGAACATTGCAGAAATACAAGGGTAGGGGTTAAACATAAGCTCAAACAGTCTTTTTTTACAAGCCTTGCAAGGACAGACTGTTGATAGAGTGCCAGTTTGGCTTATGCGACAAGCTGGACGATATTTGCCAGAGTACAACAAAACCAGGGCCAGAGCAGGCTCCTTCATGTCGTTGTGTAAAAACCCTGAGTTAGCCTGTGAGGTCACATTACAACCTATAGAACGTTATGGCTTTGATGCCGCAATTTTATTTTCTGATATTCTTACTATACCCGATGCAATGGGAATGGAGCTTGACTTCGTAGAGGGTTATGGGCCGAAGTTCAATAATCCTATTGGCGACAAAAATGATTTGCTTCGCACGATTCAAACAGAGATTGATACAAAACTAGATTACGTAGGGTCAACTGTCAAACTGATTAGAGAAAATTTAAATAAAAACACTCCACTTATAGGTTTTGCAGGGAGCCCCTGGACACTAGCCTGTTATATTTTGGGCGGTGGTGGCTCGAAAGATGATTTTATCCATGTGAGAAAATGGTTATATACGGAACCCGATCTTTTGATCCTTCTTTTAGAAAAGCTAACAGAAAATATTATCACCTATCTCACTATGCAAATTAAAGAAGGCGCAGATGCCATAATGTTGTTCGATTCATGGGGAGGTTTGCTCTCTTATCTTAATTTCCCGATATATTCTCTTCACTATCTAAAAAAGATAGTAACGAACTTAAATCAAAATTTTCCTACCATCCCGAAAATTGTCTTTGTTAAGGGAGGAGGAGTTTGGCTTGAATCAATAGTTCAAATTAATTGCTCAGGGATTGGTATTGATTGGACGGTTAACTTAAAATCCGCGAAGAAGGTGGCTGGAAAAAATTGTGCAGTCCAGGGTAATCTCGATCCTGCAGTTTTATTAGGCGACGGGAAGTTTGTTAGGAAAGAAGTTAAAAAGTTACTCGATAGCCTTACTAAAGAAGAACGTAAAAATGGATACATTTTCAATTTAGGTCATGGTATTTCTCAATATACATCTCCTGAGAATGTTGCAATTCTTGTGGATACGATAAGAGAATACTGACGTCCTTTATGATCGCTCAAGTTGCTCTTGATCTGCCGAATATAGAAACATTAGATTATTCTTACAACACTACAAATACAAAACATTCAACAAAAGCAGACATTACCGGTCACTGGGTTGTTGTAAATGTAAAAAACAAAAAAAATGTAGGCCTCGTTTTCGGCGTAAAAAAATCTTCACACGCCAAACAGGTTAAACCAATTGAATATGTGATCGATGAATTACCTCCTGTTGACAAAAATTTTCTCGAATTCCTTTCCTTTGCTGCAAAATATTATCATCGTTCTTTAGGAAAAGTTACATTCAACTCCTTTCCCAGATTATTAAAATCAGTAAAAAATATAGAAGGTAATTACTTAAAAAAGAAGAAAGATTACTTTTTAAAACCGAATAGATTTTCCAGTGAAGAAAGTAAAAAAGAAATTCAAACTAAAGGTGATTGGGAATTAAACGACGAGCAATCTGCATGCTTCAAGTCCATATTCTCCTCAACAAAACCTATTCTTCTTCATGGAGTCACAGGCTCAGGCAAAACAAGATTATATTTTTCGGTTATTAAAAGAATATTAAAAGAATCCGTGAAATCTCAGGTGTTGTATTTAGTCCCAGAAATAGGTCTAACTTCCAATTTACAAAGCCTCATGGAAAATTATTTTCCTTCGCATGAAATAGGAATTTATACCAGTACTCAGACACCCCTATCAAGAGCTAAAACCTGGCTGAACGTTTCTACCGGAAAAACGAAAATAATATTAGGAACCAGGATGGCTATTTTTCTGCGGTTATCCAATCTAAAATTGATAATAGTAGATGAAGAACATGATACATCATTCAAACAAAGCGAAGGTTATAGATACTCCGCTAGAGACTTGGCGGTTTATCGTGCAAACAATTTAGGAATAAAAATAATCTTGGGTTCTGCCACTCCAAGTTTAGAGTCATGGATGCAAACAAAACGGAATAAATATACATATTTAAATTTAAAAAATCGTGCTTCTGGACAGTTACAACCTAAGCCTATCATTTGCCAAAAAAGTCCTTATTCTTATGAAAATGGAATATCAGAAGATACGCTACGGATATTAAAGAAACATATTAATGCTGGTCAACAGGCTCTTTTGTATTTGAATAAAAAGGGTTGGGCTCCAGTTCAAAGTTGTCTGGAATGTAATTGGTCCGCAAAGTGTAAAAACTGCAGCGTCAATCTAGTTTTACATAAAGATAAAGATGACTTCCTGTTATGCCATTTTTGCAGTTATAAAGAACTTCCTGCTAAGTTCTGCAAAACTTGCGGTTCGAATCGATTGAAGCTTTTAGGTATTGGAACGGAGCAGCTAGAATACAAAATTTCTCGTCTTATTCCCACGGCTCGCATTATGAGAGTCGATAAACAGGTTATAAAAAAAAAGAAGGAATTTGACGCTTGTTTACAAAAAATTGAAACTGGGGACGTAGATATTATAATAGGAACTCAGATATTAACTAAAGGGCACGATTTTACTAAAGTCACGTTGGTAATCGCGTTAGAAATTGAATCTTATTTAAAGCACCCGGATTTTAGGGCATCTGAAAGGCTTTTTCAATCTCTCCTTCAAGTATCTGGTCGGGCGGGACGTCATCCACAACAGTCAAAAAAATACCAGGAACCAGTTTTTATAACGGAGGTTCAAAATCCTGATATTGATTTTTTAAAGGATCTTTCCAACGCAAATTATGCAGACTTTGCTGCAAAATTAATTAGTGAACGCGAAATATGGAAATTACCCCCATTTACAAATCTTGCGACCATAAACTTAACTCACTCTGATAAAGTTATTTTGGGGAGAGAAACAAATAAAGTTTTAGCTGACCTAACAAATCTAATTCCAGTCTCCGAAAAATCAAAAGTAAAATTTAGCGGACCTTTAAAAGTTTTTCCAGAAAGGTTAAGTAAAAAATATCGTTCTCGAATTTTATTGGAGGCATCTGAAAGAGCAGATTTACACAGGACTCTTAATATGATTAAAGAGACCATTATGAACACAAAAGCCAAGACAATTATTGATGTAGATCCAATCGATTTTTGACTAAATTCTCTTAGAGGTTTCAATCATAATTTTTGACATAAACCCCATAGCACGTTTTTCGAATTTTGATAACTCTTCTTTTACTCCGTTGCCACTTGAGTCGTCTTCGGCCCAGTTAGCATGTTCTCCCTCATCTTCGAACATTTTTTCCAGTATCACTCGAGCATAGTTGTCTTCAGAGGGAAATATATCTAGGTGTTTTTCAAGATGTGCCTGGACCTGGCGCTCCGTCTCAGCTAAAAAAGACCTTGATTTTTTCGACCCTTGTAACTGCATGAAGACGGCTAATCCAAAACTACCCACATACCATATTGGATTGAGATAACTTCTTCTTGCACCTTTTGCCGTTAAATATTCCGCCGTCCACGTAAGATGATCAGCTTCTTCCTTGCCTGCCCTCTCGAGATAGTTTCTCATAACAGGGTCCGTTTCAAAGAAAAGTTGGCCTTGGTACAATCCCTGAGCAGCAACTTCACCTGAATGATTTATTCTCATCAACTTTCCCGATAATTGACCGTTTGAATTAAGTCCCTCATTTTTATGGACTGCAACCAAACCCACTGCTGGGTTGCTTCTCCCGGAACCAACTAGCCCACCAAAATTTGTTTTGAGAAAATTGTCAAAAACACAAATAACTAGGTCCAAATTATTTTTGCGCCGCATCAATTAAAGTGATCCCCCTGATTTGTTTGTGAGATATATCAACGCCGACTTTAACTCTTCATCAGTATTTAAAGGCCCTTTTTGTGATGCCATAGCCCCCTTTCCATTTAAAACAGAATACAAAAGAGTATCTAAACCCTGACTAATTCTGGGGGCCCAGGCAACCTTATCTCCAATTTTAGGTGCATTTAACACACCAGCCTCGTGGCAAGCGGCACATCTATTAACGTATACTTCCTCACCAGACAAAGACACTTTACGAATGTTGGTGTCTTTTTCATTAGCACTCGAATCAGCTAGAACAGGTTCCGTTCTAATTGACCCAATCGGAGCGATTCTTTCAAGAATTTTATCCTCTGTATAGGCATCAGATGCATTTGAGGGATTTTTTAGGTTGCCAACATATTGCGAAAGCAACACAATAACCATAATTGGTATCAAAAATGCTGCAAGAATAGCGTATAGAAGCTGTTTTGGTGTTTTGATGGGGCTTTCAGTGTCACTCATTGTTTTCTCTTTCTATTGATAATTTATCCTAAGTTTAAATTATAATTGTTTAATCGACTACTTGAAACACTAACTAAGAGCGTCTGTAGCTCAGTGGATAGAGCCCTGGTTTCCGAAGCCAGTAGTCGCAGGTTCGATTCCTGTCAGACGCGCCAAATTACTATGACAAGCCTTTTAAGAAAAAAATTCATCATAATGGCAAAGCTCTTTTTTTTAAAGGCGAAGTAATGATTCATTTATTAAAGCGAAATTTAGCAAGTGAAATCTTGGATTCAATAGATCACCTAAAAGACCGGAAACAAATTCCCGAGATCGTCAGCAATTTCCAGGATATCGAAACATCGCTAGAAATTCCAAAAAATAAAGCAAACGGAGATTTGTCGTCAAATATTGCCTTAAAGAAATCTAGAGATACTAATTTGGATGCTTTGAAACTTGCCAATTTAATAGTGGAGACTTTGAAATCTAACCTTAACGTTAAGCATAAACGCGATCATTTTTGGGATAATGTTAATGTTGCAAAGCCAGGATTCATAAACTTTCATATAAATCCTGTCACGAAATTAAATCATCTTTGCGCAGCTGTCTCAAAGAATTATTATGGTTGGGAAGATATCAAGAAACATGAAAAGATTATCGTAGAGTACGTGTCGGCAAATCCCACTGGCCCACTTCATGTCGGTCATGCACGTCAAGCTGTGCTGGGCGACGCAATTTCAAAAATCTTGTCTAGAGTTGGACATGACATTATCCGAGAGTTTTACTACAATGATGCTGGTAATCAAATAGAAAACTTGGGGTTATCCGTATGGGCTAGGCTCAATGGTTACAATGATTCTCACATAGAGTTTCCCTCCGATGGGTACCGTGGCGACTACATCAACGAAATCGCTAATGATTTCAAAGTTGTCAATAAATTGAGTCACATAAAAAAATTTGAAAAAAGCGAAAAAATACTGAGTGAGATTAAAGAATTTTCGATTAATTTCTTACGAGAGGAACAAAATGCAGATTTAGCACTTTTAGACGTGTCATTCGATAGTTTTGCATTAGAGTCATCGTATTATAAAAATGGTCTAGTGGATGAGGTAATAGAAACTTTGAAAAAAAATGGCAAGACCTTTTTCCTGGATAAGGCCCTTTGGTTAAAGTCAACAGATTTTGGGGATGACAAAGATAGAGTTATGATCAAGTCCGATGGCTCTTATACTTACTTCGTACCAGATGTTGCTTACCATTTGGATAAATGGATTCGCGGTTTCAAAAAAGCATTAAATATTCAAGGTTCGGATCATCACGGAACATTGCGTAGAGTGAAAGCTGGGTTGCAAGGGCTTAATAAAAATATTTCTGACGATTTTCCGATTACAATTTTACATAAAATGGTGACAGTCAAAAAAAATGGAAAAGATGTAAAATTTTCAAAACGTTCCGGCAATTATGTTACTTTAAAAGAGCTGATTTACCTGTCTTCGGGATTAGGCGAACCTTGTTCTAGCGAGACACGAGAGGAGCGAACGAATATTTCGCCGTTATTAGCAAAAGGAAAAGATGCGGTTCGGTTTTTCCTTCTTTCAAAAAAACCAGAAACCGAATTTAACTTTGACGTCGACCTAGCACAAAAGCATTCCGAGGAAAACCCAGTGTTTTATGTGCAATATGCGCACGCCAGAGCTTCTAGTGTTATAAAACAATCTTGTGTGTCAGAGAAAGACCTGTTGGTTTATTTCAGAAATTTAAGCGAAAAATCATTTGCCGGTGAAAAGCCTGAAAAGTTTAATAAAGCCGAAAATGAACTCGTTCTTCGAGTTCTTGGTTTCCCGGAGGTTGCTCGATGTGTAGCCGAAACTTTTGAGCCTCACCAGCTAATATTTTATCTGCAAGATTTGGCCAGCGACTTTCATAAATTTTACAACGACTCAAAGATATTAGTAGAAGATGCATGGACTAAGAATAAGAGACTATTAATCGTGTTTGGGGTAGCAAGGATTTTGAAAAGTAACTTGGAGTTGTTAGGTATAAATGCACCGGAGAAAATGTAAAGATGAGTGTAAATAATCGCAGTCTAGAAATAGCTTTGCTTAAAAAGAGATTTTATCCACATGGTTTTGGAATATTAAGCTTTTTTTTCGGAATCGCGACAGGGCTTCTTATTGCAGCATATTTAGCTTTTTACATCACGAAAACGCCAGTCCCGTTTGCGAATAAGCTTGATGGGTACAACAAAACAAAATCTATCATCAAGTTATCCGAAACGGATGATGATGTAATTGTAAAAATCGCGCCTAGCGACATGTCGATTTTTCTTCCTGATTCAAAAGAAAATAGTGTGGACTCAGATACAAGATCCCTACTGGAGCCTGTGGAAAGGGTTATACAAGGGACAAAATTAGAAAAGGAAGTTATTAGCTCTCCAGAAGTAGACAAATCATATTATTTACAGGTGGGGGCGTTCAGAGAGGTTAAAGAAGCCGATAGAATGCGGGCAAAATTAGCTTTTTTGGGCTTTGAGGCTGCCATTTTTAAAAAAAACAAAAAAGGAAATTTATTTTATCGGGTGAGACTGGGTCCGTTCAGCTCATCGGAGGAACTTAATAACGTAAAGCAACGTCTCTCCGACAGTCAGATAAAATCACACGCAGTTCTAGTAAATCGGTAATAGTAAATACGGAGACCTTCAAATGTTAAACATTGCCTCTTTTTTTAATCATAAAAACCTGATTTTTAGATTATTTCTTCATATTTTTCTGGTCATAATTCTCGCTAGCTGCACCAAAGGAGATGTTCTTGCAAGTCCAATTTATGATGAGGGGATTGATTATAAAAGGATCTATAGCGAAAATAAATATAAGAAAACCAAAAAGATTGAGGTAGTTGAATTTTTCGGTCTATTTTGCCCACACTGCAGAAATTTCTCACCAGTAATTAACAGATGGGCAGAGAAACTTCCTGCAAATGTAGAGTTTAAAAAACTTCACGTGCCTTTCAGGGAAGTATCTCATCAAAGACTTTATTTCACCTTGAAAAAAATGGGGCTTATTGACAAGTATCTCGATAAATTATTTGCTGATATTCAAGACAAAAGGCTGCCACTCAAAGATTTTTTGAGCATCACAATATGGGTAGAGGATAATGGTTTGTCGCTGGCAGATTTTGAAAAAGAATGGAATTCAAATAAGGTTAAAAAAGATATGAAGGAAGCTTCCTCACTCATGAAACTCTTTAAAGTAACCGGCGTTCCTCAAATCATAGTTGATGGTGTGTTTTTAACTTCTCCTGCCATGGTCGGAAGTAACAAACGAATAATAGGTTTGCTTGATTATTTAATCGAAGAAAGAAATCCTTAAATATTAATGTTTCAAGAATTCTGAATATACCGCTTGTCTATTTTTCCCGAATTTTTCGCTGAGTATTTTAGCTAATACGGAATTCTTCAAATGTGGCTTTAGCGTTTTCAACCAAAATTCAAATTCCTCGTTAAGAACTGAAATTCTTTTTTGGTTTGAGAGGTCGATAATCACGACGAGTTCTCCACGAGAAAACTGGTCTTTCTTGACTCCATTTTTCTTTAATTCAGCCAGTATTTCAGAGCAATATCCCCTCCATGTTGCCTCATGAATTTTAGTCATTTCCTTTGCAAGGAAAACGAAAACATCCTCCTCGAAAAATCTTTTTAGATGATCTAGAAGATTTTCTAATCTATTAACCGTTTCAAAAAAAATAACATAGTCTGATCCGTGAGAGACCTTATCTAGTAGGTTACGAGCATCTTTTTCTTTCCTGGGGAAAAACCCACCAAAAGTTAATGTTTGTCTGTTTTTCAACTCAATACCACTGATAGAAAAACCAGCCATAACCGAACAACAACCTGGAACAGAAAAGACAGGTAAACCCAGTTGGTGATACTTCTCTACGATTTTTGAACCTGGATCGGACACTGAAGGGGTGCCTGCGTCAGATACCAGTCCCACCATGCAAGTACTAAGTTTTTCAAAGTTAAGTTTATTGATCCTCTGTGTCTCGTTGAACCTGTAACAAGAAAGTATTTGGTTTTTTTTCTTGTCTATATTAAAGGAGTTAAAAAGCTTATTAGCTAGTCTAGTATCCTCAGCTAGCACTAATTCACACTGCCCTAAGATTACCTTTGCTCGTTGGCTCAGATCTAGCAAATTACCAATTGGCGTGGAAATAACATATAGCCCGGGCTTTCTTTCCTGCTTTGTATCTTTCTTCTGAATTACTCGACCCATAATGCTCTGACTGGTAAAATAAGGTATGGTAGCATGGTCAACAATTTTATGAAAAAAGAGTTTTTTAATAGGACAAGCGGACTCCTAGTCATTATATTTTTTTTGGAGGGATGTTATTTCCCACTAGTTGCTACCGGAGTAGTTGCTACTGCGGTGGCTGTGACGGATCGACGAACAGCAGGAATCATTCTTGAGGATGAAACTATAGAGCTTAAATCAATGAACGAGCTTTCTAAAAACTTTCCTGAAGAGGACGTATCCGTGGCTGTAACAAGTTTTAATCGAGCAGCATTACTTACCGGATGGGTATCAAGTGAAGAAGTTTCAAAAGAAGTAGCAAGTTTGATTGCGAATGTTGTAAATGTTAAAGAAATCATCAACGAATTAAATATAGGACCAAAAGCAACTGGAAAAATGTTTGCAAGGGATACCATACTCACTGCAAAAATTAAGGCTAGTTTTATTGACGAAGAAAAGTTGAACGCAAATGTTGTAAAAGTAAAAACCGAAAATGGAATAGTTTATCTTATGGGAATAGTAACTCAGCGTGAGGCAGATCTAGCTGCTGATATTGCCTCAAGAGTGAAAGGAACCAAAAGAGTTGTGAAAGTTTTTGAAGTAAAATCAGAAATCGAAATTGCCAACATCGATGCCATAATTAATTCACAGAAACCTAAAAAACTTAGCAAATAATTAATTACAAAGAATTAAATCGGTATAGCCTTGTCTCAATTTTTGGAAAATGTTACCCGGCTTGCCTTCAAGATTCTTAATGCCAATTTTTTTACCATTAACTGATATTATTGGAAGTATCTCTTTAGTCGCTGAAGTGAGTAATATTTCGTCTGCATTCATTAATTCGCTAACCATTATGTTTTTTCGTTTGAAGAATATTTCTAGGTCGAGGCATAATTTTTCTATAATTTTTATTCTTACACCTTCAAGCAAATTATTGCAGGCCTCTGGGCAAAAAACTCCTCCTTGTTTCACTACCCAAATCGTGGACGCCGCTCCCTCGGTAACCATTCCATTATCGACAAGAATAGCCTCGTGACAATTTAATGCGATGGCTTCTTCCCTGGCGAGTACGTTCGGCAAAAGAGATATCGATTTTATATCACATGATTTCCAACGATTATCATTGGTTGTAATAGCATCAACACCATTAGAAACCATTTGGTCAGTAGGTCTAATAAGTTCGGAGGACATGATAAATATCGTTGGACTAATATTTTTTGGAAAGGCGTGGTTTCTGTACCCAACCCCTCTGGTAATTTGAACGTAAATTATTTGGTGACTATATCTCGTTTGTATTATAAGTTCTTCAATACAACTTCTTATTTCCTCTTTATTTATGCACGGGTCCAATCTAATTTTTTTTAAACTTCTATATAATCTGTCCAGGTGTTCATTAAAAAAAAAGGGTTTTCTATTGTAAACTGGAACAACCTCATAGACCCCATCCGCAAAAAGAAATCCTCTATCCAGAGGAGAAATTTTGACGTCATTAACGGGCATAAATTTTCCATTGAAATAGGCTAGATCATCCATGTACCTGGACTACCCTTCTATCCTTAGGCGTTCTACTAACACCCCTTTTATTAGATGAGATTGAATTATTTCGTCAATATCCTCTTCATCCAAATATTTATACCAGATACCTTCAGGATAAATAACTATTACAGGTCCGAAATCACATCTACCCAAACAACCAGCTCTATTTACCCTTATGCGTACGTTCTCAAGTCTGGGTTCTGTTTTAATCTTATCTTTTGCGTATGCCTGAAGTCTACAAGAATCAAAATTGGCGCAACACATTTCGTCAGGGCCCCTTTTATTTAGACAGAAGAATATGTGCTTATCAAAATACATAGTTGGTAGAATATCATAATATGTGGATAGTAAAAGATTTGGAAGCCCCTAGATCAACACAAGAGATTGCGTTGGCACATGTGCGTTCTAATTATAATCATGAAAGAATAATTTTTTTTTCTAAAAACCAAACAGATGGCTATGGTACAAATGGTCGTGTCTGGATCTCTTCCGATCGGTCACTTGCTGTAAGCATGGTTTTTCCCTTAAATTTCAATATCGCAGATAATGCACCGAAAGTGCTACCGCTAATATTTGCTTTATTGATCGCCAGGATACTCGAAAAGGCAATTTTCCCTAAACAAGTGTCTTTAGGGATTAAATGGCCAAACGATTTATATAAAGACCGCAGAAAATTGGGAGGAATTCTACTGCATCTGTTATCAACGAAACGAAAAAAAAGGTTCAACAAAATTGCCGTTCTAGGTATTGGTATAAATATCGCATGGTTACCAGGCAAAAACAGACTTAACGCTTCAGCGCTCTATGAGTGTTTGACAAGTGCTGAGAGCTTCAATACGCAAAACTTTTTTCAAAAATTAACAACTGGTATTGATAACTTAGACAATGACATAATTTTTCTAAATCCAGCAACGGAATTCCAAAAAAGAGATATTTTCAAAGGGGAGTATATTAGTGTTGCAATTAACAAACATCAAACAGTCTCCGGAATAAATGAAGGAATAGACGAAGAGGGAAGATTATTAATACAGGAGTCATCAAAATCTGACATAACAAAAATCACTACGGGTTCCATCCAATGGAGATAAAGTTGTTAGTTGATTCTGGAAACTCCCAAGTGAAGTGGGTAGTATTATTTCGAGAACATCCTGGCGCAAATTTGTTGGCTACTAGTGCCAGAGTGGATGTCAAGACTGTGCTTCGCAAACAGAGACAAGGATTTTTTAAAATGCTGATTCTAAAAAGTATAGAGAGCTTTGAAAAATACTCGACTCGCGACTTCAAATTATTAAATATGAAAAAGGCAGTTAGTGTATGCATAGCATCTGTCGCCCCTGATGCATTGAATAAGTTGTTAGTTGAAGAATTAGGTCAAATCTTCCCACAACAAAGCATTCGTTTTATATGTACAGAGGATAACCATGAAATCGTTACAGATTCTAATCACAAGTTTATTTTCACAATTAATCGAAAAAATCCCGAAGAATTAGGGGTGGATAGATGGCTTGCAATGCTTGGTCTAAGAGAGCATATAGTGAGAAAAAAACTGAAGAGTGCTTTCATTTTATCTGTTGGTACTGCGACAGTATTAGATAAAATTACCATAAAAAAAAGTGAAAGAGTCCTGCATACCCAAGAGGTAATTCATGAAGGGGGTTATGTTATTCCAGGTTTTTCGTTAATGGAGAGGAGTCTTGAGTTTCTCACAAATAAATTAGAAACAACCAATTACCAACCTATGAAATTTCCATCCAGTACGGCCGAGTCTTCTTTGTCTGGTATTTATATCGTTCAAGCCGCAATCTCCTTCATAACTAAGAGCACTGCACCAATTTTTTTGTATGGTGGAAATCTCGACAGGTTTTTGGCAGCGTTGAACTTGACAAAAAGACTTTTACGAAAAGATAATAATATAATCGTCGACCCGTGGTTAGTTTTTAAAGGCTTGAATCAGCTTGCAGATCGCTATCCTTCGTACCATTGTTCCCCAGATTTTTTTCAAAATTCTTGATAATTTTTTTTCTAAAAAGGTTTAGCTCTTTCACATTGTTAAAAGACTCATCAAACAAGAGAGAAAGATTATGTAATATCCTATCGGCAACTTTCTTCTCCCAACCCTTATCAAAATTAATTTGTTCATCTAACCACTTTTCCAACCAACCAGGCTCAGGTAAACGGCTTTGCACGGTATCATTTGGAAAGAGTGACTTGTTGACATGCAGATTTGTCGGATGAAGTGCCTTTTGATGCCGATTAGCAGATGCCATTAGTACACCAATTTTTGCGAAAGCTAACTGAGCAGACGCACCAATGGTTTTTAAAGATTTTTTCATATACTTCAAATAGGCGCCCCCATGCCTTGCTTCGTCCATAGCAATAGTTTTGTAAATCGATTTAATTACAGGCTCGGTATGCCATTGTGAAGCACATCTGTACCAGTGATTAAGTCGGATTTCCCCGCAAAAATGCAGCATTAAGGTTTCGAGGGCTGGCGCTGGGTCAAACTCAAAACGTACTGCATCTAACTCTTCTTTACTTGGAACAAAATCGGGATAAAACCTTTTTAGGTATTCAATAAGAACCAGACTATGTTTCTGTTCTTCAAAAAACCATACAGACATAAATGCGCAAAAGTCACTGTCGGTTCTGTTATCTCTCAAAAACATCTCTGTTGCTGGCAATGCTGCCCATTCTGTAATAGCGTTCATCTTGATGGTGTATGCCTGATCCCTGGTCAGCTTCGCAGCCTCAAACGTGTCCCAGGGAATATCGGTCTCGAGATTCCAGCGAACTCTTTCAAATGCTCTAAAAAGGTCCGGATAAAGCATGTTATTTGTATTCATAATTGTCTTCTCATAAATTACCGTACCTGAGCCTTGGAAAAAATTGTTTTAATAAACTTTAGTGGAAATCTCAACAATTTGAATGTTTGAAATAATTCAACGCTGTCCCAATAGTCATGGTGGTGTGAAATATAACCCTTCTCATTAACTTGAATCCAACTTGAACCTTTAATGCAATTTTGAATTTTGTTACCTTTTCTTTCAAACACAAAAGTCCAAGACATCACAATTATAGCCTCATCTGACAGAATTTTTAAATCAGTAAACCGAGGGTTATTTAAACCTTTGAACATATTCACAAATAATTTCCTAATGATCTTCTTACTTCGGATGTTGTGAAATGGGTCCTTAAAGTAACATTCTTCATCATAGAAAGCTAAAACATCATCAAGATTATCTATATCTTTTAGATTTTCAAAAGCTTGTTTAAAGGCGATTGAATTGAAAAGTACTTTAGTTTTCACTTGCTACGTCCCGTTAATTTGGAGGTAAGTTGAAAAAATAATCTGTAGGGAAGAAGCGAAATCATTTTCAAAATAACCGTAAATTTTTTTGGAAAATGGATTTCGAAAAGTCCCCTATGGAGTCCGTTAAATATCTCTCTAGATGCTTCTTTGGGGGAAATAATAAATGGCATAGGAAAGCTATTTTTTTTTGTGAGCCGTGTATCTACAAATCCGGGGCAAACCAATGAAATATCAATATTAAATGGTTTAAATTCAACGAATGCTGACTCAGCGACATTGTTTAATGCTGATTTCGTAGGCCCATAAGCACATGAACCTGGCAGACCAACATATCCAGCAACACTAGATATCCAAATCCAATGGGGATTCTCTACGAATCTATCTCTATCTTTAATCCACTTTTGCGTTATTGTCCAGAAGGGTTTGTAAATTGACGTTAGGTTACTAGTAGTAATCTTCTGGGCTTGCTCATAAGAGAAATCAACATAGCTCATCGGAGTGTATATAGCTGCGCACCAAAATACCGTGTCTATGCCTAACCCTTCTTTTTCTATAACTTCAAACAATTTGTCCATAGAATTTTCGTCGGCTATGTCCGTTTTCAAGAAAGTGTTTTGTGGAAAATGCTTTTCAAAAATATCAACTCGTCTTGCCACAACTATTAATTTCCTGCCTAGAAATCTTAATTCCTTGGAAATCTCAAATCCAATTCCACTGGAGGCACCAACAACTAATACCGTCCTATTTTTAAAAGATGTAATAGGCTTATTAAATTTACCCATCTGATTTTTTAAAAGTAATGATAACTGTTCCTAGTCTTAAACCAAACTTCGAGAATACTGCACGATTCATAAGTACATTATTTTCTACAAGAAACATCCAGTCATCAAAATCAACGCTCAGTTTATTCAAAAACGAGTCCTCAAGTATAAGGTTGTACCGATATGACCACTTAAGCGCGTTTCCGGAAGCAACTCCGTGTGCGGTACCGATGACACCATCACTAGTTCCTCCCCATTCGTTATCTGAAGTTTTTTTTAAATTCCAAACACGTTCTTCTCTTTTGCCATCTGACCAGAAAAATTTCTCTACCAATTTTCCACTTGACTTATCTGCAGTGAAATAACCCTCAACATTAACTTTAAATCTTTTGACAACATCATTGTTTCGATTTAGAACAATACCCCAACCCTCCACCTTTCCATTGAAAAAAGATTCAAGATTAAAAAAAGGCGTCTCAGCTTCGTAAATAGCGATACTCCTGGTACCACACCCAAATATACATGCCGACAGTAAACCTAAAACAAATAAAGATCTAAACATTGACTTTCTTAATGAAGTAACCTAGTAAAATCATGCAAAAGAGTTTGATAACACATGGAGCCCCTGCATACATAAACATTAAACTTGATTGCCCGGTCTCAGTGATTAGGTTTGGATCATAGCCCATAATTCCCAGCAATGGAAGACAAAAACCCGAGGCTAATGCAATCGCAATTTTGTTAACAAGGCTCCAAATTCCAAAATATGTTGAAACAACACTAGTCTCATTTTTTGTCTGTGGGATTAGGTCATTTAATACCGCTGGAGCACTAATTAGCTCGCCCCCCAACGCAACCCCGGTAATTACGCAAATAAATAAAAACGGATAAAAATGACCTTCTTTTAAAAATAAAACTGTAATAAAGAAGACTATAGATAAGGCAAGTGCCGTAAACCATGTTTGTTGGTTACCAATTTTACTGATAGTTTTTCTCCAAAGCGGAATAGAAATTGCTGCGCTTAAAAAATAAGCCGATAGTAGGATACCTCCTTCAGATTTCTCTAAAAGAAGCGCATCACTAAAGAAAAAAACGAAGAGTAAAGCAGGGATCGAATTTGCAAATGTATTAAAGAAACACAATACTAAGAACAATTTCATCCTTTTTGATTCGAAGGAGAAAAAGTTAAAATTTCTTTTATTAACTTTAGTTGAAAAGGTAGTATCGATTGATATAGTTTTTATAAGCAGTAGCCAAATCACAGAAACTATGGAACTTACAAATATAATTAGAGAAAGTGCCGCAAAAGATTCTAATGCAATTAATACCGAAGAGACGATCAATCCAATGAGCACAAATACCTCTCTTCCAGAAATTAATATGTTCCTTGTTTCCGCCTGGATGGACCAGGCAAATGCCCAGCTCTGATATGCAATATTTGCTATGCCATTTGAGATCGATACTATTAAAGTAAATATGAAAAACCAAAAAAAAACGAACAGCGAATTATTTGATAAAAATTCAGGAGGATTAAATAGAAAAAAAACCGAGCTTGCCAAAATAATTAAAGATGGGTTTAGCCATCGTAAGAATCTATGCCCGCCAGTTCTATCAATTAAGCTTCCAAAAATTGGATCGGTAAAGGCGTCTACAAGCCTAATGATCATTAGCATCATTCCCGTAACAAATATTGTTTGGCCTAATCCTGCATAAATACTGGGGGTCGCTATGTAAAGTGGCAAGGCCGAAATTGAAAGGATGAACCCAACAAAACTATAACTAACTAAAGGGAACGTTTTAACCGTCTTCACGAAATTCAAGTAATCCCTGTCTCAGTTTTGGTTCGGAGGTATTTTCATGCAGCCAAATTAAAAAAAAAGATCTTGCAAAGTCTTTATCATTAAAATTAGTTACAACGGTTTCATTATGATGGAGCGTTATCCCTTCCTCAGGCTTATAAACTCCTGTCAACACATCGTTTTTTTTAATATCTGGAAAGTATTCTTCCATCCATGCCAACCAGACGCTTTCCTTTTCTTTTGCAATAAGGTTCAAACGATGCATCTCTTTAAAACTAATATTGGCAATATCTTCACCTTTAAAATCCCTAAAATACTTTATCCGCAAGAAGAACTTGGAATTAAATATTTCCCCTGATTTGTACTCAGAAAAAAGTGTCGCCTCATAAATTTTAAATCCAAAGAAACGTAAATAGCCTCGTCCATTCAGAAACTTACATTCTTCACAAACAGTAATTGGGGCATCTCCATACTCCAATTTTTTTTCCCCAAAACTCTTTTTGAAGACAAGGTTGGAAGTAAAAAAAATTAGTGTAAAGACGAATATCCTTGATATTTTATCTCTTTGCCAGTACAAATTGTCCCACATCTATATCCCCCGCTTCGAAGCCACTCCGACAGTAATTCAAATAAAATTGCCACATTCTTTTAAACTCATCGTTTAGTCCTAACGCACTAAATTTATCGTTACATTCTTCAAAATTAGTGGCCCAACGCTTTAGCGTTTCCGCGTAGTCTTTAGAGAAATAATATTCATCCTGAATTCTTAGATAATGCCGGTTTGCAAGAGTCTTTAATATATTTTTTGTGGGAAGCATCCCTCCAGGAAATATGTACATTTGTATAAAATCCACACCTTTTCTATATTTTTCAAACTTATCATCTTTAATTAAAATTGTTTGTATAACGGCTTTTGAGGTTTTATTTAGGCATCTAGCAATCATTGAAAAATATTCATCCCAATACTTTTCTCCTACCGCCTCAAACATTTCGATAGAGACGATACCATCATATTTATTATTTAAAAGTCGATAATCCTTTAGCTCAAATTTAAGACGATTAGCATTGTTTGAATACAAAAACTTATCTTTTACGTATTCTAATTGTTTTGCTGATAGTGTAATCCCATGATACTTGTACTGGGTCTCACTATAAACTCTGTGAGCTAGGCTACCCCATCCAAAGCCAATTTCACATACTGAAGCATCCTCTCTAATTGGACCTAAAAAATCTAGCGCTCGATCAATTTTAAATTTTTGAGCCTCGAATAAACTTACTTGTTTACCTTGAGGATGATTATTGAATACTGCACTGGAATAGGTCAAAGATTCGTCGAGCCATAGTGAATAAAAATCGTTCCCAAGGTCGTAATGATATCTTATGTTATCCCTCGATTTATTTAGTGTATTTTCATTTTTTTTGTGCTTTGTTATTTTTCCTAATAATGATAAGCGATTCCCATTAATAAGAGAGGAAAGAATTGTTTGGTTCTTAAGAGCAAGTAGTAACAAAGAATATAAATCACTTGTCTCCCATTTTCCTTGCATATAGTCTTCACCAAACCCAATATCACCCTTTCGAATTAAGTTAAAAAACACATCCCATTCATTGACTCTGATATCGGCCTTTATCGATTCGTTTGATTGTGATCTCCCAAATTTATAAGACTTCCTATTCGGAAGCTCCAATAACAACTCGCCGACTTCTAATCTATTTAAAATCTTCAAAACAAAATAGGAAAAACATTTTTGTAGGATCATCAACTATTCTTTCTTTACTAATTTAATTCCCTTTAACCATAATTTTGCTGCTTGAACGTTTATTCTAATTAGCGTTATCACTGGCAAAAAGAGCACAGAGATAAAAAGTTTGAGTCCTGAAATAGAATTCATATTTATTTTTTCCCCGCTAATACTCGTACTTATTAAGGTATTCTCTCCCTGTTTTAGTTCAATCCTAGCCATTTGCACCGCAGCATCAGTACTCGTATAAAACCGAAAAGAATATAAACCGCTTACCTCGATAAAAGGTGAGACATAAAAATCTTTAGGTAATTCAAAAGATTCCCCATTTAAAATAGGTTCATCCCCTTTTGAAATGAAATAAATCTTTCTTTCAGAAAAAGTATTATTTACCTCGGCTATTACTGCCATTAGCTGTTTTTCTTTGTCGAAGCAATACCAAAAATTTACAGGGTTAAATCCAATTCCTAAAATTTTTGGGAATGTTGAAAGGTATATCTTTTCAATATGTCGTTTAAAGCCATTATTTAAAAGACACTTTCTCAGCCATTTTCTTGCTTCTCCACCGTTTCCATAGTCTTTTTGACTGATGGATATGATAGCTCTCCTATTAATTGCAAAGAAAACATTACCCTGACTTTTGTCGAGTTGTCCAACTTCAACTGAGAGCAGTAGCGAGTGGTAACGGAATTCGTGTTTTTTTGGATACCTTCTTTTGTGAATTATAGTCGCACGGTATGGGTGACAATCAATGCCTAGCATTTTTATCAATTAGTTTTGTTGTTAATCGCCGCAGCTACTTTTTTTCCAGATACAAAACCATCCTCATGAAATCCATTTCCTGTCCACGCACCCGCATGCCAAATATGATCTAGGCCCTGAATTTTTAAAAGTTTTTCTCGTGCATCAATCATATGTTGATCAAAAACAGGATGATCGTAAACTAATTTTTTTTTAAACATAGATTCATTAGGCTCTAAAAAAGGATTCAATGAGACAAAGATATTTTGGTTTGTTTTCAAATTCTGTAGTTTATTCATCCAGTAGGTTACCGAGATATTTTCATCATAACAGCATTCCTCGCCAGCAAGGTAATTCCACGCGGACCAGACGCTATTTCTTTTTGGCATTAATCTCCTATCATTGTGCAGATAACCCACGTTTTTCTGAAATCGAATTCTCTTTAATAGTGAATATTCCGGTCGGCTATCGTTTAAACAGAGAAGCGTCTCATTGGCATGACAAGCAAAAATAAGTTCGTCCACTTCAATAGTATATTTTTCTTTTTTTTCGAGGTTTTCAATTTGCAAACTTACTTTTAATCCCTCCCGTTTATTCTTGATTGGCTCAACATAATCGACTCTTTGATTTTTAAGCACTTTTATTTCTTTTTTTCTAAACCTCTCGTGTTTAAATAACTGCTTGATATAGGAAGAGCTTCCATCTGGGAGGTGAAACCATTGATGGTGGTTACTCACCGAAAGTAATCCATGATTATTGAAAAATTGCAGAATACTTATCGTTGGATAATCAGCTATCTTTGATCCGGGAGTAGACCAAATGGACCCTGCCATTGGGGCTAAATAGTTGCGAACAAAAAATTGAGAAAATTTTCTTTCTGAAAGAAAGCTACCTAAAGAATTTTTATACTGATACACATCTTCTTTTTGAATAAATTCTTTTGCCAACTTATTGAATTTTATAACTTCATACAGCATTTTAAGAAATTTTGGTGAAGCCAAATTTCTTTTTTGACCAAACACTGAAAAAACGCCATTACCACCCCATTCGAATTTACCTCCTTCTCGGGAGACACTAAAGGACATATCTGATGGTGATTCTTTTACATTTAATTCTCGAATCCAACTAGTAAAGTTTGGATAGTTTACTTTGTTAAAAACAATGAATCCACTGTCTACAGAAAATTGTTCGTATTCGGTATTAAAAATATGGGTGTGGGTATGTCCTCCTAATCTATCCCCTTTTTCAAATAAAAGGATTTTGTTGTTTTCAGACAAATGCCATGCTGCCGATAGTCCAGAAATTCCTGAACCGACAATTGCGATGGACCGATCAGCCATGAAGAATTTTTTAAATGTTATGGTCTATTAGTGCAAAGGCCGAGTGGTTGTGAATAGACTCAAAATTTTCCGATTCGACGGAAAATCCGGTGATCAAATGTTGATTGACCAGTTCTTGTAACTTAATCGCTACATCACGCACTAGGTCCTCAACAAATTTTGGATTATTAAATGCCTTTTCTGTAACAAACTTTTCATCTGGTCGTTTAAGTATGCTCCATAATTCGCATGAGGCAGAGGTTTCAACTATCTTAATGATATCTTCAACTTTTAACGCTGAACTTCTCAATGATGTTTTTACAGTTATGTGAGAGCGTTGGTTGTGGGCTCCATAGTCAGAAATGTTTTTTGAGCAAGGACAAAGACTGGTGACGGGCACTATCACCTCGAGTTGAACGATAGATGGAGAATTTTTTTTGCAAATTACTTCGTAAGTAACTTCGTAATCCATAATTCCTGGGACTTTTGAAACAGGCGCAAGCTTTTCCATAAAGAAAGGAAATGTAACCTTAATATAGCCAGTTTCTGCTTCTAACCTGGCCAGCATAGCACTAGAAAGTTGTAGAACCTTTTCATAGGAAATTTCATTACAATTGTCCTCAAGCACTTCTATGAAGCGAGACATATGAGTACCTTTCGTGCTAGCATCTAACCCGACAGTCATGTCAAATAGGCCAACCGAAGGGTAGTTCCTAGACTCCGTTTCAATAAAAATCGGATATTTTACTCCCCGAACTCCAGCTTTCTGTATAGCTAATGACCTGGTATCTTTTTGTGCTTGAACGTCGGGAAGGCACACTTGGTTTATTTTTTCAGGGGCATTCATTTTTCCAGTCTCTGTAAGCTAGTTTGGTAAGGTGGCTATCGCTGCGATTTTAGCAGAATTTCAATCTCACGAACTACACTTTTACTTGTAGGGGAAGTGAAACTCGAAAAACTTTTATGAAAAGCACCTTCTCGCGATATAAGATATTTATGAAAATTCCACCTTGGAGGCTCGGCTAAAGCAGAAAGCTTTTTAAACAGGGGATTAGCCAACGTATCTCCAGTATCGATAACATTAGATTTGGCAAACATTGGAAACTTCACGCCATATGTGTTTTTGCAAAATTCAGCAATTTTCTTATTGGAAGAATATTCTTGATTCCTGAAATTTCCTGATGGGAAACCTAGGATAACCAAACCTTTGGTTTTGTATTTTTTGTAAAGATTTTCTAGGCCCTCGTATTGCTTAGTAAATCCACAAAAGCTTGCCGTATTCACAACCAATACAACGGAGTTCTTGTACATACATAAATTTTGGGGTGTGTCATCTTGCAACTTGGGAAATTCATGGTTTAGTAATTCCGGGCATGAAGCACTCGCAACGCGCACCCCTATCAAGCCCGCAGTTGCAAGGAGCATAATTAAATGATTCAAATGGCTAACTTTATTTTTTAGTGTCATATATCAAACTCTTACTTTAGGATACCAACCCTGGTTATTTCACTCAAGCTATATCCTTTGGAACTGAAAGTTTATTTCTTTTTAACAGAAGGTTTTTTTGACGACCCTTTACTGGGGGTTCTTCTAACATTTCTTTTTTTTGCAGATTGATCAGTGGTTTCTTGCATAGTTTGATCGATAAAATTGCCCATTTGGGTCTCCAATGATTTCCACCAATTTTCTGCATTTCTCACGGAAGAGCTAATGATTTTCTTGTTCATTGCATCAACGAATTCGTCCATTCCTTTGTCTTTATGAGACTTGCTAAAATCTTTGAGTGTGTTCAATGCTTCTGTCTTGATTTCCATTGTTTTAATAACAGATCTTGTGAATTCTAGGTTAAAATTTAACCATGTTTCTATAATTTTTAGTTCCTTAATCTTTTTTTCAACATCACTGTCACTTTCTGGAAAAATAGTATTCGAACTGAATGGTAAAAAGCTCCAAGGGTCAAACGGATTATTTGGTTTGTTTTCTGGCAATTAACTTTCTCCTATGCTGTTGGGTGATTTTGAAATGAAAATTCCGTATTTTAGTCCACGAACCACCTTGCTATTTATATTGATTTCAATTGCACATGTTGCTTCATTATTAGGTATTAATTTTTTCACACCGAGACCAGAGCTAAAAACACCGAGACCAGAGCTAAAAATTACGAATCCTGATCAACTGCAAACCCAAATAACAAATAGCGCGGCTGTTCAACTAAATTTAAACGAGGCTAGGGATTTAATTTTACCCTCTGTTAAACAAGATAGCAAAACTACCAAAGAAGTAAGCCTAGCTGAAGTCTCGCCAGAATCTAATGGAAATTCAAATGTCTTTAGAGGTAACCAGAAAATTGTAAAACAGTCAGGAGAGATAAAGGGTAACCTGAAGCGCCCTCACTTAGAAGTTGAATCCAATGACTCTGTTTCGAAAACAGAAAATGAGTCCACGTTATCGGGTATCAGCACCATGCCAGCAAAAGGTTTTAAAAATTATTTTGCAGAGAATGATGGTAAGGAATACCCTGTTTATGTCTATTATGGTGGATACAATATGAACTCCAAACCAGTTGGTATAGGGTCTTTATCATACAAATTTGACAGCACCGATTCGAAGTACAAAATTGAACTAATTGCCGAGGCTATAGGGTGGGCAAAAATTTTTTTACGCAGACCTATTTCTTTTGTCAGCGAAGGGCATGTTTCTGGGGTAATTTTAAAGCCAACGTACTACGAAACCCAAACACCTAAAAGAGGCAAGTCATTTGTAAAGGTTGCTCAAGCATCAGGTTTAATAACATTCCACGGAAAACAGGCGGGCGAGAGCTTTTTTGGGAATATCTATGACCCTTTAAGTTTAATATTTCAAATAGCTTCTTATTCAAAAAATGGCCAAATATTTAAAGGAGAGAATTTAGAAACATTTCAGGTGTTTAATAGAAAAAAAATAGAAGAAATTCAGCTTAGCCCGTCACCTCCAGAAGAGATGATTCTCCCGAACGGGGACTTCATTACAGCTGTGAAGATAATTAGCCGGGTCCAACGAGGAGGTAAGAGAGGGGAAATTAGTTTTTGGTTGGATACTTCATACGATAATCATCCTTTAAGAATAACCTTCGATAATAAAACAAAAAACTATTCCTTGGATTTTCTCATAGGAACAGGGAAAAGTTCTATTGGCAACATAAAACGTTCTTCGGAAGTAAAACAAAAAAATAACAATAAATTGAATCACCCTTATCTCAATTATTGATTGACAAGATAAAAATAAACAATAAGAATATAAGGTTCGGTGCGGAGGGGTGCCCGAGTGGTTAAAGGGGGCAGACTGTAAATCTGTTGGCTTTGCCTACGTTGGTTCGAATCCAACCCTCTCCACCAATTTTGGTGGACTGGAAATAAAGGCGGGTGTAGCTCAATGGTAGAGCAGAAGCCTTCCAAGCTTACGACGAGGGTTCGATTCCCTTCACCCGCTCCAACACGAAGTTCGCCCATGTGGCTCAGTGGTAGAGCACTCCCTTGGTAAGGGAGAGGTCACGCGTTCAATCCGCGTCATGGGCACCATGTACATTGTAATTTAGGGAAGGGGTAGGTGAGATGGCAAAAGATAAATTTGAGCGAACTAAGCCGCATGTGAACGTTGGAACAATTGGTCATGTTGATCATGGGAAAACAACTTTAACAGCTGCAATAACGTCTGTTTTGTCATCGAAGTTTGGAGGTGCGGCTAAGGAGTATGAGGACATTGATGCTGCTCCAGAGGAAAAAGCTCGAGGTATAACCATAAACACAGCCCACGTCGAATATGAGACTGAGTCTCGTCACTATGCTCACGTTGATTGCCCTGGTCATGCAGATTACGTTAAGAATATGATTACGGGGGCTGCGCAAATGGATGGTGCGATACTTGTTGTGAATGCCGCGGATGGCCCTATGCCTCAAACCAGGGAGCATATTCTTTTGGCTCGCCAAGTAGGTGTCCCTTATATTGTAGTTTTCTTGAATAAATGCGATATGGTTGATGACGAAGAGTTGTTGGAGTTGGTTGAAATGGAGGTACGGGAGTTGCTTTCAAAATACGACTTTCCTGGAGATGATACGCCAATTATAAAAGGGTCAGCTAAATTAGCTCTAGAGGGTGATAAGGGTCCTTTGGGTGAAGAGGCAATAGCTCAGTTAGCTAGTGCTCTCGACAGTCACATTCCGGAGCCTGAGCGTGCGGTTGACGGGGCATTTTTGATGCCTATAGAAGATGTTTTTTCTATATCAGGTCGAGGCACTGTTGTTACAGGTAGGGTTGAGCGTGGTGTAGTAAAGGTTGGAGAAGAGATTGAGATAGTGGGTATTAAAGATACAAGTAAAACCACTTGTACAGGTGTTGAAATGTTTAGGAAGCTTCTTGATCAAGGACAAGCTGGTGATAATGTTGGGGTACTTTTAAGGGGGACAAAGCGAGACGAAGTTGAGCGTGGGCAGGTTTTGTCTCAACCAGGCTCTATTACTCCTCATACTAAATTTGAGTGCGAGGTTTATGTTCTTTCTAAAGATGAGGGAGGAAGGCATACTCCATTTTTTAATAACTATCGTCCTCAGTTTTACTTCCGTACAACTGATGTGACTGGTTCTGTCGAATTACCTCAAGGCACAGAAATGGTAATGCCCGGTGATAATGTAAAAATGAATGTAGAATTAATAGCTCCGATAGCTA
>CACIGF010000008.1 GCA_902586195.1 uncultured beta proteobacterium | reverse complement strand
AATTTGGAAGTTAACAAAAATGATCAAATTATAGAATTAGTTAGAACAAATGACAGAAGATAAGATATTTAAAAGAAAGTTGGTTCCCTGTAAATCTGATGAAAGAATAATGATTGATTCTGAGCTAGAAAATTTTGAATACGTAAATTCATTTGGCTTTGAATGGACTAAAATTGACGGTTTTGTCGGTAAAGAATCCATGTCTCATGGCCATATTTTTGGCAGATTTTTATTACCAAAACAGTTTTTCTCTAAAAAAACTGTTATTGATGTTGGTTGTGGCAACGGACGTATTGGTAGAATAGTAGCTCCTTTGTGTGAAAAATATTATGGATGTGATTTGTCTGAGTCGGTCTATGCTTTTCCCTCTTATTTAGCAACGGAAAACGTATCGTTAATTCGTGCCAGTGGGACAAACCTACCTTTTAATGAAGAGGTTGCAGACATCACTATTTGTTGGGGTGTTTTACATCATATGGATAAACCATTCTCTGGTCTAGAAGAGTTGTTTAGGGTAACTAAGGATGGAGGGGAAATCCTAATTTTCATTTATGCTAAGGGATACGACGGAAGAAAAAATTTAAATGAATTTGCTAAACATATTGAGGAAGACAGAAAACACCAGCTAATAGAATCCACCTCAGATTTTTTAGATGGATGGAGAGAAGTTGATCCGTTTTTCGCTAATCAACTGTCTGCTAACTTATATATGAGTGTGAAGAATTCACGAGAATGGCAGATATTCCAGTGGTTTGATGGGATTACGCCGCAATTTCACTGGAGTCTTGAGGAAGGTTTTGAAAAGCAATTCAAAGAAATGAATATTCAATATAAGAAGACTCACATTGGTTGTTATAGGATAAAAAAATGAAAAAATTATGGTTATCAGAGAAAATGATTTCGCATTCCTTTTGGAGAGTACTACGGTCCTCTATCTATTACGCTCAGGCTAAAAAGGAGGCGCAGCTAATCTCTGAAGTTACTGGACCTCTTGTCGATAAGTTTTCCAGTGTAGCTGGTTCAATTAGTTTAGAAAGCACGAAGATGTTATGGTTATTGGCTAGGTATTTTTCTCCAAAAATTGTTGGTGAAATCGGCACATACATAGGCCGGTCAACACTTGCTATTAGCTTCGGAGGCATAAACTCTGTTGAGAAGATTTTTACCTGTGATGGAACATTTGATGAATTAGATTTGAAAGTCATTCAACAAAATCTACCAAACTCAGAAAAAGTTTCAAGTATTGAGAAAATCAATTATTTTGGAAAAACAATGTCGACTGACATGTTAACAAAAGTCAAAGAGCAAGGAAATGAAATTGATTTTCTTTTTTTGGATGGGCGAATAAGTCCGAAAGATTGTGAATTATTAGTTGAAACAACTTCTTCCGATTGCGTTATTCTTGTAGACGATTTTGAAGGCGTAGAAAAGGGTGTGTCAAACGTTTTTATGTTACGAAGTGTTTTTAAGGGACACCTTTTGATAGAGCCAGAGGTTTTGGAAGGGTTCGACAGGGGTAATTTGGCTGTATTGGTGCCTAGTTCAATTCTGTCATTGTCTCGGCAACAGACTCTGCCAGTAAATATGTGATTTGGATTATTTACGGATTTTTTAATTCAAGATAACCACATCTATTACAAGCGTTCACACTCCCTTCAGTAAAGATTACTTGTCTAAATTTTTGCGCGTTTGGAGATTCGTATAAATCGGCCAAACTTTTGTAATCTCTAACATCCCCAAAGTCAACAGCGAGACAAGGAAACAACTTTCCATCGGCGTTTACATGAGCTGACTCCCAGGGAGAGCCGCAGGGTAAATACCTATTCGCAGAAAATTTAAATTTATTTATCTCCGTTTCAACTACTTTTTTATAGTCTTGCTTGTCGTCACAGAAATCAAACCACGGAGGGTGAGTATATGAAACCGCGTTCTTTGAACTGCAATATTCTCTAACTTTCTCAAATTGAATTACTAATTCCTTAGTGTTTTGGTATATGTAAGGTGTTCCGTTAGAAAAAATATCTTCAAATGTGAACATTCGATCACTGTGTTGAACATCTGAACCTTTTAAAAATTGAAAAGAATGAGTATCCATATTTAATTCGTTTATGCAGTGACGAAATATTTCAAAAAGGTCTGGAATATTTTCCTCCGTAACGACCGTCTTAGCATCTAAAATAATGTTACGATTCTTTGACTTTTTTCGTTTTGACTGAATAAGATGTAGAATCTCCTTCATTGATTGGTATTTAAATGGAGGTACATCTCTATTAGTGTTCCCAATAGTATCAATTGAAATTGACAGGACTTTTAAAGCCGGTTCGCTCAGGAATAACTCTATGTGTTCTTCCGTAAGCATTACCCCGTTGCTTATGATGTTTAAGGTATGTTTTTTAGATGCTTCGGCAAATATTTCAAAAAAGTTTTTATAAACTAACGGTTCTCCACCGGTGAGTGTTATGTGGCTGTTTTCTGGGATTTTTCGGATAAACGAAATCCAATCCGTATCTGACATCGCATTTGGAAGTCCCTTTCTATCTTGGAAACAAAAGTTACATTTCAGATTACATTTATTTGTTAAAATTAACACAAATCTTGTGGGTAAAGAATTCGATTCTCTTCCCTTTTCTCTTTGGCATCGCCTCTGTTGGTTATAGTTCGTATTAAGCATCTTTTAAAAAAATTTGTCTCCAGATATCCTATTTATTTTCCTAAATTTCCTGGTGGGTGGTTCGACGGATAATTTCTCTAAGTGTTCATTTTCCGATACGTGCGGACACTTTGGACAATTAGCAACTTTAATATCAAAAAACTTTGATATACGCTCTGGGGTTTCCCAGAAATTCTTAAATGTTTGGTTTTTTAAGTTACCAAGAACATATTTTTTATCGATACGTGTATAGCAGCAAGGATAAACATCAAAATTTGCAGCTACGTAGGTAGTAAAACCTGAGTAAAAGCAAGCCAAACTAGGGTTTTTTACGGATTCATCGGGTTGTCTACTCTCGTCTCTTTCAAGATTTGTATCGACAACGATTTTGTAATTCCGAAAATCAATGTTATCAAATTCTTTTATGATGTCTGGTTCATATGAAATAGCATCCTCATCCGTATTCAGAGGAACATCCGGCCGAAATTGGATGGTCTTAATACCGAGCTGATCAGAGGTTTTTATGCAATTTTCCAAAGCTCCTCTTGAAAGTTTATTAACCACGACGCTGCTATTTATCTCGCAGGGTAATTCTTTTGTCTTCACTTCGTTAATTAACGCTTGTAAATTTGTTTTCGCTCTTTCAAAAGTTGAATTGTTGTTCTTTGGGTTATGAATGACTCTGAAACTTTGGGAATCACCTGCGTTCTGACTCCATCTGACCCAAACGCACTTCGCTAAAAGTTCTACTAGATCTGTCGAAATGGGCATTGAAAAGTTAGAGGTTACCCCCACACAGATTTCTTGCTTGTGCAGCTCATCTAACACTCTCTCCATATAGGGGTATGCCAGCGGGTCTCCAGCTCCAGTAAAGCTAACTGCTTGAACCCCGCAAGTTTTAAATTCTTTAATCAAATTTATCAATCGATCCGGATCCATAAATCGATTCTTCATATTAACAGTATCTTTTATGCCTTCCTTTCTAATTTCATCATGCCAAATGCAAAAATTACATCTAAGATTGCAAAGTTCAGTTGGCTCTATTCTCACATGAATAGGGTAGATACCGGCAAAATCAATCTTGCTCTCTTCTTGCTCTACTAATGAAGAAAAATGACGCAAAGATTTCGTGAAATCGTATATTTTTTTTTCAGAGGCAAGTTGTGGTTTCATATGGCTATTATATTAAATTATATATAAAAACATGCATGATTTATACCAATTTGATGCCTATTCCAGAATCTGGTAGAAATGTTGGGTTTCCTGGTAATGTATTTCATGTCGCCTCCAGGATTTAGCTAATCCAAGGCACTAATCCACTCTAAAATACAACTTTCCGGATTGGAAGGTCGAAATCCAAATTGATCAACTGCTTCAGTAATATTTACCATACCAACTGATAATTGATTACAACCAATTTCAATAATTTTGGACTTTGATTTGGTTGATTCTTTCATTAGGTAAAGAATTTCCCTAAGTGTCATAGTTGGTTTACAAGCTAAATTTATGTTGTGCCACCCTGTTGCTATGGCAGATTCGTTTATAAATCTTGCAATATCTTTAGGACTAATGAAAGAATTGAAAACTTGGTCCTGGTTGTGTACATAAATATCTTTATGCTCCCACATTTTTTCAAGTGTTATTGACATAAAGTTTCTTTTATTTCTCAACTCAAGCAAAGCCGGAATTCTCAAAGAAAATCCCTTGATATTAGACTTTTCAAAAAATATTTCTGCGAAAACTTTACTCAACACATACAAATTTTCATTATTTTCTTTGTTATCTAGTCGTGCATTCGTTCTATTGCCGAAGTATAAATCAATCGCTCTAGAGGATATAAAATAAAGCGACTCCGTTTTTCGGGCTATTTCTAACAAGCTATCTAACAAAGTTAGGTTTGATTGCAGTATGTCTCGAGCATCGTGAATTGGATGCTTCGCAATAGTATGAACAAGCTTTTGTATCTTCAACTCAGCCTCATAATCTTTGTTGAGATCCACATTAATAGCTCTATTACTAAAGAAGGTTGAGAGGAAAGAACCTAACTCTCCTCGTGCACCGGTAATACCAATATAGTTCTTATCCAAGGTTTTGTGGTTTTATAAATTACGTTATTATATCAACTCTTCACTAATGGTAAAACTATGGAAAGCAAAAGATTTGTGGCAGTTTGGCAAACGGGCAAGTGCCCGTTAGCTTTTGGTGACTTTGTTAATTTTTTAGCTATCTCAAATTGTATGTCACAAGCACGTAGGTGTAATGGATACTTTAAATTTGTCGTTGTTAATAACGGTTATAGAGATGTTGGAGTTGAAGCTTTTTACAGTGAGTCTCACCAGGAGAGAAAATTCAGGAACGTTATTGTAAATTCTGCGTTAATGTGTAACTGGGTAAAGGATGTGGAAGTGATACGAGATGGGACACTTAAAGTTGGTGCAGAGGATATCCTATTTCCGTCCTTAGAAGAAAGAAAAAAGTTTCCTAAAGATATACCAGAATGGGCTGTTACACCTATGACCGCTAAGCAACTTGAGGTTTGCTACGAAAAGGGTTTGCAGAATACGAAATACGGATTTTCAGCATCAAAAGATGCGGTAGTAGACTATAAAAAAAAGTTTTCAAAAGATAGCATAATTCTCCAACTCAGGCAAAGTATACATACAAATGCGAGAAATTTTCCATCTAATATATTTTCGGACCTCACAAAGCATCTAATAGAAAACAACATAGATGTTTACTTTATTCCTGACATTGAAAATCCATCTGGACAAGATTTTTTAGTTGAGCTGGGTGCGATCCCCTTGATTGAGGCTACTGCAGACTATAAGGTAAGATTAGCTTGCTCAGAAGCTGCTCTGTGTAACGTTATTTGGAACGGGGGCGTTCATGCTCCCCTTCAATTTTCACCAGCGAACTGTATTTATTTTGGTATTTTCAACCCTGACGTAATTGTTTCAAATAAGGATTTCTTTGCAAGAAAGGGTCCGAGTTTTAATAGGCAACCACCATGGATGCAGTCAAATAATAAACATTTAGATTGGTGTTCAACACGTGAAATCAACGCTAACTACTTGATTGAAAGAGTTGAAAAATTTATCGTCCATTGTAAAAAATGATTACATGGACATAATCAGCAATCCAAGTTTTTAGAAAGTTTGATAATTGGTCTTCTAGTATTTCCTTTTTCTAAATCAGAAATAGCTAAATTTATATCCTCCAATTCATATGTCTTGTCTAACAAAAGATGGTAAGGAAGTTTATTTTTTTTATGGAGGCCTGCGATCTTTGGAATATCGATATCGGGTAGGACTCCGCCTCCCCAGGAACCTCTAATTTGTTTGCCAGATATTAACTCAAAGGGGTCTAAACTAATCTTACTGCCTTCGGGGGGATGTGAGGCAAAAACACAGAGGCCTCCAAATTTTTTTACAGATTGAAATGCCATTTCGATTGTAGCCGTTTTTCCGGCTGCTTCAATAGCAAAATTAACGCCGAGATTGTCTGTAAGTTTTTTAATTTTGTAAATCGGGTTTTCTTTCGAAGCATCAATAACCTCATTCGCTCCAATTTCTTTAGACAACTGAAGTTTATCTGGGTTTGTATCAATACAAATTATGAAGTTAGTTCTACTTATGCAGCTCATAATTAAGGAACTCAAACCTATTCCGCCCATCCCAAAAATTGCTATTGAGGAGTTTATTGGCATTTTTAAATCATTCATAAAGATACCGGAACCTGTTGGCACTGCGCACCCAAAAACAACACCTAAACGTGGGGGTATGCCTTTCGGAAGCTTAACTAATCTATTTTCTGAAACAACAGATAAATCACTAAAAGTTGTTACGGCCCCAGCGTTGACGTTGACTCCGTCTAATTTATATTGGGTCCCACCGGCATCAATACCTTTTCCTTTTATCCATCCAGAAATAACCCAGTCACCTACCTTTACTTTTTTTACGCCCTCTCCTATTTTTTTTACTACTCCGGTTGCCTCATGGCCTAGTAGATGAGGAAGGTAATTATCAATGCCTCTTGCACCATTTATTTCCATTACTTGGGAATGACAAACTCCGGAATAAGCATTTTCAACCAAAACCTGACCAAACTTCAATTTGGGTATCAGCAAATTGTTTACTACCTTTAACTGTTTGTTTGTTTCAAACAAGACTGCGGCTCTAGTAGATTTCATGGTTGCTAAAACGGACCTTCGAACCATGGTCCTGGGATGTCATGGTGAGTTATTTGATGGATTCCTTTGAGGCTTTTCTTTCCAAACATTTTAAGTACTCTGTTGACAATTTGCTCTATGCTAGGGTAATACTGCTTTGTGAGTTTGTATCCAGTAGGTTCGGGTACGTCAGGTTTCGTAATACGATCGGGAACTGACTTAAGATTTGATTGGCAATTTAGGGTGACCTTTGCAATCACTTCACTTGAGATGGACGCTACCGGATGACTAATATCGAACACGATAATTCGCCCCGTTTTCCTGACTGATCTAAAAATTGCTGACCAATCAATAGGATTTAATGAATATATATCTAATATGTCACACTCGATTCCCTGGTCAGATAATATTTTCCCAGCTTCAAATGCTTCAACTACCGAGTAAGAAAAAGCGACTAAAGAAACATCTTTTCCTCGTCGAACTACTCTAGATTTTCCAAGTTCATAGTTTCGTTTGTTCGAAATAAAGCCTCTAGTATTATGGAGCCATCGATGCTCGATAAAAATTACTGGATTTTTATCCCAAATACTTTTCACCAAAAGTTTATAAGCAGATTCCGGAGTCGAGGGCGCAATAATTTTGAGCCCAGGGTTATGAGCAAGCATGGAATGCAAACTCTGAGAATGAGTTGGACCTTGACCCCAACCTCTTCCAACAATTAATCTTATGGTAATTGGAACAGACAGTTGATTGCCAAACATGTAAAACCACTTTGCCGCACTATTAATGATTTGATCCATTGCTAAAAGGAAAAAATCACTTCTTTGATGAACCATCACCGGTTTGAGGCCGTTTAAAGAAGCACCAATACCTATTCCTGTTAAAGCATTTTCAGACGTTGGTACATCAAAAACTCTGTGAGTTCCAAAGAGCTCTTGCAGATCCTTTGTCGACCCGAAAATTTTTTTTGGATCGTCCGCGCCAAGTCCGAATAGGATAACGTTATTATCTTTCTTCATACAGTACTTCAATGCACAATTTACTGCCTCTACAAAGTTGAGTTCAGTATTTATATTTTTCATATTTTAAATACATCATTGTAACCATCATTCTCGGATGCAAATTTTGATGATTCTGCAAAAAGGAAAGCTTCATCAATTTCGTTCTCAATAGTTTTTTTAAATAAGTCTATTTTCTTTTTTGTCAACATATCTTTACGAAGAAGAAGATCTTCAATTGCAGAAAGAGGATCTAATTTCTTCCATGATTCTAGCTCCCTTTTTGGCCTGTAGGCTAAATTATCATCACAGTTAGGTCCACAGTGTTCTAACCATCGGTAAGTTTCTATTTCAATCAGAAAAGGTTTTTTACAATTTCTTACATAAAAGATAGAGTTTTTTACCTCACTTATGCAAGAAAGAATATCGCGAGAGTCGGTCTTTTTAGAACGAATTCCTAGGGCTTGGGCTAACTTCGAAATATCTCTATTTTTTGGTTGTCTAACGGAGAGCGATGAATACACAGAGTAAAGATTATTTTCGCAAACAAAAAGAACGGGTAATGACTTAACAGCAGCAAAATTTACCGATTCATAGAATGAACCCTCTTCGGTACTGCCATCTCCTAAAAAAACTATTGAAATTCCCGTATTCCGACTAATCATTTGCCCGAGTCCTAGTCCAACTCCTATCGGGATAGTATTTCCCACGATCGCTGTACTAGCTATGAAACCGCAATCCAAATCAGTGAGATGCATTGAGCCACCCCTGCCTCGGGAACATCCTGTGACCTTACCATAAAGCTCCGCAATAAGTTTTGGTAAACTACCTCCCTTAGCAAGATAATGAGCATGAGATCGATGGGTGCTTACTGCAAGATCTTTTTTCATTGAAAATACACCGACTGCAACTGCGGGCAATTCTTGACCTATCGAAAGATGAGTAGGGCAACGCATCTTTCCTTCGGGATATTCTGATGCAATTCTTTCTTCAACTTTTCTAATGCGAACCATCTGTTTGAAAATCTTGACTATTAATGTTTTGCTTATGGCATGAACCAAAAGTAATCTCCCGTATAACCAACTTTTTCAAATAATTCTTTCCACTCATTTACATGAAGAATCGTTTTAGCGGTAAGATTCCACGCATACATTGCCTTTTTTTCTTCTTCAGTTCGGTATGCATCAACAGTTATAAAGGCACCTAGCCGTGACACTCTTTCGATTTCACGTAAAGAAGTTTTTAAATCTTCTCCCTCCAGGTTGTGAATTGTTGTAATTGAAATCACGTAGTCGAACGAACTGTCTGGAAAAGGTAGATTTCTTGCATCGGCGACCTTTAAGTGAGGTTGCATAACTTCATGGCAGTTTTCGATTGCATATTTTGAGACATCAACCCCACAAACAGTTAAGCCTTTAATAAGTTGGGAAAAGTCGTACAACATAAAACCTTTTGCACAACCTACATCAAGAATTGAATTCTTGCCTGTAAGGTTCCAGTGTTTTCTGAAGGTCGGGACTACTGGCTGCCAATATTTTGCGTTGTAGTTAAACCCACCGTACCCATGCGCTCTATCACCATCAAAAAACTCTTTCCCAAATTTCCTGGCCAGATTTCTATCAGCTTCTGACTTAGTTTCCCCTCGTTCCTGAATATTTCTTTTTGTTTTCGGGTAGTTCTCTAAAAGGTCAATTTCAATTCCCATAACTATACACTCCCCAATGTAGTGTTATCTCGAAAAAATTTCTTTATTTTTTTTACCACGTATTCGCATTCGATGTCCTTTAATTCCGCAAAAATTGGAAGACTTAAAATTTGCCTCGCAGCAAACTCGGTTTTAGGAAGATCACCCCTTCTATAGTTAAGATGTTCCGAGCATTCTTGTAGATGAATTGGCACAGGGTAGTGTATTTTTGTTTCTACGCCAGACTCCGCTAAAAAACTTTGTAACTTTTTTCTATTCTTTACTCTAATGATGAAGTTATGAAATACTGAATCTTCTAAGCTATGCTGGTGTGGGATTTCAACCAGTGAGGCTAATTCCTCACAGTAAAATTTAGCAATTAATTTGTGCCTTCTATTGATCTCCGGTAATTTTTTAAGTTTGATTCTAGCGAATGCTGCCTGAAGTGTATCAAGCCTCGAATTATAGCCCCATAAAGCGCAAGAATCTCTGTTTTTGAGCCCATGATTTCTTAGTTTTTTTATTTTTTTATAAATATAAGGTTGGTTGGTCACAACAACTCCGCCATCACCATAAATACTTAAATTTTTAAGTGGATGGAGGCTAAATCCAGCTGCTACTCCGAAGCTCCCAACTTTTTTCCCTTTGTAGATAGAGCCGATAGCTTGAGCAGCATCTTCAACGATGTGAACTTTGTTCCTCTTGGCGATCCTATTTAAGGCTGTCATATTTGCTGGAGAACCTGCAATATGAACAGGAATTATAGCCTTTGTTTTTTTTGTAATAGCTTTTTCTATCTCGTCAGTATCGATATTTAAATCCCTGCCTATATCAACAAATTTGATTGTTGCACCAGTTGCCGCAATAACCCATGCAGTAGCGATAAAAGAATTCGAAACAGTTATCACTTCGTCTCCCGGACCGATATCTAGAGCTTTTAAAACCAAAAAAAGTGCGTCTGACCCATTACCAACCCCTAGAGCAAATTTAGTTCCACAAAACTGTGCAATTTCCTTTTCAAATTTTTCTAGTTCTTGACCAAAAACATATTGACCACTTTTCCCGACTTGTCGGAATTTAGCTACCAAGCTTTCTTCAAACTGTGAGAACTGTCTTCTCAACGAGACGAACGGTACATTTTTCATTGTTATTTAGTTTTTTTTGTAAAATGTTTTAACTTCACGAATAATCTTATCTAATTCTTCTTTTCCAATAAACTCGTGCACAGGTAGTGATATTATTGTCTTCGCAAAGTTCTCAGTCCGAGGAAAATCACCTAACTTATACCCCAGCGATTTTGCAGCTGGTTGTAAATGCATCGGAATTGGATAATGAATTTTTGCATCAATGTCTCTCGAAATCAAATACTTCTGTAGCAAGTCTCTCTTTTCACAAGTAATCATATAAAGATGGAAAACTTCTTTGATGCTACAGTCACGTTTAGGTATTGTGATTTCATCAACATTTCTTAATTCCTTATCGAGATAGTTTGAATTAGAAATCCTGGATTGAGTAATGTGATCAATCTTGTTCATCATATGTCTTGCCACCACAGCTTGAATTGTATCAAGTCGTGAGTTATAACCGAATAGTTCACATTTATTTCTATCAACCAATCCATGATTCCTAAGTAACCTAATTTTATTAGCTAAGTTTTCATCGTTAGTGGTTATGATTCCTCCATCGCCCCATATGTTCAAATTTTTTAATGGATGAAAACTAAAACACGCAAGATCTCCTAATTCACCAGCAGTTTTTTCTTTATATTTTGCGTTAATTGCATGACACGCATCGCAAACAACTGACAACCCATTACGTTCTGCTATCTCATCAATTTTAGTCATGTCGCATGGTCTACCAGTCCAATGGACAGGGACAATAGCTTTAGTTTCTTTTGTTATCTTTTCCTCAATCTTTTCAGGGTTGATATTCATGTCTTCATCGACATCGACAAACACAGGCTTTCCTCCTGCAGTAACAATGGCACCAATAGTAGCAAAAAAGGTAAATGGTGTTGTAATTACTTCATCACCTTTCTCAATACCACATGCCTTTAAACTAAGCATTATTGCGTCTGTTCCGCTTCCCACGGCAATTGAATTAGATGTATGGTGTAACTCAGAGAACTCGTCTTCTAATTTATCAACCTCTTCGCCTAGCGTGAAGTCGCCATCAATTATAACTTTTTCCAACTCTTTGAAAATAACTTGGTAATCGGAAAATTGTTCTCGGAGATAATTATGGTTTATTTTTAGCAGGTTATTCTTTTTATACTGCTCTGGAAGAAAGTTTTTCATTTAGGTCCTTACGATTTGTGTATATATTCTAATGGAAGCTTCATTATCTGGTTTAAATTTTTCTTAATCCATAACACTGTTTCATCGATACCTTGATCTAAGCTTTTTTTATTTTTCCAGCCTAGTTTATGGTTCGCTTTGGAGGAACTCATGAAATAAGCTGAGTCTTTTCCGGGCCTATCTGCTGAGGTTTTTACAAAAGTTGAAAATGGAACATCAATTTTTCTACATATCAGCTCAATCACATCTTTTATTGAAAAAAAATCATCGGGTGAAAAATGGTATGTTTCTCCGATAACGCCTTTTTGAACAAGTTTAAAAACACCATCAGCAACATCCGAACCATGTATAAATGCTCTAATTGAAGTTCCCCCTCCATGTAATGACAGACATTTTTTTTCAAGTCCGTAAATTATCGTTCTTGGTATAATTCTGTAAAGTTGCTGGCCAGGACCATAAAAATTAGCGAATCTACCAATTACCATAGGAAAGCTAAATTGTTTGTGTAAAAGGCTCAAGCTTTGGTCAATACAAGCATGCGATAGAGCATATGGAGTGCTTGGGTTTAATTTTGCCTCTGCTTCAGATATCGGCCGTACCGTATTTCCATATACTTCAGGTGTGGAAATTCTTATGTATTTTTTTAGTTTTTTGTTGTCGAGCAAAACACCATGTAATTTAGCCTTTGAGACGATGTTTGTTTGGTACCACTGATAAGGATTCGCCCAGCTTTCAGCAACCATACCTTGACCCGCGAAGTCTATAACATAATCTGGGGGATGCTTTTGAATTAAACTTTTTAGCAATTCGAATTCGGTATTAATGTTGATTTTTTTAAACCGATAATTTGTTTGATCTTTCCACCATTTGTGTGGAAGCATTATATTGGATGGTTCTTCAGTTCTACTAACCCCAATAACCTTAATTTGTTCTTCTAATAGTTTTTTTATCGTGCAGGAGCCTGCGAATGAGTTGCTCCCCAAAACGAGTACACAATTGCTCATCAAGCATTACTCTCTTTACAAAAGTATTGCATAAGTGCATGAAAGATTACTAGTTGAATATCCTCGCTTATTTGCATGTCGTCTACGGGAGTATGAATAGCAACATCAGCAAAATTGAAAGAATGGCCTCCTGAAAACCCTAAAATGGCAACCGAAGGATTTCCGTTTTCTTTACTCCATTTAAGCGCCTTAACAATATTTTCTGAGTTACCACTCCCACTCAAGGCTACCACAATATCCCCAGGATTCGCTAAAACCGCCAACTGTCTGACAAAAATCTCTTCGTAGCCTTCATCATTTGCGAGACAAGTGAGCACCGAAGTATTTGATGGCAGGGCATTTATTTTGAAGCCTTTACCTATATCTTTTGAGGCACCATATATAAAGTCATTTGCAATGTGCATTGCATTTCCGGCTGAACCGCCATTCCCAAATATAAAAATCTGTTTCTTCTCTTTCTGAGCTTTCTCAAGCAACTGTTGTAGTAAAAAAACTTTTTCTTTCGGTATGGAATTCAATACACCCTGTAACTTTTCAATATAAGAATGAAAATGGTCGACAAATGTTGATTGTTTTAAACTAGTGTTCATTCTTCTTCATCCATTGTAAGTTATAGAAGTATGGTTCGTTTTTCAAATCACCTGAGTTGAAAGCATTTTTTATTTCACTGATCGCATCTTGGACTTTTTTCTTGGGATTAAATCCCGTTTTCACTAATTTATCTGAGTTGATTCTGTAGCTCCGCGGGTCATTCGAGGCTTTTGTTGAAATTCTGCTTCCAGTGTTCAATTTTACGGATTCCGCTATCTGTTTAATAGATAAGTTTTCAAATCCGGCATTAAAAATTCCAGATAATTCCTTATTTTCTAGGAGAAAGATGTATAAATCAGTAATGTCATCAATATGGATATTGGGCCTGGTTTGTTCCCCTCCTAACACAGTTATCTCGCCTTTGGATAAAGCTTGCATTGTCAACATATTCACGGAAACATCAAGTCTCATTCTTGGAGATAGACCGCAGACAGTTGCAGGCCTTACAATCTGAACCTGAAAATCATTTCTGTAGCTTAACAATACTCTTTCTGCTACCATCTTCGTCTTGTTATATTCTGATATTGGTACTAAGGGTAATTCCTCTGTGACTTCCTTCTCATCTTTTATACCGTACACGCTTCCGGAAGATGCGTATATAAACTGTTTCACTTTGGAGTTCTTCGCATTTTCGGCAAGTCGCATCGTAGCTAAACAGCTGATTTCCCATGTAAGTTTGGGATCTAAATCTCCGCAAGGGTCGTTGGCAACTGATGCAAGATGAATCACTACATCGATATTCGAAAGATCTAAATTGTCTGCATCTCGTATGTCGAACTTCTCTACTGTCAGGTTCTCGTGTGGATTTAAAAAATTGCCAAACCACATAATATCAATAGCAAAAACTTTATGACCTAGTCTTAAAAGTTTTGGAACTAGAACACTACCTTTATATCCACACGCACCCGTAACTAATATATTCATATTTACAAAATTTTATATTTCTTTATTTTCAAAATCTTTTAACGCTTTTGCATAGGATTCTTGCGTTCCTATATCTCTGTGATAAGTTTGGTTATGCCATGCAAATATCTTGCCAATAAATTTAGGTAAAACATCAGTACTTAGATCTATGGCCCATGTCATGTCTCTTACTCGTTTTATCGCAGTATTTGAGAAGATATAAACGGCTCCATTAGCCCTCCCTTCAATCGCAAAGATAGGCTTCTCAATGAAGGAACGGACTACCCCAATAGTATCACACCGCACCATACCACAAGATTTTGGATCATCAGGTTGGAATGTCATCATGGTAATCTCGCAATCCTTTGGCCTATCTAGATGTGCTTGTATGAAATCATCTACGCAAAATACGCTCAGATTGTCAGCATGGGCGATAAATGTAAATTCTTCATCAAGTTGCGATGATAATTTTCTAAGCGTACCTGCTGTACCTAGTAGTTCTCTCTCATGCATTAATTCAATTAAGGTTCTGCTTTCATGATTTTCGATATACTTATCAACTTTTTCAGCCAAATATGAAGTATTGATAAAAATCTTTTTTAACCCATGACATTTGGCTAATTTGTTTATCCAACTCTCAATCAAGGGTTTTCCAGAAATTGGAATCATACATTTGGGAGTTGTTTTAGTATGAGGTAAAAGGCGTGTACCTTTGCCGGCAGCTAGAAGTAATGCACTAAATTTGATTGACATTAATGTATCCGAGCTAAACCCATTTAGTTCTCATTAATTTTATAATTATTGATAATAATAGCAAACTGGGGATAAAACATGAAGAATGCCGGGTTTAGCGGTAAAAACGATGAAAGGACTGTGTTTGTATCTGGGAAATTCAATATCATTCACCCAGGACACCTGAGGCTCCTTAACTTTGCTAAGACTTGTGGGAAAAAGTTAATTGTTGGCTTGCTTGAAGATGACAGCGAAGGTGTCGTTTTAGGTATTGAGGACAGGTTGGCTGCAGTTAAGGCTTTAGAAGCTGTAGATGAAGTAGTTGTTATAGAAAAAGATGGTCTAAATAATATTCTCATGAAGTTGAAGCCGGCAGTTGTTGTGAAAGGACAGGAATATGCAGGTGCGAATAATATTGAAAAAGACCTTGTAAGTTCCTATGGAGGAAGGTTGCTTTTTAGTAGCGGTGAAGTGAGATTTTCTTCGCGTGATTTAATTAAAAAGGAGATTGTTAGGCTTGAGTCTATAAATCTGAGTATAAATGAAGATTTTGCTGCCAATTTTAGAATTCAATCCAGTTCGCTCAGTTCTAAAGTAAAAAAATTTACAGAAAAAAATGTGTTAGTTGTTGGGGATGTAATCTTGGACGAGTATATTTATTGTGATCCCTTAGGTATGTCCCAGGAGGATCCTACGATAGTTGTTGCACCATATGATAAAAAGTATTTTCTTGGCGGAGCTGGTATTGTGGCAGCCCACCTTCGCAGTTTAGGAGCTAAAGCCAACTTAATCACTGTTGTCGGAAGCGATTTAAGTGCGGATATTGTTTCTCAATCAGCCGAAACATACGATTTAAAGGCTCATTTCATAGTTGATGAGAGCCGACCCACAATTCTCAAGCAAAGATTTAAATCAGGAGGTACAACACTTCTTAGGGTTAGTCACTTGCGTTCTCATGAAATCTCAGAGGACCTGATCTCAGAAATGCTTCATTTATTCGTAAGACTCATAGACGAAGCTGATTGTGTTGTATTTTCAGATTTTAATTATGGGGTCTTGCCTCAGGTTTTAGTCAATAAGTTAATAGATCTATGTCAAAGGAGGAGCACCCCTTTTTTTGCCGATAGCCAATCATCATCACAATTTGGTGATATTTCTAGATATACCGGTGCAGAGATTGTTTTTGCCACAGAGAGAGAAGCAAGACTTGCTCTAAATGATCAAAAGTCAGGACTCCAAAGCATTGCAAATGATTTAATGAAGAAAGCTAATGCAGGTAATTTGTTTCTCAAACTTGGTCCGGAAGGTGTAATTTTAGTTTCAGATAAAAGAAAATTTGAAACTGAGCTTTTGCATTCATTCAACTCTAATCCAAAGGATGTTGCTGGCGCTGGGGACGCGATGCTTGCATGCTCAGTACTTATGAATACAGCAGGAGCATCAATATGGGAGACAGGGTATTTAGGGTCTATAGCGGCGGGTATTCAAGTTTCACGTAATGGCAATGTTCCCATAACAATAGATGAGTTAACCAAAGTTCTTTTTCCTTAAGCCGTTTAGTTTACCTCAGAAGTTCAAGTACAACCTGAGCTGATTGATTAGCTTGTGCGAGCATTGCAGTCGCTGCTTGCTGGATTATTTGGGTACGAGTTAATTCTGTAGTTTCTTTCGCATAGTCGGCGTCGAGTATTTTACTTTGAGATGATTCAGTATTAGTAACAATATTTGTGAGATTATCAATTGTATGAGTAAGTCTATTTTGCAAAGCTCCCAAATTTGAACGTTCCGCAGCAACATAATCTAGAGCAAAATCGATGGCTTCTAAGGCTGATTGAGAATCACTTTGTGTCTCAATTGAAAGATTTGAAAGAGTCAAATTTGCCCCTTCAATAAGACTGTAAGACATGGTGGGGTTAACGTCTGAGGTTTGAGAATCTGACTTTACAATAATATTTTCCCTTACGGGCCCTTTCCCATTTAATGAAAAAAACTCACCCTGTCCCGGATTGGGGGTCCATGACCCTTGTCTTCCAGTAGCAGAGGTAAACTCTTGTAGGATAATTTTTCCTCCGTCTTTTCTTCTGAAAGTAATATTTCCATCGAGGTCCATGCTAACTTTTATTTCTGATGTGGCTAAATTTTCTTCCAGGGTTTGAATAAAGTTTTCGACACTCTGTTTGTTACTTATATCGACAGTTGTTGGTTCCATTTTATATGTTTGATTACCATCCGATACCTGTAGCGAAAATATGTCGTCTCCTTCAACATTCAGAATTGCTTCAGTATAGAGAGCACCTGTTCCTTCTGCTGTTGCATTTTGGTCAACAGTGTGAGCTTCAAATATAAATGATGTTGCTTTCCCCTGGGACGGGGCAGGTGTAATATCTGCGACAAGTGTTCTATGTTTATCACTTGAAACATAACCACCTAAAATGACCTCACCGCCGTCACGTTGAAAAATTGTTATTGAATTTCCAAAATAGGAGTATTCGAATACATCTCGAGGATGTACTGAATTAAGAGTAGCCATTAAAGAGTCAAGTTTACTCTTTAAGATTGAGGAACCAAAAGGTTGTTCAGCGTTCCAATTTATCACATTGGAGCTCAAGAGCGCTGACCCACTAGTTAATGATTCTCCGTCAAGATATTTTCCATTGATCTGTATGTTAAATCCAATGTCGGATGTCGAAAAGTCAAGCGTTACCGCTGTCGAGTTGTATACATCTCCCTGAGCGGTCGAAGAATATGTATCCACTGTGTACATTTTATTAGGGGGTCCAGTAACAAAGTCATCTAAGAAAATAATCCCAGTTTTGCAAAGAGTGTTAGCTGATGCATCAAGTCCAAAACCGATTGCTCTGCCTGCTGGGTCTCTGATAACTAACTCTGCTGTATCAGCGTCGTATCGTACAGTGATCTCACTCAGGTCCGCGGCTACAATTGCGCTGCCGGTATTAGGATCTCGGACGCTAATATCTGCTGATTGCAGAGCCGTTTGAATTACTGATGCAAACTGGTCTCCGCTAACAAGTCCTCCATTTGTAGCGGAACCATTTACGTTTACAGTTAAGTTTGCCGAGTTACTCACACCATCTAGTGTGAAAGCAAATCGATCAGTACCCGTAGCAGAGAAGTCCTGACCGAATGCAGAAGTATTAATCTGAAGTCTTGTCTCTGAATAATATGCATTTTTGTCGGCAAGAACGTTTGCGGCGCCAGGTTCATTTATGGGTGTGGCGGTCATAAAACCAGCTGAACTACTAAAGTTATCAATAGCTATCGCGCGACCTTTTTTATTCTTTATCAAAAGATGATCGCCACTCATAACCACATCCCATTCTGACATATCGAAACTGCTATCTGTCTGGTTTAAATTTGCGATACCTGCAGACAGTGCCATCAAAACTTCACTCACAATCTCAGACTCTGAAATATTCCGAAAAACGTTTAACCCACTTCCAGAAAAGTCAGCATAAACATCATCTGCTCCGTTTGTAATCCTAAATGAATATTCCGCTGAGGCGTAATTTCCTACCTGGTCAGAAAAACGTATTGACATCTGACTTTCCTCAGTAATACCTGTAAAGGTCGCAGATGCCTCAGTTGGTAAGTTAGTTGTGGTAGCAGTTGCCAACAAAAGCGGGTCGTAAAGGCCGTCAAGTTGTTCCTCATTAGTTATGCGAAGAAGGATTTGGCTATCGGCACTTGCCTGATAGTTCTCAATGAGAGTTTTTCCTCCAGCTTTATTTTTAATTTGCAAGGTATTTTCTTCCCAGTTTACAGAAATATTATTTCTTTCTGTTTCGCGAGAAAGCAATGGTCCGCAATTTACTGCATCCGTTCCGAAAAGAAAACCATTTCCAATATCTTGCGCAACCTTTAACCGCCTTCCTTCGTCGTCGGTTATTGTAAAAGAACCATTAGCCGTACCGACTGTGATTCTGTCATCGAAGAGTCTCTGAAGTTCACTTTGCAAAGCTGTAACAATATTAGTTTGTGTGACGCTAGCAGTATCTACTCCACTGGTTGATGATAGCCTTTGTCGAATATCTACCTGGACCAATGGCCCACCATCAATCGAAATTGAAAGTTGCGTGTTTGGAAATTTTCCACTATCCGTTATATCAATCGAGGAAGTACCAGAACTAGTCATCTGAGTGGAACCAGTTATTGTAGTGTTAGTTTGAGCTGAGCGAAGAGCAAGGTTGATTTTTTCGACAAAACTGTCTTTGCTGAATGTGTTGGTTAAGTCCACCGAATAGTTTGTTATGGTTGTCGAAATGTTGGACACGCTATCAGTCAGTGTAAAACTGTAGGAATCCTCGGCTGAAGTATTTAAAAATTCAAGGTCCATGACTGTTGGAATAGACGACGTACCTTCTGCTGTTGTTCCTACAAGTACTGGGTCGGGAGGGGGGCAATATTCTGCCGCTTGGGCAGAGTTTGACCGAGCTACTCCTAAAACTTCCGTTGACATGCTCCCAATCGACACATTCATAGTTTGGCCTTTGTTTGCCCCAATTTGAAACACTTTACAGTTCCAACTACCATCAAGAATATTCATCGAGTTAAATTGCGTCGTTTCAGCAATCCTGTCGATCTCTCTAATTAGCTGGTCTACCTCGTCTTGTAGATATTGGCGATCTTTCTCGCTATTCGTGTCATTAGAGGATTGTATAGCTAGTTCTCGCATGCGTTGAAGCATTGCAGTAACCTCCTCCATGGCCCCTTCTGCTGTTCCAATTACCGAAATTCCGTCATGGGCATTCTTCACGGCCATAGTTAATCCCTTGACCTGTGATTCCATGCGTGTGGAAATGGCAAGCCCAGCTGCATCATCTGAAGCTGAATTTATTCGATAACCTGTCGATAACCTCTCCATAGCAGTTGAGAGATGCCGATTATTTATGTTAAGGGCATCCTGTGTAATAAGAGATTTGATATTGGTGTTTATAACGGCCAAAGGCGTACCTTAAATCCAGCTAATGGTATCTGGGTATAAGCAAAATTTGTGTCAACATGGTGAGCAAATGGAATTTCCTAAAAAATTAGATAATTATTCAGAATTTCCAGAATATTCAAATAGAACTGGGAGTTTTACATGGCCAGATGGCAGCAACTATATAGGAGAATACAAAGATGGACATCCTCATGGTTTCGGCACATATACCTGGCCTGACGGGGATAAATACGTAGGGTTTTGGCTTTGCGGAAAAAGGCACGGACTGGGTTTCCATTCCCGCAAAAATGGGTTTGTTTATGTGGGAAATTTTGTTGATAACGTGCCGCAAGGAGATGGTTCCTCTATAGATGAGCAAGGAAACTCTTATTGCGGCGAATGGAAATCAGGCATCCAAAATGGTCGAGGGGCTGTGCGAGGAATTGTTGAAGGCCTAATGTTCTATGGGGAGTGGAAAAATGGTCGTCCTGTTTTTCATGAAAAGACGAAATAGTCGTGAAAATGCTAGATAGAGCCTAAAGCTAGGAATTTTCATACCGATTATTGCACCAAAGAACTTTTTTTTTATTTTTTTACTTGAATTATGTCGATTGATACAAGTTTACTCGCTGCTAATTACTTCCAAAACAGACTGACTGGCTTGTCGCACATAGATGCTGAGTCTGCTGTAAATAAAGAAATTAAGGATAATAGTAGTGATATTCAAGAAAGCCATTTTTCGATATCACCAAGTGATACTCAGTATGTTCTGCTTAAAGATACAGTTGACCAATTCACGAAACACACGTCATTAGTTCAAATTTCAAATGCTGCCTTGCAACAGGTTGGCGATTATCTCGTGCAAATAAAAGACAAAGTTGCGCAAATGGAATCCTCATTGCAAGATGACCCAGCGCGTGTCCAACTTTCTGCAGAGTTGGCAGCACTCGAAAACGAGCTTTCGACATATTTGAGTGAGTCCATTCAAAGTGCTTCTGAAAAAAATATAAATATAAGTAATGTATCTAAGGAATCTGAAACAGAATTTTTTAATGAGGTTGTAGTAAATGGTAAATTTTCGAATATTGAAGCTCAAAAATTAGCTGAAATTGAAGTAAATTTTGCTCATGGGATAGCAGAGACTATCACTGCGCATAATCCACAGACTTGCCCTATCTGCTCAGCACGAGGAGAAGGGGATACTTCGGGCATTGCGCGGGGCCTTTCCGGTAGTGTTGATAGTGGTTCTAACTCAGACCCTGTTGCGATTGAAGGAGCTACACAAAACAACACATCTGTAACTGGTGCATCTGCTAACGCAACAACGTCTAATCAGGAATTAGACTCACTCATGCTAGCAAACAAGTGGGAATTGTCAGCTTCAGAAACATTGTCTTACTCTTATTATCAAACTTCTGGAGTAGCGTATACGTATAATTTAAATGCTTCAGGTCAAGGTGGTGCAACCGTAGGTACAGCTGGTTTATCTCTTTTGGGGGATAGCGCTGATCTGGAAGCAAGGCTCGATGCAGCATTTACTGATTGGGATAGTATTGGAGCATGGACATTTGAAAAGGTTATTGAGTCAGGGAGTACAGTCGGAGAAATAAGATCGAGAGAATTATCTGGAGTTGGAACTCCGAGCTACTCGGCTTTTGCCTATGGTCCTGGATCAGGCGCAATAAATGGCGATATTTGGTATGTCCCGTCATATGGCGAACAAATGACCGAGGGAAGCTTCAATTACTACACTGCGTTGCATGAAATTGGTCATGCTGTTGGATTAAGCCATCCTTTTGATGGTGGTGGACGTGGAGGAACTACACTGGCAGATGGTAAAGACTTTGTTCGAAATACCGTGATGTCGTATACCTCGAATGATAGGAACACACGATTCGTAATTACAGCAGGCACTACAGCAAGTCCCACTTCCATATCCTATAAACGCCTTTATCCAACCGACCCAGGAATGCTAGATGTTCAGGTAATTGAGCATATGTACGGAACATCCACGGATACTAACTTAGGAGATACAACGTATTCCTTCGCTGATAAAGAATTTTTCTTAAAAACGATTGTAGACAGTGGAGGAACTGACACTATTGATGGTTCAAATCAAACAGAAGAAGTCTGGATTAATTTAAATGGAGGCACTGCCTCATCAATTGGAATTTGGGATGAGGATGAACAAAAAAGTTATTGGTTGGGTTTAGGATTTACAGGTGGGTTTGTAACTTCAAGTATTACTAGCGTAAACGCTGCTGAGGCTGATGGGGGATCCTATGATTCACCATTTCAAAAGGGTTGGTACACAGGTGTTGACAATCTACAGATTTCGAAAAGTACCACGATAGAAAATGCTAAAGGTGGTGCTAAAGCCGATACATTGATAGGAAACGACGTCGACAATGCGTTTACCGGCAATGCTGGCAATGACAGTATTACTGGAGGTGGAGGAGACGATACTGCTATATACAGCGGTGCTAGGGCGAATTATACTATTACCAACAATGGAGGTGGTACTTACACAATTAAAGATAATGTAGGTTCTGAAGGTACAGATACTCTTACGACTATGGAATTAGCGCGATTCTCCGACGTTACGGTGACCCTTGCAACAGGGGCAACGAAAGCTATTCTTGGGGCTGACGACTACTCGGAGCCCGATCTTGCACGTAGTTACAGTCCGGTTGTGAGAGAAAATTTAAGTTTAAATGTTGATGCATTTCCTATTTTAGCAAAATTAAATATTCCGCAGATTCAAGCTTTTACTAGAGGGGTAGCTACCGGTGGCTTTTCCGAGATTCCTACAGCCGAAGCGAAAACTTTGTTCACGGATGGATTAAAAACGGAGGCTGAAATACAGAGTGCATTAAATGCACTTGACGAGTTACTTAAGCAAATAGCAGAACAACAGAGTGTTCTTGCTGCGGCTCAGCAAAATGTTAATACAAATTTTGGTTCCTTATTTTCAGGGAGTGCGCCTGCCAGTAGCGAAATTCAGGCAGCCGGTGTCAGTGGTGCGTTGATTGCAGAAGTGGAGTCAGCAGGTTTTGTGGCGGAGCTAATGACTGAAATCAGAGCACAAATACAAAGCCTAATAAACATTCAGCTTTCATCCGTAACCAATACAACTCAGAATGAAGTCCAAAGTCTTCTTTCTTCGTAAGTGAAATGCAAGGCATCGCTGATTGATTTTTAGTTTTTACCGCAGCACAAAAAACCTTTAGGCAGTTATAAATTGGCATTCGTGATAGAAAAATTAAACAGTTTTTGCCAAATTTTTCTCGTTAGTCTTTGTGTGCCCAAGAAGTGATTGAATTTATGGCACAATCAAGTATGTCTACAATAATCTGTCCTGTTGTCCTCTGTGGCGGAACCGGCACCCGGTTATGGCCTTTGTCCAGAAAGTCATTGCCTAAACAGTTTGTACCAGCCTTTTCGGGAAAGTCGCTTTTACAATTAACCTTGGAAAGATTTTCCGTGAAAAATACGGAGGATGTGTTTCCTCATCCAGAGTTTAAACTGTCCCGCCGTGTTTTATGTGTAGGATCAGCTGAGCATGACCATATGTTCTATGACATAGCAGAGAAAAGTGAAGTTGAGTTGGACTTGATTCTTGAACCATGTCAGAAAAATACGTGTGCGGCCATTGTTGCAAGCTCAATCTTTTTGCAAAAAAAATACAGAAAAATCAATAATGGAGATTCGTTAGTTGCTTTTTTTTGTCCAGCAGACCATTTTTTGTCAGATCCACAAAATTTACTAAGAACTATTTTGAAAGCTGCCTACTTTACGGACAAGGAAAGTATTTTTGTTTTGGGAATCCCGCCTCACTTCCCCAGTACTAGTTACGGATATCTAAGTTCAGAGGGTAATTTGGAAAGCGATGAATTTTTGCGAGTAAGGCAGTTTATTGAAAAGCCTGACTTCAACAAAGCCTCCGAATTGTTTAAAAAAAAGGGGGTATTTTGGAATTCAGGAATTTTTATCGCAGAGCCTTCAGCATTGTTAGCTGCATGTTCTAAGTTTGTTCCAAAAGTCTTAGATGCTGTAGAACTTGCATTTGGGAGTTTTTCCGGCTCTGAAGGAGTACGTTTAACGTTAAATGAAAAGAACTTCAAAGAATGTCCGAATATTTCCTTTGACTATGCGGTAATGGAAAGACATCACTCTGTTAGGATGCTACCTCTAAATTCTCAATGGAGTGATGTTGGCAGTTGGAATGCATTTGCGGAGCTATTTCCTGCCGACGCTGAGGGTAACCGAAATGTTGGCAAGGCACATTTCTTTAAATCAAAAAATAATTTTGCATATACTACTGGCCGACGGATTGTTACCCTAGGTTTAGAAGATACAGTTGTTGTAGAGACATCAGATGTTGTTTACGTAGCAAAAGTTTCCCATACTGAAGAATTGAAGGAAGCAGTTAAAGAACTTGAAAAAAATAACGTTAATCAAGCTTTAAATCACAGACAGGTCAATCGTCCATGGGGGGTGTTTGACTCGATAGAAAGAGGAGAACGGTTCCAGGTTAAGAAAATTACTGTCAAATGTGGAGGTAGGTTGTCTTTGCAAAGGCATAAAAAAAGAGCAGAACATTGGGTAGTGGTTAAAGGAAAAGCTTTAGTAACTCGAGGTGATGAGGTTTTCGAACTAAGCGAAAACGAATCCACCTACATTCCAATTGGTGTAAAACATAGACTGGAAAATCCGTTTAAATCGCCACTGGAGATAATCGAAGTTCAATCCGGGTCATATTTAGGAGAAGATGATATTGAGCGGTTTGAGGATGTTTACGGACGACTAACAGATGGAGACCAACAAAATTTAGGAGATTAGCTTTCCATCATCTGCTGTAAACATTTTTTCCAATCTTGGTTAAATTCACAATTTCGATAATTTTTAAACCATGGACCTCCTTCCGTGTAGTGTATTGCCCTGGGAACTCCATCGTCTTTTTTGTACCAACCAACTAGCCAGTTCCAATCGCAAGGGAGTTCACCGATCTCTTCGTCTTTCAACCAACTAAACCGATGAAAATATGCTCCGTCGAAATTAGGGTTGTTGACACTATCAACAGTAACTTTTTCATTAGATGGATGCGCACAATTCCACAAAACGACGCTAGACCAATTTTTCCTAGGGTAGACTGTTTGAACTTGTCCGTCCATTTTCAACCCAGGTTTCGGGTTGAATTCGTGTTTGACGCACATCACGGCATAACGGTCATCAGCCAAAGAAAACAAGTTGTTAACATCCTCTAAAAAAACGATGTCACAATCTATAAATAAGGCCCATCCCTTAAAATTCATCAAATGGGGTACTAAAAACCTTGTGAAAGTGAACTCGGTAGATGCAAGCTTATCAATTTCTCTCCAATAAATTTTTTTCTGACGAAGTTCATGCTGTACTAATGGGGTGATTGCGACATTGGCGTTGAATCTTTTTATACTGAATTCGCAAACTTGATACGCAATGTCCTCCCTCGTGTCATACCCAACAAAAACATTTGATGTCATTTTTTCCTTTCATGCTACGTTTTTACATTAATTACTATAGATTTCGTATCTATCATACAATAGGTTGGGGTTACAATATAGTTCTGGGTCATTGTGGCTAATGTGTTAGATATCCTGCTTTATAGAAAGAAATTGAGAATTTGAGGTACGCTGATCACTCAATCGCATGGTTGATTTCGAACTTAAGAACTAATGACTTTGCTGAGCTTTTTAACACAGAATTGGCGAGCACTAGAATGCGTGCTGGAGTTTGCATATCAGGATGTCTTAAAGATGGCTTTACGGTATTACCGCCGAATTATAGGGACTTGTCTCATGATCCTGATGTTGTTTTTATGGCAAAATTTGTTCCAGATAGTAACACTGGGCAATTTTTGGATGATTCTGGAGTGCGCAGAGACTTATGGTTACGAAAAATTGACAATCTAGAAAAACGAAACAAAAAGTTGATACTTGATTACACTGACAACCATTTCACGAAGGAAGGGATTGTTGGAGATTTTTACAGAGAAATAAAAGATTTTGTATCAGGATTAGTTTTACCCAGCCAGAAAATGAGGACCAATATTATCAACGATTGGGATAAGTTTACTGCGATAATTCCCGAGCCAGTTGAAGTGGATTTCATTGAGCCCGAAAGAGCGAAACCTGATTTTCGCGAAATGACAGCTTTATGGTTTGGCCATGTTTCAAATTTGACTTACCTTTTGGAGTACATGGCAAATCAGATGCATGTAGCACCACCAAAACACCTTATCATTTTGACAAACAATATGCCTAAAGAGGCTATACGGGAAGGAGCTAAACGAGCACCCAAAAACATGAAAGTAACTCTTGCCCCATGGTCTCGGGACAATATGAGAAGGGCGGCGAAGGTTTCGCACTATTGTATTATTCCAAGTTCAAAGGAAGACCCACGAAAAAGTGGAGTCAGTCCTGGGAGATTACTTACCAGTTTTGCTTTAGGCCTACCGGTTATCGCAGAGGGGTTAGATTCATATCTTCCTTTTTCGAAGTTTTTTGCTATTGTTGGAACTGAAAGCGCGGAAATATTGGCAAAAAACCCAGCTACTTATTATGAAAAGATTCGTGAAGTACAGGAATTAGTTAGAGAAAAATATACGGTGGATGCGATTGAAAAAGAGTGGGTGCGAGTCGTTAAAAGTTTTTTTTAACAAGGAAATTGAGCTATGGAGAAAGGAAAGAATATGGCGATGTTAATCAGAACATTGACTTTAGTTGTAGTTTTGTTTAGCTCAGGTTTATTCAAAAATGGGATTCATGCTGGAGAAGCTACTCTTAAAGCGGGTGTAGAGGCAATGAATAGAGGTCATTACGCAACGGCCTTAAGAGCCTTTAGGAATCTCGCAAAGGAGGGTGATGCTCAGGCGGAAAACAATATTGGCTATCTTTACGAAAGAGGCTTAGGAGTCCCTCAAGACTATAGCAAGGCGTTGAAATGGTACAAACTATCCGCAGATAAGTCTCTACCAGAGGCTCAATTTAATACTGGCTTACTATACCACTATGGGTATGGGGTTGCGAAGAACCAGTCAGAGGCAAGGAAGTGGTTCGAAAGAGCAGCGAAAAAAGGATATACGGAAGCAGAGTATATGATGGGTCAGTTTTTTCAAAATGGTTGGGGCGTTCGTACGGATGGTTTAAAGGCGTTAGCCTGGTACAAACGAGCCGCAAAAAAAGGAAAAATTGAGGCACAGTTTATGACCGGGGTAATGTTTCTATCAGGTGACGCTGGGAAAGAAGAGGCTGTTAAAGGGTACGCTTGGACACACGTGTCAATGCAAAACGGCTATGAGGGTGCAAAAGAAGTTTTAGATTATGCGGAATTGAGCATGAAGGATAATCAGGTGAAAATGGCAAAAGCGTTATCGAAGCAGTGCATTGTTTCAAAGCTAAGGCAGTGTCCTTAATCAAAAATAGGAGAAAATCTGGTGGAAAAAGATTTGTTTACAAGCCGTATTAATGCGGTCGCCGATAAAGTTTTTATTGAGCGGTGGTCACCGAGAAGTTTTGTTCCGAATACGATTTCTGAATTAGATTTAAAAAAAATAATCGATGCAGCCAGATGGTCACCTTCTACAATGAATGAACAGCCCTGGCTTTTCTTTACCGCTTCTCGAGAGACATCAAAATTTCAAGAATTCGTTAAATGTTTGAATGAAGGTAATCAGGTGTGGGCAAACCATTCAAGCGTTATCGGCTTTATTATTGCGAGGAAGTTTTTTAAAAAAAAACCTAGAGAGAACTCTTTGGCAGAATTTGATTGCGGTGCAGCCTGGATGGCATTAACAATTCAAGCACGATTGTTAGGTTATTATACTCATGGAATGGGTGGTATTAATCGAGCGAAAATAGAAGAGCTTTTTAATTTAGATGAAAAAACACAAAAAGTAATCATGGGTTTTGCTCTCGGAAAGAGAGCAGATGCTAGTGCGTTGCCCGAGGAATTACGCAACAAAGAAATTCCTTCTCCTCGTGAAGAATTGGGAGATATTTGGAAAACAATGTGAAAAAATTTTACTTAAAAAGTTTGCTAATTTTTAAAAAATAAAATTGTTGAAAAAAATTTAGCTGAAAACTTTTTCACATTAAAGTAAGACATTAGATATTTTTTTAGGGTTTGATATTTTTTAAGCGTTAGTACTATAAATGGAAAGAAAAATACTTGGTCACCCGGCAGGGCTTTACACGTTATTTATGACAGAAATGTGGGAACGCTTTAGTTACTATGGTATGAGAGCGTTGTTGATTCTATACCTAACTAAGCATTTCTTATTTGATGACTTCAAAGCAGGAATGATTTATGGGAGTTATGTAGCTCTGATCTATGGCTTACCCCTGCTGGGAGGCATTATCGCTGACAGGTATTTGGGGATGAAAAAGTCGGTGACTTTTGGTGCTATTTTGCTCGTTTTTGGGCATTTATCGATGGCAATAGAAGGAGATCCGGCTGTTGTGGAAGGCGACAGTGTCTCACGGTCTGATTTCTATTTGAACTTCTTTTTTTTATCCATTTCATTAATAGCTGTTGGCGTCGGGTTTTTGAAAGCTAACATTTCTAACTTAGTTGGCGCTCTTTACAAGTTTGATGATCAAAAAAGAGATAGTGGTTTTACGATTTTTTATATGGGCATAAATTTAGGGGCGTTTGTTGCAACTATTGTATGTGCTTATTTGGGAGAAACTTTTGGATGGAGATATGGATTTGGAGTAGCGGGCATAGGAATGGTTCTGGGTTTACTCGCATTCAGGATAGGTTCTAAAAATCTTGAGAATGTCGGCTTACCTCAAGATCCGGATCTTTTAAATAGCAAACGGTTCGGTATTAGAGTTGAATATTTGATATATCTTTCAGCGATATTATTTATTGCTTTAACGTGGTTTTTATTCACGGTTCTAGACGATTTCGGAATAATTCTGGGTTTAATTGGGTTGCCGGTAATGACATGGTTATTTTTTTACATTAATCGCAAATGTAATAGAAAAGAGAGAAATCAAACCCTTGTTATGTTGGTATTGATGGCATTCTCTGTATTCTTTTGGGCACTTTTTGAGCAAGCGGCTTCTTCAGTAACATTGTTTACAGATAGAAATGTCAACACTGGAGGAGAACTACCAGCTGGAATGTTCCAAGCATTAAACCCCTTTTTTATCGTACTATTTGCGCCAGTCTTTGCATATTTATGGGCTTATTTAGCTAAGCAAAATATCGAGCCAAATACAGGGATAAAATTCGCGCTTGCAATCTTGCTAGTAGGTGTCGGTTTTATGGCACTTGTATTGGGAGCCAACTTGGCTGACAAGAATTTCAAAGTGCACCTGATTTTTCTGGTTGTAATGTATTTATGTCATACCTTTGGAGAGCTTTGCCTTTCACCTGTAGGTTTGTCAATGGTTTCAAGATTATCAGTGACTCGAATTGCGGGGCTTATGATGGGTATTTGGTTTCTTTCAAGCTCATTAGCAGGTTATGTTTCCGGTTTGATTGCCGGATTAATGGCTGTGCCTAATGACGTAAGCCCTGCTGAAAGTGATGCAGCTATATCTCTTGAAATTTATAGTTCTAACTTTGAAATACTAGCAGTATTATCTGTTATCGTAGCCTTATGTTTATTTCTAATTAACCCCTTTATTAAAAGGTATTTGACCAACTAGGCATAGTACTTATTTTTAAAGCGCACAAAATAGTCACCATGTTATTAAATTTTTTCAAGAATAGTGCGGCAGTTATAGAGTCCTTAGATGATCTCGATCCGATCTGCAAGCAGGTTGCTGAAGAAATAAAAAAAGTTCACGATAAAGGAAACAGTATTTTGCTAGCAGGTAATGGTGGAAGTTGTTCAGATAGTTTACATTTTGCTGGAGAGCTATCTTGTACGTATTCAAAAGGCGATCGAAAACCTTTTAGGGCAATTTGTTTGCAATCCAATCAGTCTGCCTTAACAGCATGGAGTAATGATTTTGACTTTACGAGTTTTTATCAAAGACAAATCGAAGCTTTTGGAAGAACAGGAGACTTATTCGTCTTATTCTCAACTAGCGGTGGTTGTCTAAAAACGAATAGATCGTTAAACTTAATATTAGCAGCCATGGAGGCTAAAAAAAGGGGCATAAAAGTTATAGGTTTCCTTGGTAAAAATGGAGGTGAGCTTATAAATATAGCTGATATTGTCTTGCATGTTAAAAGTGAGAGTACCGCTATGATTCAACAGGCGCACATAACACTTGTTCATGCAATTTGCGAGCTATTAGAATGAAAATTTTGGAAGAAAGCGGTGAGAACCTCAATTAAGTTTCTATTGATCTTTTGTTTGTTATGGAAACCTTGTCTCGGAGCTTGGTCCGAAGTGGCAAGGAATGTTAACCACACGAGTTATTTTTTAGATCTAGGGAAAATACAGAATGTTAATCCTTACACGTACGCTTGGCTTTTAGTAAATTTTCTTGAACCCAATCAATCTGGTGACATGAGTGAGGTTCATTATGTTAAAGTTCATTGCGATGATTTTGTGTTTCGAACCTTAAAAGTTCTACGATATGGTGGACCCATGGGACTTGGAAACGTCACGGAGAACTTTGTACCATCTAATTCATTAGACTGGATTCAAGCCAAAAAGGAAACAGCTCGTGAGGCTGTGATAAAAAATATCTGTTTTAATAATATAGTCGAATAGTTTCTCAACTTTACCCATTTCATTAAATAATTACATCCAGAATGGAACTACCTAGCTATCCTTCAACGATCAATAACAGAAAGTTTATTGCTAACATTTTGGATCTGTATCTACCTAAGAATGGTGATGTACTCGAAACAGCTTCTGGCACTGGAGAACACATTTGTTACTTTGGTAAAAAGTTTTCTGGGCTACGTTGGCAACCGTCAGATAAATCATCAGAACTATTCTGGGCCATTCGTGCAAGAGCTTTGGAAGAAAGTAATGTTTGGGAACCATTATTACTTGATCTATC
>CACIGF010000007.1 GCA_902586195.1 uncultured beta proteobacterium | reverse complement strand
CAATTTGAAAAACCAAACACAATACACACAGGCCGATGTAGATATTTGCCCATTTTTTGTAAGCCATGGAAATGGTAGGGAATACGTTAGATGTGCGAGAATTGATAAACCCTAAGATTAAAAACATTTGTACCAAAAAAGCTCCCATCATGTGTAATGAAACAAGAAACGGTCTGAGATCGGAAGCCACTACCTGGGATCCTAACCAACCGTTAAAAATTACTGACAGTAGAGCTCCGATAGCAAAATATAATGTTTTATTCGTTGCCTTATTGCTAACAGAACAAAAAAATACCAGAGTTAGCGATACAAGACCCAAAAGAGCGCCGGCCAATCTGTTAAGGTATTCCGTCCATGTATGCACAGGATTAAAACTAGGACTTTCAGCCTGAGAACCATGTAAAAAATTTTTCCAATTTTCAGGTAATTCCGCCTCACTAGTTGGAGGTATAAACTTACCGAAACATAAAGGCCAATCTGGACAACCCATTCCAGCCCCGGTAGCCCTCACAGTACCTCCTGCGAGGATAACAATGTAAACCAAAACCAAACAAAGTAAAAATAAACCAGAAACTCTGGGGTTAAAATTCTGCATTTATTATTCCACCCTTACTCTTATAAAACTTCTCTTCCCGACTTGTAAAACATAACATCCATTTTTCAGAACCAGTTCCCTTTCGAGCACCTTTTGTCCGTCAACCCGAACAGCTCCTTGTTGAATGGATCTAAACGCATCTGAGGTCGATCTGACTAACCCTGTATTTTTTAACAAAAACACTATATCAAAACTCTCACCTTTGAAAACCTTTTCGTCAATAAATTCGGGGATTTTATTATTTTTGAATCTTTCTTCAAAATCATTGGCGACTTTTAGCGCTGTCTCCCGATTGTAAAATCTCTCGACTATACCAGATGCTAATTCTATTTTAATATTTTTCGGGTTTTGTCCTTCTAAAACACTTTGCTTAAGCCTCTTTTTCTCGTCATCACTCTTGAAGGTCAAAAGATCAATATATCTCCACATCAGCTCGTCTGATATAGACATAATTTTTCCAAACATCTGAGTGGCTTCATCCTTCAACCCTATATAATTATTCTTCGATTTGCTCATTTTATCCACGCCATCTAATCCCTCAAGAATCGGCATAGTCAAGATACACTGCACGTCCTGTCCGAAAAAACGCTGGACATCTCTTCCCATAAGAAGATTGAATTTTTGATCAGTTCCACCTAGCTCTAGGTCAGAATTTACAACAACAGAATCATAACCTTGCATCAGGGGGTATAAGAACTCATGCAGGGAAATTGATTTTCCGGATTGATACCGTTTCGTAAAATCGTCTCGTTCTAACATCCGAGCTACAGTCGTGACTCCAGCTAACCTTATCATCTCAGATGAGGATAACGTATTGGCCCACTCTGAATTATTTCTTATTACAAGAGCATTCATATCAAGAATGAGACCGACCTGTTCGAAATAGGTTCGAGAATTTTCTTCTATTTCGTCGTCTGTTAAAACGGGCCGTGTAGTATTTCGTCCACTGGGGTCACCAATCTTAGCCGTAAAATCTCCTATTAAAAGAGTAACTTTATGTCCTAACTTTTGTAGCTCTCGAAGTTTCATTAGAACTACAGTGTGCCCCAAATGCAAATCCGGGGATGTTGGGTCAAGGCCTAACTTAATATTTAATGGTTTCCCTTCTTGCAAAGAGAATGTGAGCTTTCTTTTTAAATCGCCTTCAACAAGTATTTCTTCAGTGCCTCTTTGGATAATTTCAAATATTTCTTTCACCTGTTCATTATCAATATTTGTGGAATCTAGGTTATCCTTTTCAGTAGAATCATTTGACATATATTAGGACCTCAAAATGAACGGACTTGTAATTGGAGTGATGACTGGAACTAGCTTAGATGCAATTGACATAGCACTTCTTCAAATAAAAAAAAATTTACCTTTCAAACTTGTCGACTTCTATAGCAAAAAAATTCCTCAAAAGATGAAAAGCGACATCAAATCTCTCGCCACTCCTAATATAACAAACATTCAGACTTTAGCTAAAATTACCAACAAATTTTCCCGGGAGCTTGCCAACAATATAAATATTTTTTTAAGAAAAAACGGCTATAAATCCAGGATAATTGTATGCGGAGTGCATGGACAAACCATTGCACATAACCCACAAAACGGCTTTAGTTACCAAATTTGCAATCCCCACCTGATCGCAGAGTTAACAGGACTAAGGGTTGTTTTTGATTTTAGAAACAGAGATATAGTTAGAGGAGGACAAGGAGCTCCGCTTGCTCCATTATTTCACTCTCAAATAGCGCCTAGAGACTTTGAAACCGCATTCGTAAATATTGGGGGAATCGCTAATATATCGATCATAACGAAAAAAACGACACGTGGTTTTGATGTGGGACCAGGAAATTGTTTAATTGACTTGTGGATTAAGAAGATCAAGAATCGAGCGTTTGATTTCAATGGAAACTGGGCTAAGAAGGGCAATATTAACTTCGGGTTATTAAGAATACTTCAAAGTGATGTTTTTTTTAAAAAAAAATTCCCAAAATCAACAAGCACACAATATTTCGGCCCTGAATGGCTAGAAAAAAAACTAAGAAACTTTAAGACTGAAATTCCCAGCCGAGATATACAAGCAACATTAACCGAACTTACAGCCACAGTAATTTGTAAATCGATACCAAGATCATGCAAAGAAATATATATCTGTGGGGGCGGTTTTAAAAACTCTTATTTAATAGAAAGAATAAAAGTTCACACAACAAAAACTGTTGAATCTACAGAAGCGATTGGATGGGCGCCGATGTGTATAGAATCTTGCTGTTTCGGCTGGTTAGCTTTACAAACATATCTCGGAAATGATTTAGATTTGAGAAAAATAACTGGTTCCCATTCTATCGGGGTATCCGGAGCAATAACTGCATAATAATTACATAAAGTGATAAAGCCGGCCTTTGTTAAATATGTTCTCCGGGTCAAAAACTTTTTTCAAGTTTAAATGCACCCTTTTACTTGCATACCCTAATTGAGAAAAACTTCCATACTTCTCCTTAGCGGATTGTGACGCATGATAAATTGTTGCGTGACCCCCTGCCTGCGCAACCTTTTCTCTAACTACCAAAGGAGACTCTTTGCTCTTTATCCATCGTAGTGCGCCCATCCATTCGAAAATCATATCCTCACCAAAAACTAGATCGATATCTGTAGCCAAAGGCACAGATATCCGCCAGAGGATATTACTGCCACTAATCTTATCTGTAAAAAATTTTAAATTTTGGTCCCTAATACTATTCCAAAACCTTGTAGTGTCATTACCCATTACAGTATAGTTTGTAAATTTTTCTGAAATTTTTTTTATAGCAAGACTAGTCAGTGCTTCTTTACCAGAAAGCCTGATATAAAGTCTTTCTTTTTTAGATAATTCCTCTGTCTCCAAATTCGTCCAAAATGAGCCAGATATAGGTAATTGCTCCTTATAACAAAACTTTACTATTTCTGATAACTCTTTTCGAGAGGCTGCAAGCTCAACCGTTGTTTCAGATACTGGTTGAGGGTATGTTCTCAAAAAGGCCTCGGTGATTAACCCAAGACAACCGAGCGCTCCAACATTCAGACGGGAGATATCGTATCCCGCAACATTTTTAATTACAGAGCCTCCAAACCGTAATAATTTTCCAGTACCATCCATAATAGTCAAACCCAAAACTGATTCTCTGCAACCACCATAAAAAAACCGGCCCGGGCCACTTAACCCGGATGCTATCATTCCTCCGACAGTGCCAATTCTATCTTCTGCTCCAGGTTTTGTTTTTGTCTTAAACCTAGGCGGCTCGAAGTTTAAAAACTGGTTTCTCGAAAAAAGCTCCTTTTCCAAATTAACAATACTTGTACCAGAACGCACTCTTACAACGAGCTCAGAAGGATCGTAATCAATAATGCCATCGTTTTTTATTGTATTTAATTCCATGTGAGGACTTATATCAGGATTTCCATAAAACTTCTTTGAATTATGTCCTGTAATGACTAGATTAGATTTTCGATTCCGAGCCTCTTCTACCAACTGTCTAGAATCTGTGATGAAACTATTTTCCATTTAAAGAAAAAACCCTAATTCTATTTAAAAGCTAGGAATCTCTTTAAACTCCCTGTTGTCCTTATGAACATGTTTCCTACCTTTTTCAACACACCTCGAAAGAATAGGAATTACTTTTCCAGGATTAAAGAGGTTATTTTTATCGAAAGCGAGCTTCACCGCAGAAAAAGTATTTCTCTCCTCTTCAGTAAATTGAACACACATAGAACCTAACTTTTCTAAACCGACTCCATGCTCTCCAGTTATTGTGCCCCCAAACTTTACACACAAATCTAAAATTTCTTCGCCAAACTTTTCCGTTTTTTCAAACTCACCCGGTTTTGAAGAATCAAATAAAATTAAAGGGTGTAAGTTACCGTCTCCTGCATGAAAAACATTGATGCACCGAAGATTATAAAACTCTTCCATTCTTTCGATCTCTCGCAACATAGCTCCAACCTTTTTTCTCGGTATTGTGCCATCTATACAATAATAATCCGGTGAAAGTCTCCCAGACGCTGGGAACGCATTCTTTCTACCCGACCAAAACAAATCTCGTTGATGATCATTAGCTGAAACCAGACACTTCGATGCACCAAACTTTTTTAGAGTTCCTACCATTAGATCAATTTCCTCATCGACTTCCGCAGCCATCCCGTCGGATTCGCAAAGGAGGATCGCTGCCGCCTCCGTATCATACCCCGCATGTACGAAATCTTCCACAGCCTGAACCATTCCCCCATCCATCATTTCAAGTCCGGCGGGTACTATTCCCTCTGAAATAATACCTGCAACTGCATTAGCAGCGTCTTCTACGGCATTGAAAGAGGCCATAATCACTTTTGCAGAGCATGGTCGAGGTAATAACCTTACGGTTATCTCAGTTATGACTGCTAACATTCCCTCTGACCCCACTATAAGGGATAAAAGGTCTAAGCCTGGAAAATCAAAAGAGTCCAACCCAAGATCTATAACACTACCCTCACAGTCTACAGCGCGAACATTGACTACATTGTGCAGTGTTAGACCATACTTTAAACAATGTACCCCACCAGAGTTCTCAGCAACGTTTCCCCCGATGGAACACGCTATTTGCGAAGAGGGATCCGGCGCATAAAAAAGATTAAACTCCTTTGCTTTTTCCGATATGACTATATTTCTAACCCCAGGCTGAACAACAGCCGTTCTTTGTTCAGGATTAACTTTCAGTATTTTATTCAATCTAGATGTTGACAACACTATTGACCCGTCGGTTGGAACAGCTCCACCAGATAGACCGGTGCCGGCCCCCCTTGTAACAACAGGAGTATTGTATTTGCAGCAAATTTTAACGATTTTAACGATATCATTTTCAGATTCTGGAAGAAGCACCATACCCGGAATCCCAGAATATCCCGACAAACCGTCCCGTTGATAAACTTGAATGCTGGACTTATCTGTTATAATTTGGTCGATTTTCAAAAAAGATTGTAATTCTTTCAACAAATTTTTATCCATACAAACGTGCCCTAACTTATGAAAAACAGATTAGACCGGATAGTTACAAAAAGCGGAGATTCCGGAATGACTAGTATAAATCCAAACAAGCGAATTTCAAAAAATTCCAATATCGTTAACTTTCTCGGCGATTTAGACGAACTAAATGCTTATATAGGCACTTTAAAAGCAGATTTGTTCATTATTAATTCAACAGAAGATTCACTTAGGGATATATACGGTTGGATAACTCGTATACAACATACATTATTCGATATTGGAGGTGCTGTATGTTCAGAGGACATAGAAATTTTTGATGAGAAGGCTGTCATATTTCTAGAAAATATTATTTACGAAATCAATCAAGATTTACCTCCTCTAAGAGAATTCGTCCTACCAGGTGGAAGTCAATTGGGAGCGAAAGCCCATGTATCAAGAACTGTGTGCAGGAGGGCAGAAAGATCGTTAATGAATTTAATCGAAAATAACCCCGAATACGAAAAATTTCAAAAAAGCCCAGTTTTGCCGTTTATCAATAGATTGTCCGACTTTTTTTTTGTTTTAAGTAGACGATTGGACAGACTCTATAAATTAGATGAACAAACGTGGGAGACCAGAAAAAAAAGAAAAAATAAATAAATTTTCACCTTTATTTGCATAATATCAGGGATTAGATCTCCTCTCTTTGACTGCGCTAGACAAATTCTCTAAAATTCCCACAGTCTCAGGCCATGATATGCATGCATCCGTAATACTCTTACCGTATTCCAATTTTGATATGTCGGTAACACTTCCGAGATCTTGCCTACCCGCAATAATATTACTTTCAATCATGACTCCAAAAACACTCTTATCCCCAGAGGAGATTCTTTCACACAAGCTGTCAACCACAATATGTTGGTTTTCTGGTTTTTTGTTGGAGTTTCCATGACTAGCATCAACCATAACTTTTGGAGATACTTCGTTTTGGTTGAGTTCCTTGACGAGTCCCGCAATAGTGTCAACATCATAATTAGGACTCTTCCCACCTCGTAAAATAACATGGCAATCGGAGTTTCCCGCTGTTTTTACAATTGCCGACTGCCCTGACTTAGTTACAGACAGAAAATGATGTGAGTGGCTGGAAGCTCTAACAGCATCAACGGCAATACCAACGTTTCCTGTTGTACCGTTCTTAAATCCGACCGGGCATGACAATCCAGATGCTAATTCTCTATGTATTTGAGATTCTGTCGTACGCGCACCAATAGCGCCCCAAGAAACAAGGTCAGCAATATATTGCGGAGAAATCACATCCAAAAATTCTACTCCTGCCGGCATCGTTAAATTGTTTATCTCAAAAAGCAGTCGCCTTCCAACTCTAAGACCCTTGTTGATATCAAAAGAGTTATTTAAATCAGGGTCATTGATCAATCCTTTCCACCCAACCGTAGTACGAGGTTTTTCAAAATAAACCCTCATTATAAGTTCCAAGCTATCTTTATATTTGTCCCGTTCCGCCAATAACCTCTTTGCATAATCAATGGCTGCCTCAGGATCGTGAATAGAACACGGACCAACTATTAACAGTAAACGATCGTCTAACCCGTGAATAATTTTTCTGATATTTTCCCGAGTACTAACAACTAATTCAGAGACTTCTTCAGAAACTGGAATCTCATCGATAATCCGTTTTGGCGCAATAACTTCTTCTATCTCTCTGATTCGTACATCATCTGTTAAATTATCACCCATTAAAGCTACTCCGCGGTGCCGCCGATGGTTAACCCTTCTATCAAGATTGTAGGTTGGCCAACCCCAACCGGGACCCTCTGACCATCCTTTCCACAAGTCCCCACACCTGAGTCTAGTTTAAGGTCTGAACCCACCATCTTTATTTTTGTCAGTGCATCAGGACCGTTTCCTATCAAGGTTGCGCCTTTGACAGGGTATTTAATTTGTCCTTTCTCAACCCAGTAAGCTTCTGAAGCGGAAAAAACAAATTTACCGTTTGTAATATCTACCTGTCCCCCGCCAAAGTTTACTGCATAAATCCCCTTTTCAAGACTTTCTAACACCTCCTTCGGATCATGTTTACCAGGAAGCATATATGTATTTGTCATTCTTGGCATTGGTAAATGAGCAAATGATTCTCGGCGCCCATTACCGGTGACATTTGTTTTCATTAATCTTGCATTGAGCCGATCTTGCATATATCCCCTCAAAATCCCATCTTCAATTAGAACGTTATTTTGCGAAGTATTTCCCTCATCATCGACATTCAGCGAACCTCTCCGGTTCGAGATTGTTCCGTTGTCGACAACAGTTACACCAGGCGCTCCAACTCTCTCTCCAATTCTGCCAGAAAAAACAGATGATTCTTTTCTATTAAAATCCCCTTCCAAACCGTGTCCCACTGCCTCATGCAACAAGATTCCGGGCCATCCAGGACCTAAAACTACGGACATTAGGCCCGCTGGTGCGGGCCTAGACTCTAAATTTATCAAAGCTTGCCTAGTAGCTTCATTGACATAAGTTTCTAATGTTGAACCAGAGAAACTATTCATAGCGAATCGACCACCGCCGCCACTTACACCATATTCTTTTCGGTTTTTTTCCTCTGCTATTGCGGTAACAGAAAGTCGCACAAGGGGCCTCAAGTCTGTAATCAGACCTCTATCAGTTACGATCATCACAATGCTAAAGCTACCCGAAATTGAAGCCATTACCTGAGAAATCCTAGGGTCCTTTTTCCTAGCCAAAGCTTCAATTTCTTGCAAAAGTTCAACCTTTTCTTGGGAAGACATAGCATCGACCGGGTTGTCATAATCGTAAAGCGAACTCGCTTGACCGGATTTTGGACTGTTTTTCTTTCCATCCAAATAAATTGATTTCTTCTTTTCAGTTGATGTTCTGGAAATCGATAGCGTGTTTTTGACTGCTTCTTCCAAAGTCTTTTGACTGATGGTATCTGAAAATGCAAAAGATGTTCTGTCTCCTGAAACAGTACGAACACCAAAACCTTGATCTATCAAGAAAGCGCCTCCCTTTACAATGCCTTCCTCAAGATTCCATGATTCAGATATAGTTGATTGAAGGTAAATATCTGCAAAATCGACACCCTTAACTTCCAGCTGATTATGAAGATCGAATAAATTTTCTTCAGTAAGTCCATATGGCTCAATTAAATTCTGTTTTGCGATATCAAATGGATCTGACTTCACTTTGTCTAACATGATAATCTCTTTCTCAAATTAAATTCCTGATGTTCTAGGGCGGGAAGGTTTGCTCTGATGGTTTGTAGTTTTTTCATATTAACTTCCCCTAAAACTATATCTTCGCCAAAGTTACACTTTGCTATTATATCTCCCCATGGATCTATAATCATACTATGCCCCCACGTTTCCCTACCAGAATTATGTTCACCTCCCTGCGCACTAGCAATGACATAAGCCTGATTTTCAATTGCCCTGGCCCTCAACAAAACCTCCCAATGTGCTTCCCCGGTAGTTCTTGTGAATGCAGCTGCAACTATTATTACATCTGGTGAAGCATCCTCAGGAAGTCTTTTTCTATATAATTCAGGAAACCTCAGGTCATAACATACTGATAAAAAAGTTTTGCCTGCTGGTGTATCAACCATTAAGGGTTGATTCCCCGCTTCGCAAAATGCACTTTCATCATAACTCTCAACTCCATTCTTGTATTTAAACAAATGAATCTTGTCATATCTAGCTCTTCTGTTTCCCTTTTGATCAAATACAAACATTGCATTACACACTTTATCCTCAGATTCGGCAAAGATTGGACACGTCCCACCAATTAACCAAACACTATTTTCCTTTGCAGCATTACTAAGAACAGTTTGAATTTTTTGCGCATTAGCACCTGATTCATAATTATCCTCTTCAGCCCATTTAACTTTCTCATCCTCTGACTGCCCTATAAACGAAAAGTACTCAGGTAATACGACGAGCTCGGCTCCCATATTAGCAGCAAGTCTCACTTGCGCCGACATGGTTGCGAGATTGGTATCCACTGAATCGGTAGAGACCATCTGTATTGCTGCCACTTTACACTTGCATGTTTCTCTATTCAATAACCTTCCTCGTCTCATTGTATTCTAGTTGTTTTGATTGATTAAAACTCCTTAATGAATTTTTCTCAACCTCAGGTGTATAAAGATTGCCAGAGATTTTGTATTCAAAAGCCAGTATTTTTTGAAGGGGGTCACGCAAAATATATTGTGCTAAAAAGCTACCCAGCCCAACGGCTGGATTAACTAGAACATAACCCAAAGATGCTAAACCTGCATTGAAATTTGGTAACACTAAAACTCTAAGGTCTTGTTTTTCTTCCCCTAGGTCGATAAACCCTTCTAGAAAAACGGTTGCCTGGGTCCCTAGAACCCGTAAATTACTAGTTTGGGCAACACCCCTTTCTAACTTTACATCTCCTCTTACTCTATCAAAAGAGAAACCTTCGCTAAAAACATCTCCGAAGTCTAGTTTTAATCTCTTGGAGAGTGATTGAAGATTAAAAAGACCTATCAGTCTTCCCAAACCTGGCTCCGCAGGAATAAATTTACCATCCAAGATATCAACGTAAACACCTCCATACATATTCTCTAAATTAAAATTGAGAGGATTTCCTGCCCATGCTAATTGCCCTGACAAAATTCCCTCGGCTTGACCAAACAATCCAGGGTAACCAACCTTATCCATTAATGCCTGGATGTTATCAGTATCCAATCGAAAGTTTATTTCTGTGAGCTTCATAGTCTCACCTGCTTCAGTTCTCTCACCGTATAGCAATGGATAACTTTTTGGGTCTTCTACTATCTTCCAAAAACCACTAGCAAAGAGCTGGAAGTCATCTGAAAACATAGAAAGGTCCCTGACAAACCATGTTTTTAATTCCGGCTCAGACTTTATACTAAGCTTAATCTTACCTAACTTGCCAAATTTATTAGTAAATTCATCTACTTTGAGTTTTAGTGTAATAGGTATGCCAATGTCATTTCCAGCAATACTTGAGTTTGAGGACTTTTTAGCAGAAAGTATTTGCTGAAGTTCCAATTTTGCAAAATCTAAATCAATAGTTTCTGTATCTCGATACCAGGTTACCTTGCCACTTGCTTGATCGGCTTTTATATCACCAGACAAACCATCTAGTCCCATAAAAAATAATCCTTTGAAATTACGAAACTCGTTATTCTGCCAAATTAACCTCTTACTTGATACGTCAATCATAGTCGAAAGATTAAAAAGCTTAGCATTGCCATTTGTGGCAAAGAATTCTTTCTGAGTTTTTACGAAATCATAAAGCTTATCCAGAGACAAATTGTCCGTAGAAATAGTAACGATATTGTTATCTTTTATTTTTTTCTGCTCTTCAACAGATTTGATTACATTACCCTCAGTGTTCTTACTATCACCAATATGGAGTTTGTAATATGCAGAACCGCTGTTTGCATCCTTATTTCCAAACTCATTGAACAGATTTTTTTTAACTAGTAATGCAAACTTCTCGCGAGGAGACTTAATATTTAGCGCCCAACCACTGCTAACATTATCAGCTTTCTTCTTAAGTCTATATTCTAAAAAAAGGTTACTTTTTTCTCCGGATATTTTAGCGTAGATGTGTGGTACATCAATGCCTAACTTTGCAAGATCAGAGTACCCTAGTACACTCAACGTATTGTTCTGAAAATTAATGTCCAGTTTATAGTCAACAACCCCCTTGAACGTATTACTTTTGTAAGGATTTCTAATTTTAAATAACCATTTTACAAACTCATTTGAATCAAAAGAACCAGTCATTGCCAGATTTAAGTTCTCACTCCCATCATCTTCGCGATCTGAGATACTAAAGTTTCCTCCGAGGCTTGTACCTTTTAAATCCAATTCCACGAGTTTATTTTTACTAAATATAACCTCCCCGTTATGGATCGTGAATTCAGGAAGAAAATCCTTAAGTGATATCTCGTTATTTTTTAGAGTCAATTTTCCAAACACATCAGAGTTTTGAAAATTTTTGAGATCGATAGTAAGAAATAAGTCGAGATCCGCTGAGCCCCTACCTTTCATATCGGTTGTAAAGTTCTTTAGCCATTTTTCTACTGGGCTTTTGTTCGCACTATTTATAATTCTTTGCAAATCACCGTTTAAAATACCATTTAACTTGAGAACAGGAGCATCACTTTTCATATTAGATATTTGACCATTAATATTTCCTATTTTATTTCCAGCAAAATCTCCAGAAACATTTTTAATTTTTAAAGATCTTCCTTCAATTTCAACTTCTCCTCGCAAGCTAGAGATCGCGGGCCACCTCTTAGAAAAAAGTAGATTTAGGCTAGTGGGGAAAAAATTAAACTTCACCTTCCTGTTTTTTTTAATGTGGGGTTTTCCGATAACACCGCTATATTCAAAAGTTCCTTTGATTGTTTCACCAGAAAGAAAAGCTCTTTTCATCCAATTGCGCGTTTTAGGTCCAACTGCATTTGGAAGATAATGACTTATTACCTGAGGATCTTTAAAAAGAATATCACCCTCAACTTTACTAAAGACTTCACCTTTTAATAACGAAATATCTCCGTTGACAAATAAAACAAGGTCTGGATTTTCGAATTTAAAATTTTCTAAATTAAAAATTAGCTTTTTTGTTTTCCACGCACCTGGTCTATGGAATGAGAAATCTAAGTTTTGTAATTCCCCCTCGATCCCTGAAAAGTATAATTCCCCAGATGGAAAAAATTTCGGAGCATTTAATATGCTCTCACTGCCACCAATCTTGACTTTAATAGAGCCCTCTTTAACAACAAAATTACCCGCAAGATTATTCAGATAAAATAATTTTTTTTCCATTTTTTCAATGCTGATGTTTGAAAACAAACCTGTAATTACTAACCCATCTAAGAAAGCTTTCGAATCAAAATTAGTATCCTTAACAAAATGATTACCACGAAACGAAAAATTTATTTCTTCAAACATTCCCTTGAATCTGTAGTCATGGAAACTTTCTAATGCTAAGTCAAAGTATTCTAATATTGGCAATAACTCTTCGCTCTCCACTTTTTTGAACGTCAGAGAGGTTTCTTCGTCCAATTGTTCCAAATCTATACTGCCTAATTTAAGCAAAAGATTTTGTTTCCAAAATTCATTTTTGTATACTTCAACTATCTCAGTTTTTCCAACGGTGGCTCTTCCTATGTTTTTTAATAATATAAGTAGGGCCTTAGAGCTTCCATGGGAATTGGTGAAGCCCACATTCTTTAAATTCTCAGTCCAATTTCTTTTAAGATAAATTTTTAATGAGTCGAGGTAAACCAAGTCAAATGCGGTTTCTCCTAGTAGGTTTTTTATTAAACTTCTCGCACCCAAGCTAACTTTTAAATTTTCTAATATAGCAATGTTTAGCTTGTCTTCCTTATCGGAAATCGTCAGCATCGAAATTTTTAATTCAGGAATCAGCCACTTTTCCCAACTTAGGTTGGCATTAGTTAGAGTTAGATCGATAGTGCTTGCTTCTTCAAAACGCGATAAGAAGGTTTCCAGTTTCTGCGAATCATTTACAAACCTTATTAATTCGGGACCCAGCCAAAGCCTTACTGACGCCAGTATTATGGCTGTTGTGACAAAAAACAACACAACAGCACTTAACGCTAGTTTTAATAAGCGGACAAGAATACTTTCTATATTCTTTTGCATAGCGTATATATTATTAATTCGAGGTATTATTTTACCGAATTTTTGTAACATTTAACATTTTTTAGATAAATGACAGAAACTAACCTAGGAGATAAGGACGGTGACTTTCTTACCGGTTCATCATGGTTTGAAAGAGATTACTATTTTTTCAAAAAATCGGACTTATTGATAAATGATTCGAATAGGATTGGAAAAGAAGAATTATTAAAACAGAGAGAAAAATTTTTTCCAAAGCCCCTAGGTAGTGATCTTGAGAATGTCACTAAAAATTTGCGCCTCTTCAAAAAAACTAGTTTCATATCCATTATTAAAAGGGATATTGATTCTAAAGCAACGCTAGAAGAAAACCTAGGCAGCCTCAGCTACCTGGCGGAAATTTGTATACAAACCTCAATAGTTGACTCGATGACGTATTATGCAAAAGAGTTAAATATGATGCCTGAAAGCGATCGAGAAAAAAGCGAATTATTCATTATTGCTATGGGAAAGTTAGGAGGAAGAGAACTTAATGCCTCCTCTGATATAGATATAATCTTTTTTTCTCCTTACAAAGATGAATTAGGAAGGAACGCTACTACACTAGCAAAATTTGAGAAATTTTGGGATAAGGTAATAACTCGGTTTATAAATAATCTTTCTACTATCACTGATCATGGTTTTGTTTACAGAGTTGACATGCGCCTTCGTCCGTATGGTGCCGCAGGACCTAAAGTTGTTTCTCTGAACTCTTTAAATTCATATTTCCTCAAAACCGCTTCGGACTGGGAAAGATACGCATGGATAAAAGCCAGAGTCTGTACCGAGCACATATTTCTCGACAGAATAACTTTTCGAAGGTTCAAAAACGAATTAGAAAATGTAATCAGTAGCTTCTTGTTTCGCCCCTTTGCTGATTTTCAGATAGTGAAATCTTTAAGAGAAATGAATAGAAAAATCATTAGCAACAACAAAAATAGGCGAATAAGACAAGGATTTTCTTTTAATTTAAAAAAAGACTTTGGAGGTATTCGTACAGTTGAGTTCATAGTGCAATACTTCCAGTTACTCAAAGGTGGATATCATAGGAAACTTCAAACAACTTCATTAAGGGTTGCTTTGAGGGAGATAGATAGAAACAAACTAATAGAGCATCAAGACTGTGCTGATCTTTTAAATGCGTATACTCTTTTCCGTCGGTTAGAAAACCTTATTCAATACCAGGAAGATAGACAAACACATATTTTTACAGGTGATCTTCCGTGTATAAAATCTTTCCTGAAGATACTTGATTTTGATACTTTTGAGGCTCTCAAAAGTCAATTTGGAAATCATGTTGAGAAAGTAAAGTCAATTTATGAGACAATTTTTTCTGACAACCCGAATTTATATAAAAATGAAATAGGCCTCATTGAGAAACCGGAGGTTACTGCCCAAAAACTTCGACCAGAAAATGTGGAGGAAAAAGACCTTTATCTAAGAAAGTTTTATGAGAAGATTCAAGGAAGGTCGTCGTATATTTCGTTATTAGCTGAGAAACCTGAAATTGAACAAAAACTTGTAAGAATTAATAAAACCTCTCCATGGATTGGGGATTTTATTATCCAGTATCCAAAATTGATCGATCAAATGCTTGATGATAATTTTTTTTATGAAGAGATAAATCTTCCTGAACTAACTGAACAAGCAAAAGATGAAATCGAAAGAATTCACAACGCTTATTCTTCTGACATAGAACAAAGTTTAAATGTAATACGAGATGTTTACCACCTTAATTTATTCAAAATACTTGCGAGTGGTTTAAAAAACAGCAAATCAATTGTTCAAATTTCAGATAATTTGACATCACTAACAGAAGTTATTTTAAATATCACTTTTGATTTCTCTTTACGAGCTTCTAAGATGGAATGGTTGAAAGATGAGTTAGCAATTATCGCCTACGGAAAGCTCGGGACTAAAGAAATGGATATCGGTTCGGACTTAGATTTGATTTTTCTCACAAATAAGTTAAATGCAATCCATCAAGAAAACACTTATAAATTAATTAAACGCTTTATCTCTTGGATTGAGTTACGGACTTTTTCGGGAAGCCTTTTTAAAATAGATACTGCACTCCGTCCAAATGGAGCTACTGGATTACTGGTTTCTTCCATAAATTCATTCATGGACTATCAGAAAAGCAAGGCGTGGTGCTGGGAACATCAAGCATTAACAAAAGCTAGATTCTTATTAGGAAGTGGTTTAATAAACGAGAAATTTAACAATCTACGTTCAGAAGTGTTAATGCAACACAGAAGCTCTAAATCGTTACAAGAGGAAGTATTATCCATGCGTTTTCTAATGGAAGAGAGACGGAAAAAAATGAGAAAGCATAGCGTTGTAGACATTAAGCACGATAAAGGTGGATTAATAGATATAGAATTTTTAGTCCAGTATATTATCCTCGCGAATGCTTCAATGTATCCAAAGCTTTGCGAGAATATAGGTAACTTCGCCCTTTTAGGAGTCATAGGAGATTTACAGTTATTGCCAGCTTCATTGACAGGAGAGGTTTCTAAAATATTCGTAAAGTACAGAGAATTAATTCACAAAAATAGACTTAACAACTCTGAAGGTCTAGTTAAGTCAGAAATTATTACCAAAGAAAGAGAAAAAGTTAATGAACTCTGGGAAATTGCATTTCAGAATTGTCCGAAAAAAATACGGCCTCTTAATCAAATCCATTCTAAGTTACAGTAGAATCAAGGTTTATAACAAAAAACAAAAAAAATGACAGAATCAATGAGTGATCGTGATGGATTGATATGGATGAATGGAGAATTTGTGCCATGGAGAGATGCCTCAGTTCATGTTTTAACTCACACCTTGCATTACGGGATGGGAGTATTTGAAGGGATAAGGTGTTATCAGATTGAGAATGGAGGGGCAGTTTTCCGACTAGCAGATCATATTGAACGTCTATTTAATTCAGCTAAAATTTTTGAAATAACAATTCCGCATGACGAAACGAGTATTCATGATGCAGTTTTAGATTTAATCATAAAAAATTCGCTGAAGTCTTGTTATATCAGACCGCTAGTGTTTTATGGATCCGAAAAAATGGGGTTAAGTACAAAAGGGTGTTCAGTTAACGTAGCCATAGCCGCCTGGCCCTGGGGAACCTATCTAGGTGACGATGGACTGCGTCACGGCATCAAGGTGAAAACATCCTCCTTCAACCGCCATCATGTCAACTCTGCACTTGTAAGAGCAAAAGCCTGTGGTTATTACATTAACTCGATACTCGCGCACCAGGAAGCTGCTCGTTACGGCTATGATGAAGCACTTATTTTGGATACCGATGGTTACGTTTCCGAAGGAGCAGGAGAGAATATCTTTATTGTAAGGAAAGGTAACTTGATCACGACGGATTTATCCACTTGTTTGGAAGGTATTACCAGAGATACTGTTATTTCGTTAGCGAAGGAACTAGGCATCAGCATTATAGAGAAAAGAATCACCCGGGATGAAGTTTACAGCGCAGAAGAAGCATTTTTCACAGGAACGGCCGCCGAAATTACTCCTATAGTTTCTTTGGATGATCGGGTAATAGGAACAGGAAACCGTGGAATCATAACCGAGAAACTGCAGGACTTCTTCTTCGAAATTGTCAATGGCAATAATAAGTCCTATAAAAAGTGGCTAACTTATGTCAAACAATAGCAAACCTAGAGAGCAAAAACCTCGTGTGTTAGAAAAAACTGCAGATGTTGCATCTTGCCCTGATGAAGGTGATTCAAAATGGAACCACCACCCTAGAGTCTTCCTTAATCTAAGTCATGACAACGAAGTAAAATGTCCCTATTGCGGAACATCATTTATCCGAGTGGAGAAAGATAACCGCTCATAGATCTTCTTAACCTATCGAGTTCGGCTTCTATTTTTAACTTTAATATTTTCTGTTGCTTACTTTCCACTGCACGTGCCAGCGTCAACTGTTCTATTGCTCCGGCTTCATTTCCAATTGCCAGAAAACCTTTCGCAACAAAAAAGTGAGCCCTTGCTGCATTACCTTTCCGAAACTCCATACTAGCTCTTTTTTTCCAAAACCAGTCATCTTTAGGGTAAAGTTTTACTGCTTTTCGTGCGATTACCTCAAACTCTTTTACCTGTTCTAATGAATAAAGTACGCGTAACCTTAATCTGTTTAGCTCTCTCATAAGCCAATCTACCGGAGCATCGTGGTTAAACGCCTTGATCAGTGAGTCAGCCTTATCAAGTTCTCCGATTTTTAAGAAAAATTTAATCTCGCTCATAGAAATAATATCTTCTATAGCTTCATTTAAACTTCCACGAGAATTACTCTTCAGCTCATTCAACTTTTTAAGTAAAAGTCCTGCTTCAACATACTTTTCATTACTAAAAGCATTCCAAAACTCATAAAAGGTTTTTTCCAGCTCTGAGTTAAATTCTGTTTTAAGCGGTTCGATATCACTTTTTGTTAGTGTGGCACGGAGAAAATCAAAGATTTTTTCATTCTCGTCAACTTCCAAAGGTATTGTTTCTTGCGGTTTATTATTTATTCTTCCATCAATCCCTGCAAGCCTTTCGACAGTCAAGGGATGGGTTCGTAGCCAAGAAACTCCAGAACCTACCCCCTCAAGAGCACTTTTCTCTTGCATTCTGCGTAAGATCCTGATCATGTATTTTGGACTTACAGATAGTATTTCCAAATACTTGATACCTTTTTGATCAGCCTCATTTTCAGCGTGTCTAGAAAAACTCATCTGTTTTTTCAAAGCGAGCGTCTGTCCTAATGATAAGGTTCCGGCGGCGGCATCAGGCTCAGCAACTCCTAAGATAATGGCTGACAATAATGTCAACAACATAATATCCGACGAATCCTTTTGACTTTTGTAGAGACGAGAAAGATGACGTTGGGTTAGATGAGCTAATTCATGGCAAAAAACAGCCAAAAGTTCACGGTGGTCGTCGATGCTTGCAATGAGACCTTTATTAATACCGATGAAATTTCCAGGTAAAGCGAAAGCATTTAAACTTGGATCATCAATAAAAAATAGTCTAATTTTATTGACTGCTTGAAAATCCGAATATTTTTGCGCCTCAATAAAAGTTTGATCAGTCAAAATCGGACTTATTCTATTCATGATAAAATCCTCCAATTCTGGGTGGTCAAGATAAGATTGAGATAATTTTATTCGCACGAAAACTTTCTTGCCGATTGCATACTCATCATGAAGAGATATGTTGCCAGGTTCGCTTCCCAGAGAGGGCAAAGTATCTGCATACGCAAGGTTTGTATAAGGTAACGCCATCAAAATATTTATTGCAAGGGAAGCGAATATACCTTTTACTTTCTGTAAGCGGCTAATTATTGAGGTAAACATAAAAATGGACAGTAAAAAATTGAGTCATTTTAACGAGCACGGGCAAGCGCACATGGTAGATGTCGGTTCAAAGGCTATAACCAATAGAAAGGCGATTGCCTCGGGCAAAATATTTATGAATAAACTAGCATTTGAAACTATCTTAGCAGGAAAGATAGAGAAAGGCGACGTGCTATCTGTGGCGAGGCTTGCTGCAATTCAAGGCTCAAAACAAACCAGTTTCTTAATTCCTCTGTGTCATCCTATTGCGATTTCTCACATAGATATTGAGTTCAAAAATTGTCCATCCTCCCTTTCGATCGAATTAATTGTCACATGCTTATCTGAAAGCAAGACTGGAGTTGAAATGGAAGCACTAACTGCTGTGTCTATTGGCTTGCTCACTGTATACGATATGGGAAAATCGATCGATAAAAACATGAGTATCGGAGAAATTTGTCTTCTCTTAAAAGAGGGAGGGAAATCAGGTAGGTGGGAAAGACCAATAGCTTTTTAAATATATACTCGAATAGCTTTTTTTTGACATCCTAATTACTAAATTCGTTGTTCATAGTGGCTGAGTGACAATTTGCAGTATTCGAACCACACAATTTACCTCCAGGCACCCGGTCTCGGCGCCATACGTTTAATCATTTTCGAGTTTCGGTAGCAAGAAAGCCTAAAAATAACATTAAGGGAGTTCTCTCAAAGTGATCATTCAAAAAAGACGTCTCTTTTAGCAATTATCCTGTTCGTGTCCGGCTTTAAACCCGTCCAAATGTAAAAACTCTCAGCTGCCTGTTCAACTAGCATAGGAAAACCGTCCATTACATTATTACACCCATACTCCTTAGCGACTCTTAAGAAGCTCGTCAGTTTTTTGGCATAGAATAAATCAATTATAAGCTTCGCTTTTTTAAAATATTTTGGATTGATTAAAGAATCTTCCATTGAGACGCTTGATGAGGTCGCGTTTATTATGACGTCAAATGAACCAGTATTTTCATACTCATTCAAATTACTCTCGCTATTTAAATCTTTCAATAGATTAAACGACAACAAGGGGCTATTAAACCGCTCTCTTAATAACGCAATCTTTTCAAAAGACCTATTTGAAATGGTAATACTTGCAGGATAAACATCTAGGATTGGCCCTAGTATACCCTTAGTAGCCCCACCCGCGCCTATGATGAGCAAGTTTTTTTTATGCAAGTCAAAATAATGAGGATAATTCATTGATTTTATAAAGCCGGTACCGTCTGTATTATCGAGAAAAATTTTTTCTTTTCTAATTAAAACTGTATTTACACTTTGTGCACGTATGGATCTCTCAGAAAGATCATACCCTCTCAAATTACCAATTTTATACATCGCTTCTTTAAGGGGTAATGTAACGTTGAATCCTCGATAACCCTTTTCAATAAGACTATCTACACGAGCCTCTAATTCAGATGCGTGCGTATGGATTTTATCGTACGATAACTTGACTTTGAATTCGTCTCCAAATTTATTATGTAATTGTGGTGATTTTGAGTGGGAAATCGGATCTCCTATAACGGCAAATTTTTCGCTTGAAGTCATATCCAAAAAACCTTATCGTTGGGATTTCTTTAAAGCAAGAATTTCGACGAATGTTTGTAAAATTCCTTGAAAATCTCCATTAGACATAAATACAACAGTATCTCCTTTACATATTTGAGATGACAATCTTTGAAGAATATGTTGGACATTACTGTCAACATAAACTTTCTGTCCAAGGCTATTTAATGCCGATTTTACATCCCAGTTTACAGACCCATCATAAACATGAACAATGTCAGCACCCTTAAATGACTCAGCGAGTTGGTGTTTACCATATCCGAGTTTTAAGCTGTTTGATCTTGGTTCGAAAACTACGATCAGCCTATTTACGTTAGCAGTGCCCAATCTTTTTGACGTATTTCTTAGAGCTTCGATAGTTTTTTTAACTGCAGTCGGATGATGGGCAAAATCATCATAAACTTTTATGTCAGAAATATTTGCTATAAGTTCTAATCTACGTTTGACTCCTCTGAATTCTTTAAAATGTCTGACAGTTTGGTTAAAACTTACTCCAAATTCAGACGCTATACCGTACGCCGCTAGAAAATTACTTGCGTTATGTTCACCAAAGATTGGACTATCGACAAACCCTAGTTTGTTTGTACCATTGAAAACCTGAAAACTATTTTTTCCATTTGTATTGGACCAGTCCAGACGCAACTGTTGCTTATCGTTAAAACCTTTAACATTACTCCAAACTCCAAAAGATAAAACATCATCAAGAGCATTGCTTTTACGGTTTGAGTAGATTACCGTGCTTTGGCCAAGAGTCCTTATCCAGTGATGAAACTGCCTCTTAATTGCGTCTAAATCATCAAAAATATCAGCGTGATCGAATTCAAGATTATTTAAAACAACGTAATCAGCTGCATAATGTAGAAACTTTGAACGTTTATCGAAGAAAGAAGTGTCGTATTCGTCCGCCTCTATCACGAAGGGGGAATTTGGCTTACCAACTCTAGCAGATATTCCGAAGTTCATAGGAATCCCGCCAATCAAGAAACCTGGTTTAATTCCGGCACATTCAAGAAGCCATGTTATTATCGATGTCACTGTGGTTTTTCCATGCGTGCCTGCTACTGCGATAATCGGCCTATCTTTTAAAATTTTCTTTGATAGGAACTCTGGACCGGACATATAGTTTTTCTTATCCGCAATTATTTTTTCTATCACAGGCATTCCTCGAGTTGCAACATTTCCTATTATCCATAAGTCAGGATGTATCTTCATGTTGGCTAAATCAAAACCTTTAATACACTCTATTTTATTTGCTTCTAATTGATCACTCATTGGTGGATAGTATTTCGCGTCACAACCGGAAACCTTAAACCCTAATTCTTTGGCCAAAACTGCAAGCCCAGCCATAAAAGTTCCACAAATTCCGATAATATGTATATGCATACTAGTATTTTACTGATAAGTAAGGGCTGTGATGACTAATTTTAAAGAAGACATATTGCAAATTACCACCAGATTGATAGTTGAAGAAGGGTTTAATTACTCAGAAGCTAAACAAAAGGCTGGAAGCATGCTGAAACCTAATAAACGGCAAAAGACCAGGTCAAATAACTTTCCGACAAACCTAGAGATTGAAAAATCTGTCAGGGAATACCTTAAGATGTTTTATTGGGAAGATTTGAATAATAGGGTTAACTTCCTGCGCAAATTAGCAATAAATTTAATGAGAGAGTTAGAAGGCTTTGGACCTATTCTTATTGGTGAGTTGAGTAGGGATATAGCGACGGAATACACCATATTACGAATATGTGTTTTTTCCGACTCCTCAAAGGAGGTATTGATGCACTTTTTAGAAATTGATATCGCCACTGAAGTTTTACAACTCAAACACCCGTTCTATAGGCATAAGGTTGAAGCGTTAGGTTGTCAATGGGAGGGCCATGAGGTTATAGTCTACTGTCTCAACTACGGCGATAAAAACTTGTGTTCTAAAGGTTTATCGATAAATACCCTTCAACAGATAATTAAGAATGAAGTTAGAGGAGACATATGAGAAAAAAAGATCTTATTTTGGTCTTAATTTTTATTTTTTTAATGGGGTTGGCTATAAACCTTCTTTTAACAACTAAAAAAGCTACAAATATCTCTTGGATTGCCTCTGAAAAACTGTCCGACATTGATGGAAGAATGTTTGAAATAAACGACGTTTCCGGGAAGAGATATACTATTTTGAACTTTTGGGCGACATGGTGTGCGCCATGTGTTGAAGAGATGCCAATGCTTTCCGAGTTTCACAATAAAACAAAGAAGAAAGGGATCTCGGTGATAGGACTAGCTATTGATAATGAGAAGAACGTTAAGGAGTTTTTACAAAAAATTAAAGTTGATCATCACCTCCTCGTCGCAGGAGGTAAGGGTACTAATATCATGGAGAAGATTGGACTAAATCCATCAAATTCCTTGCCATTCACGATAATGTTTGATGAGAACTATGATTTACTAGAAATAAAATTAGGAAAATTAACGTTAAATGAGCTATTATATTGGGTAAATACTGCAGAAAGATAGATTTTGGCGGAAACAGAAAATTTTTTTCTTGTTCTTCATGGTCCCAATTTAAATAAACTGGGGTTTCGAGAACCTCATATCTACGGGTCCACAACCCTGGAAGAAATTGATGGAATACTAAAAGATATTGCTAGAAAAAATCAGATTGGTTTAGAGTGTTTCCAGTCAAACCATGAGGGAGAATTAATCGACAAGATACATGCAAGTTCGGACAAAGGCAACCTCAGGGGAATCATTATTAACGCGGGTGGTTATACTCATACGAGTATTGCTCTTAGGGATGCATTATTAACAAAGGAAAATGTACCTATAGTTGAAGTACATTTAAGTAATATTTTCAAGAGAGAAAAGATCAGACACACATCGTTTATCGCTGGCGTAGCTGATTCAATTATTAGTGGATGCGGCCATCATGGTTACATCTATGGATTTCAATTTCTACTGCAAAAGATAAATGGATCTAAGAAAAGTTAAAAGTTTAATTGATCTGGTTTCAGAATCAGATATTTCTGAACTAGAAATATCTGAAGGGCCTGACAAAGTCAAAATCGTAAAATCTTTAAAAGCCATAAAAGAAACTCATATTGGGAAAAGCGAAGATTATTACGTTATGGACCGGCAAACAGATGGAGATAAAAAAGACGTTATGCTAGGGGAGAACGAGCATGCTAAGGATGGAAGCTCTACAATTCTCTCTCCGATGGTTGGAACATTTTATAGGGCCCCATCTCCTAATTCCAAACCTTTTGTTTCCGTTGGGGACGAAATCAAAGAAGGTCAAACTCTTTGTGTCGTGGAGGCTATGAAATTGATGAACGAAATTCCCTCTGACAAAACTGGGGTAATTCGTGAAGTACTAGTGGAGAATGGGCAGCCTGTCGAATATGGACAAATACTTTTTCGAATAGGCTAACGATGCCGTGTTTTAACAAAATTTTAATTGCTAACCGGGGCGAAATTGCTTTAAGAGTCCAACGAGCATGCAGAGAGTTAGGAATTAAAACCGTCGCAGTCTACTCCACCGCAGATGTTGATGCAAAATATGTGAAACTGGCTGATGAAGCTGTTTGTATTGGTCCTGCTCCTCCAAGAGAAAGCTATTTGAATATTCCAGCCATAATTGCCGCTGCAGAAGTAACAGGAGCAGAGGCCATTCATCCTGGTTATGGATTTCTTTCCGAAAATGCTGATTTTGCCGAACAGGTTTTAAAAAGTGGTTTTGCATTTATTGGCCCTCCTCCAGGAGTCATCAGACTAATGGGAGATAAAATTACAGCAAAAGCTGAAATGCTTAGTAAGGGTGTTCCTTGTGTGCCCGGGTATGCGAAAAACCTTCCCAATGACGAACGGGAGTTATTAAGTATTGCTAGGGATGTTGGTTTTCCAGTTATGCTGAAAGCAGCTGGGGGTGGTGGCGGAAGGGGAATGAAAGTTGTTAGTAGGGAAGAGGATTTGTTAAACGACCTTCAAATAACTAGAAGCGAAGCAAAGTTGGCATTCGGTAATGCCGAAGTTTACCTAGAGAAATTTTTGCAAAATCCACGACATATCGAAATTCAAATTTTAGCTGACATGCATGGTCATTGCATCCACCTCGGGGAAAGAGATTGTTCTTTGCAACGAAGACATCAAAAAATTATTGAAGAAACTCCTGCTTGTGTAATTGAACCGGAAGAAAGGGAAAGAATAGGAAAGGTTTGTACCAAAGCATGTAAACAATTGGGGTATGTGGGAGCAGGTACGATTGAGTTTCTTTTTGAGAATGGTAAATTTTATTTTATCGAAATGAACACAAGAATACAGGTAGAGCATGGAGTTACAGAGGCTGTGACAGGAATAGATTTAGTTAGAGAACAAATTTTAATTGCATCAGGGAAGGAGTTAGGGCATTCCCAGGATGACGTTTTATTGAGTGGTCATGCTATCCAATGCAGAATTAACGCTGAGGATCCCAATTCTTTTATCCCCTCTCCCGGAAAAATCACCAACTGGCATGCTCCGGGGGGATTTGGAGTGAGAGTCGATTCTCACGTTTACGTAAATTATACAGTTCCGCCTAACTACGACTCATTGATAGGGAAAATTATTGTTTATGGAAATAATAGAGAGCAGGCAATATCTAAGATGCAGGTGGCTCTGTCGGAAACAATCGTGGAGGGTATTAATACGAACATATCTTTACACAGGGAATTAATGAGTGATGAAAACTTCATTTCGGGTGACTTCAGTATCAATTATCTTGAAAATAAATTTATGTGATGTGCTTTTCCTATGTTAAAAAAGCTCATTGTTCAAGTGAATTACCAGGGAGTAAATCGAATAGAACAAGAAATCCTTTTCTCGTTAATCTCTGACAAATTAATTGCGATTGGATGCTTGTCTGTTTCGAATATCTCTGGAGATAACGAGTTGCATCAGCCACTACAACATATAGAGATTATCGTAGACGGAAAAATACATAATAGCCAAGTGAAGAAGTGTTTTGAACCACTTACAAGAATCACGAATTTAGATGAACTAAGACTTATAAATTCTAAAAACTGGGTGGAGTCATATAAAGATTCGGTTAAACCGATTGTTATAAGTAATAGTTTTTTTATCGCGCCAGACTGGATTAAAGCACCTAAAGAAAATAAAGAACTCTCTGTAATTCGTATTAATCCAGGTATGGCGTTCGGTACTGGATTACACCCAACAACACAGATGTGTCTCCAATTGATATCTAGATTGCCATTGTCAAATAAAAATGTGATAGATTTTGGTTGTGGGAGTGGTATTTTGGGGATTGCATGTGCGAAAAAAGGAGCAAAAAGTGTAACTTTTATTGATAATGATTTTGTTGCTTTAGGAATAGCAAGAGAAAATATAATAAAAAACAGTTGTCAGGAGGTCGAACATAAAATAACGTCCGCCTTGACCAAGAGTTCAAAGAAAGCAGACTATATTTTTGCTAATATACTGCTAAATCCACTCAAAAATATGGCTAAAACGATCAATTCCAAGGTAAAGAGTAGAGGGCAGGTTTTCCTTAGCGGAATCTTAATTGATCAAGTTGAAAGTTTGCTGAAATCATATGAAGAACATACGGAGAAGAAGTTAATTAAGATAGTTGAGTTACGCATGCAACAGTGGGCGTGTGTGCAGATTACTTATAGGTAGGAAAATTTTATGGGAAAATCAATTCAAGTGAGTGGATCAATAGCCTTTGATACTATCTTGCAATTTCAAGGAAACTTTAAAGAAAACCTGGTTTATGATTCCGATAGTGCTCTAAGTTTATCTTTTTTTTGCCCTGGGATGAAAAGAGAGTTTGGTGGATGTGCCGCCAATATTGCATATAATCTGAGACTTCTCGGGCAAGAATGTATTCTGTTAGGCTCAGTAGGCTCTGATGGAAAAGAATATTTAAAGAAAATAAAAGAATCTGGCATCAATACCGATTTGTGTGAAATTAATGATGGACTGTTTACCGCTCAAGCGATTATTACAACCGATACAAACGGTAACCAATTAACTAGTTTTCATCCTGGGGCTATGGGTTCCGCTGGACGACTTGGTATTTCTGATACGATTACAAGCTTTGGAATTGTTTCTCCAAACAGTCACAATGCAATGGTTCGACACGCAAAGGAATTCAGTGAAAAAAGTATACCGTTTATTTTTGATCCTGGACAAGCTTTGCCGATGTTTTCCAAAGAAGATATCTGTCAATTTATCGATCTATCATCCTGGGTGGCCGTAAATGAACATGAAAGCGATATGTTGTGTGATATTTTGGGTGAAAGTTTAACGTCGATCGCTCAGCGGTTGACTGGACATGAGACAAGCTCGCTGATACAAACTTTAGGATGCAAAGGTGTCAATGTATTTATTAGAAACGAGATATTCTATCTCCCTGCCTTAAAAACGAGCAATGAAGTTGACCCCACAGGTTGTGGTGATGCATTTAGAGCAGGTTTACTTTATGGGTTTAATCACGGAAGAAGTATTCAAGATTCAGTAAAATTTGGTAATGCTATGGGCTATATAAAAGTCCAAAGCAGTGGAGCGCAAAACCACAAGACTGATTTGAATAAAATCATATCTATCGTATCTTCACACAATAGTTAATCTTTAAATCAAAATTGTAAAAAAAAGCCCCCACTAACTTTAGGGGGGCTTACCTGGATCCACCGATTTATTGACTTATGGCCTACTTCCTGATGGGAAAGGCCATGTACTACTTAACGAGGATGAGCTAAATACCGAAGTCGAAGTTGGAGCATTTTTCTTTACCGCGGAAGAACTGCTTGCTTTTTTCTTCTTAGCTGCTGGCTTTTTCTTCTTAGCTGCTGGCTTTTTCTTCTTAGCTGCTAGCTTTTTCTTCTTAGCTACAGGTTTTTTCTTCTTAGCTGCTACTTTTTTCTTCTTAGCTACAGGTTTTTTCTTCTTAGCTGCTACTTTTTTCTTTTTAGCTGCTACTTTTTTCTTTTTAGCTGCTACTTTTTTCTTAACTACTGGTTTTTTCTTTTTAACTACGGCTTTTTTCTTCTTTACAACCGCTTTTTTCTTAACTGCTGGTTTTTTCTTTTTCTTAGTTGCCATTTTTGTCTCCTTCAAACCATGTTATTAATTTCATTAATTATATGAAAAATACTTATATATTGTAATTAATTTCTTCCAGGTACACAAAGAATTATTTACAAAAAAATTATAAGTGATTTAATCCCATTGTAAAGCTCCGCCCACTTGATAATCTATAACTCTTGTTTCAAAAAAATTCTTTTCTTTTTTCAAGTCAACCATCTCTGCCATCCATGGAAATGGATTTTCTTCACAATCAAATAATTTTGGCAAACCAATTTGTTGAGCCCTGCGGTTAGCTATAAACCGAAGATATGTTTTAAACATAGAAGAATTTAATCCTAATACTCCCCTTGGCATTGTATCTTCAGCATACCTATACTCTAAACTAACTGCTTCATGAAATATGCTTACGATTTCTTCCTTAAATTGGTTAGTCCACAAATCAGGATTTTCTAATTTGATGGTGTTTACAAGATCAATACCAAAGTTACAGTGCATAGACTCATCACGTAATATATACTGATACTGTTCTGCTGAACCTGTCATCTTGTTTTGGCGGCCTAAAGCTAAAATCTGCACAAAACCAACGTAAAAAAATAAACCTTCCATTAAACAAGAGAAAACAATCAATGAGCGAAGTAACTGCTGGTCTCCATCTTGAGTGCCGGTTTTGAAATTCGGGTTAGTTAATGTGTCAATAAAAGGTATCAGGAACTCATCTTTATCACGTATAGATGGAATCTCATGATATGCATTGAAGATTTCTGATTCATCAAGTCCAAGAGACTCCACTATATACTGATATGCGTGAGTATGAATCGCTTCCTCAAAAGCCTGTCTGAGCAAATATTGCCGACACTCTGGCGCAGTTATATGTCTATAAGTTCCTAAGACGATATTATTAGCCGCTAAACTATCAGCGGTAACAAAGAAACCTAAATTCCGTTTAACTAAACGTCTTTCATCTTCAGTAAGTCCGTCTGAGCTCTTCCACAACGCAATATCTCTCGACATATTTATTTCTTGCGGCATCCAATGATTCGCGCACCCTGATAAATACTTTTCCCAAGCCCACTTATATTTAAAAGGAACAAGTTGGTTGACATCTGTTCCCCCATTAATAATTCTTTTGTCTTCAACCTTGACTCTTCTAACTAATTCATCCTTAATTTCATCCGGTTTTTGTTCAATTTTATTAGCCATTGAATCGATTAAAATTCTATCTTTTTCGCTTTGATTGACGGCATTATTTTCCCAATTTATCATTTTTTATTACCTTTTCTTAGTTATTTAATATTATTGACAAGCTTCGCAACCAGGATCTGTAATGCTACATACATTTTCCGAATCGCTGCTTTGAATTGATCCGTCTTTAACAGCATTTAGTTCACGAGAGTTTGTTGTAGATTTTTCAACATGCGTAGCACCCATGGTTCTTAGATAATATGTTGTTTTTAAACCCTTTAACCATGCTGCTTTGTATAGTTCATCAATTTTCTTTCCTGATACACCAGATAAATAAATATTTAGTGACTGGGCCTGATCGATCCATTTTTGTCTTCTTGCAGCGCAATCTATAATCCACATAGGATCAATTTCAAATGCTGTTGCATACAGTTTTTTTAACTCAGCAGGAACTCTGTCAATTTTGGCCAAACTACCATCAAAGTATTTTAAATCAGCTACCATTACTTCATCCCAAAGCCCAACTCTCTTGAGATCCCTAACCATCATCTCGCTAACCATTGTAAATTCCCCTGACAAATTAGATTTTACATATAAGTTCTGAAATGTTGGTTCAATCGAGGCAGAGACACCCACTATGTTGGAAATTGTTGCTGTAGGGGCCAGCGCCACACAATTTGAATTTCTGATGCCGTTTTTCTTTATTTTTCTTTTTAGTGCTTCCCAGTCGAGTTGAGAACTCTTATCTACATCTATTTTTCTTCCCCGCTCCTGTTCAAGGAGTCTCATCGAATCCAACGGGAGAATACCTTGATCCCATAATGAACCCTTGAAAGTCTCGTATGAGCCTCTCTCTTCCGCTAATTCGCTTGAGGCTGTATATGCAAAATAGGATACCATTTCCATTGATTTGTCAGCAAACTCAACTGCCTCATCTGAACAATAAGGAATTTTCAAGGCATGAAGTGTATCCTGAAAACCCATAACTCCTAATCCAACAGGCCTGTGAGATAAATTTGAGTTTCTTGCCTTGCTTACAGCATAAAAATTGATATCTATAACATTATCCAACATTCTCATTGCTGTTTTAACTGTGCGATTGAGGCGTCCCTGGTCAATTGAAAACTCCCCTTTTTCATCACTCACTAGGTGGTTAAGTAAATTTACAGAACCAAGGTTACAAACCGCAATTTCCGATGGGCCCGTATTAAGAGTGATCTCAGTACAAAGATTTGAACTGTGCACCACACCAGCGTGTTTTTGCGGGCTTCTAATGTTGCAAGGGTCCTTAAACGTAATCCACGGATGACCAGTTTCATATAACATTGACAGCATTTTCCTCCATAGCGCGATAGCGGAAACTTCTTTAGTAGGCTTCAAATCTCCGTTCTTAGCCCTTATTTCGTATGATACGTAAGCTCTCTCAAATTCCTCACCATATTTATCGTGAAGGTCTGGAACAGAGTCGGGAGAAAACAAAGTCCACTTTTCATCGTTCATAACTCTTTTCATAAATAAATCAGGAATCCAGTTTGCGGTATTCATGTCATGAGTCCGACGACGGTCATCACCCGTATTTTTTCTTAATTCCAAAAATTCTTCAATATCAAGATGCCAAGATTCTAGGTAAGTACAAACTGCTCCTTTTCTCTTTCCTCCCTGATTGACAGCAACTGCAGTATCGTTTACCACTTTTAAAAAAGGCACGACTCCTTGACTATGCCCATTCGTACCTTTAATGAAACTTCCTAACGCGCGTACGGGAGTCCAATCATTCCCGAGACCACCTGCATACTTCGCCAACAATGCATTTTCTTTTATAGCCTCATATATCCTATCTAAATCATCCTCCACTGTAGACAAGTAGCAGGACGATAACTGAGAAAAATTAGTCCCGCTGTTAAATAGCGTTGGGGTAGAACTCATAAAATCAAAACTTGACAGTAAATTATAAAACTCTGCCGCCCTCTTGCTCTTATTTTTTTCCCTGATTGCTAACCCCATTGCTACTCTCATAAAAAATATTTGCGGAAGCTCTATTCTTTTTCCTTCCTTGCTAAAGCTGTCGTTTCTATCTATAAGGAAATATCGATCATAAAGCGTCTGTAAACCTAAATATCCAAACTGGAAGTCTCTTTCGGGATTAATTGTCTCTCCAAGAAATTCAAGGTCGAAGCTTTTTAACTCTGAGCTTAAGACGCCAACTTGTATCCCCTTCTCAATAAATCGTGGGAGATAACTTTTATACGTCTCCTTTGCTTCGCTCGCTTGTACATGACGCCCGAGCACTTCCTTACGAATCGCGTACAGGAGCAACTGTGCTGTAACTTTTGCATATAGTGGATCCTTTTCAATAAATGTTTTACTAGTCATTATTAAAGTCTTGATCAAATCGTCGACCTTGATGCCATCATATAAATTTTTAAAAACAGAGTTATAAATTTTTTTTGGTTCTACGTGGTCTGTATATCCTCTGCACGCTTCTTCAATAATCTGATTGAGCCATTTTTCGTCCAGAAACTTTAATTCACCGTCAACGTTTATTCTAATTAGTTCATCAGGCTTTGAATCTCCTTCTGATTTTTCACGTCTTTCTTTCGCTCGTTCCTCTCGATAAAGAACATATGACCTGGCAACTTCGTGCTCTCCGGCTCTCATTAATGCCAATTCAACTTGATCTTGAATTTCTTCTATATGAATTGTTCCACCGGATGGTAGCCTTCTAAGTAAAGCTTTTTCCACCCGCGCAGTAAATTCTTCGGTCATTTGTCTAACTTTCGCGCTGGCAGCACTGGTTCCTCCTTGCACCGCAAGAAATGCCTTTGTCATAGCTATGGAAATTTTCGAAGCCTCAAATGGAACAACGGCGCCATTTCTTCTCAACACTTTAATATCAGAGCTATTTGCCCTCACACCTAGGGAATCACCCTCTAAAATTGATTGATTTTTTCTGTCTTCTAGCTCATCTATCTCGTTGCTCATTAAATTTGAAATGTGATCTTTATGTTGTTCTGCTGAATCTCGCTGCATTATTGCTTCCCTGTATTACTGTGAAAATGTTGCCAAAAAATACTAAATTTAGTATTTTTTTTTATTAATATACTATAACTAGTAGAAATTGTAATCCCGGAAAAAATTCGTTGCAATCTTTATTTACATTAAGGGAATAAAAAAATATTTTTCTCAGCAGTTTCAATAGCTTCCCTAACCCTATTCCAATCAAAATATGGGCCGGGATCTGTTTTCCTTCCTGGCGCAATGAAAGAGTGGCTCGTTACAGCACTTAACGCAGGCAAGAAATTTTTTATTGATATGATTAAATTTCCTAGGGTATCGTATTGAGCATCGTTAAATTTCTCAAAGTCAGTACCCTCAATTTCTATCCCGATCGAAAAATCGTTACATCCAACTCTCCCCAAAAATGATGACTTCCCTGCATGCCATGCTCGATCACGCAAAGAGACAAACTGAACAAGGCTACCGGTTCTTTTTATAAGAAAATGAGAAGACACTTTTAAATTTAGTAACGGTTTAAATATTTTTTTTGATGCATCCAATTGATTTAAAAATAAATTTTCAATCTCCGTGCCTCCAAAGATGCCCTCGGGTACGCTAATATTGTGAAGAACAAGTAAATCAATTGTTGTATTTTGTGGCCTGGAATCAAAATTGGGAGACTTTAATATTCGACATTTCGAGCCCCCTTCACACCAACCGTTCTCAGAAAAACCAAGCCTTTTCCTATGTTTCCCGAGACTCATTACAGTCCATTATGCCAAAACAACATCAATGACAAATTGAGTTCCTAGGTAAGACAAGATGACTAAAAAACTGCCAATCATTGTCATTTTTGCGACCATTCTTCCTCTCCAACCAAAAAAAAGTTTGCCGAAGACTATGCAACTGATTAACAGCCATGCCAGTAGAGAGAAAAACGTCTTATGATCAAAAACTAGTGGTATCCTTCCATTTTCGAGATTAACGACAACACCACTTAAAACTGTTCCGCTCAGCAAAGCGAAAGTTACTAAAAGCAGCCTGTGCAATGAAGCGTCTAATTCAATAAGAGAAGGGAGACTCAAGTCAGGCGTTCTTATTTTTGGATTTCGTAATGAGTTTTCCTGAAAGTGAATCGTTAATGCCCTTACAGAAGTAAAAACGAGGCAGGAATAGGACAACATTGCAATCAAAATGTGAAATCGAAAGGTAATACTAAGGTCATTAGCCAGATTGGAGGAAGGGTACATTGAATCCAAAATTATTGACAATCCTGTCAACATAAAAATAGGAGGCATTATTTTTGGAATAATTTTCCGAAAAAAGGCTTCGCAGCAAACAAGGATAGCGGCAAGCCACATAATCCAGACAAATGCTTTTAATAGACCAAACTCAAAATCGATAGAAGTAAACCATGGTAACAACAAACCCATTCCGTGCAATGCAACTAGGCTTCCTGATAACATTATGGATAGGAAAACCTTCCCGCTCGTTTTCCACAAAAGGATAGCAAGTAAAATGTAGCCAAATGCATGCAAGATAGATAAGTTGTTTTCGATTATTGTCATAAAGCTTAGTTTATCAAGGAAATGAAATATGTTAGAGAACCTTACGAAAAAATTCAGTTCCATAATCAAGGGAATTAGGGGGGAAGCCCAGATAACAGAGGAAAATTCGGCTGAAATATTTGCTGAGATTAGATATGCCCTTTTAGAAGCTGACGTAGCATTGCCAGTTGTTAAAAACTTTATAGCAAATATCAAAGAGAGGTCCCTTGGGAAGGAAGTTATCCATAGTCTTACCCCTGGTCAAACTATTGTTCAAATTGTAAATCAAGAGTTGATAACCTTATTAAGTAAAGACGATGATGAGAAACCTTTTTTACAGCATCAAAATCCGAATGAGCCTCAAACTATACTTATGGCAGGACTACAAGGAGTAGGTAAAACAACAACTACAGGAAAAATTGGGCTTTGGATTTCAAAAAAAAGAAAAGCGAAAGTTCTTCTTACCTCTTGCGATACGTATCGACCAGCGGCTGCGGAACAGTTAAAGATCTTAGCCGATTCAGTCAATATTGATTTTTATGAACACAAAAACACAAAAAGTGCGCCTGTTCAAATTGGAGAAAATGCTCTCAACTATGCAAAAAAATATCTTTACGACTACCTCTTAATTGATACCGCTGGAAGACTTTCGTTAGATGAAGCAATGATGAGCGAGTTACAGGACCTGCAAACCACTCTCGAACCATCGGAGACATTATTCGTGGTTGATTCAATGCAGGGCCAGAACGCCCTTACAGTAGCAGCAGAATTTAACAAATCAGTCAAACTAAGCGGTGTAGTTTTGACTAAAGTCGACGGAGATAGCAGAGGAGGAACCTTGCTATCAGTTCAGTCAGTTACAGGATGCCCCGTCCGATTCGTCGGCAACTCAGAAAAGCTCGATGGACTTGAATTGTTTGATGCAAAAAGGTTTGCCGATCGAATTTTAGGGATGGGTGATATTCTAAGCTTGGTAGAAAAGGCTCAAGAATCGATTGAGACTGAGGACTCTGAGAAGCTGGCGTTGAAACTCAAATCAGGGAAGAAGTTCAACCTAAACGACTACCGTAAGCAGTTGTCTCAAGTAAATAAATTGGGGGGTATTGCATCAATCCTGAATTATTTACCATCTGCCATCAGAGATAAGGCTCAAAACCTTGACACACTAAATCTTGAAAAAAATGTAAAAAAGCAAGATGCAATTATCTCTTCGATGACAAAAAAAGAACGTCTAGCCCCAGAAATAATAAAGGCCCATAGAAAAAAAAGGATTGCCCTCGGATCGGGAACAACTATTCCTGAAGTCAACCAATTATTAAATCAATTTAGCACCATGCAATCGATGCTGAGACAGGGAGGCGGTATCGGCAAAAATATCATGGGTAGTGCCCCAAATTTTAAATCAGCAAATACCCAAATTAGGAAGAAAAACCGCAAACAAAAAAACCGTCTAAAAAAGAAGCGAAAAAGATAACTAATTTTATTTGGACATTGATCTAATATGGTCGATACACTTTTCTATGCCCACCGTGTGAGTTTCTAAACTTCGCCTACAAAAAACTTCTACTGAATTAGCTTCAACGAGTTTCGTGCTAATCAATATACGTATAGGTATGCCGACTAGCTCCCATTCAGCCAACATCACACCCACTCTTTGACCCCTATCGTCCAACAAAACTGAGTAATGGTGGGCCAAGATTTTGGAATACAACCTATCACTTTCCTCTTTGACGATTGAGCTTTTATGATAATTGATGGGACACAAAACGACCAAAAATGGAGCTATCGAGAAAGGCCACACTATACCCTTTTCGTCATTCTTCTGTTCCACTGCTGCCGCTATAATCCTACTAACCCCAATTCCAAAACATCCCATTTCGAATGGTTTATTAGTTCCATCTTGCGTTGAAAAACGTGCATCCATAACATCAGAATATTTCTTACCTAGAAAGAACGTATGACCAACCTCTATTCCTCTTTTGATAAAAATTTTCCCAGCGCCGTCAGGGGAGCAATCCCCGTTCTCTGCGTACCTAAGATCAGCCTCAATGTGAGGATTTTTAATATCACGCCCCCAATTCGAGCCAACAAAATGCTTGCCATCTATATTGGCACCAATCACAAAATTAGCCATTTCTAATACTTCATAGTCTGCGATTATTATTAAATTACTCTCGCTAAATTTTGGGCCAATAAATCCTGAGGAAGCTCCACAACAAGCTTTAATCTCATCCTCGGATGCAAACCTCCAGTTACCAGCGAATAATTCAAGTTTTTTCAACTTTAGTTCATTGAGCCTTCTATCGGCCCTTAACAGCACCATCACAAACTTTTGTTCCCCGTCGACAAGCACAGAAAATAAGAGAGATTTAAGAATATTAGAAATATCTTCCTTTAGAAATTTTGCGACCTCTGCGCATGTTTTTACCCCAGGGGTGTCGCGAAGAGAAAATTTCTTCAGAGCCACACTGGTCTCTAAAGATGATTTTTTGCTTAGTGGTATAAGTTCCAAATTTGCCGCAAAATCGGAATTCTCTGCGAAGCCTAACTCATCTTCTCCAGTGTCTGCTAAAACGTGAAATTCATGGCTGAGCTTCCCGCCGATATTACCAGAGTCCGCTAAAACTATTTTGTAATTTAACCCGATTCGAGAAAATATATTCTCGTAAGCATTGAACATTCTTTCATAAGTCTTCTGTGCGCTTATCTCGTCCACATCAAAAGAATATGCATCCTTCATTATAAACTCTCTCGCTCGTAATAATCCGAAACGAGGGCGTCTTTCGTCTCGAAACTTAGTCTGAATTTGGAACCATATTTTAGGTAAGCTTTTCCAACTTTTTAATTCATATTTTGCTATTTCAACGAATATCTCTTCCGAGGTTGGCTGTAATACAAATGGTCGTCCATGCCTATCCTCTATTCGCATTAACTCCTCTCCCATGACTTCATACCTTCCAGATTCTTTCCAACACTCCGCGGGTTGTACCATTGGGGTTAACATTTCGAGTGCTCCGACGGATGACATTTCCTCTCGAATAATTCTTTCGATTTTTTGTAAAACTAAGAGGCCTAATGGCAGCAGTACATAGATACCCGAGCCAATCTTCCTTATCATTCCAGCACGTATCAGTAGTTTATGACTTGGAATTTCAGCTTCAGAGGGACTTTCTTTTACGCTTTTAAAATGAAAATCTTTAGCTTTCATTCGTAATTTCCTAACCTTTTTTTTTTAAATCAATTAACCTTTAATTTTAGACATTTAAGCAATTATTATCATGCTCGATGAAAATGGGTACCGATACAATATCGGAATTATTATTATAAATGACAGAAAGCAAGTTTTTTGGGCAAAAAGAAACGGTAAGGATGCATGGCAGTTCCCACAAGGGGGGATAAAGAAAGGTGAATCCATCGAACTTGCAATGTATAGAGAATTAAAAGAAGAAACTGGAATTGGAAATGCCGATGTTGAAATTTTGGGTAGAACAAAGACCTGGCATTACTACGACGTTCCAAAGAATTTAATAAAAAAAGAAAATCGGTCTTTTTATAAGGGCCAACGACAAATTTGGTTCCTCTTGCGTTTTAATGGTCTTGACACAAATATAATTTTTCCGCGATCAAGAGAGTCTGAGTTTGACGCGTGGAAATGGATTGAATTTTCCGAAGCGCCCAACATGGTAGTTCAGTTTAAGAAACATGTTTATTGTTCAGCTTTACTGGAGTTGGCTCCGATAGTGTTTGAATCTTCAAAACTAGAGGATATCAAAATTAAGTTATCTTTATGAATTACTTCGGGCTCTTCCATATACCCGAGTGCCTTTTCGATTTGCCCCGAAGCCAACCCTGAAATTTTTTCAGCCTCAAGCGAAGAATAGTTTATCAAGCCGCGAGCTACTTCTACACCCTCATCAGTCATGCAAACAACTAAATCTCCCCTGTCAAACCTACCATCGATTTTAACGATACCGATTGGTAGTAGGGACTTATTATATTGAACAAGAGCGTTAATTGCACCAGAATCAAGATATAGCTTCCCTTTCGCTTTAATATGATTGAGCATCCATTGTTTCCTTGCACTAATAGATTTGTTTTTTTTGCCGGAAAGTATTGTCGTGCCTACAAAATTTTTGCTTTTTATTTTCAATAAAATATCGATTTCGAAACCACTTGCAATAATGGTGTCAATTCCTAATCTCGCAACCATTCTTGCCGCCTTAATTTTCGTCTTCATCCCCCCTGTACCAAACTCTGAATGGGATTTGGAGGCCACTTTGGAAAGTATGTCATCATCTACGTCGATAGACCGAATCAAGTCCGCCCGCGAAGACGATACTGGGTTTTCAGTGAACAAGCCTTTCTGGTCAGTTAAGATCACAAATAAATCTGCTTGAATTGCAGTAGCAATTGAGGCCGCAAGTGTATCATTATCTCCAACTTTTATCTCATCTGTTGAGACAGTATCATTTTCATTAACAATAACAAGAATATTTTCATTGAGAAGTGTCTCGAAAGTTGCCCGAGAGTTTAGATATCTTTTCCTGGAACTAAAGTCTTCCCCAGTTATTAGCACTTGAGCAGTGGTCAAGCCATTCTTTTTAAACTCCTTCTCATATGCCTCAACTAAAGACACTTGGCCAACTGCTGCTGCTGCTTGTAGATGGGAGATTTTTTTTGGTTTTTGTTTCCAGCCCATTCTGTGAACTCCCGCAGCAATAGCCCCGCTAGAGACAATTATAACTTTCAACCCTTCTTTTTGTAGAGTTGCGATTTGGGATGCTAAAGCACTTATCATCTTTTCGCAAACAGCATTTTTATTGTTTGTTATAACTGAAGTCCCGATTTTGACGACTAGCCTGACTCCTCGTTTGAGGTCTGCTTTATCAATATTGACTTTCAAATTAGACTTCATTTGGCTCAATCCATGGATCATCAAGTTTTTTGCCTTCTTTATAAAACAATTTTCCTAATTCAGCTTTAAGTAAATCCAGTCCTTCCCCTGTGTAGCAAGATATAAAAAAAAAAGGAAGATTAGTATGAGTACGTACAATTTTATTAATGTTCTTTTTTGCCGATGGAGATAAAAAATCAATCTTGTTAAATACAATCCACCTCGGCTTATCCAAAAGTTTTTTATTAAAAGAATAAAGTTCTTTTTCGAGAATTTCTATATATGTCATAAGGTTATCTACGCCCTCTTGTGTATATGTTTCAAAATCAATTTTACCTGTTTGGATATCTGTTGAGATGTCGACAAAATGTAAAAGTAATTTAGTCCTCTGTATGTGACGCAAAAATTGTAGCCCCATGCCTGCCCCGACAGAAGCATTTTTAACTAACCCTGGAATATCTGCAACAACGATTGTGTTGTGGACGTCTTCTAAACTCATTACCCCCAAATTAGGTACAAGAGTAGTAAAAGGATAATCCGCTATTTTTGGTTTTGCGGCTGTCACTTTGCCAATATACGTTGATTTACCTGCATTTGGAAAACCAATGAGTCCAACATCAGCTAAAAGCTTCAACTCTAACCGTAAATCTATGACTTGCCCTTCTTCCCCCAAAGTATATTGCCGAGGTGTACGATTTACGCTGGATTTAAATCTGAGGTTTCCTAAACCTCCCTTGCCTCCTGAGGCTAATAAAATCTTATCAGACTCATCTTTCAAGTCAGCTATTAAATCGCCCGACTTTCGATCAAAAATTAGCGTGCCTTGGGGAAACAACAAAACTAAATGACTTCCATTTTTTCCATATTGGTCTTTCCCGCTTCCATGACCTCCAGCATTTGCTTGGTAAACTTTGGCGAACCTGTAGGAATGTAATGTATTTAATCTCTTATCAACAGCAGCATAAACAGAACCCCCCTCACCACCATCGCCTCCGGAGGGTCCCCCCTTAGGAATATATTTTTCGCGGCGAAACGCGGCTACACCATTTCCGCCATTTCCGGCTCTAACGCGAATTGTCGCTTCATCGATGAATTTCATCAGAATACTCTGTAGGCCCGCTCTAGGGAACCTTAATCTTTGGTAAAGACTTTAGGTGAGGAAATTCCTAAGTACTTTCCGATACAACATCAATTACCTTTTTGCTGAGTGGACCACGTTTTGAAAATTTAACAAAACCATCAATCAACGAGAAAATAGTATGGTCTTTCCCCATGGAGACATTTTTCCCAGGATGAAAACGCGTTCCCCTCTGACGAACTATAATGTTGCCCGGCAAAACTTTTTCACCACCATATCTTTTTACCCCGAGTCTCTTTGACTCAGAATCTCGACCTGTGGTATTTTTGTCACCCGTAGACATGAGTCTAATTAGAGGCAACGTAGCCTTGCCTTCCCTTAAATCATCACCTAACCTTTTCCCTATTTCCCTCTCGGTTCCGCTGTAATCAAGTAAATCATCTGTGAGTTGGAATGCCGTTCCGATATGTCCTCCAAAGTTTTTACAAGTATCAATTATTTCAGGACTTTGATTCGAGAGAATCGCAGGAATTGCGCATGAAGCTCTAAAAAGCATGGCTGTTTTATAGTAAATTACCTTCAAATACTCTTCTTCGCTGACCTCGGGGTTGTTGCAATTCATCAACTGTAACACTTCACCTTCAGCAATTTTGTTAGTAGTATCAGCCATAATACTCATAATTTCCATCGAGCCAACGTCGGTCATAATTTGAAAAGCCCTGGAGTATAAAAAGTCACCCGCAAGAACACTCGGTGCGTTGCCGAAAAGTGAATTTGCGGTTGGCTGACCTCGCCGCATTGCGGATTCATCAACTATATCATCATGTAATAGCGTTGCTGTATGAATGAATTCTATAGCAACAGC
>CACIGF010000006.1 GCA_902586195.1 uncultured beta proteobacterium | reverse complement strand
TGACCGGGTAATCGATTATAATTTTTTTTTTACTTTTGTATAATAATACCCTCTAATACTTTTCTAAATCTACCAAAGTCCTCTATCTGCGGAGCATGCCCAATATTCTTTAGTTCAATCACTTTAATTTTGCTGTTATAGTTTTTGACTTTATTTCCTAACTTGTCATAACGACCCAGTTCATAATTAATATTAGGTTTCATCCAATTACGCCCAGGGCCAGTACGATCTCTGGTACCCAAAATAAGAGTTACTGGTATTTGAAAGTAAGGAAAGTCTTCAATTACAGAGCCAGTGAAAATCATATCGTATACACGAGCACTAATTTTTGCTATTTCTTTCCAATCTGGACCATTAATCAAACCTATTAAAGGATTTGCGAACTTAGCGTATTCTTTGTTCCAGTTTCCATCATAATAGTATTTTTTTTGATATGAAATTATGTCTGCTGACGTTAGCTTTAACTCGTTTTGATAAAAGAAATCAACATCTTTGTATTCAGAGTAAAGTAGGTAGTTTTCTAATCCTATTGGATTGACTAGGATGAGGTGCCTTGTAAGTTTAGGATATAGCAGGGCAAATCTTGAGCCGAGCATTCCTCCCATAGAATGTCCAATGACATGGGTAGATTGAATTTTTAAAAATTCTAATAAGCGTTTCGTATTGTGTGCTAAGACTTCAAAAGTGTACTGATAATCGACTGGCTTAGACGATTTTCCGAAACCTATTTGATCTGGAATGAGAATACCAAAGCCTTTTTCATGAAGAAGGTTTGCTGTTTCTTCCCAATATGCTCCATTAAAATTTTTTCCATGTAGTAGAGTGATGAAACCCATTTGTGGTTTTTTAGGCCTGAGGTACATGTAAGCCATCTTCATATCTCTCCCTTGTGAAGAAAAGCTGTATGTATAAACTTCAAACGGATATTTGTAATTACTTAAAAATTTATCATATAATTGGACGCCGGTATTTTGATTTCTTTTCGAAAGAGTATCTTTTGAGACAGCCAGTAATACGGTTGTAAGAAGAAAGATTACTAAATATATTCCTATATCCTTATTCATATCTTTTTTCTTCTAAATAAAAGTGGGCTACAAGTCCAAATCACGATGTCAAATCCGCAACGAAACAGAGTTTTCCTAATAGAAAACAATCGTTTTGTATAGTAATTACACATTCTTTGGCTGTAACCTAGATTAATCCGGTTAACCACAATCTAATTATCTGATTCCCCATTCGTATCCGAGTCTTCAAAATCATTATTTTGGCTATTGTACTCCTTAAGAGCTAATTGATATTCCTCTTCTGTCAAATCATGCCAACCTATGCACTCACCGGTTGGACTTCTTCCGCAGCCACAACTCATGACATTTCCTCCCCTATCTTATTTTTTCTCCGCTCTAATATTGTACCTGGAGAGACTATGAAATAAAAAGAAACCCCCAAAAGAAAAATTTGAACACTTTTAAATAATTTTGCATTAACTAGCCAATCTTGATGGGCAATAAAAATTGCAGCAACCATGAAGCAAAAAATTACTAATGCAGAAATTCGTGTCAGTAGTCTTTTAGATACTCCCTTAAGGAAGATGGATACAAGTATCCCAAGTCCTGACCCCACTTCGATTAAAGGGACGATTGTTGCCATGCCCGGAGTGAATCCCATAGATAACAGTCCATCAGCCGGTAATGGAAATTTTTGAGAACCATACAAAATGAATGCTATTCCGAGTAAGGATTTCAATACTACTGGCCCAAGAAATTCAAAATTATCAAAAAATTTATTTAATAACAAATCTAATTTATTCATGGTCATACCCTCCTTGTGAAGATATATGGACAGTACTTGTTCACAACGATTGTTACAAGTACTATTAAATTTATGAGTACAATTATAAAACAAACTATATGAATCAAAACTTTTGTCCTATTCATGGAGTCACGCGGTTTTTAGGAGGCAAGTGGAAAATGCCGCTAATATTTGTAATTCAAGGTGTCCAATGCGTTTTAGACAAATAAAAAAGGGCTCTTAAGCCTATTACGGTGCAAATGCTTACAAAACAATTGAGAAAGTCAGAAAAACACAACCCTAATGAACGAAAAGATTACAAAACAGTTCCTGCAAAAGTTGAGTGCTTGCTAACAGATTTTGGAAGATCTTTCACGCCCATTATCAGTCAATTTCAAGAACTAGGAAAAAAACATAAAAAGAAGATCATCGCTGTTAATGCAATTGGGTGAATGTCTCAACTACAAGAGTATATATGTATACATTTTTTAGTCTAAATAAAGTAAAAAAAATCTTTCTCCTAACACTTACTATTGTATTTTGTGACACTGGGATTAGTGAGACTATTGAATACGTTTGCAGTTATAAAAAGACCATCCAAACAAATCCGTATGATAATAAAGTTCATGTAGAAAAAAACCCCAAGTTGGCAAATTACAAGCAAAATATAATCGTAAATTTAAAAAAGGAAAAAGTAACTAGAGTATATTCTTATGATAGGTGGGATGGTGAGAAAAATGTAAGGGAAAAAAAAGAGATTACCTCTCCGGTTTCTAAAGCAAGTAGAGATCTGGAGGTTCCCAATAAGCTAATTTACTGGCATGAGGAGACTCTTGGGAAAAAAGGTGTTTATGATGGTCAAGTTAGTGTTTTTGCGCTCGCAACCTGGACAAGAACAACTCTAACTCGTTCTTATATAAGTGTAATTAGTGCTTACGATACTCACTACGATTGTAAAATTAAAGATACTAAATGAAAAACCTTTTAATTTATTTTTTACGTATTAGGGAGATTAATAGGCAAAATTTAGTTTTCCCTAATCAGTTTTTCTATCGTAAAATGGAACACTGCGGGGTTGGCGGGTTGCTTCTTTGAATATGAAAGAAGTTCGTAGAACAAATACTAAAGTCCCTTTTATTTTCTCCTGGAGGTTCCAATGTTTGATGGATTATTGTTTGGCTTTATCGATAACGGAGTGCTTGCAATTTGTGCATTACTCGGAATCGATCTTGATAAGAAGTTTGCGGGACAGGGAATTAATGGAGCCTTGTACGGTGCGCTATTTGGAAACGCTTTATCAGACGGAATAGGGGCAATTTTGGACTTCGGGTGGTTGATTACTTTTAATATTGTTGTTGGATGTTTGGTAGTAATCCCCCTCGTTTATATCTACACACGGTTTTTTAGAAAATAAAAATCGAAACCGTAGATTTAAAGGTTGTTTTCTTTGTTGCGCGATTTTTTTAAATAGAACTTAAAGTGAATTATAGTGAAGTGGCTTTCTTTAATTAGTATCATAGCAGTGCTGGGGTCTTGTACTTTGCCCAATAAAAAGATAGAACGGTGCAAAGAATATTGTCTTCCATCTAAAGTTGGGTGTACGCCGGCGTGCTATTTAGCACCGGGATTGAATGGAAATAAGGTACGTTTTTAAAAAAAAGCTCAAACTGATTATGATTATCTTTGAACTACTATAAAAGGTAAAGGAAAATCATTTTATTTTCAAATCAGGCGAAAAATTGTTATCTTGTTTTAACGGGGTTCAATTTAGGGTTTGTTCAAGCTTATTTACGATAGTGCAAAAATTTAAAATCATTGATTTGGTGTAAACCAATGGTAGGAGGAAATAAATGTTGAAAGTTTTTGGCCGGGTTAAATCCAGAGCCTTTAGGGTAGTTTGGCTTTTAGAAGAACTAGAAATTCCTTACGACTTAACAGAGATAGCTCCGAGGTCTGAAGAAGCGAAAAAAGTATATAAAAATGGGAAAATCCCTTTTGTTTTGGATGATGATGTGCTCATAAGTGACTCTGTAGCTATCCTTACCTATTTATCTGATAAACATAAATCGTTTACGGAGGAGGCTGGTAGCATCGAAAGGGCTAAGCAAGATTCAATAACATTTAGAATTCTTGATGAGTTTGAGGCGCTTATATGGGTTGCGGCAAAACATTCTTACGTTTTTTCAGATGAAAAAAAGGTCCCGGACATAATCAATGTACTTAAATGGGAGTTTGCTAATAATCAAGAAAAGTTCATAACGGAATTTCCTTTAAGGAAAAATGTCTGTGGCGAAAAATTTTTAATCCCAGATATTTTATTAGGCCATTGTTTGGTTTGGGCTGAAAGTATGAATTTTTCAATATGTGAAGAATTGATAGAATATTCAAATAGATTAAAAGAGCGTCCTGCTTACCAAAAGGCCTATGCTCTGCGATAGTATTGGGAGAGATGACGCCGCATTTTTTAGTTCAATGTGTAAGTAAAATGTTGATTATCTGTTTGTCCCTATGAATATATACTCTCTCACTTTGTTTTTATTTCTATTTTTTGCAAAACCTTGATTTGAAAAACTATACCTGTAGTTAACAGAAACCATTTCTACATGTCTTTTATATTTTTTTAACTTTTTTAAAAAAAATAATTTATCTGGCTTAGCGTTCGAGGAATATGATATTACGATGTCACTTTCTGCATATTTTTTGATAAGTAAATCGAAGGCATCAGTTGCTGTACTAAGTTTTGTGAATTGACTCGGATAACTTTTAAACTTTTTAGTTTTGGTATCTTCTTGAAATTGGATGCCTTTCCAGTTTCTTGATAACCCTTCTACAAAATGATACCTCCTTACATATTCGTTATCAGAAAACGGGGAGAAGTACGGAGGATCGATGTACACCAAATCAGGTATATATGAGACTTCTGCACAATTTTTCATGAAAACTTTATTATTTTTATCATTATTAAATATGGCTTTATTGATAATGTCGATATTTTGTATAAAATGCTCGTTTATGGAAAGTCGCAAATCTTTTCTGCCGTCATCATGATTTAGGCCGGTGTATGCAAATACTCCTCTATGCCTTTTCTTTATACATGCTCTAATTAAAGCTGTCTGTGCAATAACCTTTTCGACTGAGTTATCTAATAATTGAATATTATTATTAATATTATCTATCATTTCAGAATTAATTTTGTCAAAATATAATCCCTCAAATTTTTTTGAAATAAAATTCGACCTTCTATTTTGTCTAATAAATGTTTCTGCGAATGATTTTTCTAGCCGGGTAGTACCATTTTCAATTAAGCACTTTGCAGCTAAATAATTCATATGCATATAGTCATTCGAAATGGTTTCTTTGCCCATACATTTTAAGAGATAGGATATAGCGCTTGTTCCCGACATCAGATCGAGAGCTGATTCAAAATTCAAACTAACGAAGATATCATAAAGATGAGGGACTAGTTTTTCTTTTGAACCCATATACCTTGTTGGTGGGAAAAGATTGAATTGGTCAAAAACAGATTTTTTAGATATTGGCATATATGATTACATCACGGCTTATTCTTTTATCACTTTTGATATTGATTAGCCTTTTTGATTGCACCGTAATAATTTTATGCCTTTTGTACAGACTTCTTACAAAATGAGTATCGGAATTTGTCAAAATCAATCGCAGTTTATTTGTTGCCAGTTTTGTAAAAATTTCTGCAAGTTCAAGATGATCGTCGTAGGTAAATTGTTTTCGTGTATATCTCTTAAAGTCTGCATATCCCTCTGCGGGAACGTATGGAGGGTCAAAAAAAATAAAATCATCTTTAGAAAATTTTATTTTTTCTATTTCTCTAAAATCCATTAATTTTATTTTATGTGAGCTCAGGAGTTTACTAGCAATAAGAATCTTTTCTTTCTGAATTATATTAGGGTTTTTATATTTTCCATAAGGCACATTAAAATGTCCTTTTTTATTCACTCTGTACAGACCGTTGAAGCACGTTCTATTTAAATAAATAGTCCTTGCTGCGGCATAAATTTTGTCTAGTTCAAAAAAGCTCTTATTACGAATGTTATAAAAATATGACTCTTCATTTTTCATGGTCTCTAAATTATGAACGATCTCCTTTGGGTGATCCGCAACGCATTTATAGAGATTTATTAGTTCTGGGTTGTTATCAGATAAAAGATAGTTTTTAGGCCCGAGAAAAAAAAATAAAGCCCCGCCTCCTAAGAAAGGTTCGTAGTATTTCCTTATGTTATTTGGACATAATTTTGCTAGCTCATGTAGTAATTGAGCTTTACCTCCTGCCCATTTAAGAAAAGGTTTTACTGACGTGCCATTGAGCATTTGAAAGAATATAGATATTTGATGTTATTATCAATAGTACCTGACATAGAGAATTTTTTGATCTATAGAAGTTTATACTAATTGAATTCACCAACATAGTTTTCTATGGAATTGGTACTTTCTTCTAATTTACATATTAATAATGAATTCGAACTTTCAAAATGATTAACTTGTTTTTAATTTCTTTCAGTCAGTTACCTGATCCAGCTTTTCGGCGAGTCATTATAAAGGCTATTTTGCTATCGGTTTTCGTTTTTGTATTTCTCGCTATAATTGTCTGGTTTGTTCTTTCTGAGACTAATTTTTTCACTTTTTGGTTATTTGAAGCTTTTGCTGATATATTTGGGGGAATCACTGCTATTGTTATTGCGTGGCTTTTATTTCCAACGCTCGCAAGCTTTTTTATAACTTTATTCCTTGAAGACATTGTTGAGGCTGTTGAAAGTCGTCATTACTCTGGTGCTTTATTGGAAAAAACTAACAACCCATCGGCGACGTATATAATCTCCTTACGATTTACGGCAATTGCACTCTTTCTAAATATTTTGGCAATTCCATTTTATTTTTTTACCATTTGGTTCCCCCCGCTAGGAATTTTTGTTTTTTATTGTTTAAACGGTTATCTTTTAGGCCGTGAGTATTTTGAGCTTGTCGCCTTGCGACATATAAAAATGGAAGATATCCCATCGATACGACAAGCTAACAGGTTGAAATTATTTCTTTTTGGGTCAGTAACAACTTTTCTTTTTACTATCCCAATCATAAACTTCTTAGCGCCTATTTTAGGTGTGACAGGGATGACCCATTTTTTTAGAAAACTTCCAATAATTAAATAAATCCAGTAGATTATATTTACTACTAACTAATTCGCATGGCTCCGTGAGGGCCGTAATAATCTCGGAATTAATGGAACATTATTACCATAACGTGATTATGGTCTGTTTAGGAGACCTTAGTACTACGATTTGTCTCAACCAAATTAGAAATTAATAGGCATTTCTTGCTTATCTTCCTTGTTAGGAGGAGCAAACTTGGTTAAATCAATATTTCTAACCGCAGCTTTGTACTCATCGATATTTGGTGTTCTTCCCAGAATTGAAGACAAAACAACAACGGGCGTCGATGCAAGTAATGATTCCCCTTTTTTTTCATCGGAATCTTCCACCACTCTTCCCTTAAATAGTCGTGTAGATGTTGCCATGACCGTATCTCCTTGGGATGCTTTTTCCTGATTTCCCATACACAAGTTACACCCTGGTCGTTCAAGATACATAATATTTTCATAATCTACTCGAGCAACACTTTTTGGGTTTTCATCGTCAAACTCAAATCCTGCATATTTTTGCAATACTGTCCAGTCACCCTCTTTTTTTAATTCATCAATGATATTGTAGGTCGGTGGAGCGATAACTAGTGGTGCTTTAAATTTTACTGTACCCGATTCTTTTTCGATATTTTTTAACATCTGGGCGATGATTTTCATGTCCCCCTTGTGAACCATACACGAACCCACGAAACCTAAATCTACCTTTTTCTTTGCATTGTAATGAGAGATGGGGCGAATAGTATCGTGTGTGTATCGTTTAGAAACATCTTCGTTATCCACGTCTGGATCAGCAATCATAGGTTCATCAATTTGATCTAAGTCCACAATCAGTTCCGCAAAATATTTTGCGTTTGTGTCAGGAACTAAGGCTGGATTCTTTCCCGTTTTGATTTCGGAGATTCTTCTTTCTGCAATAGAGATCAGACCTTTCAGCATTTCATCTGTGTTATCCATTCCTTTTTCAATCATCACTTGAATTCTATTTTTTGCAATCTCTAAGGACTTGATTAGAGTGGCGTCATTGGAAATACAAATGGAAGCCTTTGCCTTCATTTCAGCAGTCCAGTCAGTAAATGTAAATGCTTGGTCAGCGAGTAAAGTCCCTATATGAACTTCAATAACTCTTCCTTGAAAAATATTTTCCCCAAATTTTTTGAGCATTTGTGCTTGTGTTGAGTGGACTACATCTCGGAAATCCATGTGCTCCTTCATGGTTCCTTTGAATGTTACTTTCACAGATTCTGGGATAACCATAGTAGCCTCTCCTGTGGCCAGCGCTAAAGCAACTGTGCCAGAATCTGCCCCGAATGCCACTCCTTTGGACATCCGAGTATGAGAATCACCCCCAATAATTATTGAATAGTCATCAACGGTGAGGTCATTTAAAACTTTATGGATTACGTCAGTCATTGGATGATATTTTTCGTTTGGATCCCGTGCTGTAATTAAACCGAATTTATTCATAAATTCCATAAGCTTAGGAGTGTTCGCTTTAGCTTTTGCATCCCACACAGATGCAGTGTGACAACCAGATTGATAAGCTCCATCAACTGTTGGTGACAATACAGTTGCAGCCATAGATTCAAGTTCCTGCGAAGTCATTAAACCAGTAGTATCCTGGGAACCAACAATATTTACTTTCACCCGAATATCAGAACCTGCATGTAACGGATCTTTAGATACTATTCCAAGTCCATTTTTATTAAAAATTTTCTCCACTGCTGTAAGCCCTTGATCACTGTTTGAAATTTCCTTTGAAGGAGCAAAGGCAGAGTGTACATCTCTGCCTAAGGTAACTGATGCAAAACTCTGGAGTTTTTTTCCAAAAACAATTGCATAAGAACTTCCAGCTTTCATAAATTCTATTTTCTGTGGAGTAAAGGATGATGAAATATCAACTAATTCGTTTTGTCTCTTCCCATCGAATAATTTTTTCAATCTAGTATCAATAACGAATATTTTGCCGGTCTCCACAGAAAATACTTGTTCCTGTAAAGGGTTACCATCTTTGTCAGAAATTAAATTACCATTTTTATCTTTTTTATTTACCCAGTTTTTTAAGTCGATGCCAATTCCGCCAGTAACTCCAACCGTGGTTAAAAATATTGGGGATATACCGTTTGTTCCTGCCACAATCGGTGCAAAATTGACAAATGGTATATACGGACTTGCTTGCTTGCCGGTCCATAGGGCAACATTATTTACTCCAGACATTCTTGAAGAGCCAACACCCATAGTACCTTTTTCGGCTACTACCATAATTCGCTTCTCTGGATGTTCTGATTGAAGTTTTTGAATTTCAGCTTGCGCTTCCTCAGAGATCATACATCTTCCGTGGAGCTCACGGTCCGAACGAGAATGCGCCTGATTTCCAGGAGAGAGTAGATCTGTAGAAATATCTCCTTCGGCAGCTACAAAGCTTACAACTTTTATTTCTTCTTCGATATCTGGTAGTTTTGTAAAAAATTCAGCATTAGAATAGCTTTCAAGAATCTTCTTGGCGATCTGGTTTCCTTTACGATAGGCATTCGCTAATCGCTCCATATCAGCCTCGTACAAAAAAACTTGAGTCTCTAACACTTTCGATGCTTCAAGCGCTGTCGCTCCAGATTGCTCCAATGCAATGTCTAAAAGCACCTTTATAGAAGGTCCTCCCTTCATATGGGATAACAGCTCTAAAGCAAATGCCGGGCTAATTTCTTTAAGTTTGTATTTATTCAGTACTATATCTTTAAGAAAATTAGCTTTCGCACTAGCGGCACCTGTAGTACCGGGTAATGTATTGTAAATAAAAAAGTGCAACGAGTCTTTTCTGTAAACATTGTTTTCATCTTTTATCTGTTGGATGATCTCTTCCATTAAGGAATAATTGTCTATGGGTTTCGCATGCAACCCTTGCTTTTTACGAGTTGATATCTCTTCTAAGTAATCTGTATAGTATGTCATTGTGATCTCAAAAAATTGTTTTCGTTGTTGCCCTTCAAAAAAGTTGTTTATACTGATGTCCCACAAACTAAAATCAAGAAATTAAACGCACTTATATGGGCAAAAGTTGAGTAACAAATTAACCAATTCGTTTGTATAAACATAGTACCGTGAGCGAGTTATTTTACCATAGGAGGTGTGATAAATCGGGAGACTCCTCGGGCAAAACGTCCTTCGTCCTGTTATTTTGCAAATACGTATTTTCTGATAATAATCAGAGGTTTATATGATTTGAATCAAAAAGTTCACTTTTGTGTTGAGAGCATGTCAGGAACTTAAAGTCGCACAGTCTCTCCCAAGACTGAAGCTTGTATGTTCCAGGGTGTTTAAGCTCAGTTATACAATCTTGCATTTTTATTGGTTTTTCTTCGGAGTTATAGGTGGTTACACAAAGACGGTATATACGAAAGTTTTTTTTAATGAGTGGTTATAAAGTAACCGATGCACTTATTTTAGTAAGCATAAAGTGCCTATCATTTATCTGTTGTTTGCTATCTATGTATTTGTTCCCAATAAGCCCAGCTTACAGTGCTAATTGGGTAGAGGTTGAGGTGGGGGAAGATTCTGGGGACACCTATCTTTGGCCATACTTTTACTCCGCCTCAAGATTTGTAGATGGGGACAGTATAAAAAAAAGTGGCGATAGTATTACGTATGTGGAACTTGTTAATGCAAAGAAGGCTATTTCTCCTAATGTTACCTCTCTCGTTGTATCGAAAAAAAGTAACTGTGATGGAGAAAAAGTCGTTTGGCAAAGCTTTTTTATCTACAAATCGGCAATGGGGTTGGGTAACCCAATCATGAAATTAAATCCGAATGAAGCCCAACAGTTAAAAAAGGGAGAGGCAGGTGCTTTATCGGATGCTTTTGCTTGTGAGTTGGCGAAATTGAAATAACTCTATTAAGCTGAATTAGTTATTGTGATCAAAAAGAAAGGTGACACACTTATGAAAAAGTTTTTTTTGATATTTTGCATTATGTTAAATCAAAGTTTTGCTGACACGACAGACGCCGATTTTTATGAACCTAATCTTTCTAACAAATATCAAGGAAGATTGCTATCTACCACAGAATTTTACCCTATCGAAACGATGAAAAAGCTATGCAAACCTTACACGGGAATTGATACAGCTCAAATTAGATGTAGGAAACAGACTAAAGAAAACACGGTTATATGTGACTATAAGTGTAGTCTACACTGGATGGTTAAATAAAAATACGTTGGTATTACACCTGTCTAACGTTGTACTCCCATTTTTAGAGTTATAACCTAAAAGGATATTTTTCTGTATGAAGAAACCAATTCGGTTACATGAATATCCTTGAATGATAGCTAGCTGGCCAACTGATTCTCAGCGGGGTTCACTTAGCAAACAGCTATCTAAATTTAATCTGAAAATATAATCGGAGTAGGCCGAGAGTTCAAACTATAAGGGGATCAAGCCTTTGTTACTACTAAACTTTGTCTCGTTTTAAGTCGATTCCTGAAAAATCTCAAACTTTCAAGCTGTAGAGTAATTTCCTCAGATTTTATTAAAAACATTTTATAATGCAATTGAGAATCATTTGCATTTTTATAATCAATGTGTTTTAATTAATCAACGTATTCTTTTGAACAAAATAGTGAATTTCAACGATTTTCTAAGCTTTAGATGGGTTAGGTAAACATGACTAGATCGATAAGAATAATGTTTCATTTATTTTTTTTAGTCCTCATTATAGGTTTTAATGCTGGGCATCTTTTTGCAAAAAATGATCAGGTTATTAATACAAAAAAAAACCGGTTCACTTTCAGTTGGCAATTTGGTGGTGCTGACTCCCTTCGACCACGAGGAGGTTCTACACTAGGAGAAGATGTTACTCTTGAAACTGAACCTGACGAAAAATGGTTTGCCATACATGAGGACGGTTTAACAAAAAAAGAGCAAGACAGGCGTGCGATTTTAGCAATGCAGGGGCAATACCACGTATCTTTTGATTTTATAGAAATGATAAATTTTAAAAATCCTCATGTGCCATCAAGGGCTTATCAGTCATGGGGTACGGAATATGTTTTCCCTGTTACCGTAACGGACGATTTCATAAGTCTCCAACACATCATGGTTATGTACTTTAAAAATATAAATGCTGACGATGGAAAAGTTAATATGGAGCAGCCGATGGTTTTGAAACATTGGAGACAAGATTGGAAATTTCAAGATACTACGCTTAATATCTTTTCAAGATTTAATACCTGGACAAGGGAAAAAAAGTCGCCAAAGTCTGTTACCGGAAAATGGTCTCAGGCAGTTTATCAAGTGGATGATTCTCCACGATACCAATCTTTAGGATTCTGAGTTCACAAGTCAAATTACTCTGCATGGAAGAGTGAAGAAACCTGGAGACCCCTTCCACGAAGAGAATTTAGTGTGAGGAATGACTATGATGTTCTAGTGGGGTTCAATGAGCATATAATTACTCCCTCCGGTTGGGTACAGCAGGAGGAAAATCTTAAAGTAAAGCTTTTATCTCCAGGTCAGCGTATGGAGTCAAATGCAGTAGTTGCAAAAGAGTTGGGGATTGCTAGATATGAACGAATAAAAGAACACGATTGGTCAGCTGGCGAGAAATACTGGAAGGAAACGAACGAGTTCTGGTCTGTTGTTAGAAGTATATGGACGAGAATTCTAGAGGAAAATGATACTGTTACCATGAAGAAAGATGGTTATTCCGACCCACTCTTTCAAGTTATGTTTACATTTGCAACCGACTCAAATTTCACAAAAAAGTTAAACAACGATAAAAGAACAAAAATTCGTAAAAAGATTTTAGAGTACGTTAAAAAAAATAGCTAACTTACCCATATAACCATGAAAAATAAGCATATTAGTACAGTTTTAACAAGGGAAAACCTTCCAGAGGCTTTTGTACAAGTATTTGACAGTGTTGCGCCTTATATATTTTTTCTCTCTGTTGCACTCGTTAGCCTCTGTTTTATTTCAGCTTTGATTTTTCAAAATAGGACACCAGACTCTAAAGAGGTTTTATTTTTAAATGGCGATTATGAGAAAGCTTTTAAGATTTGGTCTCGGATAGCTAACGATGGGCAGGAAGAAGCACAAATGATGGTGGGAATGAGTAATTACGTTGGTCTCATTTCCGTAGCCGATAAAGATCAGGCTCTTCGATGGTATAAATTGGCTGGTGATTCAGGAAATGAATATGCTCAATTTACTGTAGGAAGATTTTATGAGAGCTTGGGAAATCCACACGATGATATTGAGGCGTTTAAATGGTATAGGAAAGCTGCAAAATTGGGAAATAGTTTTGCTCAGCATAAGATAGGATTACTCACGCTACATGGAAAAGGGGTTGAACAGGATTATATTAGAGCCCATGTTTGGTTGAATTTAGCCTCATCGAAAGGTAGTCTGAAAGCAAATTCTGAAAGAAAAAAACTAGAAAACCGTTTGTCCGATAGTGAACTTAAATTAGCTAGGGAACAAGCGGTTAAATGTTTAACGTCCGCTTACAAGGTGTGTCCGTAATCAGAAATAATAATTGAAACTTTTGGTGTACTAACTAAACGAAGGAGAGAGAATGAAAGGTAAAAGGATTCCAGAAACAATCTTCAATGTGCGAGTTAGAGATGAATCCATTACAGGTGATAATCCTTATAGGTGGCAGAATGTCTCCAGTAATGATATTTTTCGCAACAAAACAATCCTTCTATTTTCCTTACCTGGAGCCTTTACCCCAACTTGTTCTACATATCAGCTACCGGACTTCGAGAAGATGTTTTCAGATTTTAAAAGCAAAGGAGTAGATGAAATTTATTGCTTGTCTGTGAATGACTCATTCGTTATGAATGCCTGGGGGCGTTCTCAAAACTTGGAGCATGTAAAGTTAATACCTGATGGAAATGGAGAGTTTACCAGGAAGATGGGTATGTTGGTTGAAAAGAAAAATCTGACCTTTGGTCTTCGATTCTGGAGGTATGCTGCTTTAATTCACAATTGTGTCGTTAAAGAATGGTTTGAGGAAGAAGGATTTGAGGATAATTGTGAAAATGACCCTTATGAGTTTACCCGTCCTCAATATATCTTGAAATTAATATAATTAAAGAAAAAAATTTGTTATCACAAGCTCAGAGATACTTGAATGCTAGCGCAGATTTAATATTTAACAAGCAAGTAATACGTATTGAATAAGAAAATAAAAACCGGTTTTTCCGGGAAAGAAGTAAAGTGAAGTTTCAGGAAATTTCAATTACCTCATTATTATTTTGCACAGATTATTTTCTAATTTCTGTAGGTTTCCTTTTTCAGGTTACAGACGCCCCCAAAAGGGGCCTTATAGTCGGAGGAATAGTATAGCTGGGATACTTACGAAGATTAGGGGTTCCGTTGTAAGTCTAAAACGCTTATCAGACATATATTTCATGAAAGTTTTAGTATGTCATTCATAGTCTTCAAAAGATCATGGCATTTTTGTTTGTCTAAAGCATCTGGGTGGTGAATACGAAATTGATTGAGATCATTATCAAAATATTTTCCAGAAATTGTATTCGATTTATAATGGAGTGCAAGTTTTACCAAAATATTTGCTCCAATGCTAATGCTTTTTCCTTCAATATTAAAAGCATCTCTTACCATCTTCGTTCCCAGTAAGGAGCCTGGATTTACTGATACAAATATAGTTTCATTCGGATTAACTTGTTTGCTCATGGTAGTAGACCACATAATTAGGGCAAGCTTACTTTGTGAGTAGGCTTCCATATCGTTGAGGGACAATTTTTTACCACTAAGCGCATGAAAATTTACCGATGCCTGTGCTGCCGAAGCTACATTAATGACTCTTCCTGAACCCTTGAGTAAAGGCAGCAATTTTTTTGTCAGTAGATAGGGGGCTAAAGTGTTTACAACAAACCGTACATCTAATCCATCGGTTGTCATGACATCACTAGTTTTTAGGACTGCAGCATTATTTATCAACACATTGATACTACTATGATTTTTCGCAACTTCTTTTGCAAGGTATAGGACTGCATCTTTAGAACTTAGGTCTGCAAGATAGGTTTCGATTCTACCTGTCGTCGCTAATTCTTTTTTTAGTTTATCTAATTTTTCCTCATTTCTTCCGTGAGCTAAAATTATATGACCTCGTTGCGACAGTTTCTTTGATGTTTCGAGCCCAATTCCATCTGTAGCTCCAGTAATTAAGATCGTTTTTGACATATTGATCTAACTGTCCCCTGTTTTATTGTTTGCACCCTAAGCTAAATACTATACAGTATCCTAGGATAGAGAAAAATGGATAAATTGAAAGAACATAAAGTTATAATTTTAAGTGGGGCAACAGGTTATGTTGGCTTTCAAGTTTTAGTCGAGTTGGTCAAAAGGGGTTACAAAGTTTTTTGTGTTGGCCGTAATTTAGAAGATAAAAGATTTTTGCAACAAAGTGGTGTGAATTTTTTTGATCTGGATTTGACCTCTGGTAATTTAAAGTTAGATGAATTAAAAAAAAAGATACCAAATGCATTTGCAGTTATTAGTTGTCTAGGAAGTCGTAAAGGGGAAATCAAGGATTCGTGGAACATAGAATACACTGCAAACAAAAATCTTTTAAATTTTGCTCAAAAAATTAAGTGCAATAAATTTATTTTACTGTCAGCAATTTGTGTTCAGAAACCAAGGCTGTGTTTCCAGAAGGCAAAACTAGCTTTTGAAAAAGAATTAAAAGCTTCTAATCTTGAGTATAGTATTGTAAGACCGACTGCATATTTTAAATCTTTGGCTGGCCAAATAAAAAATGTGAAAGACGGCAAGTCTTTTGTGGTATTTGATTCGGGTTTGAATACTGCCTGTAAACCTATATCTAGGGAGGACTTAGCAGTTTTTATTTGTAATTGTCTAACGACACAAGAAATGCAGTGCAAAGTTTTGCCAATTGGGGGTCCTGGTCCTGCGATTACCCCATTGGATCAAGCGAGAATACTTTTTGAAAAGGCGCAGCTTCCTACAAGAATTACAAAAATTCCAAGTTTTCTATTTCTACTTTTTTCGTATTTTCTGACACCATTTTGTATTTTTTCGAATAAACTTGCAGATTACCGAGAGTTTTTGCGGATAGCTCATTATTATGCAACGGAGTCTATGTTGGTCTGGAATTCAGAGGAGAATAAATACTCTGACAGAGATACACCAGAATTTGGACAAGATCTGCTTGATAATTTTTATGAGCACACATTAAGAAAGACGGATAAGAATGATTATGGTGTAGACACAAAATTATTTTGATAAAGTACAGACTAACTCATACATCTTTACATTAATAAAATAGTTCGGATAACGGAAATGTTTAATATTCTAAAATTGAATTTATTGATGAGTTCACTATTAATTGTGTTCATATCTGGCTGTTCAAAATCAGCCGAAGAAATGTGTGTTGAAGCCCAAATGAACTTTTATGATCAAGCGAAACCGAATTCAAGACAGCGTGAGTATTTTGACACCGCGTTTAAAAGTAGAGATGCATATTATGCTTGGGCATGGCGCGAATGCGTAAAAAAATAAGACGTACTTTCAGTTAAAAAAAAATTTACTTTAGTTTACTGTGATTAATATAATTAAGCTCGTAACTGTTCAATCCGACAAAAAAATTGTTTTAAAAAGTGTTATTAGTCTTTTTGTTATAACTTGCTTAATTGTTTTGCTGGGTTTTTGTATTAAAAACCTTTTTAGTGAAGAAAACCTTCTATTTACAACATCAGAGTATTTAGATGAAATTCCAGTTGCTATTACTGGTAAGACAGACCATTCTGGGAAGCTGGTAATACTGGCTCATGGTTTTGCGGGTTCCACAGAATTCATGAAGGCAATAGCAGTCGCACTAGCTAAAGACGGGCATATTGTAATACGTTTTGATTTTCTAGGACATGGTAAGAACAAAATCCCCTTTTCAGGTGACGTAAAGAGTAAAAATGGACCCACTAAACAATTTGTCAATCAACTAAATCAAGTTATCAATGAGTATAAGGACCGTTATAACTCCCCAAAAGTGGTTCTGATTGGTCATTCGATGGCCAGCGACATTATAATCCGAGCTACGCAAGGAAGAGACGACATAGAATCGGTTATCGCTATATCCTCCTATACAGATGAAATTCCTAAAAACGACTTTCCAAATTTATTGGTTATAAATGGAGAATGGGAAAAGGGGCTAACAAATAAAACATTAGAATTATTTAATAAGATCGGGATCGATAACCCTAAAGTCGATAAACTGTATGGAAAAATCCTAGGCAATAATGCTAGAAAAACAATTGTAATTCCTGGGGCAGATCATGTTGGAATTTTATATGCAAAAAAAACTCAACTTGAAATTTTAAATTGGATTCCGAGCTCAAAAGAAAAATTTGAAAGAAAAACAAACAACATTGGTATATGGGCTTTGGGGGCTTTTGGAAGTTTATTTTTATTGCCATTACTTTTATCGACGTTTTTAAAAAAAAATGACAAGGAAAACTTTTCAATATCTATTTTTCGATACATAGTTTTTTGTTTTGCAACCACTATTTTCTTGCCTTTAGTTGTAACAAAATTCCATGGTGAATTTTTACATTTTCCCGTCCATAACCATATTTTCAATACCTTTTTATTTGCAACCATCTTATGGGTCTTAATTTCGCCTGTAATTATGAAAGAAAGGTGGTTGCATGCACTAAGTTTGAAGTTGTTCGGCTGTCTAACAGCTTATTATCTGTTTGGTCTCGGCTTTATACTTAATTATTATGTAAGCACTTACTACATTTCGGTTGGTCGCGTTGAAATTTTTCTAGTTTTGTTGACTGTAACTACTCCTATTTGCCTAATTATCCAGATTTTGTATGAGGCTTCGACTCGAGGAGTAATGTTAGCAAATTTATTTAAAGTGACCATCGTTTGTTCGCTCATATTCTCTATTTATTTAAATCCTTCAGATTTATTTCTACTTGCTTATGCAGTCTTATTATTTTTAGTCTTCTTCCTTGTTTTTGGTTTCTTATCAAATGTTATAAATAATAAGGTTAGAAGCTTCGTTGCTGTAGGTATGGCAAACGGAGTAATGTTGTCATTGACGTTTAGCAGTGCAATTCCTTTATATCTACCTTGAGAAATATTAATTGGATTCCTTTTCTTAAAAAACAATTTGCCCTGGCGTTATTAATTTATACTCAATCGATTCTGTCATAAATACGAAGATAAACGTTTTTCATTAATATGAAATTAATCAATAAAATTTGGAAAATCAAAAATATAGAATTTATTTTATTTATGCTTGTTTCTATGGCTTGTTTTACTGTCCGTGATGCCATAAGTAAGCAGCTAAGTGAGATAATGCCTATTTCTCAAATCTTAATAATTATTGGATTAATAGGAACAACGCTTTTTTTTATTATTGCTCTTTTTTCTAAGCAATTTTTATTTTACCCTGAGTTAAAAAGCTTGCCATTTGTGATACGCTTTTTCTGCGAACTTTTCTCCTCCGTATTGTTTGTGATAAGCATTGTTTTTGGTTCTCTTGCAATTTCCTCTGCAATCATGCAAACAATCCCAATATTTGTCGCATTAGGTGCCATTCTTTTTTTTGATCAAAAAGTACGCCTCAAAAGTTGGTTGATGATATTGTCTGGATTAGCCGGAGTAGTTCTAATTATTAAACCTGGAACAGAGCATTTTGATAAATTTTCTATCTTTGCGTTACTAAGTGTCCTTTTTCTCGCTGGAAAAGATTTAACGACGCACCATATTAGAGAAACTGTATCTCCAATCACGCTCTGCTTTTGGGGATTTTTTGCTTTGATGATCGGAGGTATTCTATGTATGCCTATTTTTGGTAATTTTCAAGCAGTACCTTTAAATCAAATTCCTTTTATAGCATTACTTGGAGTCTTTTCCCCATTAGCGTACTTTACCCTTATCTTAGCAACCAGAGGAGGAGAGATTGCTATCATCTCACCCTTTAGATATTCGAGACTTCTTTTTGCATTGGTAGTTGGGATAATATTTTTTCATGAAGAGATCGACGCATTAAGCATGGTCGGTTGTTTAATGATTATAATTTCGGGAATTGCTCTAATCGTCTCTAGAGCTCCTGTAAAAAAATAAAATGCTTGTATTATTTTTAGGTAATACAGCAAGCTTAAAAAAGCTTAGATAAAGAAAAAGCTACTATAAAGTAGCTTTTTCTTTTGGTTACGATAATTTCATTATCAAATCAATTTAACGGATGAATAACCACTCTGTTTGCTTTCATTTCAGGTATTATCAAGTACTTTCCATCCGCTGTAATATCAATGTCAGCAGAGCCTTGCATTCCATCCTTTAAAAGTTCAGGTTGATTTCCAGGATTCGCAACATTTAGTTTAAAGACCTTTCCATTCTTCCAATCAGAAAGGTATAAGTTATCACCGTACGAAACTAGCCCATCAGCTCCTCCGTATCCTTCACCAATTTTTTCAACTTTGGAGTTTTCTAGATTGACTCTAAAGAGAAACCCATTTTCAAAATCATTGAATGTTAAAAAGCCTTTTTGAAATGTAGAAAGGCCATTGGGACTTCTAATCGTAGCATCATTAGATTCGTCTACTAGAACAGAAACGTTTTTGTCCGCGTCTATTTTAAAAATTGCGCCGCCACCTTTACCATTCAATAAGTCTCCGCTATCAGATACATAGATAGTATTATTTCCACTAACAATGTCATTCAAGAATTGAGGTTTACGTGGGAAGTCCTCAGCTGAAAGCCAAATTTCAACGTCGCCATTCATACTGACTTTTTTTACTTCGAGATTATCAGTAACGTATATGACTCCCGACTCAACAATGAGTCCTTTAGGATCATTTAATCCGGCATCAGCAATAATCTTTTTGGTTCCGTCAACTGTTATTAAAACTATTTTGCCATCACCATCTTTACCAAATTCTCCTATTTCAGAGATAATAATTCCTCCATCTTTCATTACTGCGGCAGATTCAGGCATTGTTATACCGTCTACTGAGTCGACAACTACGACTTGCTTATCGGTTTCCGTGGAACAACCAATAACAAAAATACTGAAAAATATTGCCAAAAATCTTATTTGATTCATTTTTTTTTTACTCCTTAACATTATTAAATTTAAAGCGGATGCCTTCAAGTATAATGCAGATGAACTCATTCAATAGCCCTAAAAAGATAAATAAGGGTAACTTTGTAACCTTTTTGTGAGAAATTCTTGAGAAGACGTCCTCTTGAAATATGTTACTTATTGGTAACTAGGCCTTCCACAAGTGTTTCTTTGTGGAGGTTTGATATAAGGATTTTGCTATGGTTACGTTTCTTTTCTAAGAACGAATAATATTTTTTAAGCATTTTTTTTAATTTACTATGTTAATAAATTATTAGGAAGAAATTAAAGTAAGCTATTTAAGAGACTGCATCTGTTGTACTCATCATTTACTTGTCAGGTAAAATTATGAAAGATATCGGATTTAATTTTGAAACTACGTATACAAATTTGCCACGACAGTTTTATACGGAACTTAAGGTAAGTCCTTCTTCTGAACCAGAGACAGTCGTTATCAATAAAGTACTCGGGGATTCTATTGGTTTAAATTTATCTATCCTTACTGATGAAGAGCTTGCTACTCTATTTTCAGGTAACCATTTACCTGTTGGAGCAAAAACTTTTTCACAGGCTTATGCTGGCCATCAGTTTGGGCATTTCACAATGTTAGGAGACGGCCGGGCTCATCTTTTAGGAGAACACATTACACCCCAGAATATTAGGCTCGATCTTCAATTTAAGGGCTCAGGTCGCACTCCTTATTCTCGGGGTGGCGACGGAAAAGCAGCACTGGGACCTATGCTTAGGGAATACTTGATTTCAGAGGCAATGCATTACCTTGGGATTCCAACTACGCGAAGTCTTGCGGTAGTCAAAACGGGAGACTCTGTAGTTCGAGAAAGTGTTTTACCGGGAGCAATTTTAACTCGTGTGGCAAGTTCTCATATACGTGTCGGGACATTCGAATTTGCCATCCAACAGCAAAATCCCGAGGTTATCCAGGTGCTCTTAGATTACACCCTCGATCGTCATTTTTCTGAGGTAAAAAGACAAAACAAATCCTTAAGTTTGATTCAAGCTGTGATGGAAAGACAAGCAGATCTTATAGTCCACTGGATGCGTGTTGGTTTCATTCATGGAGTTATGAATACTGACAATATGTCGTTGGCAGGAGAGACAATTGATTATGGACCCTGCGCCTTTATGGATGCATACGATCCCAAAACCGTTTTCAGTTCTATTGATCATTTAGGTCGTTATAGTTACATAAATCAGCCAAAGATTGCACAATGGAATCTTGCACGTTTTGCTGAAACGCTTTTAACACTTATCGATAAGGATATAAATAAATCGGTTGAACTGGCAGAGGAAATAGTTAATAAATTTCCTGAAGTTTATCAAGAGAAATGGTTGAATATGATGTGCTCCAAACTAGGGTTATTTGAAGCATATGAGAGTGATATGCAAATCATCTCAGACTTGCTTGAGTGGATGGTTGCTAACAACGCAGATTATACAAACACTTTTCGATCACTGAGTCAGTTAGAAAGGCCTAACAACGGAGTGTATCAGAGTGAAACGTTTCAAAGTTGGTATAGGCGTTGGCAGGATCGATTACAGAAAAATTCAGAGTCAATTGAGTCTAGTATTGAGTTAATGAAATCTAGAAATCCTGCCGTTATTCCAAGAAATCATAAAGTTGAAGAAGCATTAGAGTCTGCAACTATTGGAAATTTGAAACCTTTTGAAGACCTTGTTTCAATTTTAAAAGAACCTTACACGGAACGAGCTGTTCTCAAAGCTTATAAAAATCCATTGAAAACAGGGTCAGCAGATTACAAGACGTTTTGTGGCACGTGAAGATGTAATTCAATTCAAATAAGGCCAAAGACAAAGAAATGCCTTAATTTATTGTCTATGACGCTGAAAAACTGTTCAAATACCTCAATTTAATTGACTTGAGCATGGAATTAAGGGATACTGCGAGGTTACTATAAAGCTGATACTCGAATCTAGTTTGGTTCATTGTGTCCTCTTTTCCAAACCAAATTAGAAAGCAAAAATGAAAAATTTTCACGATATCGGTGTACCCCCCGAGCTAATCCGTGTTTTAGATCGTCTGAATATAGTTAATCCTACTGAAGTTCAAGAGTTGTCCATACCGGTCGCATTGCGAGGAGATGACATTTTGGCATCGGCCCAAACTGGAACAGGAAAAACACTCTCCTTTGCATTACCTATTGTGATGTCGATGAAGGCTAACTCCAACAAAAGGTCGCTCATTTTAAGTCCAACAAGAGAGCTCGCTGCCCAAATCATGGAATCTATACTTTCCTTAATTGATGATCGCGATAAATCAAAAGCTGTCCTGCTGATTGGTGGTGAGCCTAAAACAAGGCAGGAAAAGGCTTTAAAGAAGCAGCCTCAGATAATTGTAGCCACTCCTGGAAGGGTGATCGATCATATTCAATCTGGCAGTTTGATGCTGAACAATACTACGAGACTTGTATTGGATGAAACGGATAAAATGCTTGAGATGGGATTTGTGGAACAATTAAATGAAATACAAAAATATTTGCCGAAAAACAAACAAACACTCTTGTTTTCTGCGACCATATCAAAAAATGTTGAAACTGTAGCAAATCGCTATTTAAGTAATCCAAAAAGAATCAATGCCCATGTCGCACAGGTGAATCATACTCAAATAAATCAGGAAAAAATTTTCGTTGAAGATAAAGATCGCTTCAAACATCTGTTAGCAGAATTATCTTCGCGTGAAGGATCGGTTATCATATTTGTCAGGACAAAGAGTTTTACGGAGAAACTTGCAAAAATGCTAAAACAAGAGGGGCACCGCTCCGCAGCTATTCATGGGGACTTGCGTCAATCGAGAAGGGCTAGAGTTTTAACCAATTTTAGGGAAGAGAAAGTGCGCATTTTAGTTGCGACTGATGTTGCATCTAGAGGGATTGATATACCGCACATAGAGCACGTAGTAAATTATCATCTTCCTCAAAGTCCAGAGGATTATGTACATAGAATTGGCAGGACAGGAAGGGCAGGAGCATCCGGAAATGCTTTGTCTTTAGTTTCCCGTAGTGAAAAAAAGATGTGGGCTAGCATCACTAACCTATATTTGACCGAAAACGGTAGCGATGAAAGTGCTTTGACGACTCGATTTAAAAAAGAAAAAACCGGTAAGAAATCTAACCAGAAAAAACGGTTTAATTCTAAATCAAATAAGAAAAAGCCTGTTTTGTTTACGCGAAAACCCAAGTCAGGCAGTAGTAAAAAGAACGCCAAGAGACAGGCAAAATTGCACTTAGTTGTTGATAACCGGGGCGGTAATGAAAATAAGGTCCTCCAAAGTACTATTTAACTAGGCTAAATCTCTCTTACCTGGGGCACTTTATGCTACTGAAGTGCCCATTTTAGTTCCGATGAAACAAAAATGAACCATCAGATCAGAGACTTTCCATTTTTTTTACCTTAGTATTGACTGTCCCTATAGAAGTGCGATACCATACCCCGGATGGGTATATATAAATTCGCTGTTTTGGGTAGTTTGGTATGGACATGCGCAGTGTTTGGTAGGCCGGTGTCCTACACTGATTCATTCACATTTATGACGTTTTCTAATTACACAAAGGAATCAGCGTACGTCCATTACTCTCCATCGTATAAGCAGTCTATTGGAGTTGAAGTTTTGAAAGATAAAGGCTTTGATACTTCTTATGGTTTACTTAGATACACACGGTTGCTAATGCGTAAGAATACCAAAAACTCTCAAGCTAATTTTTACTTCATTTCAAGTTTGGGGTTAAATGATACATCAAATTATAGTTATGGAGTGCAGGGAGATTGGGAAACTAGAGAATATTTTCTGGGGTTCAAGCACAGCCAGAATAGTTTTTTTGATTCCGAATTTTATGATCAGTATGTGATGGCTGGCATGGTTCCGTATGTGGGAGAGTATGGTGATCTCCATACATGGGTAATGCTAAAGGCTAGAAAGAACAGCTATTTGAATGAAACTCATACTTATCCTATTCTCAAATTCTTTAAGGGGGATACATTACTTGAAGTAGGTTTTGATAATAGAGAGCGACTCGATTTACATTTTATTCAACGTTTTTAATAAGGAGAATTACATGAAAAAAATAATATTTGCATTTTTACTATCTATAACATCAATTGGATTTGCTCATAACTGTCATGATCACGGGTCTGATAATCAGCCCATGAAATCTGTTTCCGGTGAAGGGTTTGAAATTGATAACCAGAAGTATACGAGATTCACGAAAGATCTTGCAAGCGGTGAACAAATTGCAGTAGTGAATGTAAATGGTATGGTATGCGATTTTTGTGCGCGTGGAATTGAGAAAACGTTTATGAAGAGCGCAAATGTCAAAAAAGTAGACGTAGATTTGGAAGTAGGTAAGGTTTTAATTGCGTATTCCAGCGGCACAAAAATAAGTTTTGAAGATATTAAAGAAAAGATTACTGCAAATGGTCAAACAGCAGTAGATATGAAAGTGCTCACATTGTAATGAAAGATAGTATAGCCAGTATCTTTTCGTTATTCACATCGTCATCCACACTTTTTTGTTGTGCACTACCAGCGATTTTTGTCATGATGGGTGCCGGAGCAAGTTTTGCGAGCTTCGTTAGTGTATTTCCATTTTTAATTACGCTATCTGTTTATAAAATCGAGTTGACATTATTTGCTTTTTCTATGATGGGAGTCGCCGGATATTTGAACTACAGGGCATCTTTTGCCCCGTGTCCGGTTGACCCGGAACAGGGTAGAAAATGTATGTTACTTAGAAAGCGGTCTAGGCTTATTTTTTATGTATCTAGTGGTATACTTTTAGGCGCAACATTTTTTACATACGTAATCCCGGAGTTTGTTTAAGAAATGAGTCACCCTGATCATAGCGATAATTTAACTGCCTTAAGGAGAATTGAAGGTCAAGTTCGTGGTATTCATCAAATGATTGAAAATAAGAGATACTGTATGGATATAGTGAACCAAATTAAAGCCATTAAATCCTCTTTAACTCGAGTGGAAACCAAGGTTCTTGAAAAACATTTGCGGAGTTGCGTAACTCAGGCTTTAAATAAAAAAGAAATGGAAGAAAAAATTTCTGAATTAGTAAAAGTCTTCAAACAAATTAAGTGATTTAAAGAAAATTTAGAACTAAACCGTTCATTCACTTTTTTAAGTTGCAAAATAAGTTAGTAGAATTGTTACCTGGATAGCGAGATTTTTACCTATTTTTAAAAATATTTGATATGTTATTTATTATGAAGGTGTCTAAACAATTCAATTTTCTATGGATAGCTTTTTTTTCGTTATTTCATAATACATATGCGGCGGGAGATTTGACTAGGCAGAACCCTATAGAAATTAAAATAGATATGAAAAGTAGTGTTGAATCTCATTTTTTTAGTCCAAGTTCAATCCGTCTCGAAACAAGTAAACTTTATAAGATTATTTTGAAGAATAATTCAAATGCTAAGCATTATTTTAGCTCTCCAAAGTTTTCGAAAGCCGTGTTTACACGAAAGGTTCAGGTTTTAAAAAATGGTGAGAGGATCGCTGAAATTAAAGGAAATATATCGGATGTTGAAATTTTCCCGAAGAGTATAGTTGAATGGTGGTTAGTTCCAATCAAAACCGGCGAATTTGATGATTTACATTGTTATGTCAAAGATAAAAAAACCGGAAAAACACATTCACAAATGGGCATGGTCGGGACAATAATTGTCTATTAGGTAGACTAGTATTAGTGGCCTTGAATGATACTACTCTCGAAATTAAATCTCAACCAAACGTATTTTCGTATCCATCCCAACATATTACTTCTCTGTTTTACGTGAACTCACTCTTTGGTGTGTCTGTCCCCAAATTTTTTTGCAAAGATATAACCAGAGATCGCGCTAGCAGATGTGATAACCACGCCCCAAATAATATCTACAATTGTTACGATAACTGGCCAGTTAGTCACCGTTGCTAGATTGGTCATGTCATAAGTAGCATATGCTAAGAGTCCAAATAGGCAGCCATCTCTGAGAACGGTTTTGAAGTTCCCTAATTTTAGAGATGGCCTAATCGAAAAATACACAATGCCAAAAATATATAATAAATAAAAAATTATTGCGGCAAGCCAGTTGGGTTCATCTCGTAAGAGTGAGCCGAGTTGCCCAAAATAAAAATCGGTAGCGACTGATCCTAGCCAAATCGCATCCATAACTGAAAATGTAAGCAATGCGCCAAAATATGCTTTTATATAAATCATTGATTTTCGTCTCGTCAACAATTGAAAAGTACTGTAAGAAGGAAACCAGAACCGAATATAACTGTCAATATATATCTATTACAATAAGGAACTATGATTAAAATTGCAATCATTGGTTCAGGACTAGCTGGTATATCGACTGCTCTTCTGTTGAAAGATCAGGCAGACATTACCCTTTTTGAAAAAGCCAGAGGAGTAAGCGGGCGCATGTCAACCAGGATGGCTGAACCTTACTTATTCGATCATGGGGCCCAATATTTTACAGTTCGAACAGATGCTTTTCGTTCTTTTGTCCATCCGCTTTTAGATGCAGGTGTTATTGCACGATGGAATGCAAACTATGTTGAATTGGATAGAAATAAGATTATTAAATATAAAGATTGGGCAAAGGAGGAACCTCGTTACGTCGGTGTTCCAAAGATGAATAGTGTCAACAAATATTTAGCACGAAATTTGAAAATTAAAGTAAACACCAAGATAAAGAAACTAGAGAAAGGTTCAACCTGGTCTCTTCTAGATGACGAGGGGAATAAGTATTCTGAATTCGATTGGGTAATTACAGCGATCCCGCCTCGTCAAGTTACTGAACTTTTACCAGATTCATTCAAGTATCATGAGGATATTAAAAAAATAGAGATGTACCCGAGTTTTTCCTTGATGTTAGGTTTTAAAAAAGAACTTAATATTGATTTTGATGCTGCGAAAATTATAAATAGTAACGTCAGTTGGATCTCTATTGATAGCAGAAAACCATTCCGAAATAATTACTTTGCATTAATAGCCCAGTCTTCTGCTGAATATGCAGCGCAAAATATAAGAAGAGATAAAACTCATGTGATAGAGTATTTAATTCAAGAAACGAGTGATGTTCTTAGCCAGGATCTAAAAAGTGCTGTACATAAGAATATCCATGGTTGGTTATATGCAAATGCAGTTGACCAGGGAAAAAATGTAGAGTTTTTTGACATCGATGAGAAGCTCGCCGTTTGCGGTGATTGGTGCTGTGGAGGACGCGTTGAAGGCGCATTTTTATCAGCCTACAACTTAGCAAAAATATTTAGAGAACATTACTTCTGATCTTGGTTTGAATATCTTATAAATTATAGGTCAAATAACCATGAAAGATTTTTTCAATGAAATCAATTGCTGAAGCAAGCCAAATTATTAAGCCAGTATCTGTAACCGACGGTGCTGGGGTAAAAATTAAGCGAAGTATCGGTTTGAATCCAGATTACTTTGATCCGTTTCTCATGTTGGATGAGTTCGGCTCAGAAAATAAAGATGACTATATTGCTGGGTTTCCTCCGCATCCTCACAGAGGAATCGAGACTGTAACTTATATGTTAGCAGGAGATTTTGAGCATAAAGACAGTCTAGGCTCTACCGGTCGGATGTGTGCTGGAGACGTTCAATGGATGAAGACTGGTAGTGGAGTAATCCACTCTGAAATGCCTCTCATGAAAGAAGGAAAACTTCATGGCTTTCAGCTTTGGATTAATATGCATTCTTATCTTAAAATGGCTAAGCCAGAGTATCTACACCTCGATTCAAAGGAGATAAACCACTACGCTGACCCTGAAAAATCTGTGAAAGTAATAGCCGGAAGATTTGAGGATATTAATGGAGCGATAAGTAATCATAATGTGGAGCCGGTGTATTTTGATATTTCATTAACAAAGGGTAATAAATTTTGTTTCCTTCTTAGCCCAGAAAAAAATAGTTTTGTTTATTTGTATGAAGGTGAAATTAAGGTGGGCCATAAAGATAATGAGAGGTTAAAAGGATCAACTCTAATTATTCTGTCAAAGGGAGAAACATTACAAGTTGAGGCTGTTGAAAATGCCAAGTTTTTGCTTATTTCCGGAAGGCCAATTAACGAAGAAATAGTGCGGGGAGGCCCATTTGTTATGAACACAAGAGAGGAAATTCTAGAGGCAATTCAAGATTACCAAAACGGTACATTTATAAAGTAGATTGCCCCTTACCGTAAGTGTTATCAGATTTCTTAACTTAGCATCCTAAGGCTACATTTTCTTCGTCAGTAAATATACGCGATCGAGTTAAAAATCGAAATCCCGTTGGACCTTCGACAGAAAACATTCCACCGCGACCTTTTACAACATCAATGATTAATTGGGTATGCTTCCAATATTCAAACTGTTGTTTTCCCATGAAAAACTGGCATTCAGCAATTTCTCCCAATAGAACATCGCTGTCTCCAGTCATAAACTCACCTTTTGGATAACACATGGGTGAGCTACCGTCACAACAGCCGCCACTTTGGTGGAACATGAGTTGACCATGTTCCACCTTTAGCTTCTCAATAAGATCAACTGCTTGATCTGTGGCGATAACTCTACGAATATCCATTTTTAGAAGAAACCTAGAGCATTTGGGCTGTAACTCACAAGCAAGTTTTTAGTTTGCTGGTAATGATCTAGCATCATTTTATGAGTTTCTCTTCCAATGCCAGATTGTTTATATCCACCAAATGCAGCATGAGCTGGATATAGGTGATAACAATTGACCCATACTCTACCTGCTTCGATTTTTCGCCCCATTTCATAAGCGGTATTCATATCTCTACTCCAAACTCCTGCGCCTAATCCGTAAAGAGTATCGTTAGCCATTCCTAATACTTCCTCCTTATCCTTGAATTTAGCAACTGAGACAACAGGACCAAAGATTTCTTCCTGGAAGATTCTCATCTTATTATGTCCTTCGAAAATAGTAGGTTTAATATAGTAACCTCCGGCTAAATCACCGTCGAGTTGCATTTTATCTCCCCCAATCGGACATTTAGCTCCTTCATTTTTGCCGACATCTAAGTAAGACATAATTTTTTCAAATTGTTCAGCCGATGCTTGAGCTCCAACCATGGTACCGCTGTCTAATGGATCACCTTGAGTTATTTTTTTAACTCGATCTACAGCTCTCTCCATAAATTGGTCGTATATTGATTCTTGAATAAGCGCTCGTGATGGACATGTACAAACCTCGCCTTGGTTTAAGGCAAACATTGCAAATCCTTCCAGGCACTTATCAAAGAATTCATCGTCTGCATTCATAACATCTTCAAAGAAGATGTTCGGAGACTTGCCACCGAGTTCCAAAGTGACAGGAATAATATTATTTGATGCATATTGCATAATCAATCGACCCGTTGTCGTTTCTCCAGTAAAGGCAATTTTATTAATTCTTGAGCTGCTGGCTAGAGGTTTTCCAGCTTCAGGACCAAAACCATGCACAATATTCAAAACACCCTCAGGCACAAGATCTGCAATTAAATTAACGAAAACAGAAATGGACACAGGTGTTTGCTCAGCCGGTTTGATTACAACACAGTTTCCAGCAGCAAGAGCTGGTGCTAGCTTCCACGCTGCCATTAACAATGGAAAATTCCATGGAATAATTTGACCAACAACACCTAATGGTTCGTGAAAGTGATAAGCAATGGTTGAGCCATCAATTTCAGAAAGCGAGCCTTCCTGAGCCCTAAGACATGCAGCAAAATATCGAAAATGCTCGACGGCTAATGGCATATCGGCAGCATTTGTTTCTCGAATTGGTTTTCCGTTATCCCATGTCTCTACTAGAGCCATCATTTCAAGATTGCTCTCTAATCTGTCAGCAATTTTTTCTAGCATTCTCGCTCTCTCAGCGACAGACGTTGAGCCCCATTTGTTTTTAGCAGCATATGCTGCATCGAGGGCGAGCTCGATGTCAGCAGTCTGTGATTGGGCTATTTTACACAATACACCGCCCGTTACGGGAGTTGGATTATCAAAATATTTGCCATCTACCGGCTTAACCCATTTCCCGCCAATAAAATTGTCATAAGTTTCTTGAATTAGCCCAGCCGACTTTAGGCCGGCAAAGTTTAGTGCTTCAGCAACATCATTCATAAAGCCTCTCCCTGTTTTAGTATTAAATTTTGCCCAGTCATAAATGTAGCATGATTTTTACACTGAATCTTTTTATTAGCAATCAGAATGAACCCGTAAGGTGCAAAATGATTTTTTGAAAGTGGACTAATATTATCTGCGCCCAAAGGTTTTGTTGGAATTTTTTTTGCGTTGCAACAGCAAAAGAAGGCATCTTCTTGCCATTAACTGGTGCAAAATTATCAACGAGAAAAAGATTTATTGAATCGATTAAATTGAAGTTATTTACGAAGCCAATTTAGATTAAAGAAATTTGCATTAGAGTTTGGTTCACAGATAGGTTTCAAGTACTTAGGATGGCCAATTGTAGTTTTGAAGATGTGGTGAACAAACTGAGAATTTTGCGAAAAATATTGGAACATTTTTACATTTAGTTAATCTACATAAATTTAGGGAAACTTGTGAGCTCTTTATCAAGCGCTTTAATTGCAGCCAACATTGGAATTATAATTTTTTTTTCTAGTATTGTTACACCCATTGTTTTCAAGAAACTTGAATCGCAGCAAGCAAGCTCTTACCTAAGAGCATTCTTTCCGCGGTTGTATATTACTTTATTTGCTACCACATTTATCGCTGCTCTCACCGCCATCGATAAAACCGCTCAATTAATACTTATCACAGTCGCGATTCTCTTTGTTGTATCGTTCTGGCCTTTAACGCCAGCTATTAATATTGCCACTGATACGGGCAAAACTATTAAATTTAAAGTTTTACACTCTTTGAGTGTTCTTATATTAGTAGGCCAACTGGGTGCCTTTCTTTTTCTTCTTTTCAATTGGTAGGAAATTAATGGATAAAAATAAAATTATTGAACAGTACAACGCGACTGACGTTATCGTGAGTAATGATTTCATAGGGTGGCTTCGCTCAGACCACGCCGGTGAAACTGGCGCTGTTTGGATTTACAAGGGCGCTAGCCTTGCTTTCTGGTCTGAAAATATTCGTAAAATGGCGTTTGAGCATGGTGAGACAGAAAAGCAACATTTAGTTGTTATGAATCATTTGCTTCCTGACAAAGAAAAGTCTAAGTTAATATTTTTATGGAAAATAATGGGCTTTAGTTTGGGTTTTATTTCTTCTATGTTTGGGTTTAGAACGTTTTGTTTTACGATAAACGTTGTAGAAACATTCGTTGAGAAACACTACGGTGAACAAGTTGAGCATCTCGAGGAAAAGAAGGAGAATTTAGCTCTTTCCAATGTACTAAGAGTGTGCTGTGAAGAGGAAGTTGCTCACAAGAAAGATGCGGCTAATAATTATTCTGAAACGAAAGAAAATATATTTATGCTTGTTTGGGGGTCAATTGTTGAGAGTTTTTCGAATATTGCTGTATCAGTAGCAAAAAAAATTTAGTGGTTTGCACCTTTGATTTTTTGATAATCAGCTTTAGTGGGAAGGTGATTTTTTAAAAGAAAAGTGTTATAAAATCCACGGAGTATCTTAATTTTGATAATATCTTTATAGAGTAAATAACTGTAATTGAAACGGCAAAATTAAAATTCGTTACTAGGAGAAAATGTTATTGAAGAATCATATTTATTAATCTGGTTCTTTATATATACTTGGGGTAATACAAATGTTTTTTAGGAAATAGTTATGAAAAGTTTCCTTTCGCTTATATGCTCTATTTGTCTAATTGGTTGTAGTTATGAAAGTAACGAATTTAAAATATTGCAACCTAAGTCTAATAGTCCTAATTTTTTTGAATTTAATGAATTTCAAATTCGGCAAAAAGTTTTATATGTCCCTGCAACAACAAGAACAGTGAAGTGGGGATATTTGCCTAATGCGTCCGATACTCCGGTTGCCTCCATGGAAGCTGGGTCATATCTCGTTGTAGACGCATTGTCGCACGAGGGGATACTGGAGGATCAGGGAAGGGACCCATTGAAATATTTCTCTGGCTTTGGTGTGCGAAAAGAGGATGTTTTGAATGATGCTGTTTCTATTGCTCGTTCGAAAATTAATCATGACTTTCATAAAGATGGTCCGCATGTTGTTATTGGTCCGATTGAGATAAAAAATACGGAGCCTGGTGATATTTTAAAAATAGATATAATCGACATTGTGCCCCGAGTACCCTACGGTGTGATTTCTAATCGGCATGGAAAAGGCGCATTACCAGGAGAGTTTCCACTGGGTCCGAAGCCTGATCCAACGGTTAAAAATGATTTTAAAAATGTTTCAATTTTTTCACAAACGTTTGTAAAAGATAATGAAATAGGAGCATACATTGATGATTCATCTGGCAAACGAATTAGTTTTGAAGCCAAGCCATTTATGGGAATCATCGGTGTTGCAAAGGATACGACTTCATCGGTCCATTCAGTTCCTCCTGGCAAGCATGGGGGAAATCTAGATATTAATGAGTTGGTTGCAGGGTCAACCCTCTACATCCCGGTGCAGGTTCCTGGAGCAATGTTTTACACTGGCGATCCTCATCTTGCACAAGGTGACGGGGAAGTTGCCCTAACCGCTCTCGAGCAATCCCTACGGGCTCTGTTTAGGATAAACGTGATAAAAAAAGACTCAGATTTTGTCCTCGCTAGAATGAGAATTGATTCGCCTTTTGCCGAAAATGAAAAATACTGGATTCCAATTGGCTTAAACGAGGATCTGGACATCGCTATGAAGAATTCAGTACGTCAGGGGATAAATTTTTTATCCCTAAAGTATGGAATTCAGAAGCAGACTGCTTTGGCTTACATGTCAGCAGCTACCACTTTTGAAGTCTCGCAGGTAGTAGATAAGACCAAAGGAATTCACGGCCTCATAAGAAAGAAGGATTTCAATTTCTCAAATGATTAAAACTGGGAGAATATTATAATGAGGTTCTTTGTGATGTTAAGAGGTAGTAACTTGAGTTATTTACCCAGTTCAATATTCGCATTAATTCTTTTAGTCTCGCTGGATATTGCCCGAATTCGATCAAACAAAAAATTTTGCTGAATGCGTTTTTCATGTTTGGCCAATGCAGAATTTATGATCGAATCCATATCAATTGTTCCATCATGGTCGCCAGCATCTAGCCGCTCAGTTGGCAGCTCTATCTTAGGAACTTTATATTCCTTCCTAAATATACGCTTTATTTTGCCAAAATCTATCGCCGCAAATTTGCTGGTCAGCAAATTATCAATGGCAGGCCCACTAGCTTTTTTGCGCAATCCGCTAATATTAGATTTCTGCTCTGAGGCGCTTTTAATTGAACCAGAATTAAAAACCTGACGATGTTCCATAATTAAATTATATGTTTTTTGGAAAAAACATCAAGTTTTGCTAATATATTCGAAAACTATTTGCAATATAATGCGTGCATGAGAACCAATATAGCTTTAACTTTAGGCTCAGTAATCTTGTAAATAATTTTCTTACCCATTCTTTTAGAGCTAACAATATTTTGCTCTGATAGAACTTTTAAGTGTTGTGATACCGCCGACTGACCGGAACCTGTTATTTCTGAGAGTTGATTCACAGTAAAATCATCTTCAATAACAGAGCATAATATCAGCAAGCGGGTTTCATTGGCGATGGCTTTAAGAACACCACTCGCCTCCGCAGCTTGTTTTTTCATTTCCTCGAAGTCTTGCTTCATTTCAATTGTTCAAATTAGATTTATTGAATATATAATGTATGCATGCACCTCCCTGGTTTAATGATGATACAACATATCTGAAAAGATTGTTTAATATATAGGAGTTAAAGATCAAAGAAGAGTGTCGAGGTAAACTTTTATCAATATTAGCGGAGCTTAAAAAGACAAAATTCGCGAACACGCACCAGGTTTTTAGACTAGATATGGATCTTGTCAAGAATGCAACATCATTAATAGGCTATGAGCATTCTGCGGAAGGTGTGTTCCAGCGGAAACATCTTTTGAGACATCCAAAGGACGGTTTTAAAACTTTTGTTTATGAAATTGACTTACTTAATTTTTTACTAGAGACTGTTGAAAAAAAATTAAATGAATGACATGTGCTATTTTAAATGTAGTCACAACTCAAATACACTTTCACCAAACTTTAGATGTTTTAGTTAATCCACAAAAAAACATGAACCCTGTAATAGTTTTTCATAATCCACGGTGTAGTAAATCTCGGCAAACTTTAGCTTTGTTAGATAGGATAGATGTTAAATATGAAACTTTTTTATATTTAGAAAATGAAATCTCATATGAAGAATTTCTGCGGATTTTAGGTCTTTTGAAACTGAAACCCCGAGATATATTGAGGGTAAAAGAAAAATAATCTTTGGAAAACAAGCTAAACATGGATCTGACGGATGACGATATTATAAAGATTGTACTTAAAAACAGAAAATTAATTGAACGGCCAATTGCCATAAAAGGCAAGAAAGCTGTAATTGCGAGGCCGCTTGAGAAAGTACTTCAGGTGCTATAGGTGCTATGATTTTGATCAATTCTAGACTAAAAATGAGGCAACTTGTTCGGCTTTTTTTGGTGGTTTTGAGTTTCTTTTTTTCAGTGAAAACTGGATACACCGGGAATATTGACCAATTGTGCAGGTCTGTCCCATTATTGATTGGTCAGTTAGAGACGAAAACTGATGGCCTAACTGAACTAGGTTCCGCGTGTTATGGTTCTGGGGAAAATTTAAAAATACGAGTGAGTGTTGCAATATCTCCAGGGCGGGAGTATCTCGTGCGTGAAAAGTTGCATTTGAGAGGTTTATTAAAATCTTTTTGTGAGAGGGACGAGTTATACAGAGTAGCAAGGAGGGTACCCATAGTATGGACGTATTATACGATGGAAGGAAAATTTTTCAGTGAGTTTCCCCTTGACATGGATCTGTGTAAAGCACCCCCAGATTAGAAATAAATCTGTACATTGATTGTTAGGATACAACAAACTTAACTACACTAGTTTATTGGATTGATAGAAAATACGCTTAAGTGTAAAAACATTTAAAATACGTTAAATAGGGACAAAAATAGTGTAGTATGAACTATCTGCCTTTAAAATAAAAAAATTTTTTTGTTAAATATACAATTGCTATTTCCGACTAATATAGTATACTATTAGGGTGTGGTTAACTTTTCTAAAAGTTACGGCCCAAAAAGCCTTTTGCCACTAACTATTGTCATCACAAGTGACATATTAGGAGATAGTTATGATAACAAATCATGGTTTTGATCATGTACCCCACGCCGTTGTATTTTCAAAAATTAGCTACCTTAAGCGGAGTAAACGGTGGAAAACTGGGTTCAGCTTATTACGGAGTTGTGCCAACAAACTTGTTTTATTTATTTGCCTAGAATCTGTGCTAGCTGCCTTGATTCTTCTTGGAACGGGCTATATTGCCGTTTTGAGTTGATTTAAGTGACCTGTGAAATTTACCGATCAGGTAAAGAACGTCTGCAAACACAAAGCCTGTTTATTGCATTGATTTTTGTGTCACATGGATGTCGTGTGCGTAATGAATTGTCTTTAGCAAAGTTGTGTGAGAGTTAGGGAAAAAAAATGTGTTAACTGTGAGCGGTTTTTCACAGTGCTATTTAGAGCTTCTCCCAATGGGAAAAATGATTGGCATTTTTATTGTATCTCCTGTTTAGAAAATATTAAGAGAGATAACAACCGCTATCACTACGGGGGTACATGGAAAAGTAAAAAATTTAGGTAAATTTTACTAAAGTTGGGTGTATATCAAACTTTTGAAAGATAATAGGGCGTTTCATATAGTTGAGAGGTAAATCTTTTGGTAAACTATGAATGCATGGCGTATTGGTAAAGCTTCCAGGTTGCTATTAGACTCTAATTATAGAGGTCGGTTGATTTGGATAGTAACGGACGCGCGCATAGATTTTTTCATTTACGTGGAAAACTATTTTAAAAAAAAAAGAAAGGTGGGTATTTTGAGACAACTTCTTATAATTTTTTCTCTATTTATTTTAGCTAGCTGTGGTGATAAGGCGACGACTTCTTCTAACGATTCTGTTTCATCTAGTTCTAGTGGTACGACCGGATATGACAAAATAGAATGGCAAAACATGGATTCAGATCAGGATGGTTCTGTCAGTCCTGATGAAATGAAGCAGCATTATAAGGACGAGGGAGTCTACAAATAGTTAAAAAGATTCGTTCAAAAAGGTTTTTAGTAGAATATTGAGATTAATAATAATCAGTGCGGTAGCCTCATTGAGGCTACCGTTTTACTTTTAAGTAGGAGAGTATTTTTTCATTTGGGTGAGTCAAGATGAAAAGGTGGACGACCGCTTTGCAAAAAAAAGGTCAGGCTTCTATTTCGATTCATGCAAAATATTTTTGAAGTATGGTTGGACCAATGCCGGCGCCCTATAAAAATACCAATGACGAAATGTTCGGCATGTTTTTTAAGAAGAAACTGCCTCGAGAACATTGCAAGTCATATTGGTCATGGTTTCTGAAACAGTCCTCGGGTGATTTACGGTCAGCAAACGCAGAGGCAGAATTGCTTTTCAAGAAATTCGGTATTACCTTTACCATGCATGCAACTGATCACACTAGCGAGGAGACAGAAATTGACAGGACCATTCCATTTGATCTAATACCTAGAATTTTATCAAAAAAAGAGTGGGGCTTTCTCGAGCGTGGATTATTGCAAAGAACATTAGCATTAAACAATTTTATAGCTGATGTTTATGGCAAAGGTAAAATTTTTTCAAATGGAGACATTCCTGCTGAACTAATTTTTAAAAATAGTCAATTTCGTTTTCAAATGCATGGTATTACATTACCGGATGGTATTTATGCGCATGTTAGCGGGACTGATTTGGTTAGAACTAAAGAGGATAACTTTTTTGTTTTAGAGGATAATTTAAGGGTACCATCAGGTGTATCTTATATGATTGAGAATAGAAAAGTAATGATGCGACTTTTCCCTGAGGTATTTGAAACGAATAAAGTATCCCCTATAGAACATTACCCGGATTTACTGCTAAAACATTTAAAGTCAATGGCTAAGACTTTTTCAGATGATCCAAACGTGGTCCTTCTGACACCGGGTATTTTTAATAGCGCATATTTCGAACACGCATATCTTGCTCAGCAAATGGGAATAGAACTTGTAGAGGGAAGGGATTTGTTTGTTGAAAATGAAAGAGTTTTCATGAAAACTACTGCTGGATCTATTAGGGTAGATGTAATTTACAGAAGGATTGATGATGATTTTATCGACCCCTTATTTTTTCGACCGGACTCAGTGTTGGGTGTCCCAGGATTGTTAGCAGTGATTAGATCTGGTGGAGTTGTTTTATGTAATGCCGTCGGGACAGGAATTGCAGACGATAAGTCCGTTTATCCTTATGTCCCTGAGATGATCAAGTTTTATCTTGGGGAGGAGCCGCTTTTAAACAATGTAAAAACATATCTTTGTAGAAATAAACGACATAAGAGTTACGTGTTGAAAAATTTGAACAAACTAGTTGTCAAGGAAGTCCACGGTGCCGGAGGGGTTGGCATGCTAGTAGGGCCTCTTGCGACAAAAAATGAGATCGCGAAATTCAAAGCAAGAATAGAAGCAAGTCCAGATAAATTTATTGCTCAGCCCATGCTTGCATTGTCTACAAATCCGACTTATGTCAACCAAGAAATCGTACCGCGACACGTCGACTTAAGACCATTTGTTTTGCATGGACCAAACCCAGTTGTTGTTCCCGGAGGTTTGACAAGAGTTGCTCTCAAAGAAGGGTCTGTCGTTGTGAACTCCTCCCAGGGTGGAGGCACTAAAGATACTTGGGTTATTTGGTAGGATGTTAAGCAGAACAGCAGATAACCTATATTGGATGGCAAGACACATGGAGAGAGCTGAGAATACTGCGCGCTTGCTTAACGCACAGCATCATTCTTCGATGTTACCAAATGCTGAGGATTCTGCACATAGGCAATGGAAATCGATTCTTGATTTGTTTGAGTTAGACCAATTCGCCATAGATGAAAAACAATTGTTACCGAAAAGTGTATTAAGGTTTATGGTCGAGGAGCATAAAAATGAATCTAGTATTTTTTCTTGCCTGAGAAAAGCTCGTGATAACGCTAGGAGTGTTAGAGGCGGTATTCCCACAGAATTATGGGAAATGATCAATTCTGCATGTCTTGAATTTGATACTATTTTCAAAAACTCTTCATGGATAAAAGACCCCGAGAAAGCTCTAGACTGGGTAAAACAGAAATCGCATATATTTCGTGGTGTTTTGGAAGCAACGATGCCTAGAAATGAGTCTCTTTATTTTACAAAAATCGGTATGTTTCTGGAACGCGCTGATAATACAGCGAGAATCCTAGACTTGAGTTTTTCGTTAAATAAGATGGAAAACAAATGGGAAAATGTGCGAGAAGAGTCACTTTGGGAAAAGAAGGGTTTTACTCCAGATAATTCAATAGATAGATTGGGGAAAGATTATTATTTTTGGTTAGCCGTTTTACGGTCTTTATCTGCATTCGAAATATATAGGCAAGTATATAGGGATGAGATCACGCCTCAAAAAATTGCAGAGTTATTAGTGACGAGGAAAGATATGCCCAGGTCTTTGCTGGTTTGTGTACAAAATATACAGAAAAATATTAATAGGGTTTGTATTGCTGATAGTTCTTTGAGCGTAAAATTAGTGGGGAAGTTAGTTGCAGACATAATGTATGAAACAGTGGATAGTGATTTTGTAGAGGATATTCGTTTATTCTTAGATAAATTCTTAAAAAGAGTTAATCATCTCGGTACCATTGTAAGTCAAGAGTTTTTGGTTCCAATAAATCCATTGGTCAATTACGATCAGAAAACAATTAGGGATAGTGATGAATAAAAGGGTGAACAGAATAAAAGTTCATCATGAAACCAGATACGAATATGAGACTGATTTGAGTTATGCTATTCAGCGAATTTACCTCACACCCAGGCAGTTGAAAGGAGTTCGAATTATTTCTTGGAAAATAAAGTCTAATTTTGACTGTTTTAGTCAGGTTGATTCGTTAGGAAATGAATTGCACTTACTTGTCATGAGCAAACCATCTAAAACCCTCAACATAGAGATTACTGGACTTGTCGATATGTATAAGGGCAGAACTAGATTTGGAGAACGACAATCATCACAAGACAAAAAAAAAGAAATGTTTCATTATCTATTTAAAAAATTTACTGATTTGACTATGCCTAATAAAGAAATCTATGAATTGGCACATGGAACATTTAGAGCAAAGGACCAAGTGAATTCCCTATTGCTTATCGCTGAAGCTATAGAGGAAAGAATTGAATACACAAAAGGAGCAACTGGGGTAAAGACAACGGCTGTCGAAGCATGGGAGCAAAAAGCCGGTGTTTGTCAGGACCATGCGCATATAATGCTGTCCGCTGTTAGAGCGATAGGGATTCCGGCTCGTTACGTCAGTGGTTATTTGCAGGGTGAGAGCGATGCTAGTCAAGCAACTCACGCCTGGGTTGAAGTTTGGTTAGGGAAGTGGATTGGCATAGATGTTACCAATAAAAAATTGGTTGATGAAAAATTCCTCAGTCTAGCAATTGGCACTGATTACCTTTCAATCGCTCCCATTAGGGGCGTTAGACAAGGTGGTGGAAATGAGCATATGTATGTCAAAGTGTCTGTTTCTGAATAGGTGCCGAGGGAATAAAACATGACTTATTGTGTTGCCGCAAAATTATCTGCAGGTTTAGTTTTTTTAAGCGATTCTCGAACTAATGCGGGGGTTGACGATATTTCAATAACAAAAAAGATGAGTATTTATAAAAGAGAAAATGACAGGACAATATTTATTCTTTGTGCTGGTAATTTAGCGATTACTCAGAGTGTCAAGACCCTGTTAATTGACAGCAAAGGTCAACGATTTTGGGAAGCGAGTTCGTTATACACCGTTGCTGAAGTTGTAGGCAACTGTATAAGGGAAGTAAAGAAAAGAGATGGAAAGCATCTCTCTCAAGAGGGTCTCGACTTTAACTGCTCTTTCATTTTGGGAGGTCATATTTTGGGCGAAGATCCAAGATTGTTCAAAATATACTCCGCAGGAAATTTTATTGAGTCTGACGACGATTCACTGTATTTCCAAATTGGGGAATCAAAATACGGCAAACCAATTCTTGACAGGGTTTTGACGAATGACATTAGTCTCGAGGCTGCTTCTAAATGTATGCTTCTGTCTATGGATTCGACTATTAGGTCCAATATTTCAGTAGGTCTTCCGCTCGATATTTGCTTATATGAAAAAGAATCTCCAAACAGTTTTAA
>CACIGF010000005.1 GCA_902586195.1 uncultured beta proteobacterium | reverse complement strand
AATGAATCCGATCGATCACCCTCATGGAGGGGGGGAAGGTAAAACGGCTGCCGCACAGGCTCCTGTAAGTCCATGGGGAACGCCTACGAAAGGTTACAAAACGCGCAGAAACAAGCGTACCTCGGGAATGATTATTGTAGATAGAAGGAAGAGAAAGGGTTAGGAATTGTCACGTTCATCAAAAAAAGGACCTTTTGTTGATCAGCATTTAGTTAAAAAAGTTGAAGCTGCAACAGCAAATAGAGATAAGAGACCGATAAAAACATGGTCTCGACGCTCAACCGTTTTGCCTGAATTTGTTGGGTTAACTATAGCCATTCATAATGGAAAACAGCATCTGCCTGTCTACATTACGGATAATATGGTTGGACACAAGCTCGGAGAGTTTGCATTAACGCGAACTTTTAAGGGGCACGCTGCGGATAAAAAAGCAAAACGTTAATTAAGCGAAAAGGGGAAATTAATTTGTCAACATTAGCATCAGTAAGAGGAGTTAGGTTGTCTCCCCAAAAGGGGCGGTTGGTAGCGGATGCTATTAGGGGCCTACCTGTTGAAAAGGCTTTAGATACGTTACGTTTCCAAACTAATAAGGGCTCTGGAATTGTTAAAAATCTTTTAGAGTCTGCTATCGCTAATGCGGAGCATAATGACGGGGTTGATATAGACGAACTCTTTGTCGAGAAAATATTTGTGGAGAGAGGAACTAAATTAAAAAGATTTGCTGCTCGTGCAAAGGGCAGAGGAGTGAGAATCGAAAAGCCTACTTGTCACATATTCATTTCTGTGGCGACAAAGGAAACAAAGGGTTAAGACAATTATGGGACAAAAAATACAACCAACCGGCTTTAGGCTTCCCGTAGCTAGAAATTGGACCTCAAAATGGTACGCCAGCCACAAGGATTTTTCCAAAATGCTTAATGAAGATATTAAGGTGCGAAAATATCTGAAGGAGAGGTTAAAGTCAGCTGCGGTCAGCAAAATTTTAATAGAACGTCCTGCAAAAAATGCCAAGATAACAATCCACTCGGCTCGACCAGGGGTTGTAATTGGGAAAAAAGGTGAAGACATAGAAGCTTTAAAGAGCGTTTTAGCAAAGATGTTGGGTGTTTCCGTTCACGTGAATATTGAGGAAGTAAGGAAGCCTGAGCTGGATGCTCAGCTCGTATCTGCTAGCATCACCCAGCAACTGGAAAAACGAATTATGTTTAGAAGAGCTATGAAGAGGGCTATTCAAAATGCTATGAGGCTTGGCGCTCAAGGAATTAAAATCATGAGCTCCGGAAGGTTGAATGGTGCTGAAATCGCCAGATGCGAGTGGTATCGTGAGGGAAGGGTTCCTTTGCACACGATTAAAGCAGATATTGATTATGGGTTCTCAGAGGCAAACACCACCTATGGAATCATCGGAGTCAAAGTTTGGATTTATAAAGGGGAAATGTTAACTAAATCAGATATTATTAGCGTGTCACAAGATGCTGATTTACCTAGTGAAGAGCAGGAGAAGAAAACCGTAAAAAAGGTAAGATCGAGAAAGAAAAAGAGTGAATCTGGAGAGATTGCTACTACTGGCAAAACGGATTCAAATGAAAAAGAATCAGCTGAAAAAGCTACAAGAAAGAAAGTCAGAAGGGTCGCATCTAAAAAATCCCCTGCAGGCGATGATAAAAACAGCGGTGCGAAAGCTGAGAAAAAAGAAAAGTCTCCTACTAAAAAGTTAAAAAAAGATCAATCCGAGACAGGGGAGTCTAAATAGTTATGTTGCAACCGGCTCGTAGAAAATATAGAAAAGAGCATAAAGGTAGGAACACGGGCCTTGCCGTTCGCGGCTCCTCCGTGGCTTTCGGATCCTTTGGACTTAAAGCAACAACCCGAGGGAGATTGACTTCTAGACAAATTGAATCTGCGAGGCGTGCAATGACTCGACATATTAAGCGCGGCGGAAGGATTTGGATCCGTATTTTTCCAGATAAACCTATATCCAAAAAGCCCGCGGAGGTTCGAATGGGAAATGGGAAAGGTAACGTTGAATTTTACGTTGCTGAAATTAAGCCCGGAAAAGTTTTGTATGAAATGGATGGAGTTGAGGAAAGTTTAGCCAGACAAGCTTTTAAACTCGCTGCTGCTAAGTTGCCTCTGTCCGTCAAGTTTGTCACTAGGCAAATAGGAAGGTAGTAGTATGGATGCGATAGAGTTACGGAAAAAGTCCTCAAGCGACTTAAAAAAACAGTTAGAATCGGCATGCAAAGCCTTTTTTTCTCACAAAATGCAGATTTCAATGCAACAATCTAACAACACGGCCAAACTAAAGCAGCTTAAACGGAATATCGCAAGAGTAAGGACAATTATAGGTGAGCAGGCCTCAAATAAAGAGACAACTTAAAAGGAAATTTAAAATAGGAAAATATTTTGACAATTAAGGAAAAAAAGTTTGTAACTGGACGCGTCATACAAAATACTCAAAATAAGACAATAAGTGTTTTAGTTGAGAGGAAGGTAAAACATCCAGTGTTAGGGAAGTTTATTTCTAAGTCTAAAAAGTACCAGGTTCATAATGAGAGCGGGACAGTTAGTATTGGGGATGAGGTAAAGATACGAGAGTGTCGGCCATTTTCAAAAAGAAAGAGTTGGATCTTAGTCGAATAGTCATTGACAACAAAAAAAAAGCAATGTAGTGTATTACGTTGCTCAGGCGAGCCCCAAAACTATATTTGACGATATAAGTTGGGTAGATATTTACAGGAACTAAAGATGATTCAGATGCAATCAAGACTTAACGTTGCCGATAATTCGGGAGCGAAGGATGTCATGTGTATTAAGGTGTTGGGAGGGTCCAAGCGAAGATATGCATCGATAGGGGATATTATTAAGGTCGCGATAAAAGAGGCTTCACCTAAGGGTAGGGTAAAAAAAGGAGAAGTTTATAATGCAATCGTGGTTAGGACATCTAAGGGCGTTAGGCGTAATGATGGGTCCTTAATTAAGTTTGATAACAATGCGGCTGTTTTGCTAAACGCAAAGCTGGAGCCCCTAGGCACGAGAATTTTTGGTCCTGTTACACGAGAACTCAGGACAGAGCGCTTTATGAAGATTGTTTCGTTGGCTCCCGAGGTTATTTAAGGTATCTAAGTCTATGAATAAGTTGAGAACTGGCGATGAAGTGTTAGTCCTTGCGGGGAAGGATAAAGGTAAAAAGGGTATAGTTTCTGCCATGGCAGGTACAAATAGGGTAGTTGTGGAAGGGGTCAATATTGTAAAAAAACATCAGAAGCCTAACCCTAATAAAAACGAACCGGGAGGTATTACCAGTAAGACAATGCCTATTCATATATCTAACTTAGCGATAATTAATCCTGATACAGGAAAGAAGGACAAGGTGAGTATTAAAATTAAAGATGACGGTAATAAGGTAAGAGTTTTTCGTTCCTCGGGGAGTGAGGTCCAACATACTGTGGGCAAAAAATGATGGCTAGATTCAGAAAACAATTCCATGAAAATGTTGTACCTGAATTAATGACAAAGTTTGGTTACAAAAGTCCTATGCAGGTTCCGAGATTTGAAAAAATTACTCTTAACATGGGTTTAGGGGAAGGCGTTACAGATAAAAAGTTGGTTGAATCTGCGGTTGGTGATTTGGCCAATATTGCGGGCCAAAAGCCTATCGTTACAAAAGCCAGGAAAGCCATTGCTGGTTTTAAATTGCGAGAGGGAATGCCGATTGGCGCTAAAGTAACATTGAGAGGGATTAGGATGTACGAATTTTTAGATCGGCTTATCACTGTTGCTTTGCCTAGAGTTAGAGATTTTAGAGGTATTCCTGGAAAGTCTTTTGATGGCAGGGGAAATTTTAGTTTTGGAATTAAAGAGCAAATTATTTTTCCTGAGGTTGAGTATGACAAAATTGACAAAGTGAGAGGCTTAGATATTTGTTTCACCACTTCAGCCCGTAATGATGGAGAAGCTAAGGCCCTTCTCGAGTCATTTAGATTTCCTTTTAAAAAATCCTAGGAGGACTCCTATGGCCAAATTATCATTAATCAACCGTGAGAAGAAGCGTCAAAAACTGGTTGAAAAGTACAAGTCGAAGCGACTAAGTTTGCAAAGTATCATAAATGATATGTCTAAGTCTGAGGAAGAAAGATATGAAGCCAGGCTGGCCCTTCAACTGCTTCCTAGAAATTCAAGCCCCACTAGACTACGTAACAGATGTGAGATAACTGGCAGGCCCAGAGGTACATACAAACTTTTCGGTTTAGGAAGAGGGAAGCTTAGAGAAATAGCATTTAAGGGTGAAATTCCTGGCCTGACGAAGGCAAGTTGGTAAAAAAAGGAGAAAAATTCTAAATATGAGTATGAGTGACCCAATAGCAGATATGTTTACCCGCATTAGAAATGCACAGGCGGTTGATCAGGCTCAAGTAAGAATGCCGTCGTCAAAATTAAAAGTTTCAATTGCTTCTCTTTTGAAACAAGAGGGATACATTGATGATTACAAAGTTGTTGAAGGAGAAGGAAAGTTCAATCTAGAAATAGATCTTAAGTACTATGCGGGCCAACCTGTCATAGAAAGAATAGAGCGAGTTTCCAAACCTGGTCTTCGTGTCTATAAAAGAAAAGATGCACTCCCTAGGGTTATGAATGGTTTGGGAGTTGCACTTATCTCAACCTCAAAAGGGCTCATGACAGACCGGAAAGCACGGGCTGATGGTTTGGGTGGCGAAGTTATCGGAATGGTCTCCTAAAAAAAGGTAAATAATATGTCAAGAATCGCCAAAATGCCGATACCTATTCCAACCGGGGTGCAAGTCGAGGTCCAGAAAACTACTATTAAGGTTTCAGGACCAAACGGTATACTTTTGCAGTCTTACAACGAATCAGACTTAGCAGTAAAAATAGACAATAATGAGATCAATGTTTCTCCCTTGGGTTCGAGCTCCCATTGCAGAGCAATGAGTGGAACTATGCGTTCTCTTGTTTCCAACATGGTGCATGGTGTCACTAATGGTTTTGAAAAAAAGCTTTCTTTAGTAGGGGTCGGCTACAAGGCGCAGGCTAAAGGTTCAGTTTTAAATTTAGCATTAGGGTTCTCTCATCCGGTCAATTATGAAATCCCTAAAGAATTAAAAGCAACAACTCCTTCCCCCACCGAAATCATAATTTCTGGTGCAGATAAACAGAAAGTTGGTCAAGTTGCAGCGGAGATTAGATCTTACCGTCCTCCTGAACCCTACAAAGGTAAAGGGGTTCGTTACTCGGATGAAATAGTTTTAATCAAGGAAACTAAAAAGAAATAACTATGAGAAAGAAATTAGCACGAATCCGACGATCGAAATCCACTAGGGCTAGAATAGAGCACAGTGAGTTACCTAGGCTTACGGTGCATAGAACAAATTTGCATATTTATGCTTCAGTAATAAGCTCCGACAAAAGTAAGATCATTGTATCTGTCTCTACATTAGATAGCCAGATGAGGGATAAGTTGACAGGAAAACCTGGGCGTGGGGGTAATAAGGAGGCAGCGAGTTTAGTTGGGGAGATGGTGGGAAAAAAAGCTCAGGAAAAAGGCATTAAGAAAGTTGCATTTGATCGGTCTGGATTTATGTTCCATGGTAGGGTCAAAGCATTGGCCGATGCGGCAAGACAGTCAGGCTTAGAATTTTAGAAAAAGGGAATAGTTAATGGCAAAAATGCAGGCTAAAGTCGCCACTGAAGAAAGAGATGATGGCTTAAGAGAAAAAATGATAGCGGTCAATCGCGTTACAAAAGTTGTTAAAGGTGGAAGAGTATTGGGTTTTGCTGCACTTACCGTGGTTGGTGATGGTGACGGAAAAGTTGGTATGGGTAAGGGTAAATCCCGGGAAGTTCCTCTTGCTGTGCAAAAGGCTATGGATGAAGCTAGAAAAAATATGATATTTATCAGGATGAAGGGAGGTACCTTTTATCATAGTGTTATAGGGAAACACGGTGCCTCTTCGGTTCTAATATCACCGGCTGAGAAGGGTACAGGCATTATCGCTGGAGGTCCCATGAGAGCAATATTTGAGGTTATGGGTGTGTCAGACGTTGTTGCAAAGAGTTTTGGATCAACGAACCCTTACAATTTGGTTCGAGCTACTCTCAATGGGTTAGGGATGATGTATGCTCCATCAGAAATAGCGAAAAAACGAGGAATGACCGTCGAACAGATCGTTAATTAGAAGGTAAAGTCTATGGGTCCAAAAAAAAATACAATCACTGTTAAACAAATTAAAAGTTCTATCGGAAAACATAAGAGTCATAGAGCTACCCTTTTGGGACTTGGTCTCAAAAAAATTAATAGTCAGAGAACCTTGGAAGACACCCCGTGTGTGCGGGGCATGATAGATAAAGTTTCATACATGGTGGAAGTTGTCTCTGGGGATAGTTGAAATTAAAATGCGAGGATCAAGTTAATGAGGTTAAATTCTATAAAGCCCTCAGCTGGGGCTACCAAAAATAGAAAAAGGGTAGGCCGGGGTATTGGTTCCGGTTTGGGAAAAACCTGTGGACGTGGTCATAAGGGTCAAAAGTCTAGGGCAGGTGGTTTCCATAAAGTTGGCTTTGAAGGGGGTCAGATGCCTTTACACAGAAGGCTTCCTAAGAGAGGCTTTAAGTCGATTAAATCTTTCTTTACTCAACAAATTAGGTTAGGAGATATCGATCGGTTGGGAATTAGTACCGTTAATTTAACGGAGCTAAAAAAATGTGGAGCGGTGTCTTCTTTGACACGTAATGTAAAAATTTTTCTATCTGGATCGATAAAAAAACCTATAAAAGTCCAAGATATACCGGTTTCAAGCGGTGTGAAGGTAGCTATTGAAAAGGCTGGTGGTTCTATCGAAAGCACTAAAGAAAAAGAGAGTAAATAAGATTTATGGCTTCTGGCTCAGACAAATTTAGTGACCTTCGACGCAGAATCGCTTTTTTGGTTCTTGCAATCCTAGTATATCGTCTAGGAGCCCATATTCCCGTTCCAGGGATTGACCCAGATCAACTTAGTTCATTGTTCAAATCACAAGAAGGTGGAATTCTTGGCTTATTTAATATGTTTTCGGGAGGCGCTTTATCGAGATTTACGATTTTTGCGCTTGGAATTATGCCTTACATATCTGCTTCCATAATTATGCAATTAATGACTGCAGTCTCCCCGACATTAGAAGCACTCAAAAAAGAGGGAGAGTCCGGGCGGAGAAAAATCTCTCAGTACACGAGAATTGGGACCCTTGGCTTGGCACTCGTGCAGGGAGTGGGTATCTCCGTTGCTTTGGAGTCGCAGCCCGGTTTGGTGATTGACCCGGGGATTATCTTTAGATTTACGACTGTTGTTACTTTAGTTACAGGAACAATGTTTTTGATGTGGTTGGGCGAGCAAATTACCGAGAGAGGGTTGGGGAACGGAATATCACTAATTATATTTGCTGGGATAGTAGCTGGGTTGCCTAGTTCATTGGGGGGATTATTTGAGCTAGTAAGAACCGGTTCAATGTTGCCTATAGTTGCCCTTTTTGTCGTTGCTTTAGTCATTGCGGTTACAAGCCTTGTGTGTTTTGTCGAACGTGGACAAAGAAGAATCACTGTGAATTACGCTAAAAAGCAAGTGGGGAATAAGTTGTATGCAGGACAGTCATCACATTTGCCATTAAAATTAAATATGGCGGGTGTGATTCCTCCAATTTTCGCTTCGAGCATAATTTTGTTTCCAGCCACCCTAGCCTCTTGGTTTGGTTCGCCTTCTACTGCTAGTGTTGAAGAGGAAAGTTTTAGCGTTGCAACATTGCTTGCTGATTTCGCTGCTTCATTGTCACCAGGCCAACCGCTCTACATAGCTCTTTATGCCTGTGCGATTATATTTTTCTGTTTTTTTTATACGGCTCTTGTCTTTAATAGTAAAGAAACGGCAGATAATCTGAAGAGAAGTGGTGCATTTCTTCCTGGTATTAGACCCGGTGACCAAACAGCAAAGTACATCGACAAGGTGCTTGTTAGACTAACTTTAATAGGTGCAATATATATCACTGGGGTTTGTTTGCTTCCGGAATTTCTTGTGTTTGGATATAACATACCTTTCTATTTTGGAGGCACATCGTTGCTAATTATCGTTGTAGTTACCATGGATTTTATGGCGCAGTTGCAGTCTTATATTATGTCTCAGCAGTATGAAAGTTTGATGAAAAAATCAAGCTTCAAAACGGGTGGAGCTCTTAGGTGAATTGATGGCAAAAGATGATGCAATACAAATGCAGGGAGAAATTATTGAGACTCTTCCAAATGCTACCTTTAGGGTTAAGTTGGAAAATGATCACGTAGTATTAGGGCACATTTCAGGAAAGATGAGAATGAATTATATTAGGATTTTACCAGGCGACAAAGTGACCGTAGAGATGACACCTTACGATTTAACTAAAGCAAGGATTATATTCAGGGTTAAGTAAAAAAGGAAAAAAAATGAAAGTGATGGCTTCTGTCAGAAAAATTTGTAGGAACTGCAAAGTTATAAAAAGAAAAAGAGTCGTGAGAATTATCTGCAAGGATCCACGGCACAAACAAAGACAAGGATAAAATCAGAGACAAGGAAAACTTATGGCACGAATAGCTGGTATTAATATTCCTAGTAATCAACATTTAGAAATTGGCCTTACGTCGATTTTTGGAGTCGGCCGATCTAGGGCAAGAGAGATATGTAAGGCTTTAAATATACCTTGTAGTAAAAAGGTCAAAGATTTAAATGATGATGAGCTTGAAAATTTGAGGGCAGAGGTAACCAGGACTCCCACGGAGGGAGACTTGAGAAGAGAAGTTTCAATGAATGTAAAGCGGCTGATGGATCTTGGTTGTTACCGGGGTCTTAGACATAGAAGGGGTTTGCCAGTTAGAGGGCAAAGAACTAGGACTAATGCTAGAACCAGAAAAGGTCCTAGAAAAGGCAGTATAACTCTTAAAAAATAAATATGGAGTAAAAGGAAATGGCACGAAACCAGGTATCCTCTAGAGGCAAGAAAAAGATAAGAAAAAATGTTACTGATGCAATCGCGCACATTCATGCGTCATTCAATAATACAATAATTACGATCACAGATAGACAAGGCAATGCTCTGTGCTGGGCTACGAGTGGTGGTGCGGGATTTAAGGGTAGCCGGAAAAGTACTCCTTTTGCGGCTCAAGTAGCGGCGGAGTCAGCGGGCAAGGTGGCTGTTGAATGTGGTGTTAAGAATATCGAGGTCCGAATTAAGGGACCTGGTCCTGGTAGAGAGTCGACCGTTCGAGCCCTTAATGCCCTAGGGATTAGAATCACCCAGATTTCAGATGTGACGCCTGTTCCACACAACGGTTGTCGTCCTCCAAAAAAGCGTCGTATATAATTTTGAAAGGAGTTTATCTGTGGCACGTTATTTAGGACCTAAATGTAAGTTATCTCGACGGGAGGCTTCAGACCTGTACCTCAAAAGTGCTCGTCGGGGCCTTGAGTCTAAGTGTAAGTTAGATAGTAAGCCAGGCCAACATGGGAGGATTTCCGGTGCACGATCCTCGGATTATGGTAAGCAACTTAGGGAAAAGCAGAAGGTAAAGCGAATTTATGGAACTCTAGAGAGACAATTTAGAAATTATTTTGCGAAAGCTTCTTCAATGAGAGGAAATACAGGAGAAACTTTACTACAACTCTTAGAATCGAGATTGGACAACGTTGTGTTTAGAATGGGATTTGGTTCTACCAGAGCTGAAGCCCGACAACTCGTTAGTCATGCTGGCGTTTTATTAAACGGTAAAAAAAATAATATACCCTCAGCTAGGGTCAAACCTAATGACACCGTAAGTTTGGTGGAAAAGGCTAAAGCCCAACTGCGCGTAAAGTCTTCACTTGAACTGGCAGAACAAATTGGTATACCAGATTGGGTTTCGGTGGATGCGAAAAAAATGGAAGGAATTTACAAGAGAGTGCCAGATAGAGGCGACTTGCCTCCCGATATTAATGAGAGTCTGATTGTCGAGTTGTACTCTAGGTAATTTTGAAGATAGTAAAATAATAGTTAGGAAAATTAATGTTGAACCACCTTTTAAAACCAAAAATAATTGATGTTGATTTCCATAGTGATAACTATGCAAAAGTCGTGCTAGAGCCATTCGAAAGAGGGTTCGGTCATACGCTTGGTAATGCTTTAAGAAGAGTTCTTTTATCCTCAATGGAAGGGTTTGCCGTCACTGAAGTACAAATTGGAGGAGTCTTACATGAGTATAGTACTATCGAAGGAGTGCAGGAGGATGTTGTTGATATTCTTCTAAATCTTAAAGAGGCTGTTTTTGTGCTCGAAGGAAGAGGCGACGTAACTTTATCGGTCAAAAAAGCAGGGCCAGGAAATCTTGTCCTTAGTGATTTTGAATTACCTCATGACGTAGAAGTTTGTAATCCGGACCTCGTTTTAGCAAGGCTGTCGGATAATGCTGAACTGGACATACAGATTAGAGTGCAAAAAGGTAGAGGTTATGTTCCGGGGTCGTTGAGACAACAATTGGAGGAGGAGGGAAAAACAATCGGTAAGGTTGTTCTAGATGCAACTTTTTCTCCAGTGAAAAGAGTAAGTTATATGGTAGAAAATGCTAGGGTTGAACAGAGAACGGATTTAGATAAACTCGTTATGGAGGTTGAAACAAACGGCGTTTTGACCCCAGAGGACGCAGTGAGGCACGCAGCAAGAATACTTGTCGAGCAATTATCTGTTTTTGCGGCTCTTGATCAGGCAGAGGCTGAAGATGAGCCGCCGCAAGGACAGCAATTTGATCCGACGCTTCTGAGGCCAGTGGATGATTTGGAATTGACGGTTAGATCAGCAAATTGTTTAAAGGCTGAGAGCATATATTATATTGGAGATTTAATTCAGAGAACGGAAAACGAATTACTTAAAACGCCCAATCTTGGAAGAAAATCGCTTAATGAAATCAAAGAAGTGCTCGCGACCAAAGGACTTACTTTAGGCATGAAGTTAGAGAATTGGCCACCAGCAGGGTTTGATCATTGACATTTAGATTGTAATTGCGGAGAAGAGATGAGACATAGACATGGGTTGCGTAAATTAAATAGGACTTCTAGCCATAGACTGGCGATGTTTAGAAACCTTGCTAATGCCTTAATTCAGCATGAGAGTATTAGAACTACCTTACCTAAGGCTAAGGAGCTAAGAAAAGTACTGGAACCATTAATTACAATGGGTAAAAATCCAACATTAGCAAATAAAAGATTAGCGTTTTCCAGGCTTCGCGACCGAAACAATGTGGTAAAGCTTTTCTCGGAACTTGGCCCAAGGTTTGGAAATAGGCCGGGGGGTTATACGAGAATTTATAAAAATGGATTTAGGTCTGGCGACAAAGCACCAATGGCGCTCATGGAATTTGTGGAGAAGGGCTCAGTTCAGGGTGATAAAGAATCTGATAGTTGATGTAAATACATTGGTTTATTTTTCTAAATTCAATATCCATTTGGCCGCCTGCATTGAAAAATAACTAATTATCCCGCTAGAGCCTGCTCGCTTGAAGCAGATCAAGGACTCTAAAACAGCATCCTTCTCGTCTAGCATGGATTGCATTACAGCCGTCTTAAGCATTGCGTATTCTCCGCTCACTTGATAAGAAAATATCGGCATATCGAGTTTTGCATTTAACCGATAAACGATATCTAAGTATGGTAAGCCAGGCTTCACAAGCAACATATCGGCGCCTTCAAAAATATCCAGAGTTGCTTCTCGCAATGCTTCGTCAGTATTTCTTGGATCCATTTGATAAGTTTTTTTTGATGCTGTTTTTCCTAATTTTGATGATACAGCATCTCTGAATGGTCCATAAAACGCTGATGCATATTTTGCAGCGTAAGACATAATAAGAGTGTCTGTTCTATTTAAATCCTCAAGAGTCTTTCTTATTGCTAAGATTCTTCCATCCATCATATCGGATGGGGCAATCACATCTGCTCCTGCCTCCGCCTGAATTTGAGCCTGTTTACACAAAACACGAACGGTCTCGTCATTGATTACATTTCCTGCTTCATCTATCAAACCATCCTGTCCATGATTAGTGTAAGGGTCAAGAGCGACATCTGCCATAACTCCAATGCCAGGAAACCGCTTTTTTATTTCCCTAATTGTCGAGCAGACCAAACCGTCCTCATTTAGCGCTTCTTCACCATTACTAGTTTTCAAATGATCTTCGAGGCAGGGAAATATAGCAACCAATGGAATCTTGAGCTCCTCGATTTCTTCTAACTTATAAAATAGCCGATCGATTGAATATCTTTGGATCCCAGGCATCTTTTCAATATTTACCTCCTTTTTCTTCCCGTCTAATAAAAAGAAAGGTTGAATCAAATCATTAGTGCACAATTTGGATTCCGCAAATAATTCTCTCGACCATTTCCACCGCCTAGATCTTCTCGGCCTGTAAAAGGGGTACGCTTGCATTTGTATTGTCCTCTTATCTAGTTAGCCATTCCATAAGTTTAAATTGAAGTTCTTTTAAACCCACTTTTTTTGAAGCTGAAAAAAGTGAACAGCTTCCATTAATTTTAAACTTCGCGTCTATTTTCTCAAGAGCCTTTTTACATTCTTCCAAAGTAGCAATTTTTTCACTGTTATTAAGCTTATCTGATTTATTTAGAAGTACATGATATGGGATTTTTTTTTCAAGCAAAATATCAAGCATAATTCCATCGGTTTCTGTCAGTGGTCTTCTACAATCAGTTATCATCAATGACGCAACTAACATTTTCCGCGTTAATATGAAATCAAGAAGTGTTCGCTCCCAATTTTTTTTTAAGCATTTGTCTACTTTCGCGTAGCCATATCCTGGCAGATCAACCATTCGCGCTGTGGCTTTCCCATTACATCTAACTGAAAAAAAGTTTAGTAATCGTGTTTTACCTGGTTCTTTCGCCGTAAAGGCCAATTTTTTTCTGTTGAAAATACAGTTTAAAACAGAGCTCTTTCCTGCGTTAGAGCGTCCAACTATGGCAATTTCAGGCAAGTCAATTGTCGGAAACTGGGAAAAATGTGCAGCACTAGTCTCAAATTGCACATCATTAAAAAGGTAACGATTAACATTATTTTTTACAGAGGTTTTCATCAATATTTTCCTTTGAACTTTGCTTTAAGTCCATTGCCATAGTATCATCGAGAAGAGGATGTGAACACATTTGCGTAGTTTGGTGTAATTTGGATTGCTGATGGAGATTTTTTTGTGATTAGAAGAAATAATGCTGGTGTTTGTGGGATTTTGTCCCCCCTAGTTTCAAGCTTTATTCCCATCATATTGATGGTGTCTAATGCTCATGCCTCAGATGCAAAAAAGGGAGAGGCCCTAGCAAAAGGACTTTGTGCTGCTTGCCATGCATCCGACGGTAATAGTGTGATTCCAAGTAATCCAATCCTGGCTGGGCAACATTATAGTTACCTAAAAAACCAACTGAATTATTTTCAGGTGAAGGAGGGAGAGGATAGAGCGAAACGGGAGAACGCAGTTATGCTAGGTATTGCCTCCGGTTTATCGAGTGATGATATTAATAATCTATCGGTATATTACAGCCAGCAAAAAATTAAGCCTTCATATGCCTCAAATATTGAACTTGCAAAGGCAGGGGAAGTAGTTTACCGAGCTGGGGATGCCAGTAGAGGGATACCATCCTGCTCATCATGTCATGGTCCACGAGGTTTGGGGATACCCGGACAATTTCCTAGGATTAGTGGGCAGCATGCCACATACACGGCCAGCACATTGACTTCTTACAAAAATGGCTCTCGCGCAAATAATAGTCAAATGATGGCAATTTCAAGTCGGCTTACAGAAGGCCAGATTAACGCTTTAGCTGAATATTTGGCTGGGCTCGAGTGATCATCAGATCATTTGAAAGTAAAAGGCTCCTATTTGGAGATAAGCTAACTAGTCAGATAACAACCGAATCCGCTTTTATGCGACGGAAATTTATCACTAAATCTATGGCTAGTCTTGGCCTAATCGGAGTTCCATTTTCCAGCAATGTTTTTGGGTCGGTTGGAAACAACAATACTGACTACCATGGGAAACTGGATTACACCAGAACCAAGCAATTTAAGCAACTCGAAGAAGTCACAAGTTATAAGGACGTCAGCACTTATAATAATTTTTACGAGTTCGGCACTGGTAAAGGGGATCCCAGCAAACTCGCACCATCAATGTTGCGGGTTTTACCGTGGACTGTTGAAGTAGATGGCTTAGTTAAACGAAAAAGAGTTTTCGGACTAGAAGATTTATTGTCGCTTACCCCCCTGGAAGAAAGAGTATACAGAATGCGATGTGTAGAGGGTTGGTCTATGGTTATACCTTGGATTGGTTATTCCTTAAGTAAGTTGATTAATCATGTTCAGCCCTTGGGTTCCGCAAAATTCATTTCTTTTACAACACTTGCAGATACGGCAATGATGCCAGCAGTAGGATCTTTAAGGCCGGTTCTTCCATGGCCTTATATCGAAGGATTACGAATGGATGAGGCTATGAACTCATTAACTCTTTTGACTTTTGGTTTTTATGGAAAGAAGCTTTTGGAGCAAAATGGGGCCCCAATAAGACTGGTGATTCCTTGGAAATACGGTTTTAAAGGTGCCAAATCTATCGTCAGGATAAGTTTTTTGGAAAAGCAACCCCAAACAACCTGGGTCAAAGTTAGCCCGAGGGAGTATGGGTTTTATTCGAATGTTAATCCATCGGTTTCTCACCCCCGATGGGCTCAGGACAAGGAGCGTAGGATTGGTATGGGAGGGTTATTCTCCAGTAAAATCCCTACGCTGTTATTTAACGGTTATGAAAAATTAGTAGGAAACCTTTACACGGGTATGGATTTGAGAAAGTTTTTCTAGCTTTACTCAAGTAATCTCTCTATTCAAAATTTCGTCGTAGCTTTCTCGCCTAACAATCTCCCTAACGGTGTTGTCACAACTCACAATCACTTCGGCTGGCTTACGTCTACTGTTATAATTCGACGCCATAGAGCTACAATAGGCTCCCGCAGAAAAAAAACAAATCAAATCACCTTCTGAAAGACTCAATTCTCTATTCTTTGCAAGCCAATCCCCCGACTCACAGATTGGACCAACGATTTCCCATTTATTGCTGCAAGTTTTTTTTTTCATAGTCACAGGGACGACCTCATGATGGGCGTTATAAAGAGTGGGCCTAATTAGGTCATTCATTGCTGCGTCAATAACTGCAAAGTTTTTTCCATTACTTTCCATTGTATTTTTTAGGTATAAAACTTTAGCTACCAAAATTCCTGAGTTGCCTACGACAGATCTACCTAGCTCATAAACGAGGTGTGGTGGATTTAATCCCCTTTTTCTATACCAATTAATAACAACATCCGAAGTAACATTTAAAAAGTGTTCCAAACTAGGAGGATTTTCGTTATCTGAATATGGAATACCCAATCCCCCACCTAGATTAATATGGGATAGGACAATACCAGTTTCTTTCATGAGTTGATCTATAAAACTTAAAACTTTCTCCGTAGCCTGCTCAAACGGTTCAAGGGATAAAATTTGTGATCCAATATGGCAGTCAATACCCTTTATATCTATAAAAGGTAAGGATTGCGCTGTTTTGTAGGCATTCATCCCGTCTTCCATTGACAGTCCGAATTTATTTTCACGTAATCCTGTCGCAATGTAGGGATGAGTATCTGGATTAACATCTGGATTAATCCTAATTGATACTGGAGCTCTGATGTTTAAACCGTTAGCGACCATATTCACGCGATTTAATTCAGGTAGGCTTTCTACATTTAAAGAAAAAATTTCATTTTGCAGGGCAAATCTTATTTCTTCGTCAGTTTTACCAACTCCTGAGAAGACGATTTTTGGTTCAGGAGAACTTTTTAAAACTCTTCTCATTTCTCCCTCTGATACCACATCAAAACCAAGGTTTTTGGTCCCAGCTAGTTTGAGAATGCTCAATGCCGGATTTGCTTTCACGGCATAGCAAACCGTTATCTGTTTTCCATTTATAGCTTTATTGATTCGATTTAGGTTTTCTTTTATGTGCGGCTCAGAATAGATAAAAACGGGTGTGGAATATTTTTGAACTATATTTTCAATCTTTATGCCATCGCATAAAAGGTCGCCTCCTTGATAATAAAAATTTTTACCGAGCATTAGTTTATTCGTTACTATCTTTAGAGCCTTCGCTTGAGGATGGATATTTTTTTTCAGGCATAATTAAAGGCCCTTTCTGTCCGCAAGAATAAGTTGCTAGCAAGATTGAAAAAAAAAACACAAATATCTTAATTTTCTTCACTATAATGGTGGTTCCCGTTACAAATTACCACTTTAATTTTGCGCAATTCTTAATGGACGATAAACAATTTTTTATAATAATTCGTAAAACATTTGCTGCATTAGAACATTGCATTGACCAATGGAATATTAAACACGATTTGGTTATTGACATCAATACTGAAGCCAACGTTTTTGAAATAGAGTTTGAGAATTTAAAAAAAATAATTCTAAACTCCCAGCCTCCAATGCATGAATTATGGATGGCTTCTGAGCTTGGAGCGTATCATTTTTCATACGATCTAGAGAGGAATATTTGGCAAGACACCAGGGGAAATGGGTCTTTCGAGGATATATTTTTTCGGGATTCCGTAAGGTTAAGTGGGATCGATTTTGTCATCGAGAGTCTTAACATCTATTGATAGTATTCCGTTAGGTGGAGTTGTGTCCTCAGTAAATAAGTCATCGTTTATTCTAACGATACCTCGAGGTTCGATGGGGAAGGTTACAGGTACATTTTTTAAAGCATGCTTCATGAAATCAATCCATATTGGTAGAGCTACCGCACTACCTGTTTGATTTTTCCCTAAACTTTTAGGAGAGTCAAAACCGAACCATGTTATTGCTGCTAACGTAGGTTGATAGCCAGCAAACCAGGCGTCGAATGCATCATTTGTGGTGCCAGTTTTTCCAGCCAGGTCCGGCCTACCTATGGAACGCGCTTTTTTACCTGTCCCCGTTTTAATAACCTCAGACAGTATATTGTTGATAATAAAAGCATGTCGAGCATCAATTACACGAAGGTTCTCGTCTCCAGTTTTTATCGGTTCGTATTTTCTTACCAGTCGTCCCTCACTATCGACGATCCTGTCGATAAAATAGGGTTTTATATAGAACCCTCCGTTAGCGATAATGCTATAACCAACCGCTAATTGCAGCGGCGTAACTGCTCCTGCTCCTAAGGCTAATGTGAAGTATGGTGGGTTCCTAGAAGATTCAAAACCGAATCTTCGTATGTAACCTTGTGCAAATGATGGACCTATTCGCTTAATGAGCCTAATGGACACCATGTTTTGTGACTTCGTAAGAGCTTCTTTAATTGAAATCGGCCCGAGATAGACATCATTAAAGTTGCTAGGCTCCCATAAAACTCCTCCGGTTGATTCAGCATCAAAGTTCACTGGTAAATCATTTACGATAGTACTTGTAGAAATTCCTTTTTCGAGTGCTGCACCAAAAATAAAGGGCTTTATAGCGCTTCCAGGTTGTCGGTATGCCTGTATTGCCCTATTGTATTTGTTTGAGTAGAAATCGTATCCCCCTACTAGAGCTTTTATTGCTCCGTTATTTGTTTGAATCGCAACTATTGCACCTTCAACTTTTGGTTTGTTGGTTATTTTATATTTGTTTTTACCATCAGTGCGCTTAATCACCCAAACAATGGAGCCGACCTTTAGCTTATTTCTTTCAGAAGAAGCTAATGTCTGGTTTATGTAATCACGGACTTCTTCATTTATTTTAATATTGACTTCACCTATTTCTTTAACGGTAATTTGTAAGGTACTACTTTTTATTTTTTTCACAACCCCTGGGTAAAAGCTTCCGATCTTAGTCTGTTTATCTAAATAATTATCGATTTCTTGATTAAGGGGTATTTTTTTTTCTGATAACTTTATGAAACCATCAGGGCCTTCAAAAGTACTTTTAGAAGTGTAATTCGTTACTGCTTTATCGACAGCAGCTTTAGCTGCTATTTGTTCTTTCGACCTTATGGTCGTAAAAACAGTCAGACCTAATTCATAAGTTTTCTCTTTGAATTCTGAAAATAGCTTTTGCCTTACCATTTCCGCAACATGTTTAGCAGGAACACTCAATTTGATTTGATTGCTTTTTTCTTTTCCTTTTCCTTTGTTTAAAACTAACTTGAGTTCATAATTTTTTTGATACTCTGAAAGAGTAATCATACCAAGCTTGTACATTCTATTTAGAACATATCTTTGACGGATAATGGACCTTCGATAGTTCGAGTAAGGATTAAATTTGGAAGGGGCTTTTGGCAGTCCTGCAAGCATAGCCGCCTCTGCGATGTTTATCCTATCTAACCTTTTGCCAAAATAAACGAAAGCCGCTGACCCAAATCCGTATGCCCTTTTTCCGAGGTAAATTTTGTTCAGATACAACTCTAAAATTTGTTCCTTAGTTAAATTCCTTTCAATCTCCATGGCAAGTAAAATCTCGTAAATTTTTCTGGTAAAGGTTTTTTCGGATGAAAGATAGAAATTTCTTGCCACCTGCATTGTTATTGTACTTCCTCCTTGTGCCTTAGCTCCCTTTAAGACATTATTAATCACAGATCTCGCCATTCCTGTAAGGTCAATTCCTCGGTGTTCAAAAAATTTATCGTCTTCCGCGGCCAAAATAGCGTCGATTAGCACTTTAGGAGTATTTTTGTACTCTACTACTTTTCTTTTTTCCTCCCCAAATTCTCCGATCAGAATCCCATCAGCTGTCATGATTCTTAATGGTAATTTTGGAGTGTAGTCTAAAAGTTCGTTCACTTGAGGAAGTTTTGGGCTAGCCAGAGCAACTATCAAACCCGTAATACAAATGAGACTTATTATGGTGAGACCAATCGCGGAACACAACACGGTAATTATTTTTATCATATGGGTGTATTCTATAGTGTGTAGATTATTCAGGCTAGTTTAAAGAATTTTTCAAATGAAAAACATAATACTTGTTGGATTAATGGGGGCAGGCAAAACGACTGTTGGACGAAGACTTTCTCAAAAAATTGGTTGGGAGTTTGTTGATACTGATAGTCTGGTAGAAAAAAATTGCGGGACGTCTGTAAACGTCATTTTTGAGGTTGAAGGAGAAAAAGGATTTCGTTTGAGGGAAAAAAAAGTAATTGAGATGGTTATGAATCGGGGTGAACAGATCATCGCGACAGGAGGGGGAGCACCTACTTTAGAAAAGAACCGGAAATATTTGAGTAAGGGATTTGTGATATATCTTTATGTACGGCCTCAATCTTTATGGGCTCGACTGCAACATGATGATTCTAGACCGCTTTTGCAAGCCTCAACTGATGTTAGGGAAAAGTTAGAAGTCTTATTTGAAGAGCGCGATCCTATATATCGAGATCTTGCTGATTTTGTAGTATCTGGAGAGAATTTAACCTTGCGCGCCCTGACATCAAAAATTGTTAATGTTTTGAGGGTAGAAAGATACATTTAAGAAAGGAATATAATTTGAAGCCCCCATTTATTCACGAATTAGTATTAGGATTGTCCGGAAGAAGTTATCCTATAACGATCGGCTATAATTTTTTAGGCTCCTTAAATGAAGTTTGTCCGTTTATTGCCGGTAGAAATGCAGTGATTATCTCAAACAGCACTGTTTCCGATTTATATCTTTCTTTAGTTACTAGTTCCTTAGATAAAACCAATTCAAACTATATCGTAATAAATCTTCCTGAGGGTGAACAAGAGAAGAAATTGAGTAATGTTGAGTTGATCGTGTCCAAAATGCTCGAGAAAAATTTAGATCGCTCCACTGTAATAATTGCGTTAGGGGGTGGGGTTATTGGAGATATAGCTGGTTTTGTGGCTTCCGTCTATCAAAGAGGAATTGATTTTATTCAAGTCCCAACTACTTTATTGTCACAGGTTGATTCGAGTGTTGGTGGCAAAACAGGGGTGAACCATTTTCTCGGTAAAAATATGATAGGGTCTTTTTATCAACCCAAAGCAGTTGTTATCGACATCAAGACTTTAGATACGTTGAATGAAAGAGAATTTTCTGCAGGTGCTGCAGAAATCATAAAATATGGATGTATAAGAGACATAAGATTTTTTGAGTGGTTGGAACAGAATTCGATGTCGATAATGTCTAAGTCTCTAGAACATTTAGCGTATGCAATAAGAAGATCTTGCGAGATAAAAAGCAGTATTGTTGAACAAGATGAAAGAGAATCAGGAATTCGTGCGATATTAAATTTTGGACACACGTTCGGGCACGCGATAGAAAGTGGCTGTGGTTATGGAAATTGGTTGCACGGAGAGGCAGTATCATTTGGTATGGTGTTAGCATCTCTGCTTTCACAGAAATTGGATTTGCTCAAGGAAGACGATGTTGTCAGAATTAAAAATCTTCTGGAGTCTATGGATTTGCCGATAGAATCACCAAAACTTGATATTTCGACATTCGTAAATTTAATGAAGAAGGACAAAAAGAATAAAAATAATCGAATAAATTATATATTGTTGGATGGTATTGGCAATTCGTTGGTCAAAGGTTTTGTGCCGGAGGAGATTTCGGAATTTTTAACTTATGTTTGATACAGAGGGCAATCTAGCACCATACGCATGTAAATCTTCAGAAACGAAAGGGCGGCTTTTTGAGGGAGAAAAAACACATGGGCGCTCCGAGTTTCAACGAGATCGCGATCGTATAATTCATAGTGGAGCTTTCCGAAAGTTAATGTATAAAACACAGGTCTTTATTGGTCATGAGGGAGATCTTTTTCGAACAAGACTAACACACAGTATAGAAGTTGCTCAGATCGCACGAGCTTCTTCGAGACGATTGTCTTTGAACGAAGATTTAACAGAGGCACTTTGTCTCGCTCATGACCTGGGACATACTCCTTTCGGCCATGCAGGGCAGACAGCATTAAATCGTTGTTTGAAAGAAATGAACCCAAAGTCAAACGGATTTGAACACAACATCCAAAGTCTTAGGATAATTGATAAGCTTGAAAAAAAGTATCTTGGATACGATGGCCTCAATTTGTGCTTTGAGACAAGAGAAGGTGTATTGAAACGTTGCTCAAGAAAAATAGCTCCTAAATTTGGAGCTGTGGCAGACAGATTTGTTTTTGGTGGACAGCCTAGTTTAGAGGCTCAAATATCAAATATCGCCGATGAAATTGCTTATAATCATCACGACCTAGATGATGGGCTGAGGTCAGGTCTGATAACTATTGAAGAAATTCTCGCCTTAAAAGCAGCTGAGAATGCAGCTAAAGAGGTACTTTCACTAAGTAGTCCTAAATTATTGGATAAATCGAGAGTAAATTCTGAAATTATTCGAAGAATGATTAATTCTCAAATTGAAGATTTGGTTTACCAAACAAAAAAAAATGTTTTATCTTTTGCAGTGACTTCATTAACAGACGTAAGGAGTAGTGCTAGTCAAATTGTTTCGTTTTCACCAAAAACGAAAGAGAATGTTCGAGAATTAAAAACTTTTTTAATGCGCAGGTTATATAAAAATCCAAAAGTCAAGGCATTGACTGATGCTGCTGAAATAGTGATTGAAGACTTATTTTCTTTATTTTTCAACGAGGAGAATTCCGAAGATAAAGATCCTATAAAGCATTTGAGATCTGTAGCTGACAAAATAGCTGGCCTTACTGACAGTTCAGCAGTTAAGCTACACAAGCAGTTTTTTCCTGATAAAGATTTGTGGCAAGACCCTTTATTTTGGGGCAAATGGCGTGAGACTAAATCGAACAATATCTAAAGGTAAGGTTCACTATGTAGTACAGCGAGGACATAATGGTTCTGATATATTTTTTGATGATAAAGATAGAGAAACATACCTTATGGTAGTTTTTGAAGGAGGAGTAAGGTACAAAGCGGCAATACACGCATTTCAACTGTTACAACATGAGGCACATTGGCTATTTACACCACATGAAGAAAACTCTATTGCATTAACAGTCCAGTCAGTGGGAAGGGAATATGTCCGTTATTTCAACCAACGTTGGGGAAGGACTGGGACACTCTGGGATGGTCGATACAAATCTTATTGGATGGACAGAAATCCTGTTTTAGAGTTAAACGCACAGAAATATTTAGATCAATTATCAAAAACGAGTGGCTTAACCAATAATGAAATCGAGTGGGGTTGGTCCACTTGTGCTCATTACTGTGGAGTATTTTCGGGAACTAATCACATAATTAATAAGAAAAAGTTCAGAAACTTTATTTCACCAATACCATCTTATTGGGGTTTGGGTAATACTCCGTTTGAACGGCAGTTCAAATATAAAAAATTTTTATCTGAACCGCAGGCGCAAATGGTGGTAAAAGAAATTACCCGATGTATAAATAGAGGGTTGCCATGGTTAAAAAGCGGTACGAAAATCCCCTAATAAAATAGGTGCGATTAATTATATTGCACCTAAAAAGCAAGATTGTTCTGACCCCTTTTTAAAAATAGTTTATAGTAAAAGGCCAAAAATTGAATGACTTAGTGTGATTATGAATTTTTCAAGAAAAAAAAATGCTGGACTATATAATCCCCAATACGAACATGATTCCTGTGGAGTTGGCTTTATAGCGAGCATTAAGGGTGAAAAAACACACCAAATTGTTCTTGACGGTTTGAAAATTCTTGAAAATCTAGAACATCGAGGAGCCGTTGGAGCAGACCCTCTTATGGGAGACGGTGCTGGCATTATGTTACAAATCCCCGACAAGTTTTTTCGCGAGAAGCTTTCATTCGATGGGGTTACTCTCCCTGCAGAGGGAGAGTACGGTATTGGTATGGTTTTCTTGCCTAAAGAGCAGGGTGCGCGATTGGCCTGTGAAAGGGCTATAGAACGAGCGATCATAGAGGAAAGACAAATTTTATTGGGATGGAGAACCGTGCCGGTTAATAGCACTATTCCTATGTCGCCAAGAGTGAAAGAAAAAGAACCAGTTATAAGGCAAGTTTTCATTGGCAGGGGTTCGGATATTTTTGTTCAAGATGCTTTCGAACGTAAACTCATGGTAATTCGAAAGATCGCAAGTAATGATGTAAACAAGTTGGATTTGAAACATGGAAGAGAATTTTACTTTTGCTCCTTATCAAGCAGAGTAGTTCTCTATAAGGGCCTCCTCCTGTCTAATCAAGTAGGAGCATATTTTTCTGACTTAACGGACAAAAATGTCACGTCAGCACTGGCTTTAGTCCATCAAAGATTCTCAACAAACACCTTTCCTGAATGGAGCCTCGCTCAGCCGTTCCGATTAATTGCCCACAATGGCGAGATAAACACAGTTAAGGGAAACTTTAACTGGCTAAAGGCAAGAGAAGGCTCTATGGCGTCTCCCTATTTTGGTGATGATCTAAAAAAGCTCTACCCGGTCTGCGACTTCGGCCAGTCTGATACCGCTGTCTTTGACAACTGTTTAGAACTTCTCGTTGCATCAGGATACTCTCTTGCGCAGGCTGTGATGATGATGATTCCTGAGCCCTGGGAACAAAATGAGTCGATGCCAGAGACTAGAAGAGCGTTTTATGAATATCATGCTCCGATGATGGAACCATGGGACGGTCCAGCTTCGATCGTATTTACTGACGGAAAACAAATAGGAGCCACTCTCGATAGGAATGGGCTGAGGCCTTCGCGTTATTGTATTACAGATGATGGTCTAGTTATCATGGCCTCCGAAACAGGAGTTTTGCCAGTAAACGAAAATAGGGTTGTCAGAAAATGGAGGTTGCAGCCAGGTAAAATGTTTCTTATTGATCTTGAGGAAAAAAGATTAATTGACGATGACGAGATAAAAGAGAGTATCTCTAAACAGAAACCCTATAGAAATTGGATAGAAAATCTGACTTTAAAATTGGGTGACATAAAGGCCTCTGAGGAGAAAACACAAAAAAGGAATGTTGGTATTTCAACATCCGAAAAGCAACAGGTATTCGGTTACACTAAAGAGGACATTAAGTATTTGTTTACTCCGATGTGTTCCACTGGCCAGGAAGGAATAGGGTCAATGGGTAACGATACGCCTTTAGCAGTCTTATCTAGTCGCAGTAAGCCAATATTCAATTATTTTAAGCAACTATTTGCGCAAGTGACTAACCCTCCGATAGATCCGATCAGGGAAGCAATAGTAATGTCGCTAGTAAATTTTATAGGACCAAGACCAAATCTCCTCGATATCAATCAAACAAATCCTCCCTTGAGAATTGAGGTTGCACAGCCGATATTGAATTTCAAAGATATGAACAAAATTAATAATATTGTTGTTCACTCTAATGGAAAATTCAAATCTCATACCTTAGATATTTGTTATCCAGTCTCGTGGGGGAGCGCTGGTGTTGAGGCAAAACTATCCAGTTTGTGTGCTGACGCAGCTGATGCCGTAAAGGACGGTTATAATATTTTAATAATCAGCGATAAGGGAGTGTCGAGAGAAAATGTTGCTGTTCCCTCTTTATTGGCCTTATCGGCGATTCACCAACATTTGGTTCAGGAGGGTTTGCGTACTTCAACTGGATTAGTGGTTGAAACAGGCTTAGCAAGAGAGGTTCATCATTTCGCTGTTCTAGCGGGTTACGGGGCAGAGGCTATTCATCCGTACTTAGCGTTGGAAACCATTTCGCACAATTCAAATCTCGTTGCATCCCAGGTTGGTGAAGATCGTGCTGTAGAAAATTATATAAAGGCAGTTGGAAAGGGTTTAATGAAGATCATGTCAAAAATGGGTATCTCAACTTATATGTCCTATTGTGGCGCACAAATTTTCGAAGCAGTTGGGCTATCAGAAGAGATTGTTGGGACATATTTTAGGGGTACGTCGAGTGCTGTAGGAGGAGTAGGAATCTTTGAACTGGCCGAAGAGATGATTAAGCTCCATCATGACACTTTTAAGGATCGAGAAAGTAATGCTCATTCAGTCTTATCCTCAGGCGGAGAATATGAATGGCGGATAGGCGGGGAAAATCACATGTGGACGCCAGATGCAATAGCCAATCTTCAGCATGCAGTCAGAGGCAATCAGTGGGAGTCTTATAAGCAATATGCTCAGATTATTAATGATCAGAGCGAGAGGAATATGACGTTAAGGGGTTTATTTTCTTTTAAAGTAGATCCATCAAAGGCTATCTCAATTGATAAAGTTGAGCCTGTAGAGAAGATTGTAAAAAGGTTTTCCACTGGGGCTATGTCATTGGGTTCTATTTCAACTGAGGCTCATACAACTCTTGCTGTCGCCATGAACAGGCTAGGAGGAAAGTCAAATACTGGCGAGGGCGGTGAAGATAGAGATCGTTATATGTTTGGTGGTGAATACGATAAGAAAGTCTCTGGTGACAAAGAAACGCTCTCGTTTAGACTCAAAAACGCTGATATTAAATCGGACTTTCCTCTTAAAAAAAATGATAGCTTACGTTCTAAAATAAAACAGGTCGCTTCGGGTCGATTTGGGGTTACAACCGAGTATCTTTCCTCTGCTGATCAAATACAGATCAAAATGGCACAAGGTGCAAAGCCAGGGGAAGGCGGGCAATTGCCTGGGGGGAAAGTATCAGAGTATATTGGGTCTTTACGATACTCTGTTCCCGGAGTAGGCTTAATTTCGCCTCCTCCTCATCACGATATTTACTCAATTGAAGATCTGGCCCAGCTTATCCATGATCTTAAAAACGTCTCTCCCAAAGCAGATATTTCCGTTAAACTTGTTTCGGAAATTGGAGTTGGAACCGTTGCAGCTGGTGTTTCCAAAGCGAAAGCTGATCATGTTGTGATTGCAGGCCATGATGGAGGAACCGGTGCATCACCATTATCTTCCATCAAGCATGCAGGGTCGCCGTGGGAGATCGGTTTGGCAGAGACGCAACAAACCCTCGTTCTTAATGGTTTAAGAAGTCGCATAAAGGTTCAAGTGGATGGTCAAATGAAAACTGGACGCGATGTTGTTATTGCTGCATTACTCGGAGCCGACGAAATGGGTTTTGCAACTGCTCCTCTTGTTGCTGAAGGATGTATTATGATGAGAAAATGTCATTTAAATACCTGTCCTGTTGGAATAGCAACTCAGGATCCGGAACTCAGAAAGAGATATGCAGGCACTCCAGATCACGTTGTAAATTACTTCTTCTTTGTCGCGGAAGAAGTAAGGCAAATCATGGCCCAGCTCGGCGCAAAGACACTGGATGAATTGATAGGAAGAGCTGATTTATTACGAACCAATGATGCCATCCTTACATGGAAGGCGAAAGGCCTCGATTTTTCAAAACTCTTTTATGTCCCAGAAAATATAGATCAGGAGAATAGAAAACACACTACTGCTCAGGACCATGCGCTCTCGAAAGCTCTCGACAATGATCTAATTTCAGAAGTGCAATCGGCCATCAATAACAAGACTAGAAATATTGAGATTAAAAAGCCAGTTAAGAATATAAACCGGACAGTCGGAGCAATGCTTTCTGGTTATGTAGCTCGTAAGTTTGGGAAAAGTTTGTTCGATTTAGGTAAGAATCTGAATGTCAAATGCGAAGGAACAGGTGGACAATCTTTCGGCGCTTTTCTCATTAATGGAGTTACATTGGACCTCACTGGAGAAGCTAACGACTACACAGGAAAAGGGTTGTCAGGGGGCACCATAATTGTCAAGCCTTCTAGGGAATTTGTTGGACCTGCAAAAGACAATATCATAGTAGGAAATACAGTCTTATATGGAGCAACTTCTGGTAAGGCGTTTTTCTCCGGTGTCGCTGGTGAAAGATTTTGTGTAAGGCTTTCCGGAGCTGAGGCTGTTGTGGAAGGGGTCGGCGATCATGGCTGTGAGTATATGACTGGAGGGACGGTAGTTATTTTAGGAGAGACGGGCCGTAATTTTGCAGCTGGAATGTCTGGGGGTGTAGCTTATGTTTATAACACTGATAAAAAGTTTATTGCCAGATGTAATCAGTCAATGGTGGACCTCGTATCAGTTGAACCAAAAAATATTCAGGACAGTACTTTAAGTAGAGACCTTTGGCACAAAGGTGAACCTGACGAAATTATTTTGAAAACATTAGTAGAAGAACACCATAAAAATACTGGAAGCCAGTTGGCAAAAAAAATACTAAAAAATTGGAGCTCAGAACTAAATCACTTTGTAAAAGTTTTTCCAAAAGAGTACCAACGAGCACTAATTGAACTAAGTGAGTCTAGAAATGACAAAAAAATTTCTAAACTAGCCAAACATTGAGAAGAGGAGTTTAAGTATGGCAAATCCTGTTGGTTTTCTAGAATTAGAAAGAGTAGAGCAAAAGTCCGAGAATCCGGAAAAGCGAGTTAACCATTATAAAGAATTCGTAAAAACTTTGTCAGAAAAAGAGGCTGGGCTCCAGGCGAGCCGATGTATGGATTGTGGGACTCCTTTTTGTAATAATGGTTGCCCAATTAACAATGTCATTCCAGACTTCAACAGCTTAGTTATGGATTCCGATTGGCAAACGGCGTTGGAAGTTTTACATAGCACTAATAATTTTCCTGAGTTCACAGGAAGAATCTGTCCAGCACCATGTGAAGCAGCTTGCACCTTAAACTTTAATAGTGAAGCAGTAGGAATAAAATCAATTGAGCAAGCAATCATTGATCGAGGTTGGAGTGAAGGTTGGGTTAAACCCGTAATTCCGAAATTACAGACAGGGAAGAGGATTGCAATTGTTGGCTCAGGCCCAGCAGGCTTGGCGGCAGGTCAACAACTAGCTCGACTTGGTCATTCTGTAGTAATTTTTGAAAAAAGTAACCGTATCGGAGGTCTTTTGAGATACGGGATCCCGGATTTCAAAATGGAAAAGTACAACATCGACCGTAGGATAAATCAGATGGAAAAGGAAGGTGTTATTTTTGAAAAAAGTGTTTTAGTGGGAAAGATCAGTCAAAAAGATGCAAAGAATTTCTCGGGTAAAATTATGAGTCCCGAGATCCTAGAGAATGATTTTGATGCCGTTTTAATTGCAGGTGGCGCTGAGCAACCAAGGGACCTTCCTGTCCCAGGTAGGCAATTATCTGGAGTCCACTTTGCTATGGATTTTCTTCCTTTGCAGAATATGATTTGTGCCGGTGACAAATTGGAAGACTCTTTATCTGCAAAAGACAAACACGTTGTTGTTATAGGAGGGGGGGATACTGGTTCTGACTGTGTTGGGACTTCAAACCGGCAGGGAGCAAAATCAGTAACGCAATTTGAGTTAATGCCGCAGCCTCCAAAGGAAGAGAATAAAGGTCTAACTTGGCCATATTGGCCGCAAAAATTGCGGACTTCATCTAGTCATCAAGAGGGATGCGAAAGGCAGTTCGCTTTGGCTACGAAAGAGTTTATGGGTGAAAATGGAAAAGTCACGGCAGTGAAAACCTGTAGCTTGATCTGGGAAAATGGTAAGTATTCTGAAGTTGACGGTTCTGAGAAGATTTATCAAGCAGATTTAGTATTGTTGTCAATGGGATTCGTGTCGCCAACCCAAAGCCTTATTGCAGATTTTCAAGTGGAAAAGGATAGTCGAGGAAACGTTAAGGCTAGTGACAATGGTTTGGATTCTTACAAAACAAATAGAAAAAATGTTTTTGCAGCTGGGGATGTTAGAAGAGGCCAATCTTTGGTTGTTTGGGCAATTAGGGAAGGAAGAAAAGCCGCTGAGGCAATAAATAAATTCCTTTCGACTCCATGATTTCGGTCCTTCCAACTATGTCAGTTTAAGTAAGGGCGCAAGTACTGACCCGTTGCATTGGTTTTAATTTTAGCAACTGATAATGGATGTCCCTCGGCAATTATTTTGCCACCCTCGGGTCCACCCTCTGGCCCCATGTCTATAAGCCAGCTGCAGGAGGAAATAAAATCTATGTTGTGTTCTATTGCAATTACAGAGTGACCTAGTTCCACTAATCTCTCCAGCACGTCAAGTAATAAGGAGATTTCGGAATGGTGTAGCCCGGTAGTCGGCTCATCTAAAAGATACAAAGTCTGCTTATCATTGGCGCGTGATAGTTCTCGCGCAAGCTTAATGCGTTGGGCTTCTCCCCCTGAAAATGTCAGGGAACTTTGACCGAGTTTTATGTAACCTAGTCCAACACTTTTAAGCATGTTCAAAATATTTGAAATTTTATTACTGAAAGAAAAAAACTCTGCAGCAATATCAACTGTCATATCCAGAACATCAGATATATTTTTCCCTCTCCAGCGAATTAGTTTTGTTTCCTGATTGAATCGAGTTCCGGCACATTCCTCACATATGGAATAAACGTCTGGCAGGAAATGCATGTCAATACGAAGCGCACCCTCTCCTTTGCACTTCTGACACCTGCCGCTTTCATTATTAAACGAGAATCGCCCAGAGTCATAACCTTTTTCTTTCGCTAATAGTGTGGAGGCGAACAAATCCCTAATGAGTGAGTATATCCCTGTATATGTAGCAGGATTACTTTTCGGTGATTTGCCAATAGCTTTCTGATCAATCGTAATCAATTTTTCTATGCTTTTGTTCGGATATTTAATTTGCTTTTTATTTGAATCCAAAGATATTATCTGGTTATGCATAAAGTCGTTTTTTAGACAATAATTTATCAAAGTAGATTTACCGGAACCTGAGACCCCTGTAACACAAGTTAACGTATTGATAGGAAAGTCGACGCAAAGATTCTTTAGATTATTCTCGTTCGCTCCTTCAATTCTTAACCAACCTTTAATTTTTTTAATTTTTTTATTCTTCCTTTTAACATTTGGACAATTTAGAAAGGAAGCTGTTTCCGATTGACTTATCTTTAAGATATCTCTTACATTACCGGAGAAGAGCACTTTTCCTCCATTACTACCAGCTCCAGGTCCTAGATCAACAATTTGATCTGCAGCTAGCATCATATCTCTGTCATGTTCAACCACGATAACGCTGTTACCCAGTCGTTTTAGTTTTACTAGTGCATTTATTAGTTTTTTGTTATCTCTGGCGTGAAGTCCTTTCGATGGTTCGTCCAAAACGTAGGTTATTCCTGATAGTTTTGCCCCGATTTGTGACGCCAATCTTATACGCTGCACTTCTCCTCCAGATAAAGACCCGGAGGATCTTTTTAATGTTAAGTACTGCAACCCTAATTCGATGAGAAGCTCAATCCTATTTTTTATTTCACATATAATTTGGTCTTCATTATTCTCTTCCGATAGATGTTCAATTAAGTCTTTAAGGGAAAGATTTAGAATGTCTTCGATAGCGGTAAATTTTTTACCAATTGCAACGGTCACGGAGCGAGCTAATTTATTCAACCTACAACCATTGCACCTTGGGCAAACCAAATCACTTTTATATTCACTCAAACTATCCCTTAACGTCTTATCATGTGATTTTTCCCAAAGGTTGGCAAGATGAGGCACTATACCGGGAAAAGAACTCCTGGCTTTGTTTTCGCCATAGAGAATAATTTTTTTTATTGGTTCTGGTAAGCTCCCAAACTTTTCTGTAGTTGAAAAGTTATACCTCTTTGCTAACCCTTTCATGATTGCATAGTTAAACTTATTTCTCTTGTCCCACCCTGGAATAGCCCCTCCATCAATTGATGCCTCAGGAAATTTGATAATTTTTTTGAGGTCAAAGTCATACACAGTCCCGATGCCACTGCAGGAATTACAGGCGCCTTGAGGTTTATTAAATGAGAAATGACTAGTATTCAGTTCCTCTGCTTTAAATTCGCATTTTGTACAAATAGGGCTTTTGGCAAATATACAGTCTTCTCCTTGTCCATCTAAGTAACCTACCTTTACTATTTCACTCTCGACAGTCATAGCTAATTCCAAAGATTCCTGAATTCTAGTAGAGTTTTCAGAATGGACCTTTACTCGGTCCACGACCAAGTCTACTCCAGTAACTTTTGAGATCAGTTTTTTGAGATCTGAGTCCAAATCATGTATTCTTGGGCGAGCGCCTTTTTCATGAATTCGGACTTTCGAATATCCTAGCGATTTCAATTCGTCAAATTTTTGTTGGATAGTTTTATGTTCAAAGTTTTCTAGTTTAATTTTCGAGAAGATCCCAACGAGTTGATCGGTAAACTCATGATGAATGAAGTAACACATTTCTGAAATAGATTTTAGAGAAAGAGGTGTACCATGAACTGGGCAGTGTGAAGTTCCCCGAGTTGCAAATAGCACCCGAAGGTAATCGAAGATGTCTGTTAATGTTCCGACAGTTGATCTTGGGTTTTGAATAAGATTTTTTTGCTCTAGCGCGATAGAAGGAGACAATCCTTCTATGAGGTCAACATCAGGTCTGGGGGGCAGAGAAATAAATTTTCTAGCAGTTATAGCAAGGGATTCTACATATCTTCTTTGGCTTTCAGCATAAATTGTGTCGAAAGCTAATGAAGATTTACCGGAGCCAGATACACCGGTGATCACTACTAATGCATTACGCTTAATATCGACATCAATTTTTTTTAAATTATGGGTACTTGCGCCGCGAACATGAATAAAGGAATTTTCTTTCATAACCTTATTTTAAATTTAAATTATGCATTAATATAACCAGACATGAGAGAAACAGAAACACTTTTGCAGTCCGAACGAAAAGCCATCTTTGCTTTAAGCTTTGTTTACGGTCTGAGAATGTTAGGTCTGTTTTTTATAATGCCAGTAATAGTTTATGACCTGCAGGAAAATGATCCCTTAAATGTGGGTTTAAAAGCTGGTTTTGTTATTGGTGCCTACGGAATAACCCAAGCTATTTTTCAGATTCCTTTCGGAATATTATCTGATTTTTTTGGTCGCAGGAGGGTTATCGTCGCAGGATTACTTTTATTTTCATTGGGAAGCTTTTTTGCTGCAGTATCTACAAATACAACAGAGTTAATTCTCGCAAGACTTGTACAGGGTATGGGAGCAATTTCATCGGCCGTTACTGCTTTTTTAGCAGATCTTACGCGACCAAAGATCCGGACAAAAGCAATGGCATTTGTAGGACTTTCTATAGGTATAGCTTTTATATTAGCTCTCGTAATTTCTCCCATAACATATTTTTTTGTTGGATTAAACGGATTGTTTTTCATTGTAGGCCTATTGGGTATATTTGCAGTGTTAGTAGTTCTTGGAATCAAAGAAACAAAAAGTTTCGAACGGACAAAAATTGTGGAAAGCTATAACCTTAGGAATTTTTCGTCTCAGCTTATTATTTTATTTTGTAGCATTTTTATTTTGATGACTATCCAGGCTGCTTTGTTCATTATGATTCCCTTGTATCTTCTTGATTTCGGCTATCAAATTCAAGATCATTGGAAAATTTATTTTCCTGTCCTTTGTTTTGCCTTTTTAGGGATTATTTGGCCTGTAAAGAAAATTACTAGGGATGGAAGGCAAAGGTTCTTTTTTATTTTTTCAATTTTTCTTCTAATTTCATCCATTTGGTCATTCGGTCAATTTTCAGAAATTAAGGAGATATTCCTTTTATCCATGGTTCTTTATTTTCTGGGTTTTAATTTGCTCGAGGCGATATTGCCCTCATGGGTATCCATGTTATCAGCGCTTGAAAGTAGAGGATTTTCTCTAGCTATTTACAATACCTTTCAAGCAATGGGTATTTTTTTTGGTGGCACTATGGGAGGTTTGCTTTTCGAAAAATACGGGTTTGATGGTATCATTTACTTATGTTTGATATCATCGTTTTGTTGGATAATTATCTCGCTTAGATTAAAAAAAGACGGCTAAATTGGAAAATAGAAGGCGGCGTAATGGCTTCAGTAAATAGAGTAATAGTTTTGGGTAATTTGGGTAGGGATCCTGAGATACGGTATACCTCTGATGAACGTGCTATTGCGAATCTTTCCCTTGCAACTAGTTCAAGATATAAAGATAAAAGTTCTGGTGAGTTAAAAGAACAAACAGAGTGGCATAAAATAGTGCTCTACAATAGACTGGCAGAAGTTGCTAGAGAGTATTTAAAAAAAGGACAATCGGTTTATGTTGAAGGAAGATTACAGACCAGGAAGTGGCAGGATCAAAATGGCCAAGATCGTTATACTACTGAAATAGTTGGAGACAATATGCAAATGCTTGGGTCTAGAGCCGGTGCAAGTAGTGAAGCTTCCAATAGCATCACAAGAGATGAGCCAGGTTCTCCCAGAAAAGCAAATACGTCAAAGTCCGGCGATAGCCCAATAGCAAAGGGTTTTGAAGATCTGGATGACGATATACCTTTTTAGAATTTTATATAAACAAATAAGAGACACTTATGCCCATTTATTCTTACAAGTGTAATGCTTGCGGGCATCAATCTGATGTCCTGCAAAAGATGTCTGATGCGCCCTTAACTATATGCCCAGCTTGCGGAAAAGATTCATATGCCAAACAGCTTACAGCTGCGGGGTTTGTATTAAAAGGAGGGGGTTGGTATGTAACTGACTTTAAAGATCAAAAAGGAAAAGGTCAGGAAAAGAAACAAAATGCGCAAGGTGAGAAAAAAAGTGGCGATGATAGTAGTGGCAAAGGGGAAAACCATGGAGAAAATTCTGCTACCACTAGGAACAGTGGGGATAAGAAATCTGTTGCAGTAGAGAAAAAAAATCCCGTGAAAGAAAATAAGGTAAAGGCTACGCATGGAAGTGAAAAAAGATAGCAACTCCATGAGAAGCCACTATTGCGGTCACTTAACGGTAAAGCAATGTGATTTACAGGTTTCCCTTTGCGGTTGGGTAGCAAAAACGAGAGATCATGGTGGGGTTATTTTTATTGATCTCAGAGATATATCAGGAAGGGCGCAGATAGTGTGTAATCCCGAAGACCATGAGGTTTTTTCCCTGGCAGAAAAGGTTAGAAACGAGTATTGTTTAAGAGTGGTTGGGCGAGTACGTAATAGACCTAAAGGTAGTGAAAATGCTAATTTGGCCAGTGGCTTTGTGGAGATTGTCTGTTCAAAACTTGAAATTTTAAACACATCCGAAACTCCTCCGTTTCCTCTTGATGACTCATCAATTAATGAGAATACTCGGCTTGCTAATCGAGTGATTGACCTTAGAACGGAACAAATGCAAAAAAATATTTTGTTACGTCATAATTTTATCAAAGAAGTAAGGACATTTCTCAACGGGTCAGATTTCTTAGACATCGAAACACCGGTGCTGACTAAGTCGACCCCTGAGGGAGCGAGAGACTTTTTAGTTGGTTCTAGAATAAATAGAGGTGAGTTTTTTGCCCTTCCTCAATCCCCACAACTTTTTAAACAACTATTGATGATAGCTGGATTTGATCGCTACTATCAAATAACAAAATGTTTTCGCGACGAAGATCTGAGAGCCGACAGACAACCAGAGTTCACTCAAATAGACTGTGAGACCACGTTTCTTAACGAACTTGAAATTAGAGCAGTATTCGAAGAAATGATTGCAACAGTCTTCTTAAAAGTCTCAAATGTTGAGCTAGAGAGACCTTTTAAAGTTCTCACCTATAAAGAAGCTATTGAAAATTTTGGTACTGATAAGCCAGACCTGCGAATTAATCTGTCGTTATGTGAGATTTCTGAAATCGTAAAAAATATTGAATTTAAAATTTTTGCAGATGCTGCAAGGTCTGGTGGGAAGGTTAGTGTATTGCGTGTGCCTGGAGGAGAAAAACTAACTCGAAAAGAAATAGATGATCTGACAGAATATGTAAAAATATTTGGAGCAAAGGGCTTAGCGTGGATAAAAATCAATGATCTTTCACAAGGTAGAAATGGTCTACAGTCACCTATAGTTAAAAATATTGACGAAAAGGCATTAGATCTGATTCTTGAAAAAACAAAAGTAAGGACCGGTGATATTTTATTTTTTGGGGCTGGTAGTCAGAAAGTTGTAAATGATTCTTTGGGCGCTTTAATTACAAAAATTGGATATAGTGATTTTGCTAAAGAAAACAATCTTTTTGAGGTCGGTTGGAAGCCTTTGTGGGTAATTGATTTTCCTATGTTTGAATACGATTCCGAGTTAAATAGATGGACTGCAATGCACCATCCTTTTACTGCCCCGAAGAAGGAGCATGAAGGTATGCTCACTTCTGATCCTGGCGCCTGTCTTTCTCAGGCTTATGATATGGTGATTAATGGCTCCGAGGTCGGAGGCGGTTCAATACGGATACACAAAATGGACATTCAGAAAGCAATATTTACAGCAATAGGAATTTCGGAAGAAGAAGCTAGAGATAAGTTTGGGTTTCTGCTTGATGCACTAAGCTATGGATCTCCTCCGCATGGTGGGATAGCTTTTGGATTAGACAGACTCGTAGCTCTGCTCTGCAATGCTCCCTCCATCAGAGATGTTATTCCCTTTCCAAAAACTCAAAGAGGTCAATGCCTGCTAACTCAGGCTCCTGGTTATGCCAGTAAGCAACAGCTCGATGAGATAGGCCTCACACTCAAGAAAACAAATTAGTGGTAAAAAAAAAAATTCCCATTTCAGTCTTAATAGTAGTCCATGATGTCGATAAAAATATTTTATTGCTGGAACGATCAGATAAAAAAGGTTATTGGCAGTCTGTCACCGGAAGTCTTGATAGTTACAGCGAACCACTTTTCGATGCGGCAAGGAGGGAATTGAAGGAAGAAACGGGAATTGATGCGGATAAATTTGAATTAAAAGACTGGAAAATTGCAAGACATTTTAAAATTTTTCAACACTGGGCGCATCGGTATCCAGAAGATGTTAAGTTTAATCGAGAGCATTTTTTTTCTTTACTTGTTCCTAAAGATTTGCAAATAAAATTGTCTCCTAGGGAGCATTCATCGTACTGCTGGTTAAATTCGGCAGAGGCTATAAAACGATGTTTTTCTTGGACCAACAAAGAGGCAATACGGGATTTAGTAAACTACTCATCTAGTTCTAAATGAAAAATGACGAATTGATTGTATTTCGCAGGGAAGGGATGTACTGTCCATTGGGCAGATTTTATATAGATCCTATATTGCCGGTAGAAAATGCAGTCATCTCTCACGGTCATGCAGATCATTCGAGAAACGGACATAAAAAGATTCTTTGCTCTAATAGGTCAGAAAAGATTATTCGTCATCGAGTAAAATTTGAGAGTATTCAATCATTAAATTTTAGGAAAAGTATAAGGATCGGTGATATCAAGCTAACATTGTATCCTGCGAGTCATGTTCTTGGGGCTGCACAAATACTTTTAGAAGCGAAGGGTCGTAGGTGGTTATATACTGGGGATTTCAGATTGGCTGAAGATTCTTCCTGTGATGCTTTTGAGCCGATAAAAACCGATGTATTGGTTATGGAATCTACATTCGGGTTACCCATATTTCGTTGGAGAAATGAATTAAAGGTTTTCAAAGAAATTTTCCAATTGTGGGAGAATTGCAAACAAACAAAAATGAACTTAGTTTTATATTGTTATTCCCTAGGGAAATCTCAAAGAATCTTACATGGGATAAAAAGGTATTTCGGAACATCCACATTTCCTGGGAGTATAAAGGTACATCCAAGTATCTCGGCTATCAATAATATCTATAAACATCACGGAATCGATTTTCCAGATCATTCTACTTTTTCTCCACATAAGGAAGTTAAAGACTCTACCCTCATTTTATTACCGCCGAGTGTGAAGGCTACAAAAATAATTGGTAATTGTAAGCCTTGTATTGAAGCGGTAGTTTCTGGTTGGATGGCAGTTAGAGGAAACAGACGAAGAGAAACAGGCTGCAAAGGATTTGTTCTATCGGATCATGCAGATTGGAATGAACTAAACAGATTAGTTGAACTAACAGAACCAGAAAATGTAATCACTGTACACGGAAAATCAAATGTTTTTCGAAAGTATATTGAGGAAAGAGGGGTTGGAACAAGTGATCTAACCCTCGCAAATAGTAACTAAAATGATTCAATTCGTAAAACTAATACGAAGCCTTGATCAGGCATTAGGCATTCTTGAAAAAAAAAATCTTATCAAGGAATATTTCGAATATTCTCTTCCATTAGAAAACAAAAATACGGCGAAAAACCTCAACAAAAATCAAGATGAATGGTCCTCAGTTTATTGGGCAATATACCTTCTTTCAGGAGAAAAGCTCAATCGAATTTTCAGCTCTAAATTATTGAAAATATGTACCATAAGAAAAACGAATATGCCGCAATGGTTATTTGATGAGTGCTATGAATCAGTAGGAGATTTGGCGGAGACAATAGCTCACCTGGTATGTGATAAAAAAGAAATCAACGATGATTTTTCTGTTTCATTGCACAAAAAGATTCGAAGCTTTATGGAGATAAAAAATGCAGATGAAAGAAAAAAAATAAACTTTTTAACACGGGATTTTGAGAACAAAAGTTTCTATTATGTTTTCACCGTTTGTAAAATGTTCACTGGTGGTTTTAGGCTTGGTGTTTCAAGGCTGCAGGTTACGCAGGCAATTTCGGAGATTTGTGGTGTTGATAAAGAGCTAATCGCCTCCAGATTGATAGTATTTTTTAAACAGAATTATGCGAATGTCGAAGTTGCTAAGTACCTTTTCTCAGAACTGTTGCCGAGCGAACAGAGAACCTTTAAATTGGATATGAATACTGCTATCCCTTTTCCGTTCTATTTATCGCAAAACCTGTCGGATCAAATAAAAGATGATTTTCTTCGATTATACAGACCAGAGAACTGGATCGTTGAATGGAAATGGGATGGTATACGAATACAATTACTAGTAAAAATTAATATAGAGACACAGGAAAAAGATATACAACTTTGGACAAGAGGAGAAGAATTTGTCTCAGAAAAATTCCCCGGGTTAATTGCTGCGGCAAATAAATGTTTAAATGAAGATGTTATCTTAGATGGAGAATTGCTTGTTTGGGATTTTAAAAAGAACAAACCTAAAAACTTTTCGTCAATCCAAAGAATTTTGAGTAGAAAAAAACCTAAATTGAAATCAGAGAATGATGATGGTTTTGATAAGGTAATTTTCATGGCATATGATATTTTAAGTCTGAAAGGTCAAGACTTGAGATCTGATACTTTAAAAAATAGAAAAATAATTTTAGAAAAATTATTTAAAGAGCGCTTGACAGAGCAAGAGTTTATGCTCTCACCGATTTTTATCAATCTGTCTCCCATAGAAATCGATAAAAAACGGATCAGTGCTCGGCAGAATAACTCAGAAGGAGTGATGTTAAAAAGAAAGAATGGCCAATATAGTGTTGGAAGAACAAAGGGTAAAACTGGCTACGATAGCTTTAAATGGAAAATGAATCCCCTTAGTGCAGATGCAGTTATAATTTATGCACAAAAGGGTCACGGGATTCGGAGCGGTATTTTTTCCGATTACACATTTGCCATATTTAATGATGAAAAGGAGACTGAAGAATTAGTACCTTTTGCTAAGGCATATTCAGGGCTATCCAATTCAGATATTAAAGTGATTGATAGGAAAATTAAAAAGATTACAGAAGAAAGTTATGGTCCTGTAAAAAAGGTTCGGCCAGAAATCATAGTGGAGTTACTTTTTGATTCTATATCAGAATCCAAAAGGCATAAATCTGGAATTTCGGTAAGATTCCCCAGGATGAGAAGAATTCGTCTCGACAAGACGCTAAATGATATAGATCGATTATCGGCTTTAAAAAAATTAATTTAGTTTGCAAATGAAAGTTTACGGAATAGATTTTAGCTCAGCTCCATCTAAGAAAAAGCCTATCATGGTAGCGGAGTGTTGGCTCCGTGGCTCTGTCTTGGAGTCTTGCTCAAATAATGAACTCAGTTTATCTCGTTTCCATTCGATAGAGTCTCTGGACCTATTCGAGGAGTTCTTGTCTCAAAGGGGCCCCTGGATTGGTGGTTTCGATTTACCGTTTAGCATGCCTCGTGATCTTATTGAGTATTTTGGCTGGCCTTCTCGTTGGGATATTTTTACAAGATTTTATTGCTCCTTAGACAAGGAAGTTATCAAGAACTTTTTTATAAAGTGGTGTAGTACAAAAAATTATGGAGAAAAATTTGCATACAGGAGTACCGATAGAGCATCCAAATCTAGTCCAGCTATGAGATGGGTAAATCCTCCAGTTGCATGGATGACGCATGCAGGGATTGAACGGATAAGAAAAGCTGGGTTGATCTTTCCAGCACACCAAAAAAATTTTAATCCAATGCAGGAACAAAAGAATATTAATAGATCTATGATGGGCGACTGTAATTTTAACAGCAGACTCGCATTCGAGGTTTACCCAGCACTTACTGCAAGAGTTGTTAGTACAAAATCTTACAAAAACGATGACAAAAATAAAGATTCATCAGTACGCGTTATGATACGAAAAAATATTGTGAAATATTTAAGATATGGTAAGGCAGGAATGTCAACAAAACTAAAAAGCAGCTTGGAGTTACAAAACCGGATGATCATGGATTGTAAGGGAGATTATCTTGATGCGGCTATATGTGCGCTCCAGGCTGCAGAAGTTATCAAAATGAAAAACTTTGGGCTCCCAAAAAATTTAGATCCTCTAGAGGGATGGATCGCTCTGAGTTGAGATCATATGGAATCAAAAAATTTTCTTAATGTAATTCGAGATTTTCTGCCATTTTTTCTTAAATTCAAAGGAAGAATGATATTGGCGTTGTTTGCGTTAATCGGTGCAAAGGCAACTTTAGTTTCAGTTCCTATAATTTTTAAATATTTAGTTGATCACGTGTCCGATAGTCAAAATGTAGCCAGATTGATTGGAGGGTTCTTTCACTCTGATGGTAAATTAATTTACTATCCAATTTTCCTTATTATCATTTATGGAGTTCTGAGATTTTTATCGATTGGCTTTGCCGAGCTTAGAGAGTTTGTTTTTGTAAAAGTGACCTACAATGCTGTCAGCGAAATAGCGCTGAAAGTATTCCAAAACCTACATCAGTTATCTCTAAGTTTCCATTTGTCTAAGAAAACTGGCTCGTTAACAAGAGAGTTAGAAAGAGGAATAAGAGGGATCAGCACTATTGTAAACTTTACTTTATATAGTGTTTTGCCGACGTTCTTTGAAGTAATTTTTGTTGCTAGTTGGCTTGCCATAAATTATGATTTGTTTTTTGCAATTATCATTCTTTCAACAATTTTCCTTTATGCGATTTTTACAATTTATGTTACGAACTGGAGAATAATGCTGAGGAGGAGTATGAATGAGTCTGATGCAGAGGCTAATGCAACCGTGGTAGATTCTTTGATGAATTATGAGACCGTTAAATATTTTAATAATGAAAAATTTGAAGAGAAGCGCTATAAAAATAAATTGCTAATCTGGCAGAAAGCAGCAGAAAAAAGTCAAGGTTCTCTCTCTGTTCTAAATTTAGGACAGGCCATAATTATTAGTTTTTCAGCCGTTTTGATCCTGTTACTGGCATATTCTCAATTTACAAAAGGGTTCATGACAATAGGAGATCTAGTCCTTATAAACGCTTTTTTGATTCAGCTTTTTCTACCGTTAAATTTTTTAGGGGTGCTCTACCGAGAGTTAAAGCAATCTCTCGTTGATATAGAAAAAATGTTTGGTCTCATTAATGAAGAGCCAGATATAAAAGATAAAGTTAACTTAAAAAAAATTCCCGATTCAGCTACGCTTAATTTTGAAAATGTTTCATTTTCTTATGGTAGTCGTCTAATTTTGAAAGATCTCAATTTTGCTCTTCAACCAGGAAAAACAACCGCCATTGTAGGTTACTCGGGTGGTGGGAAAAGTACTATTTCTAAGTTGTTGTTTAGATTTTATGATGTTACGTCTGGACGAATCACATACGGCGGGATTGATATCCGGGATCTGAGTCAAAGTGAGTTAAGATCGAATATTGCGGTTGTGCCCCAGGATCCAGTCTTATTTAATGAAACACTCGAGTACAACCTGAAATACGGTTATATCAACGTATCGGAAGATGACCTAAGAAAGGTAATCCAACTAACCAACTTAGATGTTTTTATTTCATCTTTGCCTTTAGGAATCCAGACGGTTGTTGGTGAGAGAGGTTTGAAACTATCCGGTGGGGAAAAACAGAGAGTGGCGATTGCTAGAGCTTTATTGAAACAGCCTAAAATTATGATATTTGATGAAGCCACATCTTCCTTGGATTCGAAAACTGAAAAGGCTATACAAGAGGCCATCTTGACTATCTCCGCTGAAAAAACATGTTTAATTATTGCTCATCGCCTTTCAACTATTATCTCTGCGAATGAGATTCTGGTTCTTGACAAAGGGGTTATCACTCAAAAAGGTACACATGAGAGTTTACTTAAAACTGGAGGGAAATATTCTGAACTTTGGAGAATCCAAAGTGAAGAGAGACCTTAAGTATTGGTATAATGTAAATTTATTATTTAGTCTAAATCATGAATATCAAAAAAGACCCTAGAGATTTTCTACTGAATTGTTTTAGCATAGCTATCGAGTCGGCTAATCCAATAAAATCTCTGCGAAACTTTTTGCCTTCACCTCCCACTGGTCGGGTACTTATTGTCGGGGCAGGCAAGGCAGCAGCAAGTATGGCAAAAGCTGTTGAGATCGAATGGGCCTCAGGAGTTAGCTTATCTGGAATTGTCATAACCCGTTATGCACACGGCCTTCCGTTGAAAAACATTAAATGTATAGAAGCAGGCCATCCTGTGCCAGATGATGCTGGAGAGGATGCTGCGAGAGAGATTTATGAGAGTGTCGGTGCTTTGGGTGAGGACGACTTACTGTTATGTTTAATTTCGGGTGGTGGGTCAAGTTTGCTGAGTCTTCCTGCTGATGGTTTAGAAAATGAGGATATTAAACTAGTAACAAAAGAGTTACTTCGGTGTGGGGCTCCCATAACAGATATAAACATAGTAAGAAAGCACATCTCAAAGATTCAGGGAGGTAAACTAGCCTTGAAAAGCAAGGCTCCTGTTTGCGCATTAATAATTTCAGATGTGGTCGGCGATAACCCAAGTGATATTGCGTCGGGACCATGTTCTCCTGATCCAAGTACGTTTCAGGATGCAATAGATGTCTTGAATCGATGGCAAGTAAATGCGCCTCCTAAGATAAGAGAGCATCTTGAGAAAGGAAAACGTCGAGAAATTGAAGATAATCCAAAACCTGGTGATACTAGGCTTCGACATGTTAGTGAGGCTGTCATTGCTACCGCTATGACAAGCCTGAATGCTGTAAAAAAATACGCTGAAGCCCAGGGAATTAGTTGTATTTCTATGGGCGATGCCATAACTGGCGAAGCAAAAGATGTCGGAGAAGTCATTGGTGGTTGGGCGTTCTCAGTCGCTTCATCTGATACTACGGATATTCAAAAACCGTTGCTTATACTATCGGGAGGAGAATGCACTGTGACTGTCTCGGGAGACGGTAGAGGAGGTAGATGTGCCGAATTCCTTTTGAGCGTTGCTTTAAAAATCTCATCCTTGACAGAAAGTAGTATAAATGTTTATGGTGTGGCTGGTGATACAGATGGAATTGATGGGATTAGTCCCCATGCAGGCGTATATTTCACTCCAACGTCTATTCAAGACAGTATTACCATGGGAATTAATCCCAAAAAATGTTTAGAGAATAATGATGCGCTCGGAGTTTTTGAACCATTAAAAAACGTAATAACTACAGGTCCTACATTAACTAATGTGAATGATTTCCGAGGAATACTAATAATATAAATTAATGAAGTCAATAACGATTATTAAACCGGACGATTGGCATCTTCATTTGCGGGATGGTGATTTATTAGAGGCTGTTATTTTTTCGACATCTAACCATTTTCAAAGGGCTCTAGTAATGCCAAACTTATCCCCACCTATCACCACAGTAAAGATGGCAGAGGAATACAAAAACCGAATTTGTGTTGCCAACAGGAAAGTTCTGGAGAAAATTAGGGAAGAAAATATTGATTCCTCTTCGAGTTTTAACCCTTACATGACAATCTATCTTAATTCAGAAATATCATATCAAGAATTAAAACTGGTCTCCGAGTCTCCTGACGTTCTAGCTGTGAAATTTTATCCGGCAGGGGCCACCACCAATTCAACTTTTGGTGTTTCCGAATTTGAGTCTTATTACAGAGTATTTGAGCATATGGAAAAACTAGATATTGTATTGTGTGTCCATGGGGAAAGTATTAATCCAGAAGTAGATGTATTTGATAGGGAGGCAAGGTTTATCGAAGAGAGTTTTGATCCTATGACAAGAAGATTCCCAAATTTACGTGTTGTTTTCGAACATATATCAACATCGGATGCTGTTAATTTTGTAAATGATCAAAATGAAAATGTTGTTGCAAGTGTAACCCCGCAGCATTTAGCTTACAATCGAAATAGCCTTTTAGCGGGAAAATTGCGCCCCCATAAGTATTGTGCTCCATTATTAAAAAAAGAGGCGGATCGGGGTTCTTTGGTTCATGCTGTTACAGCAGACAGTAATGAGAAATTCTTTCTTGGTACCGATTCGGCTCCGCATTTAATCGGTGAGAAAGAGTCTAGCTGTGGTTGTGCTGGTTGCTTTTCTGCTCCATTTGCACTAGCAAAATATGCAGAAGTATTTTATGCAGAGGGTAAGCTTGAAAACCTTGAGAACTTTGCAAGTTTAAATGGCGCTAAGTTTTATGGTCTCCCTGTTAATAAAGAAAAATTAAAACTGGTACAAACGAATAACATTCCAAATAATTTTTTCATGACCGAGAAGGGAGAAAAGATTGTCCCCTTTGTTCACGGTGAGGCTCTTGACTGGCAGGTAGTTAATTAATTTTTCGTTTGCTCGTTCTCCGTTTCCTCTTGATTTTTATCCAGACCCACCATGACCACAAGATAACAACATAAGTGACGAATCCCCCCACCAGAGCAAAGATCGCTAGACCAATTACCAGGGGTTTGCTGACGTTCAGAAAGTTGTTGAGAAGGTTTGTATTATTTTTCTCCGTGAGAGTGTTAGTCTGATCAGTGGGAGTAATTCCTTTGGAAACTTTTTCGAGAGAGTCTTTATTTGGAGTCTTTCCGAGTAAAACTACACCAACTTTATAGGCAATAACGTATATCGGAGCAAACGTAACTGGGTTTGTAACGAGCGTACTTCCAATCGCAGTGGGTACGTTTGCTCTGAAAACAGTGGCAGCAATGGCTGACGCAGGGATTTGAGCTAAAGGCATAAGAAATCCAAAGAAAATACCGATTGCAACACCTAAGGCTACGCCTCGCCTGCTAAAACGCCACAACTGAGGGTTTTTTAAAGCAGGTCCAATCCACTTTACAAATTTATTTTGTAAAATAGCCTCTTTTTTGGGAAGAAATCTTTTAATAATTATCTCCAGAATTTATATTTTTTGGATATTTTAATCGACTTTTGAGTATTATATAGACGCGGAGCAAGTTGGGCGATCGCTGCATTTTTATGTAGAGGAAGGTCCGGACTCCTAGAACAAGGGTGACGGCTAACGGCCGTACGCAATAGGTCATCATAGATGTCTGAAGGCGATGAATAGGGCCACAGAGACGAGGAAGTATTTGTTCGCAAATACAGATGTGAAACGGGTAACCTCCACCTGGAGCAACACCAAGTAGGCATGTGCACGGTTAATTACTGAAAGGTCTGTTCGGCTGAGCATGCGGGTAGGTGGCTAGAGTTTATCAGTAATGGTAAGCCAAGATGGATGATCGCACAGAATCTGAAAAAGATTTGGACAGAATCCGGCCTATAGACTTGCTTCGCACTTTATTATTCAAGTGCATTAATTCTGGCTAAAGCATTTGGATGGCTGTCATAAAATAAAGAAAACCACTTATTAGTAATAATGGGGGCAGAATTTTCTTTGTACAGTTTTATCAAGGCAGAGATTAATTGATTTGCTTCTGCATTTTCGGCAGCGTAGCTGTCGGCTTCAAATTCATGCTTTCTTGACAAAATAGAGGTAAGAGGACGCAAAGGAAATAGTGCGTTAGGCATGATGTAAAAAAATACAATAAAGAATGAGGCGGACAAAATCCCCGAGTTTTCTATGACGTTCGCTGTTTCGATTGATATTCCAAAACTTAGAAAGAATAACTGATCATCTATGAATAAACCTAAAAAGAAGAAAAAACCAAAAGACATAAGTGCACTTACTAATAAACGGGAAGGTATATGCCCACATTTATAGTGACCTACCTCGTGAGCTAATACCGCCTCTATTTCTTTTTCGTTTAGTTTTTCTATAAGCGTGTCAAAAAGGACGATCCTTTTAGCTCTCCCAATACCGGCAAAATAAGCGTTTCCATGAGCGCTGCGTTTACTTCCGTCCATAGTAAAAAGTCCTTTTGACTTAAATTTGCATCGAGTAAGAAGCTTTTCTAATCTTTCTTTTAGCAGTCCATTTTCGATTGGCGAAAATTTATTGAAAATGGGAGCGATGATTAATGGAAAAATAATCATAAAAGATACAGACAAAAGAACAACTAATGCCCATAGTAGGATCCACCATAGCACCCCTATTTCCATTCGGTTCGTTATTAGAAAAAGGACAAGATATATAATTGGAAAAAATAGAACACCAGACAGAGCTATATTTTTTGCAAGGTCAGTAAACCACAACCGAAAAGTCATCTTGTTGAATCCATGGCGTTCCTCAATTACGAACTGCTTGTACAAGCTAAATGGAACGTCAACTAAAAATACGATGCAGTAAAAAAACAAAACAAGTAGCGAACCCGCCAAAACAGTGTTGACTTCCAGACTTAAGCTCAACATGTAAGTGTATTGAGTTAAGCCATCCAATAACCCTCCAATTGTCAAAACTCCTAAAAACAAGATGTCCACAATGTTTCGTTTAATTCGATGGTCGAGTTTGTCCCTGGCGTACTCTATTGATTTCTTATGGTCATCTATTGAAATACTTTTTTTAAATCTTTCAGGAATAAAATTTAGGTTATTAGTCAGATATTTAATCTGTATTTTATCTAAAATTACTTGAAATAAAAAAGATAAGATAATGAAAAATATAATGATATTGTAAATATTTAGATCAGCCACTCTTACTAAATGCCCCCGCTATGAAAATTACGAAATGAAATAAGTATTTTTTTATGCTCAGACAAGTATTGTATTGAAAAATTCTAGCTCTAACTACCCAATTATCCTTAATTTTACATAATTACTTGACCATTTTTTACCTTTCTTCTAAAGTGGGAATAAGTGCATTTTTGTGCATTTTTGTGGAAAAATAGCTTTAATTTCATATGTTTTTTATTTTAACTTAACCAATTACTTCACCGCTAAAAAAAATGTTCCACGGAATCTCGTCCCTCAGCTTAGATTCTAAAGGTCGAATTACCGTTCCGGTAAAATATAGGCCTCTTCTCGTCTCTAATGGATTGACTTATTTAGCGATTGTTGAAAGTAACTTTGGGTGCCTCGTAATGATGCCTCACAATATTTGGACAGAAAGGACAAGAGTTCTTTTAAAGTCCGGTACCGAAATAGAAAAAAGATTTTGGATAGGTTTGAGCGATACACCCGAGTTAGATAAATCTGGGAGAGTTCTTATTGCTCCTATGCTTAGATCAGGAGCTAGCATTAACAAAGAGGTCATTATGCTGGGGGTAGGAGAGCATCTAGAAATATGGGATGCAAAGAGATTAGGGCGGCATAAGGAAATTGTCAGGGCCAAAAATGAATGAAACATCTTCAAATTCGCGAGGGAATTATTTACACCAACCAGTTTTTCTAGAAGAAGCGGTTGATGGGTTGAAAATTTGTTCCGGCGGAACTTATGTTGATGCAACTTTTGGCAGGGGCGGCCACAGTGTTGAAATATTATCGCGTTTAGGATTTGATGGAAAGTTAATTGCGATAGATAAGGATCCTGAGGCTATTGAGTATGCCAAAGCTTTGAACGATAAACGACTATTCCTTCACCACGGAAGTTTTTCAGAATTAGGTAATTTGTTAAAAAGTTTAAAAATAGAAAAAGTAAATGGTGTTTTACTGGACCTTGGTCTTTCCAGTCCACAGATTGACTCTGCTGGTAGAGGCTTTTCATTTCAAAAGACAGGCCCGCTGGATATGAGAATGAATACCTCTAGAGGTCAAACAGTTTACCAATGGTTGATGGGAGCCACCTTCCTACAGATTGAAAAAGTTTTAAAAGATTTCGGAGACGAGAAACTATCTTCTTTTATAGCCTCGGAGTTAATTCTGCGTAGGGACGATCAAGATTGTGGTGCGAGCAAACAATTTCCCAAAACAACTTCAGACCTTGCTGATCTTGTGTTTGGTGTGATAGACGGGAAAAGAAAGCGACATTATTACAAAACTCACCCTGCCACGAAAACATTTCAGGCACTTAGAATTTTCATTAATAATGAAATAGAGGATTTAAAAGACCTTTTAGAACAAATTCCAATGATTGTGAGCCATAGTGGGCGCCTTTCTGTAATAAGTTTTCACTCCTTGGAACACAGGCTGGTAAAGTTTTCCATGCGGCCCCAAACAGCACAAAGCAATAACTATAGTGCTCATCCAAAACGATTAGGTTTTTTTTCTGATAAGGATACGATTAAGTTTCCAAATTGCACGATTAAAGAAATAAAAAAAATAAAACCTTCTAGAGAAAGTATTCAGGAAAATCCCCGCTCAAGGAGTGCTTTATTACGAGTGGGAGAAATAATTTGTGCTAAACAGGGTAAAGAATGGATTTAGGAATAAAAGATGTTGTTTTGATCTTTTTAATTGCTGCATCGTCAATCTCGTTAATAGATTCACGGCACGCATATAGAGTTCTCTATGAAGAATCTCAAAGGCAAATTCAATATCAACAAAAGCTTCACGGAGAAATTACTGATTATAAAAAATTGTTAAGTAAGCTCAGAGATAAGGCAAGAATCGAATTGATTGCAGAGAATGATTTAAACATGGTTCCAATTAATTCAAAAAACACGATTACATTGAAAGTAGAAACAAATAAATGAGGTTAAAGCCAATACAACCCTCGAACAAAATAGGTTTCTCGACACTAGAAATTCGAAGGGCAACGGCATGGCGTTCAAAAATCACTTTGGTAATGTTTTTATTTGCTTTTTTTGTTGTGATTTGCAGGGCATTTTATTTACAGTTTTTAAATGTAGAACAGTGGCAAAGGAAGGCCGAAAAAACGTATACGAAGTATGTTGAGATGCCAGCGATCCGAGGTAAGATTTTTGACAGGAATGGAGAGATTCTTGCATCAAGTGTACTGAACTATAAAGTAGGTATTGTTCCTGCCAAGTTTGCTCATGAAGGTGACGCACTAACATTATTCTGCTCTCTGGTGGGATACAACCCGGATGATCTTTTGGCCCAAATACGAAAGGCCTCTCGGTATTTTCGATTAGAAAATTCTATCGACAAGAACGCAGTTGAAGAAATAAGGCGCCTAAGGTTGAATGGAGTCGAGTTCGAAAAATTTTACCAGAGAGATTATCCATTTAAGGAGGCATTTTCAACTCTTGTTGGGCTAACCTCAGTTGATGATGACAGGGGCATTGAAGGAATTGAAAAATCTTTTGATCATTATTTGCGTGGCAGCCCAGGACAGAAGAAGTTATTAATAGAAAGTGGTAACGTTGCGTTTGACGAGACGATTGTGAGAACACCACAACCTGGTCAAGATGTTCAGCTAACAGTAGATGCCGGTATTCAGTCAATCGTATATAGAGAGGCATTAGCGGCTAAAAGAAGTTACGGAGCCAAATCTGTATCAATAGTTTTGTTGGACGCAAGGACGGGAGATATTCTGTCTATTGTAAATGTTCCTGCTGCTGACCCGAGTGACAGGAAGGATTTAAATTTAGATGAGGTAAGAAATAGAGCTGTTACTGATCAATACGAGCCTGGATCAACACTAAAGCCTTTTGCCATAGCTACGGCTTTACAAGAAGGCATTATAACTGCGGGTTCTATAATTCAGACTGCTCCTGGTTTTATTGAAGTAAATGGAAAAAAACTACAAGATGAACGTTCTTTTGGTAAATTGACGATAAGGGAAGTATTAGCAAAGTCAAGCAATGTTGGAACTGTGAAAGTGGCTTTAAAAATCCCTTCAAATGCAATGTATCACTACCTGAATTTACTTGGATTTGGGAAATCTCCCGATTTACCGTTGTTGGGTATGCGAAATGGGACTTTACCAAAATGGAAATCATGGGAAGATATAAATCAAGCAACCATTTCTTATGGCTATGGTGTTGATGTAACTTTAATTCAGCTTGCGAGAGCTTATACTGTTTTCACACAAAACGGTTACATTCTTCCAATTAAGATTTCTTTTCTTGATCGCGTGGGTCAAAAAACCCCAATATTTTCAGAATATGTCGTGGCAGAAATGGAGAAAATGCTTGTTGAGGCCTCTGGAGTCAATGGAACTGGAAAGGCAGCAAGAGTAGACGGTTATTCAGTTGCTGGAAAAACCGGCACCACGAGAAAAATTGAGAATGGGAAATACTCTACGAATAAATACATCGCCTCATATGTAGGGTTTGCTCCTAGTAGTAACCCACGTTTCATCGCTGCGATAAGGGTTGACGAACCTACCAAATCGAAAACTGGAGGAAAAGTTGCAGCACCTATTTTTTCAAAAATAGCAGCATCGGCATTGAGAGATTTTCAAATGTCTCCTGATCCAAATGATCAAATTTTTCCAAAAACTGCACAAATATTTGGAAAAAGATGATGACCCTTACTTATGACTACTCTGAAAGAATTTCGGTTGATTGGAATCCTGAATTCAAGGATGATGCGATGATTTTTGGTCAAAAATTATCTCACTTATTCCCTAATTCAAATTTAACAGACACTACAAAGTTTATAAAAAAAGGGGATGTTTTTGTCTTGTTGCCAGGAGAAAATTTTGGAGTTGATTTTTTGATAAATAAACTTAGGGATAAGTGTCCAAATGCAATTATTACGGACAAAAAAATCCGTCGACTGCTGGAAAATCTTCCACAGAACTGCAAGACTTTTTTCTGGGATAATTTAAAAGATTATATTGGCTTTATTGCTGCAGGTTTTTATGACAACCCTTCTGATAAGTTGAATGTAACCGCAGTAACTGGCACTGACGGTAAAACAACAGTTG
>CACIGF010000004.1 GCA_902586195.1 uncultured beta proteobacterium | reverse complement strand
AAATTTCGATATAACAACTTTGGTATCCGGCAAACCCAGCTCTGTCGGCGGCCAGGTTTCTCTGACAATTTTGAAAAAAGCTGTAGATGATTGTGCTAATAGAAGACTCTCCGCAATTATTACCGGTCCTATATCGAAATTCTCATGGCACTTAGCAGGGCATACTTGGCCTGGGCATACTGAACTATTAGCGTATTTGGCAAACCCAATTAGTCCCCCAAAAGTTCGCATGTTGCTGTACGGCAAAAATTTAATGGTAGTTTTAAACTCTGTGCATATTCCCCTAAAAGATGCTATTTTAAGTCTAAATGAGTCTAATTTAATCGAAACTGTTGAAATAACTGACCGTTGGTATAGAGAAAACTTCGGCAAAAAACCACAAATCATCTTAGCTGCATTGAACCCACATGCTGGTGAAAATGGGATTTTAGGAAATGAAGAGATTGAAATACTTAAACCAGCTGTTCTTAAAGCGAAAAGATGTGGAATAAAAATATCCGGGCCATGCCCAGCTGATACAGTCTTCTTTAAAAATAAAAATAAAGACTCAATTGAGCCAGATAAAATTATAGTTGCTCTTTATCACGACCAAGGATTAATACCTTTCAAATTAAACGGACTAGATACAGGTATAAACACAACCATAGGGCTACCGTTTTTAAGAACAAGCGTTGACCATGGTACGGCGTTCGATATTGCGGGAAAAAACCTCGCGTCAGTTAGACCAATGTTAATTGCCCTGTCAATGACAAGAAAAATTTTGTCTAAAGGAGATAATTTATGAACATCAAAGTTTTTAGTTGTGGAGGGACTTTTGAAAAAGTTTATAACCCGATATCTGGAGAGTTGGGCTTTCAAGATTCCTGCTTACCAAACGTAATAGAGCGAGCAAGGATAACCTTAAAAGTCGATTTTGAAGAATTGTTTTTTAAAGACAGTTTAGATATGGACAATGATGATAGATTGATGATCGCACACAGAATCAAAACGGAACCAATCAAGAATATAGTTGTGATTCATGGTACGGACACAATGGTACAAACAGCCCAAACAATCAGAAAGCACACATCTCGGGACAAGGTAGTTGTCATAACCGGCGCCATGCTGCCCTTCTCTATAAAAGAGTCAGACGCTATGTTTAATTTTGGAGGCGCATTTATTGCCACCCAAACCTTAGAGCCAGGTATTTGGATTTCAATGAATGGAAACATTTTCAAGTCAGATAACGTTGAAAAAAACACAAGGAAAGGAATTTTTGAGAAGACTTAATTTGGGATTATTTTCCGATACAAAATTTTGAAAAAATCTCATCTAATACTAATTCGTTCGATATTTTACCTGTTATTTCCAAAAGAAGATTTTGAGCAAGCCTAAGGTCTTCCGCAGCTAAATCAAGCGAGCAAGAGTTAGCGTTTTCAATACAAGTTTTCAATCGCCGTTCACACTCTATCAAGTTATCTATACTTCTTTTTCTTAGAAAGATTATTTCTGTGTCATTTTCTCTACTATCCTTTAGTTGAAAGTGTTCAAGTAATACTTTGCGCAAATTTACGATACCTGCTCCTGTTTTGGCAGAAACAGCGATCTTATTCTTTAAGATTTGTGCATTAATTTTCCACGTTTTGTTATTTCTATTCAAATCCAATTTTGTAAAGACAAACAATACGTTGTCCTCAGAGATTTTTGCGGAATTAACCAGTCTTTTTGCTTCGATTAAATGCTGTCTATCAAAATTGTTAATGTCAACGCAGTAGACTACCAAGTCTGAAATTTTTGCCTGTTCAAGGGCTCTGTTTATTCCCTCTGCTTCAATTTCGTTACTAGTTTCTCTTATTCCTGCTGTATCAAAAAATTCAATTTGCAAATTTCCCAACGCGATAATAGATAAAATTATATCTCTCGTGGTTCCAGCTTCTTCGTGGACTATGGATACGTTTTTATCAGCTAATTTATTTAACAAAGTAGATTTACCTGCATTTGCACTACCTATGATAGTTATTGATAACTTATGTGATAAGGACTCTCCTTCTTGCGCAGATTCAATAGTGCGATTTAGCCAAACTTGTTTTTCCTCAATCGCTTTGACAAAGTTTTTAATTTCAAATGAACCCGTCTCATCAGCCGAGAAATCTAACTGCGCCTCTAATTCAGCTCGCAAGGTAATTAAAAAATTTGCTAGAGAAATAATATCTTTTCCAAAGCCCTCATTAATAATTCGATTAACTGCCTTAACCTTTTCTTCCGATTCGGCATTAACTAAATCGGATATCGCCTCGGCCTCATGCAAACAAATCTTTCCATTTACATACGCTCTTTTTGAGAACTCACCTGGTTCAGCAAATCGAATGATCTTCCCCAGACGTGATTGAGATATGCAAGTATCCATTAAGATTTTTATTACACCTAAACCTCCATGAATTTGAAATTCACACAAATCTTCACCAGTGAAGGATTTAGGGCCCTGAAAAAAAACTACTAGACCTTTATCAAATACCCTATTATCAGAGCTTTTAAACGTTGAAAGTGTTGAGACTCGATTTTTCGGTATGAATCCAACTATGTTTTTCAATAGACGTCTGGTTGACGGTCCAGAAACCCTAAATATTGCTAATGCGCTCGCAACCGGCGCCGAAGACAAAGCAATGATAGTGTCATTATCCAGCGCGGACATTTAATTTGCGCATAATCGACCACTGTTGCGCAATGGATACCACGTTGTTTACTAGCCAATACAAAACGAGACCTGATGGAAAGAAAAAGAAAAAAATTGAGAAAACGATCGGCATAAACATCATGATTTTCGCTTGTAAAGGGTCAGGTGGTGCCGGATTGAGACGCATTTGAATGAACATTGTTACAGCCATGACTATAGGTAAAATAAAATAAGGGTCCGGTTTTGATAAGTCGGTTATCCAAAAAATCCACGGTGCATTCCTGATCTCAGCACTTGCAAGTAAAACCCAGTACAAAGCTATGAATACCGGAATTTGTATGAGAATTGGCAAACAACCGCCCAAAGGATTAATTTTTTCCTTTTTGTATAAATCCATCATAGCGTTATTAAGTTGCATCTTACTTTCTTTAAACTGCTCTCTTATTTTCATAATTTTAGGAGTAACCGCTTTCATCTTAGCCATCGATTTGTAACTCGCTGCAGTTAAAGGGAAGAAAAGAAGTTTAATAATTATCGTAAGACTTACAATAGCCCAGCCCCAGTTGCCAACAATATTGTATAGTTTGTCAAGCAGCCAAAATATGGGTTTTGCAATTAGAGTTAACATTCCATAATCAACCACTAAATCAAGTCCGTTTTCTAATTTTTTTAAATCTTCCTGATATTGTGGGCCTACGTAAAGTAAGTTTGTGAATGTTTGAGTCTGACCTGGCTGCAGTTCGTCTGACAATTGAATGGCTCCGACAGAGTACTTATCATTTTTAAGCTTTCTTGTATAAAATTCACGTTCAAGACCATTTTTGAAAATCCATGCCCCGACATAATAGTGCTGAATTATTCCAAGCCAACCATCATTAGCTGTTTGTACGTGGTCTTGTTTTGACTCCTCAATATCCGAAAAAGAAACCTTTTCAAATTTTCCTTTTTCTGTATATATAACAGGTCCTGTATAGGTATTGTAAAAACTACTTCCTCCCAAAGGGGGTTCTGAGTCCCTGGACAATTGATAATATACGCCGGTCCTTACTTCTCTGTTTCCCGTGTTGATTAAATCATGCGTAACTTTTACTACATAACTATTTAGTAAAATCGTAAATGTTTTTGTTAACGAAACCCCATTTCTCTCTGCAGTTAACTTGACTGTATCAGAACCCTGTTGCTTAACCTCAAATAAAGTAAGGTGATCGGGAAGCTTTTCTTTTTTTCCCCCTAAAGAAATAATTCCCGTTTCAGCGAGGTACACCGATCTATTGCTTTTGTCGAATAAGACCACCTTTCCGTTGGGATATTCTTCGGATACTTGATCTTTTAATTCAGCGTACTCCAAAGTACCGCCAAAGGTGTTCAAAGAAATTTTTAATTTCGAATTTTCTAATAACAACACTTCTCCAGTTTTTTCTTCTTTTTCTAGTTTTTCTACTGGGGCTATGTTCTTTGCGTCTAATTTATTTACTGAAGGCAAATCAGAAGAAAGCTCGTTTTCTTTAAGAGTTGTGGTGTTGGTTTGATCTGCAGTAACAGGTTCTGGAGGCGTAAGTGTCTCTGTGTTGTAACTTATCCATTTATCCCACAATAATAATAAAGTGAAAGAGAATATAATCAAAAGAATCGTTGTTCTAAACTTCATGATTTTTTTTCCTAGGTACCGGATCTACTCTTTGTTTTGTCAAGACATTACACCTCACTAGTCTGAAGATTATCAATACAACACCTCGAAAAGGTCCATGAGTCTTGATCGCCTCTTCGGCGTAATCGGAACATGTAGGTAAGAATCTACATCTGGGACCATAGAGAGAAGAAAAACCTAATTTATAACACTTTATGATGGCGCGTAAGAAATTGATAAAGAAATTTTTCAGCATTACAAACATATATGCACTATTGACCATTAACCAAATGCTTTAATTCAAAATATAAACTTCTCCTCGCACACTTTGAATTATACCTGGGTAGTCTCTTAATGGATAACAATATATGGCTGTATTTGACATTTCTTCTTGCGAGCTCCCGCCCCCACCTCTTTATCAAATTTCTAGTTGAGCTCTTTTTCACTATCTTTTTTGGTAAGATAAACCCGATATTTATATGTTGTTTTTTATGATTTTCTACTACTTCACTTTTGTCATTTTGAAAATCCCGGAGCATATAAAATAAGATGAAATTTTGACTTTTTTTTTTCGAACGTTTTAAATTTACAAAAACGTCTTCATGAACGATGGGCTTCACTTCTTTCAATTTTCATTCCAGAGCCTAAACAGACAACTTCTTCCTTCCTTTAGCCCGTCTTGCTCTAATCACTGCTCGACCCCCTTTTGTTCTCATTCTGACCAAGAATCCGTGGGTCCGTTTTCTTTTAGTAACCGAAGGTTGATACGTTCTTTTCATGGTAATCTGTACTATCCTATTGCAGATTTCAATTAAAAATAATTATATACTAATTATAATAATCAGATTATCAAATGGATCAAATAGAACAAAAAAATTTTTGGGATAAGTGTCTACTCGGCATAAAAAAGAATTTTACCATTCAACAACTTAAAACATGGATTGATCCAATCTCACTAAAAGACCTACAGATCTTAAAAACATCTATCAAAATCACACTTTTAGCACCGAATAAGTATAAGCAACAATGGGCTCTGAATCATTTATCACCCATTCTCAGGAATTGGATTTCAACTAATTACGCAAAAACCGTTTTATTAAGTATTGAGGTAGCAACTAATTCAATAGAATTACCCTCTTCAAAAGTACCTAAGAAACCTCAAACTCAAGATGAAACTAAGACTCCGAAAGATAGTAATCAAGATTATAAAACTAGATCGATAAGTAGAATTCATAACCCTCATCTTAATCCCGATTGGACCTTTGAGAATTTCGTTCTTGGCAAAGCAAATCAACTAGCAAGAGCAGCTGCGCAACAAATTTGTGATAATCCGGGGCACGGATATAATCCGTTTTTTTTATATGGTGGTGTTGGTTTAGGTAAAACTCATCTTATCCATGCTATAGGGAATGCGATTTTAGACGAAAAACAGTCTGCTGGTGTGAAATATATTCATGCGGAATCGTATGTTAGCGATGTAGTAAGAGCTTACCAAACTAAATCATTTGAGGATTTTAAGAAACGCTATCACAGTCTTGATATTTTATTAATAGACGATATTCAATTTTTTGCCGGCAAATCTCGTACTCAAGAAGAGTTTTTCTATGCTTTTGAGGCCTTAATTGCGGCAAAAAAACAAATAATCATAACTTGCGATACATATCCGACAGAGTTAGGAGGCATTGATAATCGTCTTATCTCACGTTTTGGTTCTGGTCTTACAGTTGCTATAGAGCCGCCTGAACTAGAAATGCGAGTTGCTATATTATTAAAGAAGGCAGAAAAAGAACAGTTACCTTTGCCAGAAGATGCTGCCTTTTTTATAGCAAAACATTTAAGATCTAATGTTAGAGAACTTGAAGGTGCCTTACAGAAAATTGAAGCATATTGTTCCTTTCATACAAAACCTCCTACTCTGGAGGTTGTTAGAGATGCACTGAAAGATCTACTTTCCTTACAGAAAACTGCCATTACTATTGAAATGATACAAAAAACGGTTGCTGAATTTTTTAAATTGAAACTCGCTGATATGTATAGTAAACGTAGACCAGCATCAATAGCTATCCCGAGACAAATCGCTATGTACTTGAGCAAAGAATTAACTCAAAAAAGCTTACCTGAAATTGGTTATGCTTTTGGCGGTAGAGACCATACCACTGTCTTACATGCAGTGAAAAAGATTCAAAATTCTCGACAATCGAATGCTACGTTAAACCATAATTTGCATATTCTTGAACAACAATTGAGAAATTGAATAAAGAAAGGATAAAATGGGTATAACTTTAAAATAATGGCTATACACTAATTTTATTAACAAATAACAAAAATACCGTTTAACAACATAACTATATTTCTCTAATAAAAACAATTATTTATGAAAATAACCACAATAAGCTACTCCTATTACTACTATTAATTTATATATGGAAATTATTAAATTCAACAAAGATGAATTAACATCAACTCTTCAACCCATTTTAAGCGTTGTCGAGCGTAGGAATGCCCTCCCCATATTGCTGAATGTACTTATGACATTTCGTGAAAACAAAGTTTCATTCACAACTTCTGATATAGAAATCGAAATGACTTCGACTCTCATAAAAGAAGATTATGAATTTAAAGATTTAAAGTTGACTGTTTCTGCCAGAAAACTTTTTGAAATTAGTAAGTCATTATCTGATAATAAAGCTGTTATCTTATCTTTAATAAAAGATAAGCTAGTAGTAAAACAAGATCAGTCAAAATTTTCTTTACAAACATTGCCTGCAGATGACTTCCCATTACTTAATATAAAAGATGAAAAAAAATTTAAGTTCACTTTAAAGAGTGATGAGATTAAAGCACTGCTAGACTCTGTTTCATTTTCAATGGCAATTCAAGATGTTAGATATTACTTAAATGGTCTGTTTTTGCAAATAAACGGGATGGATTTGATTGCTGTAACAACGGATGGGCATAGGTTGTGCTTCAATAAAATAATCATTTCATCCCTAAAAGAATCCTCTGAATCATTATCATGTATCGTACCGAGAAAAGCAGTAATTGAGTTACAAAAAATTCTTAGTACAGAAAGAGACATCAATATTGAAATTTGTATTCATTCAAATTATATAGAGATATCTTTACCTGGAAAGAAACTAATATCTAAGCTAATTGAAGGTAATTATCCTGATTATCAGAAAGTAATTCCAAATGATAGTAAACACAAAGTTATGTTTAATAAAAACGAATTTCTCGAAAAACTCAGTAGGGTTTCAATTTTAACGTCAGACAAGTATAGAGGAGTAAGAATAACTCTTGACGGAGAGACAGCTGTATTACAGTCAACAAATTCTGATCAAGAAGAAGCTACAGAGAAGATTATCACTGAAGAGGGGAAGGGAGAATTAGATATAGGGTTTAACGTGACATATCTGATTGAGGTTTTAAATAATATAAATGCGGAAAAAGTAGGATTCTCCTTTAATGATTCACAGTCAAGTGCAGTAATTTCAAATTTCGAAGATAAAGAATTTAAATACGTAGTCATGCCAATGAGGCTGTAAATGGAATCTTATACTTCATCTTCGATAAAGATACTCAAAGGGTTAGATGCTGTAAAGAAGCGTCCCGGAATGTATATTGGAGACACACAAGACGGGTCTGGTTTGCATCACATGATTTTTGAAGTTTTAGATAATTCAATAGACGAATCCTTGGCTGGTTTTTGCACAGAGATTTCAGTACATTTAGCATCCGATAATTCAGTGATAATCTCTGATAACGGAAGGGGAATTCCTGTAGACATACATTCAGAGGACGAAGGAAATCGATCTGCTGCTGAAATTGTAATGACTGAATTACACGCAGGTGGAAAATTTGACCAAGACTCCTATAAGGTTTCAGGTGGTTTACACGGAGTTGGGATCTCAGTAGTAAATGCACTTTCTAAATGGCTAAAATTACAGATAAAGAGAGGAGGTAAAAAATTCATCCTTGAGTTTCAAGAAGGGTTGTGTGTCAAACCTTTAACCGAAATTGACAAATGTAATGACACTGGAACTGAAATACACTTTAAACCGTCGAGTGAAATTTTTAGTTCGATAGAATTCAATTACAGCATATTGGTTAAAAGGATTCGGGAACTAAGTTTTCTTAATGATGGTGTAAATATTGAATTGTCCGATGAGAAGACGGCAAAAAAGGAAAACTTTGCAAATTCCGGAGGACTTGTTGGTTATGTAGAATTTCTTAACCAGAGCAAACACCCGATTCATTCAAAAATTTTCCAAGTTAAAAAAGACGCAAATAACATAGCTGTAGAAATAGCATTACAATGGAACAATAGCTATTACGAAAATGTTATATGTTTCACAAACAATATACCTCAAAGAGATGGTGGTACGCATCTAACAGGCCTCAGATCAGGTATGACGCGATGTATAAATAAATATCTTGAGATAAATGATCTGGGGAAAAAAACAAAAGTTAATATTACAGGTGATGATCTGAGAGAGGGTTTAACTTGTATTCTCTCAGTGAAGCTAGCAGAACCAAAATTTTCATCACAGACGAAGGATAAACTTGTGTCAAGCGAAGTACGACAACCTGTAGAGGATGTAATAAGCGAATATCTCGAGGCTTTTTTAAGTGAAAACCCTAAAGAAGCAAAACAAATAATTTCTAAAATTATTGACGCAGCTAGGGCAAGGGAAGCGGCCCGAAAGGCAAAGGAGATAACTCGTCGTAAAGGTGTGTTAGATTCCATAGGACTTTCAGCAAAACTTGCTGATTGTCAAGAAAGAGATCCAGAAAAATCTGAAATATTTTTGGTCGAGGGTGATTCTGCAGGCGGTTCAGCAAAACAAGCTAGAGATAGAAAATATCAAGCTATACTGCCACTAAAAGGTAAGATACTGAACGTTGAAAAAGCTCGTCTTGATAAGTTACTATCCTCTCAAGAAATAACAACCTTAATTCAGACATTAGGCATAGGTGTATCTAAGAGCGATTATTACAACCCTGACAAACTTAAATATCATCGGGTAATAATCATGACGGATGCTGACGTAGATGGGTCACATATTAGGACTCTGTTATTAACTTTCTTCTTTCGACAAATGCCCGAGATAGTGAAGAGAGGACATATTTACATTGCTCAACCCCCTTTATATAAAGTGAAATTCAAAAAAGAAGAAACGTATATTAAAGATAACAACCATTTAGAAAATCATCTGTTAAAGATTGCTAGAGATAATGCAATATTAATTGCAGGGCGAAGGGACGGAACAGAAGAAAAGATTCAAATCGAAGGAAAATATCTAGAACTTGCCAAGAGAATTCTTATTGCAGAAAAAAAGATAACATCATTAGAATTAAGAATCAACAGAAATATTTTAGAGTCGATTATTGATGGCGTTGACTTTAGATTGTCAACAACTAATGAAAGAATGCAGACTGTTAATGATTTTAATACATGGGTAAAAGACAATCAAAAAGAATATATTTATTTAAAATTACAAAAAGACTTAGATAAAGAAGAGACCGAATCCATCGTTTTAGTTAACAGAGATCAAACTTTACTTATAACAAATGATTTATTCTTTAATAGCGAAGACTACAATTTTTTTAGAGACCTTTCAAAGGATCTTAATGAATTTCAACCAATACAACTGTCTTTCAGTTTTTCTAACGAAGATGGAGAAAAAAAACAAAGTTCATTTAGGAACTGTATTGTAAATATTTTAAAATATGTTGAACAAAAAATTACCTTGCAAAGGTACAAGGGTTTGGGCGAAATGAATCCTGATCAATTATGGGAAACTACTATGGATCCTGCTACCCGTACTTTGTCCCGGGTAGAATTAAAAAATGAATCAGAGGACGATACTGAAGAAACCTTCGTTAAATTGATGGGAGATGAAGTTGAGCCAAGAAGAAAGTTTATTGAGGAGAACGCGTTAAATGTTCTCAATTTGGACATTTAATTTTTCTTTGCCTTAGAAACAAATTCAAATCCTATAGTCTTATCATCCTTTAAAATCAAGAAAGCTTTGAATTTTCGTCTAGTCCTGGAAGAGACAAACGAATCTAATAAACCGGTTTTTCCCTCAGTCAGTAATTTAGTCATTTGCTCAATCGAAACAGTTTGTTGGAGTATCGTCAATCCACTTCGAAAATCGCAACATTTATTCTTACCGACAGAATTCGAACATATATAACTTGTTTTATAAATAACCACATCCCCAGAACATTTGGGACAATTGCCAATAATGTCTTTTTTTTCATAATTTAATTCTATGAGAGAATCGTCTTCAGCAGAATCGAAGTCAAAAATTAATTTATAGTCGTCTGTTAAAACTATAGTGCCAGCAAACAAAAATCCTCGTTTGCTTCTAAAGCCTTCAAGAGGTCCTAATCTTTTGTTCTTAATAAAAGTTTCAGCTTCAGTAACAGAAAGTAATCTGGCTCCCGGTGTTTTTGAAATTGAAAAATCACAGTTAATACAAGCATAACGTTTATAAGTTTCGTTTACTACGCTTTCACATTTAGGACAAGAAACATTCAGAACAGCATAATCTCCTGGTACTGTTTTACTGTCAAAACTTTTGGTCTTTTCGACAATATTTGAAACCATAGCCCTTATCTCTTCAATAAAGGTATCTTTGTCACTCTTGCCATTTTCAATCTCTTTAAGTTTGTACTCCCATTCTCCGGTCAGGTCCGCCCTTGATAATTCTTTGATTTTCAAACCATCTAATAGCTGCATAAGCCTGCTGGAAGAATGTGAGATCAATAAATCTCGGCCATCCCTTATAAGGTAATTATCTTTAATAAGTTCTTCTATAATCCCTGCTCGTGTAGCCGGAGTTCCAATACCTTTTTCTACCATTGCCTCTCTTTGAGCTTCATCCTCCACCAATTTGCCCGCTGTTTCCATAGCAGATAACAGGGTAGCTTCAGTGTAATGTGCAGGTGGCTTAGTCTCAAGTTCATCTAATTCTACGTTCTTACAAGTGACGTTAACATTTTCATCCAAGGCAATTAAAGATTCCTTTAGCATAGTTTTTGAATCCATGTAAAGTTTTTGCCAACCAGGTTCGATAAGCACCTTCCCCTCAGTCTTAAATGCATAATTTTTCACAATAGTAATTCTTTTTGTATTCAAATATTTTGCCGGAGGGAAAAACATCCCCAGAAACCTTTTTACAATGAGGTCGAATAACTTTAACTCCGGCTCAGAAAGCTTTTTATAGGTGATGCCCGTAGGTATGATCGCGAAGTGGTCACTTACTTTTCTGTCATTAAAGATCTTATGTTTGTCACTAAAAAGATTTAATCCAAGCGCTTCAGAACAATGTTTTTGGTAATTTGGCAGAGACTGTAAAGACGATATAGTTTCTTGGACAGTGGTAACATAATCTTCCGGTAAAAATTTGGAGTCAGTTCGAGGATAAGTGATAAGTTTGTGCCTATCATAAAGAGCCTGTGCTAAACCAACAGTGTTTTTGGCCGAGAAACCGAATCGATTATTTGCTTCTCTTTGTAGGCTGGTTAAATCAAATAATAAAGGTGGAGATTGGGAAAGAGTCCTAGTCTCATCCGAAGCCTTTCCCACTTTTCCAGAGATTTCTTCAATAATTTTTAAAGCTACATTTCGATCCCAAATTCTACTTTCCTTAAATTTCTGATTTTCTTTGACTTTTTTGAAATTATGATCAAAATATTTTCCTGTATACTCCCCTTTGTTAGTTGTAAAACATACATTGATTTCAAAAAAGGGGTCGCTCACAAATTTATTTATCTCTTCTTCTCGACGAACAACCATTGCCAATGTGGGTGTTTTTACTCTACCGACCGGCGTTTTATAAAATCCACCATCTAAACTATTAAACGCTGTAAATGCTCTTGTGCTATTGATTCCTACCAACCAGTCAGCTTCACTCCTACATTTCGCTGCATTAGATAAAGGTATAAGGTCATTATCCGATTTTAAGTTAGCAAATCCTGTCCTTATAGCTTCAGGAGTCATTGACTGTAGCCATAACCTTTTTATCTTGTGTTTACTTTTTGTATATTCCACTATATGGCGGAAAATCAATTCCCCCTCACGTGCTGCGTCACAAGCGTTAATCAGAAGATCGATATCTTTACGTTTTATTTGCCTTACAATAGTTTTCAACCTACTTTCTGTCTTCTCAAATGGTTCCAGTGTAAATTTGGGAGGCAAGTGCGGAAGATTGTTTAGACTCCATTTGCCTCTTTTTATATCATGTTTTTCTGGTACTACCATTTTTAGTAAATGACCAACAGCAGACGTTATTACCATATCGTCGCGCTCGTAAACGTCTTTCAGTTTTTTAAATCCACCGAGAGCTTTAGCTATGTCGGAAGCCACCGAAGGTTTTTCTGCAATAACAAGTGATTTATTCATAATGAAACAGCTTGAAATAAAGTCAAATTTTTTGCATCATATTACTCAACGTATACTTTTTGCAAGTTTTTTTTTAATAATTATGGCATTACTCAAAATTCTCGAATATCCTGACCCAAAATTACGGCAACGAGCTAGTGAAGTCACAGTCTTTGATAACATATTAAAAACCACTTGCGAGGATATGCTTGAAACGATGTACAACGCCAAAGGAATTGGACTAGCTGCAATTCAAGTGAACATTTTAAAGAGAATAGTTGTAATAGACTTGTCCGAAGAAAAAAATAATCCTTTAATATTTATTAATCCTGAAATTATCAAAGTCAGTGAAGATACAAAACAACATGGAGAAGGATGTCTTTCAGTGCCCGGTATTTATGAAAATGTTATAAGGCCGAATTCATTTATTGGTAGATATTCCGATGCGAATGGACTTAGCCATCAATTAAAAGCCGATGGACTGCTTTCAGTTTGTTTGCAACATGAAATAGACCATTTGAATGGCCGCGTTTTTGTTGACCACCTTTCAAGACTAAAGCAAGAAAAAATTATAAGAAAGTTGCAAAAAGAAAGAAGAAAATCTCTAGCAGAAGCATAAACTATGAATATTGGCTTTGCTGGTTCAGATAATTTTTCCTTGAAGATTTTGTCAGGCCTCACGGAGATTATTGCTGATGGAGGTGTTAGCATGCCTCTGGTACTTACAATACCGGCTAAAAAACAAGGGCGGGGAAAATTATCAACCGAAACTCCTATATCCTCATTTAGTAAAAAAAATAACTTTTTTATTGAAACTATTGGTTCTGGTAGACATGTCGTTGATTCCTTGAAAGAAAGAATTTCTAATTTGGATTATTTGATTGTTGCATCTTTTGGATACATTCTAAACGAAACCATTTTGTCGTTGCCTAAACACGGTTGCATTAACGTTCATCCTTCACTTTTGCCAAAATGGCGTGGAGCTGCGCCCATTCAAAGATCAATTGAAGCGGGAGATAAAGTTACGGGAGTCTCAATCATGAAAATGGCTGTGAATTTGGATGCTGGGCCGGTTTGGAGTGTTGTTGAAAAAGCAATTGACGAAAATGACACGTATGCTGATTTGGAGGCAAAGCTTGCTAAAGTCAGTTTGCAAATGTTACGAAGGTTCCTAAAAACACCGTATGACAAAATTACATACAATCCTCAAAATGAAGGAAAGGCTACTTATGCAAAAAAAATAATACCAACTGAATTGAAAATTGATTGGACTAGGTCCGCTTTAGAAATCGTCCGGAAAATAAATGCATTCTATCCAAAACCTTGTACATATACATACCTAAAGGGCCAAAGATTGAAACTTGGAAAGGCAGAGATTTTAGAACATCAAGAGTTTACTAGGAAAGCTCCAGGAACTCTACTGGTATCGAAAGACAAAAAAGAAACATTACTAGCGGTATGCTGTGGGAGTGGAATGTTGAAAATTAATTTAATTCAAAAGGAAAGTAGTAAATGGATTGATGCTAAATCCTTTATCAATGGGTTTAAACATCCTGGAGAAATAGTTCTTGGGTGCAAAGTATGATGGGCTACTTTAAAACGTTTTTTCTAATGTTCTCAATTATATGTTTATTTATTTTTACAGGTTATGCATTGGGAGGGGAAACCGGATTGCTTATAGCATTGATAATGGGAGTTCTAAGCAATATATTTGCATATTGGTATTCAGATAAAGTCATTCTTTCAATATACAAAGCTAAGTTGGTAAATCAAAATGATTCCCCAGAATTAATCAAAATAGTTTCGGAACTTACTGCAAATGCGGGCCTTCCTATACCTGCTGTTTATATAATCGAAGAAGATTCTCCGAATGCTTTTGCAACGGGCAGAGACCCTTCCAATGCAGCCATAGCTGTAACAAGAGGGCTAATCGAAAAATTAACTCAAAATGAGCTTAGAGGAGTAGTAGCACATGAATTAGCCCATGTATTAAATAGAGATATTTTAATTGCCACTGTTAGTGCAATGTTTGCTGCGGCTATTTCATCCCTAGCCTCTTTTGCATTGATATTTGGAGGAAGGGGAGGTAATCGATCATTCAACAACCCTGCTTTATTAATTTTGCTTGCATTCGTTACTCCAATTGCAGCTACAATAATTCAAATGGCTATTTCAAGAGCAAGAGAATACGAGGCAGACAGAATTGGCGCTAGTTTGACACAAGACCCTGGTTCGCTAGCCTCCGCACTTAAGAAAATTGATGAAATATCTAGAACCAAACATTTTAATACTGTTCAACAACATCCAGAGACAGCACAGATGATGATTATTTCTCCCTTAATTGCAAAAGGTTTTAAAGAATTATTCTCTACTCATCCCTCAACTTCAGAGAGAATATTCAGGTTGAACGAAATGGAAAAAAATATTAACGCAAAATGAAATATGGGCCTTTGTGGCAAGATATTTTTATATCCTCGAAAAATTTTTTAGAGATAAAATGCTTTTCTGAACTTACTTCCAGACAAAAATATTTACGCTTTGTTGGCATAAAAAGATTAGCCCTAGCAAAATTTGTATTGCATAAATATGCGAAGAAAAATCCCAAGAATGATATATTACACGTCGTTGCCATATCTATAGCTCTTTTCGAGGAGCAAAGGTACCCAGAATATACTCTGGTCAATCAAGCTGTGGAGTGCCTGAAACACTCTTACAATAAAAAAATAGCCGCTTTTGGAAATTTTATTTTAAGAAAGATTTTTGCAGACCCTGATTTGTTTAAATATAAATTGAACTGGGAACAAATTAGATGGAATGCTCCATTGTGGTGGATAAATTACCTAAAAAAACAAGTAGATGATAATCATCTTCAAGATATTTTGGTTGACTCGTTGTTACAGCACCCGCCCTTGAATGTGCGATTAAACAACCCACAATATATTAATCAAGTATCTTCCGATTTAAGAAAAATCAATCGGAAAATTGTTAAAGTGTCGTCTCACGGTTTGTCTGTGGTTCCGCCTTGTGATCTTACCCAAACATCCTCCTTTAAAAAAGGCTTGGTAAGTATTCAAGATTTGAGTTCGCAAAGAATTGTTGATCTTATTCAACCTAATCCTGATGATACCCTATTAGATATTTGTGCTGCACCTGGAGGCAAAAGTCTCGCAATAGCCACTAACAGAAAATGTCAATTGTTCTCCAATGATAAGTCAAAAATAAGGCTAAAAATGTTAGAAAAAGAAATTGTAAGAATCAAAGAACACTTGGTCACCATGCCTAAGATAACAAACTTTAATCCTTTGATTCCAAAACAACTTAATTCGCTATTTAATTTAGCAAACGATGGCTTTGATTATATAATTTTAGACGCTCCATGTTCTGGCTCGGGTATACAGCGTCGTCGCCCTGAAGTACCATGGACAAAGTCCAGGCAGCAACTAGAGACATTGGTGACAATTCAGTCAAATCTCTTGGATGCATGTTGGCAAATTTTAAAAAATAGAGGTATTTTAATTTACTGTACTTGTTCTGTTTTCTACAATGAAGGGGAAGGCCAGGTAGTGAAGTTTTTGAAACGACGAAAGAATGTAAATAGAAAAAGTGCACCGGGCTTAATTTATCCAACAATTGGTAAGGACTATTTCCTAAATTATAAGTTAGAAAATAAATTCGACAAAATAGAATTAAATTATATCGGAAATGATGGTTTCTTTTATGCGATGCTTGAAAAGCGCGAGAGCTCTTAATCCACTTATATTGCTATTCCCTATTTTCTTTCTCGGTTCATACTCGTGTTCTCCGATGACTGATGAGAAAATTTCTAGGATTACGGTAGACAATGTCAAACTAGTCCAAGATTCAGAAAACTTAGTACTTACTGGAGACGTCTCTGTCGAGTTAGAAAATACTTTAATAGAGGCTCTTAAAAAAGGTGTCCCATTGCAGTTCAATTCAAATTTTAGAATATTTAAATTCTCTTTTTTCCGTGTGAAAAGCTTTTTTGAGAAGGAGCGCAAAGCTATATTGGAGTATCATGGTATAACGAGACGATTTTCAGTTAATTTAGACGGAGAAACCAGCTCGGCGTATTACGAAAGTCTAACGGAGGCCTTAGCGGCATGTTTAAGTATAAAAGATTGGATTTTTTTTTCGAGAGAAATCCTTCCGGATAATATGGACGGCATTTCGATACAAGTTAAGTTAATGCTTAATCATCAGGCCCTCCCTCGCCCAATTTCTATATTAGCTTCTTCAAAGCAATCTTGGCAGTTGTCCTCAGGATGGGTTGACGTATTTATAGAGGAACCCCTTTGAGCTTTTTTCTCAGGATAACATTATTTCTCGTAGGAGCAATCTCGTTAGGCCTGCTGCTTTTGCTTTCTCTTGCTTCAAGCAACTCTCCCAGTATCGACATAAATTATACATGGTTACTCAACGCCAATATTTTGCTATCGATACTGATGATAATCCTTACGGGTCTTTTGGTAAGAAGAGCATGGTTAAGATACAAGAAGGGGGCTTTTGGCTCTAAGTTAATTATTCGGTTAGCTTTTACTTTCGCAATCATTGCCATAGTTCCAGTCACCCTGGTATTTTTTGTGTCAAACCAGTTTTTAGCAAAAACCATCAACACCTGGTTTTCGCAAAGTGTTAATACTGCCTTGGATTCCGGTTACGGACTCGGGAGGGCTACGTTGGATGCCATAAAAACAGATGTAGTTTCCCAAACTAAACAGGTCGCAACGCAGATCGAAACTGGGTCGAGATTAGACTTGTTACAAACTCTAAAGATTTTTGCCTCAAAAAATCAATCTGCTGAAATCTCTGTTTTTTCCTCCGAAGGTGCCATATTAGCTGTTGAAGGTTCAGCAAAAGAATTGGTTCCAGATGTCCCGTCAAGTGCTTTGATTAATCGTTTAAAAGCATCCGGAGCTCAAGTACAAATTGAGTCTCCGATAAAAAAACAAGATGTTTTACAAGTCAGGGCTCTGGTTCTATCAGAATATTTGATTGATTGGGAGGACGAACTGATTATTCAATGGATTGAGCCAATTCCCGAAGTGTTGGTCAAAGATATTGAAGCGTTAAATAAAGGTTTTAACGATTATGAACAACTTTTACTAGGTAAAGAGGGAATAAGTAAAATGTATGGTGTTACTCTGGTCTTTACTCTGTTACTAGCAGTCTCAGGTGCTCTTATTGCTTCTGTTCTCTTGAGTGGTTGGCTTATTGGTCCATTACGTTCACTAGAAAAAGCGACTAAAGTAGTGGGTCTGGGTGACTTTCGTCCCTTAAAAACCGACAAGCTGAATCACGAGTTAAATGATCTTCTGTTGTCGTTTAACGATATGATGACAAAATTAAGTGCTGCTCAAGCAGCAGCGATGGATAGTGAGCGCCAACTGAAAACTTCGAGTCGCTTTTTCGAGCAAATTCTGGCTGGCTTAACAACTGGGGTAATGGTTTTTGATAAAGATTGGCATCTTGAGCAATTTAACAGTAGCGCTCAAAAAATATTAGGATGCTCACTTGTAAATTTCTTAGAATGCTCAATTGACAAAATCCCAATTATTTCAGAGAAAAAGATCAACTTCGGGGATTCTTTTAAACAAAATAACGAGCATCAACAAAGGGTTGATGCTTTTAGAGAAGACGGTAGCAAATTGAGCCTAATAATCACAGCGTTTTTACTGCCAAATGTAGAGTTCGACAACAACAACAGAATTATTCTAGTTTTTGATGATGTTTCCGTGCTTCTGGAAGCTCAAAAATCACAAGCTTGGGCAGACATGGCCCGAGGCTTAGCTCATGAAATTAAAAACCCATTAACTCCTATTATTCTCTCTGCTGAACGTTTAAATAAGCGTTTGTCCGGGAAATTAGTTACTAATGATGAGGTGATCTTAGAAAAATCAACCAAAATGATAATTGATCAAGCAGTTTCTTTGAAGACTATGGTAAACGAGTTTCAACAATATGCAAGGCTTCCAAAAGCTAATCCTATAAACATGGATCTTGATAAAGTACTCAGAGAGTTTTTACAGATGTATTCGGGAGATAAACGAATAAAATATGAAAAAGAAGCTCCGGATACATTGCTTTTCAAATTTGATAAAGACCAAATGCTCCAGGTCCTTCATAATTTATTGCAAAATGCACAGGATGCAATTAATAATCAATCCACAGGTATAATTAGAATTAAGGTCTCTAAAATCACTCATAAAAAAAAGGAACAAATTTTACTTTCCATTGAGGATAACGGACCTGGGATAAGGGAAGAAATTTTGCCCAAGGTTTTTGACCCCTACACTACTACAAAGGCAAAGGGCACAGGTTTGGGCTTACCGATAGTAAGAAAGATAATTCAAGAAAATAATGCAGGTATTACATTAAATAACAAAAACCCGGGCGATGGAGTGGTTGTTCAGTTACTTTTTGATAGAATAGCTTAGAAAGTATGAATTTATGGCAGAGATATTAATTGTTGATGATGAAATAGGCGTCAGAGAGCTTTTGACTGAGGTCCTTCAGGACGAGGGCCATTCAGTAATATTAGCTGCAAATGGAGCGGAAGCTAGAGAGCAAAAAAAGAGACCCTCAATTGAGGTAATTTTATTGGATATTTGGATGCCTGACACTGATGGAATTACTCTACTCAAAGAATGGATGTCCACAGGTTTTCAGGTCCCCGTAATTGTAATGTCTGGTCACGCGACAATAGATACAGCAGTCGAGGCCACCAAGATAGGGGCATACGATTATCTTGAGAAGCCGATTACCCTGTCTAAATTAACCAATACCATAAAAAATGCAACGGAAAAAGCACCTATCAGTTCTTTAATTAGCAGTCAAAATGAACAAAACACTTCGGGTGTTTATCAAAAAAACGTCGTTGTAAGTGACAAACGGATTGTTGCAAAAAAGAGCGGTCTGCAAAAACTCCAAGTGCAGAAAATAGTTGTGACGGAAGATGAGCAATTAACGAAAGAATCCTCAGCATTATCTGAGGCAAAGAAAGAATTATCCATGATTAATCTGGACTCACCTTTGAGAGAAGCCAGAGACTCTTTTGAAAGAATTTACCTCAGTTACCAATTAGCAAAATTACAAGGTAGCATGACCAGGCTTGCTGAAAGGTCTGGCTTAGAAAGAACTCATCTTTACAGAAAAATACGACAGTTAGGGATGGAGCTCCAAAGGGGGGTCCTGAAAAAGAACAATCAATAATGAAGATTTTAATTCTAGGTGCTGGAAGAGTAGGCTCAAGTCTAGCGGAAATGTTGGTTAGTGATGACAAAAGTGACGTAACTGTGGTTGATACGCATACTGAAGCATTAGATAATTTGCAGGAAAGATTTGATTTGCGAACAGTTGCTGGAACAGCTACTTCTATTGACGTTCTTAGAGATGCTGGAATCGAGGATGTCGATATGATGGTTGCTGTAACGGCTGATGATGAGGTGAATTTAGTTGCTTGTAAGATAGCTTTCAAAGTTTTTAATGTCCCTCAACGAATAGCTAGGACTAGATCTATGCAGTGGTTAAATAACAGCGAACTTTTAACAGAGGATGGGTTTGCTGTTGACAAAATAATTAGCCCGGAAACCTCTGTGACTGAGACCATCAAGCGATTAATTCAAATACCTGAAGCGCTTCAAGTTACTGAATTCGCAAATGGAATCGTCACCATGTTGACCGTTATAGCTCATCGTGGAGGTCTTTTAGTTAGCCATCCGATTAGTGATTTAAGGGATCATCTCCCAACTGTAGATTGCAGGATTGTCTCCGTTTATCGTAATGGGATAGCGTTGTTACCAGATGCCACCACTAACATAGAGGTAGGAGATGAAGTGTTTGTTTTGGTTGCGACGGAAAATGTGTCTCAAGTTCTAAGAGAACTGCGGCAAATTGATCGTCCTGTCCGTAAGGTTATGATAGCCGGAGGTGGAAATGTTGGAGTACGGGTGGCTCACTCAATTTCTGAATCACTGACGCTTAAAATTATTGACCACAACAAGATTAGGTGTGAAAAAATCTCAAATGTCTTGGGAAGTAAAGCCTTAGTTATTTATGGAGATGCAACAGATGAGGCCCTTCTGACTGAAGAGAATGTCGCAGATATTGATATGTTTGTAGCATTGACAAATGATGATGAAAATAACATCATGTCCGCCCTCTTGGCCAAACGGCTGGGTGCTAAAAGGGTCATGTCTTTAATCAATAGGAAGGCTTACGCAGAATTAGTTGAAGGAGGGAATATTGATATTACCATCACTCCCTCGCATGCAACTGTTGGGGAATTATTAAAATATATCAGAAGGGGGGATATAGAGGCTGTTCATAGTTTAAAGCGTGGAGCGGCTGAAGCATTAGAAATAATTGTTCACGGAGATAGGACTACCTCAAAAGTTGTTGGGCGAATGGTAGAACAAATAAAAATGCCAAAGGGCTCATTCTTAGGAGCTATAGTTCGTGAAGTGGACGGGGAGAATTTAGCTTTAATGGCACATCATGATTTGATTATTAATAACAATGATCATTTGATTGTCTTTGTTTCAAATCGTAAGATAATCTCTGATATAGAGAAAATGTTCACAGTTTCGGCCAGATTTTTTTGAGATTATTGGGAAACGGTGGTAATTTTCTCTCGGCGCCTTAGTGAAGTTCTCTCGATAGTTGGTTTAATTACCTCTTTCTTCTCATTATTTCTTTTTTTTCCAGCATTGATTGGTTATCTCTATGCAGAACCAATTTGGACCGACTTCATTATATTAGGGATTCTATTTTTTGCTTTTGGCATAATAATATTCACTTTATTTAAAAAAACAAAATCTTACCCTCAAAGCTCCTCAGAGCTACAAGCTAAGGATGGCTTAACGCTAGTATTGCTGGTTTGGATTTTACTTTCAACGATATCATCAACTCCGTTTTTAATGTTCGATGAAAACATGTCATTTATTCGAGCTTTTTTTGAAGCTGTTTCCGGACTAACAACAACTGGGGCGACAATTTTCTCTGGGTTAGAACTTATGCCCAAAGCAATACTAATTTGGAGAGCCATACTACAGTGGTTGGGAGGTATGGGAATTTTAGTTTTGACGATTGCCATATTACCAATGTTCGGCGTTGGAGGTATGCAGATCTTTAGAGCTGAGGCATCCGGACCTATGAAAGATAAGAAATTTACACCTCGGATTGCAGAGACGGCCAAAGCTTTGTGGACGATCTACGTTTTCTTAACATTATTTTGTTGTGTTGGCTATTGGGTAGCGGGAATGGAGTTATTTGATGCATTGGCCCATGCATTTACCACGGTTAGTATAGGCGGTTTGTCGACTTATGATGAAAGTATTGGCTTTTTTAACAGCTTTAAAATAGAAGTAGTTGCAGTTTTTTTTATGTTACTTGCGGCAATGAATTTTACTTTACATTTTGCCGCCTTAAGATCCTTTTCCTTAAAGGCTTACTTGCAAAGCATAGAGGCTAGATATTTTTTTTCTATCATCTTTATTTCTGTAGCGTTTATATTTTTAGTGCTGTTAATAAGTTTTTCGGATGAGAGTAGTTTGTCGACAATTGCTCGTATTACAGTTTTTAATGTTGTGTCTATCGCCACCACAACTGGTTATGCTACTACAGATTACAATTTGTGGCCCACGATAACTTTTTCGCTTATGCTTTTACTTTCATGTTTTACAACGTGTTCTGGCTCTACTGGGGGTGGGGTAAAACTCATTAGGGCTATCATTATGCTGAAGCAAGCCAGAAGAGAAATTTTAAGAACCGTTCATCCTCACGCAATTATTCCTATCAAAATTGGAAATCAAACTGTTGCAAATAGGGTTATTCTGGCAGTCTTAGCTTTCATGTTCTTTTATCTACTTACATTAGTTACAGCATTTCTTTTCCTTACCTCTACAGGTTTATCGGCGGGAGCATCTATATCAGCTGCTTTGGCATGCATAAACAATCTTGGACCAGCTTTATTTGAACTTGGTCCGTCTGCTAATTATGGAATTTTGAGCGATATACAACTCTCCATATTATCGGTAGTTATGCTTCTAGGAAGATTAGAACTGTTAACAATTTTTGTATTCTTTTCTGTATCATTTTGGAAAAGTTAATTTGATTTACTAAATTGATAAATTGCGGTCGTGCACCTTAGAGAAGGTAGGAATATTATTTTTTTTATTGAGCCAGTTTTTGATTCTTTTAAGTAAAATCCTTTCATTCTTTTAAAGTTTAGCTTCCGAAGAAGATCCTCAAAATCTTTAATAGTTGCAAAGTGAAGATTTGGAGTGTCATACCATTGAAACGGAAGCCTATCATTAACTGGCATATTGCCTAGCAATAGGTCTAGTACATGGGTCCAGTAACCAAAATTCGGTATGCTTAAAATCACAGTGTGACCCAATTCACTTATTTTTTTTAACACAATTTCGGTTTTAAGAGTAGCCTGAAGCGCTTGAGAGAGAACAACCACATCAAACTTATTATTATCCAAAATAGACAATCCTTCCTCGATATCTGCTTGAATGACATTAACCTTTTTTTCCATGCACTGCAAAACTTTTTCAGCAGAAATTTCTACCCCATAACACTTACATTCTTTTTTAAGTTCTAACCACTTAATGAGAGACCCATCACCACACCCTAGATCCAACACTCTAGATTGATGTGGTATTCTCTGGGCAATTACTTTTAGGTCATCTCTTAAAATCATGGCAATCACAACATATTACTGAAGAATACACGAATCAGCTCATGGTAACCTGGATCTTCTAATAAGAAGGAGTCGTGCCCATATTCAGATTTTATTTCAGAATACGAAACCTGAACATTATTTTCCAACAGAGCTGATACTAATTCCTTGGAATGACTGGGAGAAAATCTCCAGTCAGAGGTAAATGAGATTAGGAGAAACTTCGCCTTGACAACTTTTAATGCCTTTACTAAATCACCGTTGGCCTCACCAGCCGGGTCGAAATAATCTAAAACTCTCGTTATAAGTAAGTAAGAGTTAGCGTCAAATTTGTGCGAAAACTTTTCGCCTTGATATCTAAGGTATGATTCTATCTGAAAATCTATTTCATACGAAAAAGAATAATCTTTTTTTTCTTGTAGATTTCTTCCAAACTTTTCTGTCATCCCATCTTGAGATAGATATGTTATGTGAGCAAGCATACGAGCAATTGATAGACCTATATTCGGAAAAGTATTCTCTGAATAATAGTCACCTCCATGAAACGATTTGTCCGTAATTATTGCTCTTCTGGCTATTTCATTAAATGCGATGTTTTGCGCGGTGAGGCGTGCGGTCGAGGCTATTATAATCGCATTTTCCAATCGATCGGGAAAAGAAATACTCCACTGTAGAACCTGCATTCCACCTAGGCTTCCACCGATTATTGCGACAAATTTTTTTATCCCAAGAAAGTCAGCAAACACCGCTTGCGAGTTCACCCAATCTTCCACAGTTAATAGGGGAAAGTCACTACCATAAGGTTTGCCGGTTTTTGGGTTAATTGAGGCCGGCCCGGTTGATCCAAAACACGAACCAATATTATTGACTCCAATAACGAAGAATGAATCTGTGTCAATAGGTTTTCCAGGCCCAATCATATTATCCCACCAACCTAAGTCCTTAGTGGTTTTCCTGATCCCCGCAATATGATGAGATGCATTTAAGGCATGGCAAACCAGAACCGCATTATTTGAGTTTTTAGATAAAACCCCATGCGTTTCATATGTCAAGTTGTAGGATTCGAGAACCTCTCCACTTTTTAATTTAAGAGGTTTCTTAATTTGACAAATTTTGTCTTCTGTATAAATCATTTTAATTGTTATAGGGTTATTTTAGAAATTGCTTCTTTCATCTTTAAAATGTCACTGACGTTAGTTGACACTTCTCTCAGACCCATTTGAAAAAATTTTTTAGTTTGTACAATGTCGTTTGCTAGTTCCCCACAAATTGAAACAGGACAATTTTCCCTAATGCATGACTTAATTACATTTTCAATCAAAAACTGTACAGCAGGGTGTCCTGGATTATATAGATGGGATACTTTATTGTTAGTTCTATCTATTGCAAGTGTGTATTGTATTAAGTCATTGGTTCCCAAAGAAGCGAAGTCGATATGCGGGATTAGAGATTCTATTGTTATTGCAGCTGATGGTACTTCTATCATAGCTCCTATAGCGGGTGTATTTAAATCATAACAGTATGTCTCCGAAACGTTATGTAACGATTGATAAATAAGCTGCTTAGCTTTGATAATTTCTTCTTTTTCGGTAATGAGCGGAAGCATAATTTTTACATTGCCGAATTTAGATGCTCTTAAGATTGCATTTATTTGTACCTTAAAAAAATCTGGATTTTCCAGACTAAATCTGATGCCTCTCTGACCTAGAGCCGGGTTAGAGTCTTTAGTGAATTTACTGGACAAACTAGAGGGTAACTTATCGGCTCCGAGGTCCAGAGTTCTTATAACAACCGGCAGAGGGTTAAGGGCTTCAACCACATGCTTATATGCTTCAAATTGTTCATCCTCACTAAGAATTTTATTTTTTTCTAAAAAAAGAAATTCTGTCCTAAATAATCCTATACCTGATACTCCTAGTTCAATTGCTTTGATTACCTCTTTAGGGTTCTCGATATTCGCCATTAGACCAATATCAACTTGATTTTTAGTTTGGCAGGGAACATTAACGAAAACCTTCAGTTTTTGTTTTTTTTGAACTCCTTTCCTTATTCTTTCCTGGTATTCAGCAAGAATATAACTGTCCAATCCCGCCAACAGAACACCAGATTCGCTATCTAAAATCACTCTCTCGCCATGCTCAACCAGTTCATTATGCTCTTGCAGACCAAGGATAGCTGGGATTTCGAGACTCTTGAAAAGAGTTGCTAGATGAGAGGTAGGGCTTCCTGATTCAATAGCGAACCCTTTAACTCCCTCTTTTATAAATTTAGAAATTTCGTTGATAGACATTTGATCAGATAAACAAATCCAGCTTGCTTCATTTTTGTCTGCTAATTCGGCATCTGGTTTTCGTGGGTTTTGGATATGATCAATTAGGCTGAGCTTCTTTACAAGTTGACCAACAATTTGCTCAACATCGATCTTCCTTTCTTGAAAATAAGGGTTTGATATTTTCGAAAACTGTTCTACGATAAAATCTAATTGTCTTACTAGTGCACACTCTGCATTGATCAATGATTCTGCGATTCTTTTTTCAGTTTCAACAATTAGTAGCGGATCATTTATTATGAGCCTATGACTGTCTAATAGGTTATCAAAATCACCGGTTTTAGAGTTTTTAAAGGATTCTGAGATATCCTTAAAATCCTTGTCAAGCATTCCTATTGCACGCCTTAACCTACCAATCTCAGAAGTAATTTCGGAATCCGAAATTTCAGAGTATCTTATTTCTAAACCGGAAAAGTACATATTAACCCAAGCTTTAGCTATGATTATATCTGTCCCAATTCCGTGACCCATCAAGGTAAACATGATTAAGATTCTTCTCCAAATTTGTTATTGAAAAGCTTTTCAATCTCGTTAATTGCGTCTTTTTCATCTTTCCCTGAGGCTTTTATGTACACTGATGTTCCGAAACCAGCAGCTAGCATTGTTATTCCGAGCACACTTTTTGCATTGATATTATTTCCATCTCCGTTAGATATCGAAATATCACATTGAAAAGTCGTAGCTAAGGTTGAAAGTTTAGAGGCAGCCCTCAAATGTAATCCCAACTTGTTTGTAAGTATCAGTTTTTTATATTCCATTTCAAAAGATATTTAAAGATTGAATGCCTTTGTCTTTCGCCTCTAAAACTTTTTCAAGAAGTGCATCAAGTGATAAATTTTTGTGATTAATAGCGCACACTAACATTGGCAGATTTACACCCGTAACACCTCTATAAAAAATCTCTTTCCCCCTGAGCCAACTAAATAGTCCATTGCATGGCGTGGCTCCTTTCAAATCTGAGAAGACAAAAATTTCTTGCGGCTTTCCACATTTGCGCCAAGCTTTTTCTATAAGGTTTTGTATTTCCATGAGGTTTTCATTAGGAGTGATCTCAATGTTTATAATCTCCTCTATTGATTTTCCGATGGAAAATTCAACACATTTTTGCAGTGATGACCCCAGAGGTTTATGACAAACTAAAAAAAAATATTTCATTACTGTTATAGCTTCATGAGCTGATCATAAAAGAAAGAACCAAGATAGGAACTTTTGTGATCAGCAATTTGTCGCATTCCAGTTGGACTCGTAATATTTATTTCTGTGATTTTTTTATCTATCATGTCCAAACCTGCAAAAAAAATATCTTCCTTAATAGCCTCAGCAACTGATCTCGCAATTTCAAGTTCCTCTTGGCTCAGCTTAACAATCGAGGCTATTCCACCCCCAGCCAAATTCGCGATAATGGATTGCTTTTTTGGTTTTCTACAAAGAGCGTATCTCTCGACAATCCCGTTAATAATAATTATACGTTTATCTCCTCCCTTTATATTCACAAGAAATTCTTGACTTACAATTTTATCTCTTCCTTTATTGGTAGTAGAATCAATGATTGTATCTAAATTGTTATCCCCATTTGTTATTAGAAAAATTCCTTGTCCTCCCATTAAATTTAATGGTTTGAGTACAACCTGTTTTTTTGATTTTAAAAAGTTTTTAATTTCTGTTTTATTCGATGATATGAGTGTAGCGGGGGTATGCTCAGGAAACCTCAGTGCAAATAGTTTTTCATTAAATTTTCGCAACGATTCAGGCGAATTAACGACTTTAACTCCTTTTTCTGTCACAAAATCTAAAATATTCATGCTGAGCAAATATTGTTGATTGAAAGGTGGATCTGTCCGCACAATGATCGCTGAAAAAGACAAAAGATTAACTTTAACAAGTTTTTCTCTCCTAAACCATTTACAATTATTCCCTGGTATTAAATTATTTGCGTTAACGTAATAGACTAATTTACTTGATGTATTTATACCTAAATTTTCCAAAGTGCAGAACCACACTTCATATTTTTCAACCCAAGCCTGTTGAATCAAAAAAACAGTTGTATCAACCTTAGGCAATAACTTTTCTATCTCATTTGCAATAAATAAAATTTTTCTTTTTTTCATTCTCGCATCTCTCTGGCGGCAGCCAGTGTTGCTAACCGAGCTATTACTCCATAAAAATATAAACGGTTTGTAATCGAATCAGGGTCACTAGATGAGGCGGGGAGTTGACAGCTGTCTTCAAATGCAATCGGAAAAAACTTCATCCCCGGCGTGTTCAAATTTTCATCTAAACCTTTTTCAGAATGTATTCTATAAAACCCACCGACGACATATTTATCTACCAAATACACTACTGGCTCTGCTACACTCTCAACGTTGTAGTCGACTACTGTTTCAAAAGAGTAAATACCTTCTTGAATTAATACATCTTTTACAAAAATTCCCTCTTTGCTTGTTGACATTTTTTTGCGTTGTTTGTTATTTAACTGGTATATCTCGCTAGATTCCCTTATGGTCATTACACTCATCCCATATGTTCCTGAATTAGCTTTTATAACCACAAATGGCTTCTTTTTTATTCCATATTCAGTATATTTTCTCTTTATCTCATTTAGCACTTCTTCAATATTTTTAACCAAACATGCTTCTCCTTTTTTTTCTCTAAAGTTTATATCGGAGCATCTACGGTTAATAGGACTAATAAACCAATCATCAACATCAAAAATTTTCGTAAATTCTTTAGCCGTTTCCTCATAAAGTTTGAAATGAGTAGACTTTTTTCTTATTGCCCAACTCGCATCGAGAGAGGGAACTAATGTTTGACTACCAACCATGTCCTGATATTCAGCTGGAATTCCAGATGAGAAGTCGTTATTGAGTAACACTAACTCCGGTTTCTTGCCATCTACATACAGTGCATTTTTTTCAAAATGTACTTTCTTAATTGGAACTGAAGTAGGGAGACCTTCAAGATTTTTAAAAACAATTTCATTTAAATTACAGAGAGAGTCCTCGTGAGAACCTATTATAGTTTTTAGGCCAACGTTGCTCAATAGGGCGTGAAGATGTCCAATGTGCTGATGATAGTATAAATTTCTTGTATGGTTTTCGGGGATTATCAACACGGTTTCTGCCTGAGGACAATGTCTTTCAACTGCGCTCATAAATGCTTGCACTGTAGAACGCCTATCATCTTCTCCAATGTTGTTAAAACCCGCTGGAAATAGATTCGTGTCTATAGGGGCAATCTTAAAGCAAGCGTTCCTTAAATCAACTGAGGAGTAAAAGGGGGGTTTGTATTTTGCAAACATATCTCGAAACCAATGTTCAACAACAGATCTTTTAGAGATGATCTCGGTTTCAAAATCACGAAGTTTGCCACATAAGTTGGCTTTTAATTGTGGGCCCATGTCTTTATATTAATATAAAAAAACCCCCCCTTGACCAAATAGCCAGGGAGGGCATGGGCGGCGAGTTGGTAAACGCTCGCCTGGAGAAATTAATTTAGCTAGTGTAAGCTTTTTCGCTATGAGAGGTAACGTCAAGGCCCTCTCTTTCTTCGTCTTCACTAACTCTGATGCCGACGAGTAAGTCAGCAACCTTCAGTGCGATAAATGCAACTACGCCGGATACGATAACTGTAATAATTACAGCTTCTAATTGAATTGCTACCTGAGAAGCAATTGCAAAGTCATCGCCTCCGGTACCTCCTAATGATGGAGCGGTGAATACGCCTGTTAATATAGCGCCGAGTATTCCTCCAACACCGTGAATTCCGAAAACGTCGAGGGATTCATCGGCTCCAAGTAGACTTTTTAGTCCTGTGCAAGCCCATAAACACACGAAGCCTGCTATAGCTCCAATGATGATAGCCCCCATAATTCCAACCGAACCACAAGCTGGGGTGATTGCAACTAAGCCTGAAATCATACCCGAAGCTGCTCCTAACATAGATGGTTTTCCCTTTACAAAAGACTCACCCAGCGTCCATGCTAAAATTGCAGCGCAGGTCGCGAATAGAGTGTTTGCGAAAGGTAATGTGGCACCTGATGTGGCCTCAAGATTTGAGCCAGCGTTGAAGCCAAACCAACCGATCCACAAAATTGCTGCCCCGATCAACGTCATCGGTAATGAGTGCGGAGGCATTGGCTCTTTACCGTACCCGATTCTTTTTCCGAGCACATATGCCGCTACCAATCCAGCTATGCCTGAGTTTATATGAACAACCGTGCCACCAGCGAAATCCAGAGCTCCCTTGTCCAAAAGGTAACCTCCTGGGCCCCAAACCATATGGCAAATTGGCGCGTAGGAGAAAGTAAACCAGATAACCGCGAATATTAATACACCCGCAAATTTGGCTCTCTCAGCCATTGAGCCGACTATCAACGCACAAGTCAAACCTGCGAAAGTAGATTGAAAGGCAATAAAGATAGTTTCCGGTAGGACAATACCGTCAGTAAATGTCCCTGCTGTGCTGTCAGCCGTCGTACCAGCTAAAAACAGCTGGGAAAGTCCTCCAATTATCGGATTACCTTCGGTTAAAGCAAGAGAGTATCCGTAAATTGCCCATAGGACCACGATTAAGGTAAAAACGGTAGTCACTTGCATCAACATGGACAGCATGTTTTTCGTGCGAACTAATCCACCATAAAACAATGCAAGACCCGGAACGGCCATAAACGTTACAAGTAACGTAGCAGTCATCATCCAGGCAATATCACCCTTGAACATAGCTGGTTCAACAGGAACATCTTGTGCAAAAGCTGCGCCCGAACACAGAACGGACAACGCAAGGACCTTGCCTATCCCTAGTTTGCGTAAAGTTTCAATAAAAAATTTCATAGTTAAAAACCTTTAAAAAATGTTACGTTTACAAAGCTTCTTTACCAGTCTCACCGGTACGAATTCGAATGACCTCTGAGAGATCGGAGATGAAAATCTTCCCATCGCCTATTTTCCCGGTTTTTCCGGCATTTTCGATAGCTTCAACTGCTCTCTCACAAACGTCATCATCAACTGCAACTTCTAGTTTGACTTTTGGTAGGAAGTCGACTACGTATTCAGCACCCCTGTAGAGTTCGGTGTGCCCTTTTTGCCTGCCAAACCCTTTAACTTCAGTTACCGTGAGGCCTTGAACACCTATCTCAGATAGAGCCTCTCGAACCTCATCTAGTTTGAAAGGTTTTATAACGGCCGTGATTAATTTCATAATATTTTTCCTTTTACCTAGATTTCTAGAGAACTCTCAATCGAGATCTCTAGAAATTATTAATGTTCTCCAATTGACTACATCGATTTAGAAAAAGATATTACTGCGCCAGAGGAGAATGCTGGGCCGACTGCTCCGTCACCGCTATTGTCGATAAAGTCTATACCAACTGAATATCCATTGCCGACATCCATAGCTAGGCTCACACTGTAGTCTTCATAATCTGCTCCCGTGACACCTTCAATTGATGAGGAGCCAGCATGGGCTGAGAGCGTCATAGTATCAGATAAGGGAAACTCAGCATTTATCTGCATGTACGTTGTGCCGCTATCATCTCCCACACCAAACCACTCTGTCGTAAAATAGTGATATCCAGCACTGATTGCCCCGTAGGAGCCGATTACGTAGATTTCGTTAGAATTTATGTTTGGCGTTTGGCCTGTGTTGTCCGGGTAATAATAATACAAATCACCGATATCAATACTTAGCTCACCCACGTCGAAGGCATACCCTGCGTAAAAATCCACCTCTATAGAGGTATTACCAAACTCGACATTTGAGTTCCAGTTTCCAAGGTAAAAACCGCTTGAATGAGATAGGTCAAATCCACCTTGTATAGCCGGTGCGTCTTCTGTCTGCTTTGCTCCTCGAAATCGGTATTCCGAGAAAATGCCCACATTAGCAGATGACTCCCACTCTGCTTTAGCAGCGGAGCCGATAGTCAAGGGTATTTGCATTACTGAAACGCAGCAAACAGTTGTAAGAAATTTATTACGCATTTGTTTCTCCATATAATTAACAAAACTTTTTATATATCGCTATATCTGTGCCAAAAAACACTTTTTTTGAAGAAAAAAAATGCATACTAATCAATGACTTAAAAATAGAAAAAAATCCTTAAAAGTACCTGACTCTTTTGGCAGCAAAAACCGCACTAACATTGAGCAAAGTGTTAGAAAGCAGTGCTTTTTAAAAAGCAAATTATTTATGAAAAATATTCTGCCTGAGAATTTAAAGCTAATTAATAGAGTTTAGGAAAAACTCCGCTTTGTCACTTTTAAAGTTGTGCGGCGATCCCACTGCGACCCCCCTTACAATTGAATAATCATTACTCAAATGCTTTAAAATCATTGCTACAGGTTTTGATTCTCCTTTACCGATAAAACCTTCTATCATTACTCCATCAACCATCTTTACCTCAAGGGGAATATTAAGGTTGTTTCTCAGCATTTTGTTAACGTAACCTTTTAATGAGCCACCAATGTTTGACATTTCTCCTTCAAAACTTATTACATCAAGGATGAAATCCATTTGATTTAACGCTACGGAATATCTGTCCATTTTAATTACAGCTTGTTTAGACTGATTTCGGATAATAATTTTTCGAGAATTCCTTTTAGGTTTAGCAGGAAATAGGGCTTCCCAACCATATTGTTCAGTTTGAACTAACCTCCAGTTGTAGGTAGGGTAACAACTGAGTAAACTGCATGCTAAAATTGTAACCAGCGTTGATGAATACCTCATACTCTTTATGGTAACCCAATTTTCCTGTTCCTCGTCTCCTACTTTTATTGTCACAAAAGACCTTGCTCCGATTATATTTAGAACCCTTGGAAAAGAGGCCCTGTCTGAGGGAATAATATTAAATTGTGAGTTTGATGCCAGTTTAAGGGCTCTTAAAAAAAATGCTAAATTGGACGCTCAAATAGATAATGAAATACCCTTGTCAGCTAGATTTTATCCTTTGATCCAGATGATTAAATCGGCGAAAAGTTCAAATGACACATTTATTCTTTGGAAGTCTCTGCGTTAATGGTTGTAACCTCTCTCAAATTTTGACTGGCAACTTCTCTGTGAATTTTTGATCTTTCTGCATAATCTTTTAACTGATCTGAATCAATTTGACCAACATTGAAATAGGTAGCCTCCGGATGCCAAAAATAAAAACCGCAGATACTGGATGCAGGAGACATCGCATTGCTTTCGGTAAGCGTCACTCCTATTTCTTGAGCATTTAAACAATCTGCAATAACTGGTTTGATACTATGATCAGGGCACGCTGGATAGCCCGGTGCAGGTCGTATTCCTTGATAACTTTCATTGACTAGTTCTTCGTAAGACAGTTTCTCTTCTTCAGCATAACCCCAGTACTCTTGCCTTACGAGCTTGTGCAAACACTCAGCAAAGGCCTCAACTAACCTATCAGCTAAGGCTTTGACCATTATAGATTGATAGTCGTCTAGCTTCTCTTCTAACATTGAGGCTAACTTTTCAGTACCGTCAATGGTGACGAAAAAAATTCCCAAATAGTCTTTCTCATTATATGTAATTGGTTTTACAAAATCTGCAAGGCATTTATTCTTCGTGCCATTTGATTTTTTTGTTTGTTGCCGCAATCCTATCCACGTAAACAATTCTTTGTTGAGGTTTTCGTCTGCAAAAACCGTTAGATCTTCAGGTCCTGTTTTCCGTGCAGGGTAAATTGCAAAGATTCCGTGAGCTTTAAGATCTTTCTTTTTAACCAGACGTCTCAGCAGACTTTCTGCATCTTTGAAAAGTTTACTAGCTTCTTCACCCACGATGTCATCTGATAAAATATCCGGAAATTTTCCGGCTAAGTCCCAAGCTTTAAAAAAGGAGTCCAATCTATATAGTCAACTAGCTGCTCTAAGGGAAATGATTTTAACACTCTTCTTCCGATGACTTTAGGTGTGGGAACCTTATCTTTTCTATCAATTTCGAAAGAATTTTTTCTAGCTTCAGCAATTGATATGAATGGAATTTGTTTCTTGTTGAACCTGTCTCTGATGTCCTTGTAGTTCAGATAGATATCTTGTAGGTAGTTAATTTTTTCTTTCGAGTCTCCTGTAAGAGACTGAGCTACTGGCACACTGCGGGAGGCATCCGGAACCCAAATTACTGGACCAGAATAAAAAGGAGCTATTTTTACAGCGGTATGTGCTTTCGAAGTAGTCGCCCCCCCTATTAAAAGAGGAATTTTTCTTTCCCTAAACCATGCATCTCTCTCCATCTCTCTAGCAACGTGTGCCATTTCTTCAAGTGAGGGAGTAATCAACCCAGACAAGCCAATCACATCAACATTATGGTTTTTTGCTTCTTCAAGTATCTTCTGTGCCGGAACCATTACTCCAAGGTTAATAACATCAAAGTTGTTACACTGTAAAACCACAGTTACGATATTCTTGCCAATATCATGGACATCTCCTTTTACAGTAGCGATAAGGATCTTCCCTTTTTGTTTTGCCCCTGCAGTTTGATCTTTCTCAATAAACGGTACCAAATGAGCTACTGCTGATTTCATTACCCTCGCAGATTTGACAACTTGCGGAAGGAACATTTTTCCTTCCCCAAACAAGTCTCCCACAACATTCATACCGTCCATTAACGGACCTTCAATTACCTCAATAGGCTTTCCTCCCTGAGTATGAATCTCCATCCTAGCTTCCTCTGTATCATTGTTGATATATTCTGTTATCCCATGAATCAGAGCATGTTTTATTCTGGACGTTGAGTCACCATTACGCCATTCTTGAATTTTTTCATTAGTACTCGAGTCGGCGTCTAAAGATGAGGAAAATTCGATCATTTTTTCAGTAGCATCTTTTGTCCTGGCAAAAATTAAATCCTCCACATGATTTCTTAAAACGGGATCTAACTCTTCGTAAACTGCAAGTTGACCCGCATTTACAATACCCATAGACATACCAGCCTTAATCGCATGAAAAAGAAATGCACTGTGAATAGCCTCTCGGGCATGGTTATTTCCCCGAAAAGAGAAGCTCACATTAGAGACACCTCCCGAAACCTTCGCAAATGGAAGATTCTTTCGTATCCACTTTGTAGCCTCAATGAAATCGACCGCATATTTATCATGATCCGAAATCCCGGTTCCTATTGCAAAGATATTCGGGTCGAAGATAATATCTTCCGGGTCAACCGAAGCCTTTTCAATTAAGAGGTCATACGCTCTTTTGCATATTGATTTTCTTTTATCAATCGTGTCAGCCTGGCCGTTTTCATCAAAAGCCATTACTATCATGGCAGCACCATATCTCTTGCATAAATGAGCATGCCGTAAAAACTCATCTTCTCCTTCCTTTAGCGAGATCGAGTTGACAATTGGTTTGCCCTGGGAGCACTTCAAACCCGCCTCTAATACAGACCACTTGGACGAGTCTAACATCAACGGCACCCGAGAAATGTCAGGTTCGGAAGCTATAAGATTCAAAAATTTAACCATAGCTTTCTCTGAATCAAGCATAGCTTCATCCATATTTATATCAATGATCTGAGCCCCATTTTCTACTTGCTGCCTAGCTACTTCAATTGCAGCAGGGTAGTCTCCATTAATTATTAAGTCTGAGAATTTTTTTGAACCTGTTACGTTGGTCCGTTCACCAACATTAATAAACAAAGAATCCTCTCCAATATTGCATGGCTCAAGTCCAGATAGACGTAATTTTTTTTTGATCTCGGGGACAACACGTGGTGGAAAATTTTTTACCTTTTCTTTTATTGCTGCAATATGCTCTGGTGTGGTACCACAACAACCTCCAACTATGTTAATCCATCCTTCTTTTGCAAATTCGGAAATTAGTCCTGACGTAATTTCAGGAGTTTCATCGAACCCTGTTGGGGCCATAGGATTTGGAAGTCCAGCATTTGGATAAATGCAGATTGGCACATCACAGATTTTATGCATTTCTTCCACATAAGGTCTCATTAAAGCAGCTCCTAGAGCACAGTTCAATCCAATGCTGAGGGGTTTTGCATGCCGCACACTATTCCAAAATGCTTCTACAGTTTGACCAGAAAGGATTCTACCCGATGCGTCTGTTACCGTTCCTGAAATCATGACAGGTAGGCGTTTATTCGCCCGATTGAACACATCTTCAATCGCAAATAGGGCTGCTTTTGCATTTAGGGTGTCAAAAATGGTTTCTACTAAAAGAATATCTACCCCACCCTCAATTAAGGTCTCTGCCTGGTCCGAATAGGATTTAAAGAGTTGATCAAATGTAATATTCCTGGCACCTGGGTCACTCACATCTGGTGATATAGACGCAGTTTTTGGCGTCGGTCCAATGGCCCCTGCGACAAATTTTCTATTATTTTTGGAACTAAACTTCAGGCAGGCATCTTTGGCTATACGTACGGAAGCCAAATTCATCTCTTTAGCTAAATACTCCAAGCCATAATCAGCCTGCGCTATGGAGGTGGCCCCGAAAGTATTAGTCTCAATTATATCCGCTCCTACAGAGAGAAACTTTTGATGGACTGCTTTAATGATATCTGGTCGGGTAATGGAAAGTAACTCGTTATTCCCTTTAAGCTCAATACCACTAGCTTTCGCATTTCCAATTATTTCGAGGATACTGGCCGGAATATCGGTACGTTCTTGCCCCGCGAAATCTTTTTCATCCAATTTTTCTTGCTGAAGCATGGTCCCCATTGCGCCATCCATAATTACAATTCGCTCCTTAATTAAGGACTGAAGTGCTGCCTTACTATCTGTATTGACGTTTATCGAGTTTTTTTCCTTTAATGCCATTTTAAACCTGTTTGTTTATTTTATTATTCCAGTATTCCAAACCCTGCGCATTAAGAGACAAATCTAAACTTAAAAGATTTCCGAATTCGCGCCTGGAAATACTCAGATTTGTTTTTTCTAATTTTTTATAGAGAAGTTCAAATAGCTTCTCCCTAATTTGATCTTGCTGACTATCGCAAGTTCTTGACTGCTGAGAGATTGTGACATACTCGTCCAGCTGCTTTAAAAGTTCATAACCATTTTTTTCTATATTTATTATCTTTGAAAAATGAGTCAGGAAGCAGCTTTGTGGTTTTTGCTCCATTATTTTTTTTACAGTGATATCAAATTTTACAGGCTCAAATTGGGTAGGTGTTGATGAGATGAAGATAAACTCCCCATCTTCATTGGTAAGTTCAGGATACGCTATCCCGAAGGCATCTCCCGTAAAGCAAGACTTTGATTCTTCGTCAAAAATAACGATATGATGGTTCGCGTGTCCCGGCGCGTCAAAGATTTGCAATTTCCTATTTTGAAAACTTATGATTTCTCCTTCGCCTACCGCGACAACACGATTTTCATCCACTGGGATAAGCTGTCCGTATTGTTTTTCAGCCTCTTCCTTACCATAGACGCTTACGACTGAAGCCCATAATGCCTCCGGGTTGACCATGTGCCGAACTCCTCTTGCATGAACAGCTAATTGTGCATTTGGACACATTCTCATCAGAAATCCTGCCCCTCCTGCATGGTCAAGATGAACGTGTGTTAACAAAATCCACTCTACAGATTCAGGAGCAATATTCATGGTATGAAGGGCGTTTAAAAATCTCTTTGCTGAATGGTTAGTAGCGGTATCGACAATCAAGAGTTTATTATTTTGGTTGATGAAATGAATGGCAGCGAATTTGTTTCGAATATAATTTGCATCAAAACAAAAGATATTTTTCTCAAAAGACGAAACAAGTTCAGTCATCAATTAATTTTCCTGGAGTAAACCGCTCTTCTTCAGAGTAGGGGAAGACATCCTCGAAAAATCCGCTTTTTATTTTTTCTTGCTGCATTTTCCAATAATTTGGATTTAGCAATTCGGAGTGATACTTTAAAAAAGGTTTTCTTATTTTTTGATTGCTGAGGAGAAAGGTCTCGAATTCCTCAGGGAAAACATCATTAGGTCCTATGGAATACCATGGTTCACCCCTTAGCTCATCTTCTGGGTTGTTAGCAGGAGGAACTGATCTAAAAACACATTCAGTAATGTATTGAATTTCATCGTAATCATAAAAAACCACCCGGCCATTCTTTGTAAGGCCAAAATTTTTGTAAAGTAGATCGCCGGGAAAAATATTCGCGCTCATTAATTGCTTGATCGCGTTACCATACTCAAATATTGCTTTGTCTACTTTTTCTTCATTTGCTTTTTCGATAAAAACGTTTAACGGGATCATTCTTCTTTCGATATATACATGTTTTATAATCACATGATCATCAATTTGTTCAAACATATTACTCGCATGAGACTTTAACTCTTTAAGCAATTCATTATCAAATCTGTCGGATGGAAAATCGACGTTAGAATACTCCCAGGTGTCTGCTAATCTACCCACCCTGTCATGATGTTTTACTAGTTGGTACCTATTCAAAATATGTTCCCTCGAAACATCTTTTTGTCTTTTATCTTTAATAATTTTGAAGACATAGGGAAACGAAGGTAAGTTGAACACCAACATTACCAACCCCTTTATTCCTTCTGCCAACACAAATTTGTCACTTGAGTTGTTCAGATGATGTAAAAGGTCTCTATAGAACAGAGTTTTACCTTGTTTTTGTAAGCCCAGCATAGTGTACAATTCACTAGTTGGTTTAGACGGCATGATAGTTTTTAAAAATTTTACATATGCTGAAGGAACCTCCATATCAGCCATGAAATAAGCCCTGGAAAACGAAAATAAAACTCCTAGATTTTCTTGCCGGAAAACAATGGTATCTAAAAATAACTCCTCATTTTTGTTTTTTAATATAGGAATTGCAAATCCGGTTGGGTCACCATCTGAAACTATTCTACCGATTATATAGGCTCCCTTGTTTCGAAAAAATAATGAGCGCATAACATGAATTTGAAAGTCTTTAGTGGGTTGAATCCCTTGCAAGATGCTGATAGTTTTTCTAATAAGTAGTTTTATATCTCTTCCGATATTTTCCCAGGTTCCTTTAAGCTCCACATCTCTTGTAATAGTTTTAATGGTCATTCGCAACCCAAGAGATCTAGGATAATAAACTCGATATGATGAGGGTTTTGAGTCAAGATACTCAGTAGATATTGAGGGTCTGACAAATAGATAATCATGATTTTGAAAATAAATTCTATCCAAAACCTGTGTTGCAATCGAATTGAAAAAAGACTCTGCCAATTCAGGTTGTTTATGTTCTGTTAACAACATGATGTATGCTTTTTTTACTTCAGGCCAAAACAAGTTCTCCTTTATTTCCTTCCCATATTTGATATCTAGAACACTAGACGTTTCCTTTACTCGAAAGTCGTAAAAACTGATTCGCTCGCTCAGTAACTCTCTTATTCCAGAATATTCCGAATTTTCAAATTTACTTTTAGCGCGTTGAGAATTCGTTCTAAAAGCTAAGTAGTGTTTATCAAAACCTTCCAGGATAATTTTAGCAACAGATTTAGCTGAACTTGTCATCATGTTTGTAATGAAAATCCTTGGGTTGTCTCAGACCTATCTTTTCCGATACTCATTAATAGTCCAACTCCGATACCAAGCGTAATTAAGGCAGTTCCACCATATGACATCCATGGCAAAGGTACTCCCACGACGGGTAAAACGCCTGTGACCATGCCGATATTTACACAAGCGTACGTAAAAGTCATCATGGACAATGTTCCTCCTAAAAGTCGGGCAAAATCTGTTGGCGCCCCGATGGATATCCACAAACCCCTAAGCGTGATTCCTGCATAAAGCAGTATTAAAAGGAGGGAACCAAAAAATCCAAATTCTTCAGCATATCCAGAAAAAACAAAATCAGTTGATCGCTCAGGTATGAAAGCTAGTTGAGTCTGAGTTCCCTGTAACCAACCCTTGCCAAGGATTCCTCCAGAACCTACTGCTGTTATTGATTGTAATGTGTGAAAACCTGCTCCGAGCGGATCTCTCATAGGGTCCAAAAGGGTGCATATTCGTAATTTTTGATATTCCCGAAGCCCCGGCCAGGCAATATTCTCAGCACAAAATTTATCGCCGAAAATGAATAAAGTTAACAAAAAAAATACAAAAAGCGTAAGCCCAATTACAATGATTCTCCATGGCAAACCCGCAAAAAAGAGAAGAATGGTTCCTGAAATAAATAATAAAATTGCTGTTCCTAGATCTGGCTGCCGTAAAACCATGATCAACGGAAGCAAAAATAATAATAAAACGAATGCCCAATCACGTTTAGAATTTAATCCTTCTGATTTTTGTACAAACCACGCGAGCAGCAATGGTAGCGAAATTTTTAATATTTCAGATGGCTGCCCAGTAATAAAACCTAAATTTATCCACCTTGTGGCGCCATTCACAGTTTCCCCAAAAAACTCAGTGGCTAATAAAAGCAAAATAGTCGTAATGTAAGCAGGAATTGCGAACTTTTCAATTATTACGGAAGGAACGTGACTCAAAAAAATTATCAGTAAGCCCGCGATCAGTATATTTCTTAAGTGTTGGTAAAAACGTATAATTTCGTCGTGGCTAGAACTATATACGGCAAAACAACTTATAATTGAGACGCCCAAAATCATAATTGACAACGGTCTATCCAGGTTTTTAAAAATGAAACTTACTGGTTTTGGTACTATTGTAATTTTCTTTACTCCAAGGTTTATTAGCGTTTTTTCGCTAGGTAATAGTCAAATACTAATTTTGCTATAGGGGTAGCAGTAGTGACCCCAAATCCACCATTCTCCACTACTACAGCTAACGCAATTTTAGGTTTATCCACTGGCGCGAATCCAATATACAGGCTATGGTCTTTTAACCTCTCGGGGACTTTTTCAGAATCATATTCTTCGTCTTGCTTGATTGTAAAAACCTGAGCTGTTCCCGTTTTTCCGGCAATGGGAAAGGTAGAGGTTCCGAATACTGACGATGCTGTACCTGATTTATTAACTTCGACCATTGCATCAATTACAAGGCTAAACCACTCTTGTTCAATATTTAATTTGCCTTGTGCGAAAGGTTCACTATAGCTGAATTCACTATTATTGAATTCACGGCTACCTTTGAGAAGTCTGGGTTTAATCACTACTCCACGGTTCGCTATAATCGAAGTGGCTTTAGCCATTTGTAGAATTGTGAAAGTATTGTATCCCTGTCCTATGCCTATTGATGGGGTTTCTCCCTGTAACCACTGTGTTCCGTGTCTTTGTAATTTCCATGAGGAGGAGGGTAATATTCCTCTCGCCTCTCCGGTAAGATCTACGCCAGTCTTTTTTCCAAATCCAAAAGGAGATATGTACTCATGAATTAAATCAACGCCCATTCCTATGGCAAGCTTGTAATAGTAGGTATCGCTTGAAACTACTATAGATTTTTTCATGTCCACTTGACCATGACCCCCTTGAGAGCTATCCCTGAATTTGTGGTTTCCTAATACAAAATAGCCAGGATCATTTATAAGCTCAGTAGGATCTTTGGCTCCCGATGATAGTGCTGCTAGCGCCATAAACGGTTTGTAAGTTGAGCCAGGGGGGTATAACCCTTTAAGCGGTCTGTTAAGAAGAGGTTTATCCGGTGATGTATTTAGTTCTTCCCAAATTTTTTGATCAATCCCATCAATAAATGCATTAGGGTCAAAATTAGGCATTGAAACGAAAGCAAGAATTTCACCCGTTGACGGCTCAATGGCAACTAATCCTCCTTTCCTCTTCCCAAAGCTGTTCTCGACGAGCTTCTGCAATTTAGCATCAATCGTTAGAGCAATACTTTTTCCTGGTACGGGAAGACTATTGTTCAGTTCTCTGATCATCTTCCCCCCAGCTGTAACTTCAACATGCTGGTATCCTATTTTTCCACGAAGAAGATTTTCGTAGCTCTCTTCTACACCAAGCTTGCCAATATGGGTAAAGCCTCTATATTGCTTAGAATTATTTTGTTTTTTTTGTCGTAATAAGTCTTCCTCAGAAATCCTACCGATGTGGCCCAACACATGAGAAGAACTCACTCCTAAAGGATAACTCCTTATTAGCCGGGGCCTGACTTCAACCCCGGGTAAATTTTGGATTCGGGTGACTAATTTTGCAACTTCAATGTTGCTAAGTGGGCCCCGTAACGGTAGGCCGTCGTATGATCGAACCTCCTTTTGAAGCCGTTTAAATTTTCTAACATCGTTCTTTGTTATTTCAATAACTTCCCTAAGTTTTTTAATAGTTTTTTGAAAACCTTCAATTTTTGATGGTTGCAATTCGAGGTAAAAACCCGCGTCGTTTCTCGCCATAACTGTTAAATTTCTGTCAAAAATCATGCCTCGAGGAGCTTGTTGGGGAAGAAGGATAACCCGGTTATCCTCAGCCTTGGAAGAATGTTTTTCATGCTCTATAATTTGAAGCCAGGCGAGCCTTAATAACAAAAATGCCAGCACTATCGAGACAACTAATGCTAGGGAACTTGCTCTCACTCGAAAAACTTTTTGATTTTCGCGAGAGAAAATCATATTTTTATTCTTGAGCTAGAGGGACGAGCAGTTAGTGCTGAACCAGAACGTCTGTTAATCATTTTCAACATTACCCACCCTACAAAAAAAGCGGTGATAGACTCCAAAACTGGCCTAAAAACAAACCACCATGGCGCTGTAGTACCGTCAGCGGCATAACGAACTATCGCATCAATGAAAAGAGCAAAGGAAAAAATCGGCAATAGATTGATAGATTGGTTTGTCAATGTATACCAGCTTAATCTTCTTTGAAATACATTCGTAGTAAAGCAAAGGATAGAATAAAGAAGCGCGTGTTGCCCCAAAAACGCTCCTGTATAAACATCCATAATTATGCCCATAAACCAGGCAAAAAACAGGTTAACCTTTCCTGGTGTATAGATATTCCAGAAAACGAAAATGACTGCTAAAAAATCAGGCCATGGGAAAAATTTTGTCGTAGGAATAAGGTTTCCAAAAAACGCAATGCAGATAGAAATATAAAAGATTTTTGCGGTAGGCTTTCTACGCAATAAGTTATTCGGTTCCATCTTCCATTTTCTTTTTAAGCAAAACCATAACTTGATGCTGCAAACCAGCGCTCGATGCAACTCGACCCACTACTTCAGGAAATTGTCCTACCTCGGCTGGGCTAACACTAATTATGTGTCCAACTAATATCCCAGGAGGATATACATCTCCTAAACCTGAAGTAATAACTTCATCGCCAACTTTGATTTTCGCGCTTATATCAGCATACTGTAACTCAAACGTTGCCCGGTTACCCTGGCCCTTTGTTATACCTACCACCTCTGAAGCAGGCAAGGAGACTGGAACTGAAATACTCGAGTCTGAAACCAATGTAAGTTCTGCAGAGTTGTTATATACTCTGCTTAGCTGGCCCAGTATTCCTCGAGCAGTTATGACTGGATAGCCAATGGCTAAATCGTGAGTTTGACCCTTGTTTATGACAACTTTGTCAGTATAAACGTCAGGCAATTCATATCTTATCTCAGCATTCACAAAAGGGGGTTCCAGTTTAACCTGCAACCCTAACAATGTTCTGAGTTCTTTGTTTTCATCTTCTAATTGCTGAATTTTTAACATTATTTTTGCATTTATTCTTAAATCATCCTCTAGTTCATTGATTTTTTTATTGAGATATAAAACCGTGGAGGCATGTTCGGAAAAAGAAACAAGAGCATCTCGCGGTAATAATAACACTTCAATTACTGGCCTTGTAACCGAAAAAAAAGCACTTCTAATTTTGGTGATAAAGTTTAAATTTAAGTCAAGAATGATCAAAGACACCGACAACGCCAAACAAATCACGAAATTTATGGTTAGAGAGGAGCCTTGTTTAAAGAGTGGCGGCGGAGTTTGTGATAGAGACACAGCAATATTCTACTCGGTAGCAAGTAGAGGGCCCAATTCATCCACTCTATCTATCGCCTCCCCACAACCACGAACAACACATGTTAGCGGATCCTCAGCTAGGTAGACGGGGAGTCCAGTCTCTTCCATTAGGAGCCTATCTAGGTCCCTAAGTAAAGCGCCACCACCCGTTATGACAACCCCTCTCTCAGCTATATCAGCTGCCAATTCAGGAGGAGTATTCTCAAGAGCATTTTTAATCGATACAACTATTTGGTTAATTGGGTCAGTGAGTGCCTCAAGAATTTCATTGCTGGAGACGGCAAAGGTTCTCGGAATCCCCTCGGATAAATTTCGCCCTCTAACTTCCATTTCATGGACTTCGCTTCCGGGAAAAGCGGAGCCAATCTGTTTCTTAACCATTTCTGCAGTCTGTTCCCCGATCAACATGCCGTAATTACGTCTGATATAGTTCACAATGGCTTCGTCGAACTTATCCCCTCCGACTCTTACACTTGCGGAATAAACTAACCCTCCTAAGGAGACAACCCCTATTTCACTGGTCCCTCCGCCAATATCTACAACCATGGACCCGGAGGGTTCACCGACAGGCATTCCCGCCCCGATGCAGGCCGCCATGGGCTCCTCAATCAAATAAACTTTTGAAGCTCCCGCAGATAGCGCAGATTCCCTAATTGCCCTCCTCTCAACTTGCGTCGAGCCACATGGTACACAGATTATTACTCTGGGGCTGGGAGAGAACATTTTTTTTTGGTGAACCATTTTTATAAATTGTTTTAACATCTGCTCTGTTACAGTAAAATCGGCGATGACCCCATCTTTCATTGGTCTTACGGCTTCTATGTTACCCGGAACCTTCCCTAGCATTTGTTTCGCCTTGGAACCTACAGCTTCAATGATTTTTTTCCCTCCGGGACCCTCCTCCTGCCTAATTGCTACTACAGATGGTTCGTTAAGCACAATACCTTTACCTCTCATATAAATAAGTGTATTCGCAGTGCCAAGGTCTATCGCAAGGTCTTGAGAAAAATATCCGCTTAAAAAACCAATCATAATGTCCTCGTTCTTAATTCTTTCGTCAAAATATAATTATAATTAAATAAATCAAAGGAAATTATCTTTATATGAAATTACATAACCGAGACATACAAAAACTGTTTGCTTTGTCTAAGCTTAATATCAACAAAGATGAGCAAGAATCTTTAAGTCAAGATTTATCCTCAGTCTTGTCATGGGTTGGCTCCTTGCAAAGTGTAAACACTAAACACACCCGTTCTATGATACATCCAGTTCCATTGAACATGTTTTGCAATGATGACCTTTCCCCAGAAAATATCTCCTTGGACAATGCTCTAAAAAACGCGCCTGAGTCAAAAAACAATCACTTTCTGGTGCCGAGAGTCATTGAACAGGCTTAAGTTGAAAAGCTTTTAGATTATTGTGCAAGACATTAGATTACTACGAAAATCTCTTGAAACCAAAAAAATTGGTGTATTAGAGTTAGTGACGGATCTCTTACAGAAGTTTGAAACCAATCATCTGGGAGCTGTACTTTGCGTTAATAAGGAGGAGTCTTTTAGACAGGCAACGGAGGCTCAAAAAAAAATTGATGCTGGTATTTCAGAGCCTCTACTTGGGATTCCCTGCGCTCACAAAGATGTTTTTGTTACGAAGAAATGGCGGACAACAGCCGGATCGAGGATGTTAGCGAATTACCTAAGTCCGTTTGATGCAACTGTGGTGAAACGAATCGCCGAATCAGGCGCAGTTTGTCTCGGCAAATCCAGTTGCGACGAGTTTGCAATGGGTTCTGCAAACCAAAATTGTGCCTTTGGTCCATGTTTAAATCCTTGGGACAAGAAAGCAATCCCTGGAGGCTCCTCAGGAGGGTCAGCAGCTCTTGTTGGAGCGGGACATGTCTCTTTCGCAACCGGCACGGATACTGGTGGATCCATTAGACAACCTGCTGCTATGTGCGGGGTTACTGGGATAAAGCCTACATATGGACTGGTCTCTCGTTGGGGCATTATTGCCTATGCGTCAAGTTTGGATCAAGCAGGTCCGATAGCAAATTCTGCCTATGATTGTGGGATGATTTTAAATGCTATGGCAGGTTTTGATCCGAGAGATTCAACTAGTCAGAGAACTGAATCAGTTGACTATTGCGCCTTAATGAACACTAATAAGGAAAAAATTGTTAGAAAGCCTCTAGAAGACATGGTTTTGGGGATTCCTAGTGAATACTCTAAAGCAATTCATTCACAAGATGTAGCTTTAGCGTTTCAAGAATCTATACAAACATATGAGAAACTCGGGGCTACTGTTAAGGACGTCTCTCTCCCGCATGCAAATCATTCCGTTGCTGCTTATTACGTTATTGCCCCTGCAGAGGCTTCTTCAAATCTCTCACGATTTGATGGGGTTAAGTTCGGTTTTAGAAACTCCCGGGCTGATACCCTTGACGACCTTTATTTTAATACTAGGTCCGAAGGTTTTGGAGAAGAAGTCAAAAGGAGGATACTCGTTGGAACCTTCGTTTTATCTCATGGCTATTACGATGCCTATTATAATCAAGCTTCTAAAGTTAGGCGTTTGGTGCTCAGTGATTTTAAATCGGCTTTTGAAGGTTGTGACTTTTTGCTTTCCCCTTCTTCTCCTGTTCTTGCCTGGGAACTGGACGCACAACCTGATTTCGGAATAAATTTCAAGGCACCGGAAGGTGTTCCTAAGGAATATTTGGCAGATTTATTTACGGTTGGCGCGAGCCTAGCAGGCCTTCCCGCAATTTCGGTTCCATGCGGGTTTGGAAGAGGTCAGTTCGCTAGGCGCCCCATTGGTTTGCAAATAATCGGACCTCACTTCAGTGAGCAGAGACTCTTAAAAGTAGCAGATATATTTCAAACTGAAACCGGCTGGCATACTATGAAACCCTCCAACATAGCTTGAGGAATAAATAATATGGACTGGGATATTGTAATAGGCTTAGAAACACATGTGCAGTTGCTCACTAAATCGAAAATCTTTTCTAGAGGCGGAACGCAATTCGGTCAAACTGCAAATACGGAGATTGATTTTGTGGATCTCGGCTTACCTGGGGTTTTGCCAGTAGTAAATAAAAAGGCCATTGAGTCAGCTATCTTATTTGGAGTTTCGGTCAAGGGAAAAATTTCTGAAGAGACAGTGTTTTCTAGAAAAAACTATTTTTATCCGGATCTCCCAAAAGGGTATCAGATCAGCCAGTTAGATAAACCTATCGTTTTGGGAGGCAGTCTTGAAGTCTTTCTGGATAGCAAAAAGAGTTTTACCGTACCGTTGACAAGGGCTCATCTAGAGGAAGATGCAGGAAAATCAGTCCATGAGGGATTTGGGAGTTTAAAATCAGGAATAGACTATAATCGGGCCGGAGTCGCGCTTTTGGAAATTGTGTCCGAGCCGTCGATGTCATCAGCAAATGAAGCTGTTGCTTATGCTAAGTCTTTACACAATTTGGTTACTTGGATTGGAATATGCGACGGAAATATGCAAGAGGGTTCATTCCGAATGGACGCTAATGTTTCTGTTAAACCAAAAGGGACTGAAGCTCTAGGTACACGGTGCGAGATTAAAAATCTAAACTCTTTCAGATTTCTTGAAAAGGCCATTAATTACGAGGCGGTTCGGCAAATAGAATTATTAGAAATGGGCGATCAAGTAATCCAACAGACAAGACTTTTTGATTCTATTGATAATAAGACGAAAGAAATGCGTAACAAGGAAAATTCAGATGATTATCGCTATTTTCCCGATCCAGATATTCCATCAATAATCATCAGTAAGGAGTTAATCGATTCCGTCTCTAAAAAAATGCCGATGCTGCCTGCTCAGGTTCGCGAGTATCTAGTTGCATCTCTCGGCATAAGTGATGAGGCTGCTAACATCCTTACATCAAAAAAGAATTACTTAGATTTTTTTAATGAAGCCTTGAATAAGAGTTGTGCACTTGTTGGGTTACAGGTCGGGAAAGGTGAGAAGGAAGAGCAAATCGCAAAGAAGGCAGGAGGTATTTCTAAGTGGATGCTCGGGAGGTTATTTGCGCAGCTTAATAAGGAAGTATTAGATATTACACAGTCAAAGATCACACCATTTGAATTAGCTGAAATTTTGCATCGGCTCGAAACTGGCTCACTATCCAGTCAGACTGCTGCGAAACTTTTTGACCTACTTTGGCAAAGTGAAAATGAAAATATCGATGATTTAGTAAAAAAACATAACTTAACCGAAATTGAAGATGATAATCTACTCGAGGAGTTAATAATTGGCGTTATGGATAAAAACGAAAAAATGATTCTTGAATATAAGTCTGGAAAGGAGAAAGCCCTGAATGCTCTTGTAGGCCAGGTAATGAAGATTTCAAAAGGAAGGGCTAACGCGCAATCTGTCAAAAATAAAATAATTGATGCAATAGGAAAGATTTAAATTATTGAACGTAAGACCCATATTTCTGAATGTAAAGATCAATCTGTTTTATGTAATCATCATCTATTTGTCCACAATTTTTTAGATCGGATAAGTTCGCAAGCGAGAATACAGGCACGCCTGTTATTGCCATAATCTCTTCAGTTGTGTTTTTGAAGTTTTTAGAGTTACTACTTTCTCCCCTCTCCATTCTATCAAGAGCAACTAATATTCCAGAGACGTTACCATTTTTTTTTCTAATAAATTCAATGGCTCTTCGAGAAGATAGTCCCGCCGAAATTACATCGTCAATAATCAAGACATTCTTGCCATTTATATCGCCTACTATTTGCCCTCCCTCACCGTGGGTTTTTTCTTCTTTTCTATCGTAAGCCATGTCAAGGTTTAGGTGATAACTACTCAAGGTGACAGTAATGGCACTAACAAGTGGTATTCCCTTGTAGGCTGGGCCATACAAGCAGTCAATTTCCAAGTTATCATCGTCGATAATGTTAATAATTTTTTTTGCGTAGAAGTCAGCCAGCGTAGCAAGAAGTTTCCCGTTGGAGAATTTTCCTGTGTTGAAAAAATATGGAGAGTCTCTTCCCGCCTTAGTTTTAAATTTGCCGAAGCTTAAAACATTGCTAGATAATACAAATTCAAGGAACTTACGATCATTGTCACTATTCATATTAAACAGTAAATGGGAGGTTCCATTTCTATGCAAAAAGTAAAAGTCATAACTCTAAACGTTAATGGTATCAGAGCAGCTAAAAAAAAAGGACTATTTCAATGGATCGTTTCACAGAATCCCGATTATGTATGTATTCAGGAGGTGAGAGCGCAAGAAAAAGATTTGGAATTTAGTTACTTTAATATAGATCTGGTGAATTCACCATTAAGGGGTACTTATTTTTTTTCAAAGAAACCGGGTTATGCTGGTGTGGCAATCTTTTCAAAGAAAAAACCGACAAATATTGTTGCTGGTATTAACGTTACAGAGTTCGATGATGAGGGCCGAGTTTTAAGGATAGATTTTGATAACTTCTATGATTCTGCCCCTCGTTTTTCTTTAGTTAGTATCTATTTCCCCTCTGGGTCGGCATCGGAAATTCGACAAGAATCGAAATATCGTTTTTTGTCGGATTTAAAAAAAACTTTACGCAGTTGGAGTGAGGAACGGACCTTATCTGGTAGACAGTTTCTTATATGCGGAGATTGTAATATTGCTCACAATGAAATTGATTTAAAAAACTATAAACAAAATAAAAAGAACTCCGGGTTTTTGCCCGAGGAAAGAAAGTGGCTCTCTGATGTTCTTGATGAAGGGTGGAAAGACGTTTTTAGGCAAACACGGCCAGAAGATGTTGCATTTACATGGTGGAGTCAAAGAGGTAGAGCCCGTGAAAATAATGTTGGATGGAGAATCGACTATCAGCTTGCTACAGTGGAAATTGCAAGTTTATGTAAAAACATTTGGGTTGAAAAAGAGCCAAAGTTATCAGACCATGCCCCACTTATTGCTCTTTATGATTTATAGTTTTCTCGTAAAGAGGTACCACTTTCGGTAATGTTTTCTCAATTTCTTCAATCCTACTATCTCCTGAGGGGTGAGTCGATAGCCACTCTGGCGGACCACCTTTGTTTGCTTTCATCATTTTTTTCCAAAGTGAAATTCCAGCGCCTGGATTAAAACCAGAGCGTGCCGCTAAATCTAACCCAACCACATCTGCATCGTTCTCATCTTTTCTGGAAAATCTAAGACCTAATAACTGTCTTCCAAAACCAATTATCCCTTGTTCACTTCGACCTAGACCAAGAGTCGCAGATAAAATTTCCTTGCCCAAGTCTGTTAATTGGGCTAAAGCTATTCTGGCTCTCGCATGTTCTCTTAACGCGTGCGCCATTTCGTGACCCATTATCATAGCAATTTCATCGTCAGTTAGCTCTAGCTCTTCTACAATACCGCTAAAAAAAGCAATTTTACCTCCTGGCATACAGAACGCGTTCAATTGCTTGTCCTTAATTAAAATCACTTCCCAATCCCATTCCAGAGCATCAGGGTTCCACAAGGTAGCGTTCGGTTGAATTCTGTCTAAAATATTTTCCAGTTTTATTAAAAGTGGTTCATCATTCGCTGCAAGTTTTTCTTGTTTTTCAGCCGCAGCTTTGATTTTTTCATATTCTTTTTCAGCGGCAATGATGAGATCTTTTGAAGGTACGATATGCCTCATATTTGAGGCACTTTTTACCTCGACGCCATCTTCAGGGCCGGATAGCTGTTTTGGGCCGTTTGTTGTTGCGCAACCTGCCATCAGAAAAAGATAAGAGGTAATAAAACAAAACCTTAGTAATTTTTTATTTTGCACGATGTTTGTTGTAGACTTGTTGTCCATGAATATACAAAAAAAATTATTTGTCGACGGAACTAACGGCAAGCTTTTATTCTTCACTACATTCTTAGGCTTTGCAAGTGGTCTACCCTTGGCTCTATCTGCAGGGACGTTGCAGGCATGGTTGACTGTTGAGGGAGTTGATCTTCGTATTCTTGGTTGGTTAAGCCTCGTTGGACTTCCATATACATATAAGTTTTTTTGGGCCCCTATACTTGATCGCTATAAAATGCCGATAGGGCAGACATCTAGAAGAAGGGGGTGGTTAATTTTTTTTCTTTTCGCTATGTCGATTACATTGTTTTTTTTCTCACTCATTGATTTTTCGAATAGACATGCATTGGTATTTATAGCGATTCTTGCAATCTCATTAGCCTTTTTTTCCTCTAGTTTTGACGTAGTCTTTGATGCATGGCGGACTGAAATTTTGCCTAAAAAAATTATGGGATACGGCGCTGGATGGTCTGTCATCGGATACAGGTTTGCAATGATTGCATCGGGAGCATTAGCTCTAGTTATTGCTGAATTATATTTTGGATTCTCTGGTGTTTATTTCTTATTCGGTTGTGTTGTGTTTGTTTTTGCGATATTTGTCTTCCTATGCCCCGAGGAGAAGACCAATACTTCACCAAAATCTCTCAAAGAAGCTTTTAAAGAGCCTTTTAAAGAATTTTTTTCTAGAACAGGCGCTATCCTGATCCTGGTGACCATTATCTTATATAAGTTAGGAGATGCGTTCGCATTGTCTCTATCAACTGCTTTCCTTATTCGAGGAGCCGGATTTACTCCAGCTGAGGTCGGCGCCGTGAGTAAAGGAGTAGGATTATTCGCAGTTTTATTCGGCGGTATATTAGGGGGTTGGATTCTCTCAAAAGCTAGCTTGCTCAAATGCTTATTTTGGTTCGGGTGTTTACAGGCAATTACAAACCTTGGATTTTGTTGGCTCTCAATTGGTAATCCTGATCTTATCGATATGGCGATTGTCATAATTCTTGAAAATCTTTCCGGGGGGATGGGGACAGCAGCCTTTGTAGCATTCCTTATGGTCCTATGTAATAAAAAATATACAGCTACTCAGTTTGCTCTCCTGTCGGCATTAGCTTCTATTGGAAGAGTTTTTGTAGGTCCTTTAGCCGGTGAAATCGCTTTTAATTTTGATTGGCCTATATTTTTTTTATTTTCCTTCGCTGCCTCGATCCCTGGAATACTTATGCTACTTTTCATCAGAAAAGAAGTTAAAAAAATTCAGTGAGGTTACGAATCATCACCCATCATATGTATAACAACTTTCCTCATCTGATTAGTTATTCTATGTTCAAACAAAAAGATTCCCTGCCACTTCCCAAGCATAAGCTTTTTGTCAATGATACTTAAAGTTAGATTTGTTTGAGTGAGAGATGTTTTTATATGTGCGGGCATATCATCAATGCCCTCAATACCGTGTTCGTAAAGGTTTTTGTCCATTGGTGCGATTTTTTTGTAAAACGATATCAAATCATTTTGAACGGCAGGAGATGCATTTTCTTGGATCAGTAAGGAACAAGAGGTATGTGGTATTGAGAGATTAATAAGTGCATTATTAAATTTTAATTTACCGACAGTCGTAGTAATGTTGTCTGTGATCTCATAAAGACCTATACCATCAGTCATAATTTCAATCGTGCAAATTTTTTGTTTCAATATTAAATCTCTTAAGCTTTTTTAATTTCTGCGTTTTTCACCAACAAGCATATGAGATAAAGTCTTAGCGACAGTTCTCTTCAATGAACTCTGTTGCACGATCGTCTATATACTTTCTCTTCTTTCGGTCCATTCTGTTAAGAGCACCTACCATTAGTGACAATCGAGGATTTTTTTTAAGAGACTTTTGATTCTTCTCGATAAAGTTCCAGTATAATCCATCTACAATGTCACACCATGGCCCTTTTTTATAATCACTCATCTTTACAATATAGTTCGATCCACAAATATAAGGTTTAGTCGCCATCAGCCCCCCATCGGCAAATGTTGCCATACCAAAGACATTTGGCGTCATTACCCAATCAGATGAGTCAACAAACATTTCCATAAACCATTTGTAGATTTCGTGAGGATCAATTTCACATAGGTTCATTATGTTTCCTATTATCATCAGTCTATTTATGTGATGTGTGTATCCAAAATTTTGTGTAAACTTAATTGCATCATCGAGCGGTATGATTTGAGTAGTTCCGTCATACCAACTTTGTTTTAATTTTCGAGAGTGACCAAAAAAATTACTTGTCTCCTGCAAATCACTTTTTTCTTGATATATTCCCCTTATAAATTCTCGCCAACCGATGACCTGCCTAACAAGTCCTTCGTAAGAATTTATTGGAACCTTATCAATATATTTTTCTAGTTCACATATTAGTTCACCTGGAGTTAAGAGCCCGTTATTAAGCATAGGACTTAAAGCAGAATGGAATATAAAATTGTGTCCTGAGCTGATAGAATCCTCGTATGGCCCAAAATCCTTAAATTTAGTTTTTAGGAAATCGTTTAGCCAACGTTTCACATCCTTTCTAGATACCGGCATCCATCGATTTTTCGTGTTTCCCGGATGCTTATGAAAAATAGTCTCTATCTGATTCTTTAACTTTTCTTCATAATCCAGTTGTTCTAACTTCAACAAAGCTGGAATCTCAATTGTTTTAGGTAGTTTTTTCCTGTTTTCTTCGTCAAAAGACCACTTCCCACCTACTGGTTTTTTTTTCTCGTCCAGAAGAATACCGAGTTGTTTGCGCTTTTCCTGATAATATTTTCCCATAAGAAGTTTGTTCTTCCCATCTGAAAATGTTTTGAAATCTTCCCTCGAAAATAAAAACATGGGAGAAGGAAGAATCTCAACTGATAACTTATTTTGTCTTGCAAATTTATTGATCCTTGCTTCAAAAAATTTATCTTCTATTTCAAAAAAAACTAATTTTTCTATTCTTTGCGTTTTAATGAGACCAATTAATTTATTTTCATATTTTTCTCTGAAGGAATCGTCGTCTAAAGATTTATAAATTACCTTATGATTGTTTTGACGTAGCTCTGCACAATACTCTCTCATGGATAGTAAAAACATCAGTATTTTCAATTTGTGGTGTTTAACATAAGAACACAGTTCATAGTCTTCAGCCATGAAGATAAAATCAAACTTAATTTCCTTCAAAAACGTGGGATTGAATAATTGATTCCCTAATATTATTAGCAACGTTTTGCTCATTTATTCACCTTCTTTGGTTTTTTCCTTTTGGGGTAACATGTTTTGCAAATAGTACAAACGGTTCCATCACACCCTCGAGCAGTACAAAACTCTCTACCATAAAATATTATTTGTAAGTGAAGTTTGTTCCAGGCATTTTCTGGAAAAACATTTTTCAGATCTCTTTCTGTTTGTACAACATTTTTTCCTTTTGTCAAACCCCATCTTTGTGCTAAGCGATGTATATGCGTATCCACAGGAAAAGCAGGGTAACCAAAACCTTGTGACATTACTACACTTGCCGTCTTGTGGCCAACTCCTGGAAGTGACTCTAGGTCTTTAAAATTGCTGGGAACTTCGGAGTTGTATTGTTCAACTAGAATTTTTGACAAAGTGCTTATCGCCTCGGATTTCTTGGGAGCTAATCCACAAGGGCGTATGATTTTGTATATATGCTCTCTTTTTACTCCCTGCATTTCGTCAGGTCTTTTAGCGAGCCTAAATAAGTGTGGAGTGACTTTATTGACTCTTTCATCGGTGCACTGTGCGCTAAGAAGAACTGCTATCAGAAGTTCAAAAATACTTTTGTGATTAAGTGGGATAGGAGTATTCGGGTATGTCATTTCTAAATGTTCCATTATAAATTTTGCTCTTTCGAACTTTTTCATAAGTTTTCTATCGTCGATTTTTTGTAAATAGTGTAACTTTTCGATTTCTTCTTCTCGTCCACATAGACAATTTTGTCATTAGCAATAATTCTGTTGATCACTTAATTCTTTTCAATCCTCTATAACTTTCATCTTCATCTGAAAATCCGTGCATAAGATCAATAGTTTGTTCTAGGCCCTCTCTACATCCTGAAAAAGAACATAACGCTTCATATTTTTTACGAGTACCTTGCTTAGATTCTGAAACTAAAAAAAAATGATTTGAACTTTCATAAAGTTTCGCAAGATAATAATAAGAACTTTTTTTTGAGAATACAGCATATACTTTTAGGGTTTTTTCATTTACTTCGATGTATTTATCGGGTTCTATGTATTCATCTCTGATTAGTTTGCTCCGGGAAATATCGCACCTTTTCATCAATTACTGAACTCTATGTCAAAAAAGAAGATTGTTACTTTCAACTCTTGCTAAAAATTCTAAACTGATTTTCCGAGAAAAGTAGACACCTTAATCTACTCTACAGTAACACTTTTTGCCAAATTTCTCGGTTTGTCTACATCATTACCTTTCGAGTTGGCCACGTGGTATGCCAATAGTTGCAAAGGAATTACGTGTAGTATTGGGGAAAGAAAACCTGCATGATCTCCTAGAGTTATTATTTTTGTACAAGAGTCTTCCCGCAACTCGAAACCCTGGTCAGCGATAATAAATAACCTGCCCCCGCGAGCCTTGACTTCCTCAAGATTATTTTTCAGTTTATTTACCAGATCATCGTTTGGTGCAATAGCAATAATGGGCATGCTTTCATCGATCAGAGCTAGGGGACCATGCTTTAACTCCCCGGCAGCATAAGCTTCAGCATGAATATAGCTAATTTCCTTAAGTTTAAGTGCTCCTTCCATGGCAATAGGATAATGAATACCCCGTCCCAAGAACAACACATTTTGCTTACTTTCAAAATATTTGATCCAGTTTTTTACACTCATCTCTCCATTGAGTATTGATGCAACTGCATTAGGCAAATGTCTGAGCTGCTTTAAAAAATTCCGCTCGTTTTGGGTATTTATATGATTTTTCGTTTTAGCGAGTGTAAGTGCAAATACAAATAGCGATGCAAGTTGTGTTGTAAATGCTTTAGTCGAAGCTACACCAATTTCAAGGCCCGCCCGGGTGATGAAAGATAAGTTGCATATCCGGATAAGAGTTGATTCCTGAACATTACAGATTCCAAAAATCCACTCTAGTCCTAACTTTCTGGCTAGCTTCAAAGCTGCAAGCGTATCAGCAGTTTCTCCTGATTGAGAGATACCAATCATAAGGGTTTTGTTTTTGAGAACACTTTTTCTGTACCTAAACTCACTAGCGATCTCCACGGAAACATGCACTTTGGCCAACTCCTCTATCCAATATTTTGCTACTAATCCGGCATGATAGCTAGTGCCACACGCGATTATGATAATTTGCTCTACTTCTTCAAAGATTTTTGGTGCATCATTGCCAAAAAGAATAGGGGTTAAAGAGTTTTCATCAAAAAAATTTTCTAAGGTCATTGCAATAGCGTTTGGTTGTTCATGAATTTCTTTTTGCATGAAGCTTGCATACTCACCACGGGAAATTTTATCGCTAGCAAAATCTAATTTAGTTAAGTCTCTATTAATTTTGTTTAGGTTCTCATCATATATCGTAAACTCAGATCCGTTTAAACAGATAAGTTCCAACTCTTCTATAAATACAATATGCGTCGAAATGCCAGATAAGGAATTCGGGTCAGATGATAAAAAATATTGATGGCTTCCCCTATCTATACCCAAGACGAGAGAGGAAGAACTTTTTGTACCTGAGATAGTATTAGGATCCTTATCGCAGATTGCGACTAATGCATAGGCCCCTATTAGTTTTTTTCTAACAGAATTTAAAGCTTCTTTTAAAGAAGAGAATTTTTTTCTCTCTAAGTGAAGCAAATGAGCAAGGACTTCTGAATCGGTTTGGGATTCAAAAGAATATCCATATTTTATGAGTGTCGCTTTCAGCTCTTTGTAGTTCTCTATAATTCCATTATGAATTACGCAAACTGAAAAACCATCTTTTATGGATAGATGAGGATGTGCATTTAATTCATTTACCTTCCCATGAGTAGCCCATCTTGTATGAGCAATCCCAATATTAGAATATTTTGTATCTACAATTTTTTCTAACTCGGAGACCCTTCCTACAGATCTGTATCTTTCTATCCTGTTATTTTCAAAACATGCAAGTCCTGCAGAATCATAACCGCGATATTCTAATTTTTTTAGGCATCCAATTAAATCCTGTACGATATTGCCTTTCTTGATTCCCGCAATAATCCCACACATAGTCTAATTTTTTTTCCAATTTTTAATGGTAGTCTGCTTTGCACGTCCAACATTTAAGCTCTTCGCCGGAGCATCAAATGTGATACAACTGCCAGCTCCGATTGTTGCGCCTTTCTTTATTTTTATTGGAGCTACTAAACTAGTATTAGATCCTACAAAAACATTGTCTTCGATCGTAGTTTTGTGTTTATCCTTTCCGTCGTAGTTGCAGGTTATAGCACCAGCTCCGATGTTTACATCTTTTCCAATTTCTGCGTCACCGATATAGGATAAGTGGCTCGCTTTGGTGCTATTTCCAATAACGCTATTTTTTATCTCAACAAAATTACCCACACGACAATTCTCTCCAACTACCACTCCATTTCTTAATCTGGCGAAAGGACCAACGGTGCTATTCTTTTTGATTTCACTTTCTTCGATAACACTAAATGCATCGACTCGAACATTATCCTCGATATTGACGTTTTTAAGAATTGTATAAGGTCCGATTTCTACATTTTTACCGAGGTTAATTTCTCCGTCAAAAACACATCCTGCGTCAATGGTTACATTTGCTTTGAAATTGATATCTCCTCGAAGATTAAAATTATTGGGGTCTTTTATTTGTAACCCTTTTTCAAGACAGTATTCAATTTTCTTTTGACTCAATATTGCTTCTGCTTCTAATTTCTGTCTAATTGTGTTGACTCCAAGAATTTCCCGAGAATCCTCAAGTTCCAATGAACTAATTGCAAGGTTATTTTTTACAGCTTTCGCTACTAGGTCAGTAATATAAAACTCATTTTGTTTATTGTCTTGTTTTATATCTTGGATTAGCCCTTTCAGAACTTTCGTATTTATTAGTATTGGCCCAGCAAATATTTCCACTATTCTCTTCTCTTTTGTAGAAGCGTCAGCTTCTTCCCTGATTGATAAGATTTCTTTGCTGTTGTTTCTTATAATTCTCCCATAGCCTTTTGGTTTCTCTATTTTTGTTGTTAAGATTCTGAAAGGCGAGTTTTTTTCAAAATTTTTTGCAAATCTCTTCAATGATTGGTTAGAGACGAGAGGAACATCGCCGAATAGGATAAGAGTTGGTTTGTTAATTTTTAATAAAGGAGCTGCGGATTTCAAAGCGTCACCAGTTCCTAAGGGTTTTTTTTGAATTGCAAACTTGGGTTCAAATTTTGCGCGCGCAAAGTGGCGAACTGTATTCTCGATGTCAGTCCCATTTGGAGGAATAACAACAACAATATTTGACTCCTTAAATGTAGCAATGGCATCAAGCACATGACAGATCATTGGTCTGCCACAAATTTGGTGGAGGACTTTGGGAAGAGAACTTTTCATTCGCTTTCCTATGCCTGCGGCCAATATTACGATATTCATTCGCGCACGCTTGATTTAGCCAAAAAAACAGACCCCAGAAACATTCCAACTATACTCAAAAGAAGACCTATTAGTTGAGGTTCTATGGGCAAATTCAACTCTAGTAATTCAAGAGCTAACCAGGATGAGACTCCTAATAAGATTGCTAAACCTGCACCAGAACTGTTTGCTCGTTTCCAGAACAAGCCTGCGACAAGGGGTGTAAATGCTCCGGCAAGCGTTACTCTATAGGCATTCTCTACCATAGTGTGGATTGTGTTATTGGATGAAATTGAGTACATACATACTATAATAACGAACACAAATATCGTGATTCGGGTCGCCATCATAAGTTGATGTGGTTCGAGCTTTTTACTAAAATAGCAAACGATATTCTGCGTAAATAAAACTGATGGTGCTAATAAGGTTCCCGATGCTGTACTTAATATTACGCTTACTAGAGAGCCGAAAAAAATAATCTGAAGCCAACTCGACGTATGATTTAATATTAAACTTGGTAGCACTAGTTGAGAATCAATTTCCATTAATTTGGAGGTTTCGAAAGGGTCAATGATGAATGAAGTATATGCCAAAAGAAGGGGCACCGAAGCGAAGATCAAGTAGAATATGCCCCCAAAGGTAGTAGCTACGGAAGCAATGCTAGCATTCTGAGCCGCATTTGCACGTTGAAAAACATCTTGTTGTGGAATAGAACCAAGAGCCATGGTTAAGAAAGCGGCAATCCAAAAAAGGAATTCTAACGAATCTATAGAAGGTAAGAAAAGTAGTTTCCCATCTAAGTCGGCTTTGGTAATGACAGCCCCAATACCGCCAGCAAGACTCGTTGTTTCTGCTGTGGCGAGCACCAAACCAACAATAATTACTATCATCTGGAGAAATGTCGTTACAGCGATAGACCACATCCCACCAACAATTGTATAACAAAGAACAATAAAAGCACCTAATAGAATCCCATTTGTATTTGAAATGCTGTCATTAGAAAGCAAGGAAAAAACCAAACCTAACGCAGTTATTTGCGCAGCGATCCACCCCAAATAAGAAATAATGATAAGTGTCGAAATCGTTAGCTCAATGTGCCGGTTATACTTTTTCCGAAAATAATCTCCCAAGGTAAGCAGGTTCATTCTGTAGAGTTTCTTTGCGAAAAATAAACCGAAAATAATTAGACAAGCTGCTGCGCCAAATGGATCAGAGGCAAGTCCGATAAGTCCTTCCTCTAAAAAGGTGGCTGAAATACCAAGAACTGTTTCAGCACCAAACCATGTTGCAAAAACCATAGCAAAAACTATTAGGAATGGAAGATTCCTACCAGCTCTGATAAAGTCATCAGCAGTTTTTGTTTTTCTTGAAAAGTACAGTCCTATTAGAACCGACAACGAAATATATAAAAAAATAAAATTAAGCACCATAATTAAGAGAAATGATAAGGGCAATAAAAATAAGAATTATCAATAAATAAAAAACAATATTTGCTTTAACCCAATATTTTAGATCTTTATGTAGCTCAGTGAGCTCAAAAATTTTCTCTTTTTCTAACTGGTTATATTTTTTTAGCTGATCAACCAATTCAAAACCAAGTTTAGGTATTTTCGGTAATTCTGTAGCCCAGTTTTCCGACTCTTTCAAAATTTGATTTTTAAAAGCAGAAAACCCAATTTGCTCACTCATCCAGCGCTCTAAAAACGGTTTCGCTGTAACCCATAGGTCTAAGTCAGGGTTCAATTGTCTTCCTAACCCTTCAATGTTTAAAAGAGTTTTCTGTAAGAGTACCAATTGGGGCTGTATTATTACGTTAAACTTCTTTGATGCCTGAAATAGCCTAAGTAAAACTTGCCCCAGAGAAATTTCTTTTAATGGTTTGTCAAAATATGGTTCGCAAACAGTTCTAATAGCTGATTCTAGAGATTCTACTCGGGTGTTTGCAGGTACCCACCCAGAGTCTATATGTAACTGTGCCACTTTCCTATAGTCTCTTCTAAAAAAAGCTAAAAAATTTCTGGCCAAATAATTTTTGTCGTAATCTGTCAAACTTCCGACTATACCAAAGTCTAAAGCGATGTATTTACCAAAATAAGTTCCTTTTTTGCCGATGAGTATATTCCCTGGATGCATATCAGCGTGAAAAAAACCATCTCTAAATACTTGGGTGAAAAATATTTCAACGCCGTCATGAGAAAGCTGTACCAGATCAATATTAGATTTTCTTAATAAATCAATTTGGTTTATTGGGATACCATCTACTCGTTCCATTACAATCACTTCTGATGAGCACAGGTCCCACACCATCTCTGGGATTTTTAAAATAGAACTTTTTGCGAAGTTTCTCTTTATTTTCGATGCATTACCTGCTTCATACAATAGATCTACCTCATCATGAAGATAAGTATCGAATTCAGAAACAACTTCCAATGGCCTTAGTCGCTTCGAACCAGGCACAAAAAGCTTTATAAGTTTGGCAAAAAGATAAAGTAACTTTAGGTCACGTTCAATATTCAGCAATACATTCGGCCTAAGGACTTTAACAGCAACTGCGTTATTATTCTTTTTGAGTTTTGCCAAATGGACTTGCGCCACTGAAGCACTTGCTATAGGAGTCAATGAAAATTCGGAGAATAGATCATCTAATTTTTGTTTGAAAGATTTTTCAATAATTGATACCGCAATTTCTCCAGAAAAAGGCTTAACTTTGTCTTGAAGAAAAGCTAGTTCATTAGCCAATTCATCGTAAAGGATATCTCGTCTGGTTGATAGCAGTTGCCCGAATTTAACAAACAGAGGGCCGAGACTCTCTAAAGCTATTCTGAGCCTTTTTTCCTTAGAGAGATGTTTGTATTTATTCCCATTAAGAATGCTGAGAAGAAATATCATCAATTTGAGAAAGAAAGGTGAATTCGTCCCCGTAAAATCAGCAAGATTGAAAATTCTAAACACCCATAAGATTTTACATATTCTTAAAATATTTGACATGAAATAACGTTAATTATGAAAGTTAAAAAATATTTTTTTGAAGAATTAATACATTGCACTAACCGAATTACGTTAAAAATTTACTCGGGTACTTTGTTTTGATAAAATTTTCATCAATTATCGCAATCATGGATATTTCTCTTAGTGGTAGTAGATAATTATATGTCCTTTTTTATTCAATATCATAGAATTTCTTGAAGTACCTTTTACTCCTTCTAGCGTTTACTGTCTTACTTTGAAATAAAACGTTATTTGACGAAATTATTTCCATGACACAAGTTCAATCCCGACAGCTTCACAATTCTTGTAAGCATTTTTCTTGGCAATTTTTATTCTTACAGCTGTCACATTTTTTTGGTTTATGCAAAAATTCGAAATTTCATTTATGAGCGTTTCCTGAAGATAAAAGTGTTTTCTGGTAACAATTTTCTCTATGCCTTCTCTGATAGTGTCATAATCAAGGACCTCACTTATAGAGTCGTTTTTAGGAGATGCCGATGATAAAGGGAAATACATTTCGATACAAATTACTACTGATTGTTTCTTTCGCAACTCATGCTCATGAATCCCAATAGAAGTTTGAAATTCTAATTTATCAAAGAATATGCATAAATGATTTGAAAGGTTTGGATGATTAATTAGACTCATTAAACTGTAAACATCACGTCTCTACTTGAAGGCGCAAGATGTTGACCTCCGTCAACAATTAAATCTATACCGGTAATCGCAGGATTCGCCTCCAACCAAATAACAGCGCTGACTATATCTTCAGGAAGACTTGAACGTCCAAGTGGGGTTTTTTTGTGCCCGTGGTCGAAATTTATTTTACTCTGATGTTCTGACTGTAAGGTAATCCCAGGGGAGATTGAAACTATCCTAAGCGTCGAGGCCATCTCAAGGGCCATCAGTTTTGTTGCCTGATATAAAGCATATTTAGAAAGAGTGTACGAGAAAAAATCTGGATTAGGGTTTGAAACTTTTTGATCCAAAATATTGATCACCAAGGATTTTTTGGAATAGTCTTTATTTATGTCGAATAGTGCCCTAGTAAACAATATTGGAGCGACGCAGTTGCAATTATAAGCAGAAATTAAATTCTTATCTGAGACTGATTTTGGACAATCGTACAGAAATTCTGAAGCATTGTTTACAAGTAAATCTACCGAGCCTAATTCAGAAAAAATTTCTTCGAGAATTTTTTTGTATTCTTTCTCATCCTGCAAAGGAAAGCTAGCTTTAAAGATTTTTGCCTTAACACCCATTTTTACAATTTCTGCTTTCAACTCTTTTGCTTCTTGATGTGATTGATTATAGTGGATTACAATATTCCATCCACTGGCCGCGAGATTTCTACACAACGCTTTTCCAATTCGTTTTGCTCCTCCAGTTATGATGCATGTTTTATTCATTATTTTTAGTTTACATGTAAAAATTTACAAACAATATGGTTTTACAATATTTAAAGAATTTTATTAAAAATAAAGGAGGTTGGATTCCATTTGATAGCTTTATGTTCGAATGCCTATATGGCAATGACGACAGCTATTATATGAGGAAGAATACTAGTTTCTCTGGATTGCCTTTCGGTCCATCTGGCGACTATGTAACGTCTGCTTCTCTAGGCCAATGGATGGCTAAGGCTTATGTACATAGTTACGCAAGACTCATCGGTGGAACAAGCAGCGTTGATAAGGAAGTATTCGCGATTAGAGAATATGGTCCTGGTGATGGAGAATTGGCGGCTAAAATTCTTATTGAGCTTTTTGATCGAGATATACCAATAAAAAAATATCAAATGCTAGAGATCAGTCAGAGTTTTATAGAATTTCAAAAAACCAAAATCGCAGATATTCTTAAGCAATATGATGAATCTCTTTATCTTAGAGCTAATAAAATACTAGAGTGGAAGCTTGTCGAAGTTGATTGTGAAGAGTTTGCTACCAACACTGATATTGAGCCTATTAACGGCTTGGTGATTGCAAATGAAATTATTGATTCTTTTCCGGTCAAAGTTGCACTTTGGCAACCTAAGGGTGAAATTTTAGAACTAGGCATAAGAATCAACGATGAAGGCGATCTGGAATTTCAAAATCGTTTAGCTGATGATACGCTGATAAAAAAGGTATTACACCGTAAAAATCAAGCAAAGAAAAATGGTCACTTTTGGGCAACTCCTAGGATGTTAGATATTTGTCTTCATACAGAGCGCTGGTTAAAAATTTTGATGAGTAAACTTAATTATGGTGAATTAATTATTTCGGATTATGGATTAGAACGATATGAGTTAGATAGTAATAGCCGAATTGAAAGTAATGTTACGGCATTTTTTAACCATACTCAGACTTCAAAACTGAATGAATGTCTTAAGAACGTTGGTAGTCAGGACTTAACATACCTAGTAGACTTTTCACAGTTATCAGAATTTTTTTTTGACCAAAGTGATTGTTACTTTAATCTGAAGAGCCAGGCTGCTTGGTTGATTGATTCGGGAGTTTTAGATCAATTTGCTCGAAATCAAGATTTTTTGAGTAAAAGTTACAGGATGGTAGAGGAAGTTGGCAACTTGCAAAAACTTTTATCAGACAATGAAATGGGACAATCATTTCTTTTTTGTCACGTTTTCAAGAAAAATTCTTCAGAAGCATAAATTCATTTAATTTTTTTAATCGATATTTTCTAATCGCCGATTTTATTTCTATCTTTTTATCATTCGAATCAATTATCGGTTTTAAAGAAAACTGTGATAAAAATTCGAAACAACTGGCTAAAATTTTTCTTTGTTTTGGGTGTTTGTAAAACGAAACATCGAGAAAATCAGTTAGATTTGTTGGATTTCTAAATAGATTTGCTTTCTCAAAAATATCTAAAATGAGGTCATACTTACTATTGCAGATGTTGTGCATGTCAATATAATTTTTGCGACAGACTTTTGTTCTTTTCAATACATTTATTGCAGTGTGAACTGCCTTTGGAAAAGTACAATGAACATTTCCTAAGTCTTCATCTTGAAATATTTTAGCCACTATCCATTCAAGTGAGATTTTGTTAGTTTCAACACTTTTAAGAAATAAGTGGAGTTCTGGACCAAAGTTAGAAGAACCAGTAATTTCTTTCCATGCGCCGCAATCTAAAAGAAAATTGATCATTTTAATAGGCTTACGGCCCCCAAAACCTTTTGAAATTTCTGTCCATATACGTTCTTTAGATAGGGTTAGTATTTCCTTACTTTTTACAATCTCTTTACATAACTCATATGTATCCTTATGAACGTTAAACTCGTTAAGTTGAGCAAGAAATCGACCTAATCGTATTACCCTGAGCGGATCTTCTACAAAAGCTGGACTTACATGCTTTATCGTTTTACTAGATAAATCTTTCCTTCCCCCGAATGGATCATGTAAGTTCCCGTGTTCGTCTACGGCCATGGCATTTATCGTAAAATCTCTTCGTTTCAAATCTTCTCTCAAGGAAACTTCTTTACCTGTAAAAAATACAAATCCTTTGTAGCCAATTCCATGCTTTTTTTCCCTTCTAGCCAAAGCGAGTTCTTCATTGGTTTTTGGATGCAAAAAAACTGGAAAGTTTTTCCCAACTGCCTTTAGTCCTTTTTTTTTAAAATAGTCTAAGTCTGCTCCAACAAGCACAAAATCTTTGTCTGAAAAACTTTTGCCGAGCAGAAAATCTCTTACGGCCCCGCCTACGCAATAAATACTGATGGTGCTAGGAAGTGTTTTGAAAAAAAGATCGTCAGCTTTTTTAGGACACAAGCCCACCAGATCTTTCACTCCATTAATCCTTTGAAAGAAATTTAGGGGCCACTTTGTGAATACTCGTAGGTTGTTCGAGTCTGAAAACTAATTGTTCGTTTTTCGTTGCAATCGAAGGAACACTCATTGAAGCTATATTGTCTCTCGACATCAATGTTGGACCAGGCATTTTTTCCAGAATAAACGCTTGAATTAGTCCTACATATTTTGGCAAGGGAATAACCATCGCCTTTCTTCCTGAATAAATCCCTGAGAACTTAATAATCTCATATAGTGTAAAAATTTCGGGCCCAACACATTCATAGACTTCAATTTTTTTCTTTTTAATCATGTTGACGCATCTTAAAATTATTTCAATAAGATCGTTTATATAAATCGGTTGAAATTTCGTTTTTGTCAATGCCATGGGCATTATCGGAGAATACTTCTGCATTTTCGCAAAAAGGTTCATAAATGAATCTCCTGGTCCAAATACAACCGAGGGGCGCAGTATGACTGAATTGCCGTTGAACTGTTCAAGAATTTTTTCAGCAGCATGTTTTGATCTGAGATATTCGGATGGAGCAGAATTTGATACTCCTAATGCACTAACATGTATGATTTCCTTAACATTTTGATTTTTACATGCCATAACCATATTCTGGACTAGTTTGACATGCGCCTCATCAAAATCCTTTCCCCATGGGTACCCCTTTTTTGAATGTAGTCGGCCGACTAAATTAACAACAATATCGCTACCTTGAACAGCTTTGCTAATACTAATCTGGTCATTAGTGAACTCGAAAACATTTAAGTTAGATAACATCCAAATTGGTCTGGCATTTATTCGTTTCGTGGTTAATACATTAACTAAAAAGCCATTCTTTGAGAGACAGGTTGCGAGAGCTTTTCCGATGAACCCGCTCCCGCCAATAATTGAAATAGTTTTTCTGTTATCGTTTAGCATTATTGACTCTTCTAGTTAAAGTGTACTTAAAATTTCATTAACATTTAAAATAATATTCTTTTTTTTAATTCTTCTCTCCAGCATTATATCTGCAAATAATTCTTCGTAGATTGCGCTACTAATAATGACCGTTTGAACATATTCCCTCGTTTCCTTGAAAGGGATTGATTCGATAAACATAGCAGGACTAGTATTATTTTTGCTAAAATCGGCGAACCATTTCTTCGCCCTAGAAGGGCCTGCGTTGTAGGCAGCTAAACTAAGGGGAATAGACTTACTAAATCGACTCAAAAGTTTACTTAGGTATTTTGTTCCTATATAAATATTCTGAGTTGAACTAGTCAGATTCAGTTCACCTTGGTTTTTTTTGTATGTTTCCAAAGCTGTCTTAGGCAAGATTTGCATTAATCCAATTGCGCCAGCGGTTGATTTAATTTCTTTGTTAAATCGTGACTCTTGTCTAATCAATCCCATCACTAGCCATGGAGGAACGTTATCTCCTTTGCAAGCTTTAATGACAGCATCTTTGTAAATAAGGGGATATCTGAACTTGAACCCCGAATTTGTCTGACTATAAATTGCTGCCGAAATGCTTCGGTCATATATCTGTATACTCGACAAATACGATGCCAAACTCAACAATTCATGAGTTGAGAAGTCTTTAATAAAAAACTTCCACTCGGGAAGTGCTATGGAAAAAGTTTGCGACTTAAATAACTTTAGAATGTCCTTCAAGTTATCATTTTTTGCCCAAGAAATATTGTTTTCGTTCAGTACGGGTTTGGATAAGACGAAAGAACGATTGTTGGTCTTGTACTCTTTACTTTTACTTACCTGAGACATAGCTAGATAGGCGTAAAAATTCTGTCTGTCCCTTAGACTATCAAATTGTTTTTTTGCCTTACTGAATTGTCCCTGCTTATATAATCTTACGGCCTCCCAATAGTTCCAGTTATCCATTTTTTTCGTTTCGTCTGGAAAGCTTGTGTATGCCTGTTTGAATACCTTAAAGTCTCCTTTTCTTAGAGCCATTCTAGCAACAATTTCTAAGGTGCTCGAGGGATGTTGTGCGACTGAATCAAGTCCTTGAGTTAAAAGATTCCAGGATTTTGAGTGAGTGATGCCAAAAAATGCGGTCCCTAATTGAAGGCGCAAATAAGACTTTTGTTGCCTACTAAATTTTTTTTCATTGTTTTTGAATAAATTGTATGCTCCCCGACTATTTCGCCTAGATTTATAGATAATTTTCACAACAAGTGATTCATTGGTTTTATCGATGTTCTTACCAAATCTTCTCTTCAGGAGATCAAGAATTTGTAGAGAAAACTTTAAGTCTCCGCTGTTTGCAGAATATCTCGCTCGGTCAATATAAAATCTTTCCCCCATTTTTTTTTTTGATAGCCATTCTTTTATTAGCCACTGGCATCCTATGGATGTCTCATTTTCTATGACAAGTTTCTGAAACTTCTCTGAATCGATTTCTAACCCAGTATTTTTTAAACAGATTATTGAGGTTAGAGTGCCTGTTAAATTAGTATTTGGAAGCTTCATTACTTTATTTTTCAAATGCTCAGATCTTAGAAAAACTTTATCTAGCTCCTTTAAGTAAATTTTGACCAACTTTTCTGAAAACTGGTGTTTTGCGTTTTCTTCGATGAATTCGTGTACTCTTTTTTCAACAAATGGCGTGTCAGGCTTTGTCTTTATTGCATGGAGTAAAATCTCGTAATCCACCCATCGGGTGAAGACATCTGATTCAATCTTTCCTTTTAGTTTTTCCAGTTTGTTAAACTGCTTTTGGTTTATAAGGTTTTTTAAGTGATCAACGTTTGAGGTGGATGAGTTACTAGTCTGTATTGTAGTAAGGTTTAAAAAAAAAAATAAGCTTAGGCTAACAATAATTTTATCCATCTGTAGCGAACTCAACCCCAGATAAAATATCGATTATTGGTTTAGATTGATTCATTGAATAAAAATGCAAACCTGGACACCCAGCTTTTATTAAGTCTTCACACAATCTGGTTACCACGGTTATTCCGAAATTATAAATTTTTACTCTATCGTCACCAAAATCAGATAAGCGATGCTTTATCCACTTCGGAATCTCAGACCCACAAGAGTCGGAAAACCTGGCGAGTTGGCTAAAGTTAGTGATGGGCATAATACCTGGAACAATTGGAACACTTACTCCACGCGACTGAACTTCGTCAACGAATGCAAAATAAGCGTCCGAATTATAAAAATACTGAGTTATTGCTCCGTCTGCTCCAGCGTTAACTTTTTCAACAAAATAGTCAATATCTTGTTCGAAACTAACGGATTGAGGATGCTTTTCAGGATATGCAGCAACCTCTATTTTAAATCGATCCCCAAACTCTCTTCTGACAAAGCGGACTAGATCAACAGCATTTTTAAACTCCCCCTGGCCACCGTATCCTGATGGTAGATCTCCTCGCAGGACTACCAATCTAGAAAAACCATCATTTAAGTAAGTTTTTAGCAGTTCGTGAATTGATCTCTCGTCAGATCCGTAGCATGAAACATGTGGCACGCCTTCTTTGAACCTTTTTTTTAATTCCCTTGCAGCGGTTAGCGTACCTTCCCTAGTGGAACCTCCCGCGCCATAAGTAACAGACGCAAACCCGAAGCCAAGAGGAACAAGTTCGTCCGCTGCCTTGTTAAACCTAGATGTTCCTTCCCCCGTTTTTGGAGGAAAGAACTCCACGCTTAATTCCAACATTAATATCTGTAAGTCTCAGCCTTGTATGGACCAGAAACTTCTACTCCAATGTAAGCAGCCTGATCCTGGGATAGCTCAGTAAGCTCCGCCCCAATGGATTCTAAATGCAAACGAGCAACTTTTTCATCCAAATGCTTAGGTAAAACGTAAACTTTGCCTGAAGCATACCTGTTTGGATTACAAAATAGCTCTATTTGAGCCAAGACCTGATTAGCAAAAGAAGAACTCATTACATAACTAGGATGTCCTGTTGCACAACCCAGGTTAACAAGTCTACCTTTAGCTAATAATATTACTTTTTTACCATCTGGAAAGATGACATGATCTACTTGGGGCTTGATTTCTTCCCACTTTAAATCTTCTAAATCACTAACGTCGATCTCATTGTCAAAATGGCCAATATTACAAACGATAGCTTCATTTTTCATCGCTTCGATGTGTTTCCTGTTGATTACCGATTTGTTTCCCGTTGCTGTAACAAAAATGTCAGCTTTATCAGAAGCATATTCCATAGTTACAACCTTGTAGCCCTCCATAGCTGCTTGAAGCGCACAAATGGGGTCAACCTCAGTAACCCAAACTTGTGCGGAGAGAGCTTTCAGCGCTTGTGCGGAACCCTTTCCAACATCACCATAACCGCAAACAACCGCGATTTTACCCGCAATCATGACGTCAGTTGCCCTCTTGATACCGTCTACAAGTGATTCCCTACAGCCGTATAGGTTATCAAATTTGCTTTTAGTTACTGAATCATTAACGTTTATGGCTTTGAAGGCAAGATTTCCTTCAGCAGACATTTCATTTAGCCGCAAAACACCCGTGGTTGTCTCCTCTGTTACACCAATCACAGTCTTTAAATTTCTGTCATAGAATTCTGGGTCAACTTCTAATTTTTTCTTTATAGATTCAAACAAAGCCTCTTCTTCTTCGTTGCCAGGGCTTGAAAGAACAGCAATATCCTTTGAAGCTTTTGAGCCTAAATGTAGTAACATGGTCGCGTCTCCGCCATCATCAAGAATCATGTTGCTAGTCTGATCGTTGTCCCACTCGAATATTTTATGCGTATAAGTCCAATATTCCGTCAGTGATTCTCCCTTTTTTGCGAATACTGGAACTCCGGTTTCCGCTATAGCCGCTGCAGCATGGTCCTGAGTTGAAAAAACATTACAAGAGGCCCATCTAACTTCAGCCCCTAAATCTGTCAATGTTTCGATAAGAACAGCAGTTTGAATAGTCATGTGTAGGGACCCAGAAATTCGGGCACCTGCAAGAGGTTTGCTGGCCGAAAACTCTCTGCGTATTGCCATTAAGCCAGGCATCTCAGTTTCTGCTATGCCAATTTCTTTCCTTCCCCAATTAGCTAGGGATAAATCTGCTATAACGTAGTCGCTTTTGTTATCGCTATTTAAAACAGCACTCATATAACACCTCCTAAATGAAGATGAGCGCCGTTATTCTTATAGATTTGACTAAGCCTGGGAGTTTCATCTCGCAACGCTCCTTAGTCAACCCAAAATTATACCGCTAAACGGCCTTATTGTAAACGTTGAACAAAAATAATTTTCGAACTGTTCAGGGTTCGGAATATCTCAATAATTCTTTAATAAGTTAAAGACAAAATTCTTTCAATTTTTCTTGTTTGTCAGTCAATTCCCAATTAAACCCTTGTTCTTCTCTCCCAAAGTGCCCATATGCCGCTGTCTTGCCATAAATGGGTTTCAGTAAATCTAGCATGTTAATAATTCCTCTAGGACGTAAATCAAAAATTTTTCTTACTGCGTCCTCAATTAATGAATCCGAAACTACTCCGGTACCCATGGTGGTAACGTGTATAGAAGTGGGATTTGCTACTCCGATTGCATAACTTAGTTGGACTAAACACCTCTCTGATAGCCCAGCGCTAACGATATTTTTTGCAACGTATCTAGCAGCATATGCCGCCGACCTATCAACTTTAGATGGGTCCTTACCTGAAAATGCTCCACCTCCGTGTGGCGCCGCTCCACCATATGTGTCAACAATTATTTTGCGGCCGGTAAGGCCGCAGTCACCTTGCGGTCCTCCTGTAACGAATCTTCCAGTAGGGTTAACCAGATAAGTTATGTTTTCTGTTGACAGATGTTTCGGTAAGCAAGGTTTAATTACCTCCTCGATTACATACTCCTCTAACATATTTTGTTCAACCTCTGGTGCATGCTGGGTTGACAACACAACCGTATCAATTGCTACAGGAGCTCCATCATCATATTTAATTGTTACTTGTGATTTCGCATCTGGTCTCAACCAGTCTACTTTGTTGGCTTTTCTTAAATACGCTTGCCTTAAGACAAGTTGGTGAGCTGTATCTATAGCAATTGGCATTAAATTTTTAGTTTCGCTACAAGCATATCCAAACATTAAACCTTGATCACCAGCACCTTGATCAGCGGAAGCCTCAGTAGTATTTTTGTCAACGCCTTGCGCAATATCACCACTCTGTTTATCATATGCTACCAAAACAGATGTACCTTTGTAGTCAATTCCAAAATCGGTATTGTCATATCCAATTTTCTTGAGTGTATTTCTGGTAATACGAATATAATCAACATCCGCTGTGGTGGTGATTTCGCCAGCGAGCAAAACTAGCCCAGTGTTACATAATGTTTCGGCTGCGACTCTTGCGTTCGGAGCTTGTTCGAGATTTGATCAGACACCTTGTCTGGATGTCCTTCTGAAACTGATTCAGAAGTAAATAGGTACGAATCTGCCATTTTTGACCTTTTTTGGTTGTAAGATATTAAAAAGAAATTTTCTTTTTATT